>NZ_CP009831.1:1200000-1800000 GCF_000959525.1 Burkholderia multivorans ATCC BAA-247
CGCTGCCGACGCTCGTCGAGCGCAGCGATCTTCATGGCGACTTCCACGTGCATACCGACGCATCCGGCGGTCGCGACAGCCTGCACGCGATCGCTCGGGCCGCGCGTTCGCGCGGGCTCGGCTATCTTGCCGTGACCGATCGCGCACCCGATGCGGGCCGCGGCCGTACGGCGGATTTCACGTGGCTGCTCCGGCAGCTCGACGAGATCGATCGGCTCAACGCATCGTTCGACGACTTCGTGCTGCTGAAAGGCGTCGAGGCCGGCATACGCGACGACGGCAGCCTCGACGTGCCGGCCGATGTGCTCGACCGGCTCGAGATCGTCGTCGGTGCGGTGCGCGACGGCTTCGATCTGCCGCGCGACGCACAGACCGCGCGGATGCTGCGCGCGATCGACGATCCGCATCTGACGATCGTCGCGCATCCTGCCGGCCGCTTGCTCGGCGAGCGCGACGGATGCGACGTCGATCTGCCGCGCGTGATCGCGCACGCGGCGGCGCGCGGCTGCAGCGTCGAACTCGATGCGCAGCCGCAGCGGCTCGACTTGCCGGACGTCTGGTGCCGCGAGGCCGCGAAGGCCGGCGTGCCGGTCGCGATCGGATCGGACGCGATGAGCGCGGACGAACTCGGCTATCTCGACGGCGGCGTCGATCAGGCACGGCGCGGCTGGTTGACGCCGCGCGACGTGCTCAACACACGCACGCTCGCGCAGCTGCGCCCGCTGCTCGCGCGCGCGGCGGACAGAAGCCCGGCGCAGCGCCGCCGCAACGGCACGTGAACGCAACGGGTCGGCGCGTGCCGCGCCGTCGCGCGATCACGCGAGCACGTCGATCGCCGGCACGTACGGCAGCCGCAGCGCCTGTGCAACTGCTTCGTACGTGATGTGCCCGTCGCAGACGTTCAGCCCCGCGCGCAGATGCGGATCGTCGATCATCGCCTGTTTCCAGCCCTTGTCGGCGAGCGCGAGTGCGTGGCCGAGCGTCGCGTTGTTCAGCGCGAACGTCGACGTGCGTGCGACCGCGCCCGGCATGTTCGCGACGCAGTAGTGAACGACGCCGTCGACGACGAAGGTCGGATCCGCGTGCGTGGTCGGATGCGAGGTCTCGAAGCAGCCGCCCTGATCGATCGCGACGTCGACGACGACCGCGCCGGCCCGCATCGTCGCGATCATGTCGCGCGTGACGAGCCGCGGTGCCGACGCACCGGGTACCAGCACCGCGCCGATCACGACGTCCGCATCGCGGATCGCTTCGTCGATCGTCTGCGCATTCGAGCAGACGGTCGCGATCCGGTTCGCGAAGATCAGGTCGAGCTGCCGCAGCCGGCTCACGTTGGTATCGAGCACCGTCACGCGCGCGCCGAGGCCGACCGCCATCTGCAAGGCGCCGGTGCCGACGACGCCCGCGCCGAGCACGACGACGTGCGCAGCGGGCACGCCGGGCACGCCCGCCATCAGCATGCCGCGCCCGCCGCGCGGGCTTTCGAGATGCGTGGCCGCGACCTGGATCGACATGCGGCCGGCGACTTCGCTCATCGGCGCGAGCAGCGGCAGGCCGCCGCCGGGCCCGGTCACGGTTTCGTAGGCGATGCACACGGCGCCAGACTTCACGAGTGCGGCCGCCTGTTCCGGATCGGGCGCGAGATGCAGATAGGCGTACAGAACCTGGCCGCGCCGCAGCATCGCGCATTCGGCGGGCTGTGGCTCCTTCACCTTGACGATCATGTCGGCGCGCGCAAACACTTCCTCGGCGCCGTCGCACAGTGCTGCGCCGGCGGCGACGTAGTCGTCGTCGAGCAGGCCGATCGCGGTGCCCGCACCGCGCTGCACGAGCACCTTGTGGCCATGCCGCGTGAGCTCGCGTGCACCGGCGGGCGTCAGGCCGACGCGGTATTCGTGGTTCTTGATCTCTTTCGGCACACCGATCAGCATGAGTCGTCTCCAACGGTTGTCGTTATCGTCGCCGTGCCGCGGATCGATGGGGCGATGCAGTTGCGTTCGCGCGTGTCGTTGTGCGACGCGCGTTCCGTCGGCCGGACGCTGCGCGCGCGTCGTGCGCGCGACTGCAGCACAGCTCTAAAAGGTAGCGACGGGCTGACCGAAGTCAAGCCGCAGTGCGGCACGGCTCGCGCGTGTCGATGCACGAACGGCGGCGTTTCGATATCGTGATGCACACGCGTTGCGTGTGCGCGCCGAAGCGGCACGACGCGAAGCACTTGTCACACGATACGAGGAACCGCGCGACATGATCGCTGCGTATTTCAGCGTGCCGACGCTCTGCGCGATCGCGCTTGTCCACGTCTATTGGGCATGCGGCGGACGGCGCGGCAAGCGTGCGGCGATACCCGAACACGACGGCGTGCCGTTGCTGCATCCGAGCACGGCCGGCACCTGCACGATCGCGGCCGCGCTGCTCGCAGCGGCATGCGTCGTCGCCGCGCACGCAGGGTGGGTGTGGCCGGGCCGTTATCCGGGCGCGAGCGGCATCGCGATCGTCGTACTCGCATTGATGTTCGCGGTGCGCGCCGTCGGCGATTTCCGTTACGTCGGCTTTTTCAAGCGGATTCGCGGCTCGCGCTTTGCCCGGATGGACACGCTGTACTACTCGCCGCTGTGCGCGGCGCTCGCGCTGTCGATCGCGTCGATGGCGTGGCGGCGCTGAGCGCTGCGGCGAGCTGCAGCCCACGTGGCCGCCGCCCCGTTTTTTCAATTGTTGCGGTTTTCGCTGCAATCAATTGCATCTGTTTCGATAGAAATGGAACCGGTTCCATATATAATGCGCGGCACTCGTCGCCCATGTCTCGAATGAGGGTCGTGCACGTTGCGCTTGCGACACGCAAGTGCGGCGTCTAAGTTGAATGAGAGCCATGGCGACGACGGACGGACGCGGCCGGCAGGCCCGAGCCGTCCGCCAATCAGGCCCGTGAAGAGGTCGAACCCGCCGCGCGCCGCCGATCGAGCGCGTGGCAGCGTGAGAGGGCGCCGCCGCCTGCGCGGTCGGCGCCCGTGTCGAATTTGCTCGCAGCACACGGAAAAAACAACGACGGCCTGCCGTACGCGGCCGGTCCGTCGGGCACGCCGCATGCGGGATGCGCGTGTTCGAACAACGGTCTCCAACGCCCAACATCCGACCATGTCTACCCCATCTGACAAACCCAATTCGCGCCGCCGGTTTCTGCGCACGTCGGTCGCGCTCGTGCCGATCGCGTCGGTCGCCGGCTGCGACCTGCGTTCGTCGCCGTCTTCCGCGACGACGGCCGGCCACGCGTCGGCTGCGTCGGCCGACGCCGAACGTTCGCCGTACAAGCCGACCTTCTTCGATGCGAAGGAGTGGGCGTTCGTCCAGGCCGCGGTCGACCGGCTGATTCCGGCCGACGCCGAAGGCCCGGGCGCGCTCGACGCCGGCGTGCCGGAATTCATCGATCGCCAGATGGAAACGCCGTATGCGCACGGTGCGACGTGGTACATGCAGGCACCGTTCCAGCAAGGCGTGCCCGAGCTCGGCTATCAGCTGAAGCTCGTGCCGCGCGACGTGTACCGCCTCGGCATCGCGGCCGTCGATCGCTATTGCGAGAAGACGCACGGCAAGGCATTCGCGGATCTCGACGCGGCGACGCGCGACGCGGTGCTCGGCGCGCTCGAAAAGGGCAGCGCGCCGATCGACGACGTGCCGCCCGGCGTGTTCTTCGGCCAGCTGCTGCAGAACACGCGCGAAGGCTACTTCTGCGATCCGGTGCACGGCGGCAATCGCGGCATGGCGGCATGGAAGATGATCGGCTTTCCGGGCGCGCGCGCCGATTTCATGGATTTCGTCAACCAGAACGGCAAGCCGTATCCGTACGGCCCCGTGTCGATCAACGGGGAGCGTAGCTGATGGCCGCAGAGAAAAAGCCGCATGTCGATGCGGTGATCGTCGGCTTCGGCTGGACCGGCGCGATTCTCGCGAAGGAACTGACCGAAGCAGGACTGAAAGTCGTCGCGCTCGAGCGCGGCGAATATCGCGATACCTATCCGGACGGCGCGTATCCGAACACGATCGACGAGCTGACCTACAACATCCGCAAGAAGCTGTTCCTTGACCTGTCGAAAACGACCGTGTCGATCCGCCACGGCATCAGCGACACGGCGCTGCCGTATCGCCAGCTCGCCGCGTTTCTGCCGGGCGAGGGCGTCGGCGGCGCGGGGCTGCACTGGTCCGGCGTGCATTTCCGCATCACGCCCGAGGAGCTGCGGCTGCGCAGCCACTATGAAGAGCGCTACGGAAAGAAATTCATTCCGGAAGGGATGACGATCCAGGACACCGGCGTCAGCTACGACGAACTCGAGCCGCATTTCGACTTCGCGGAGAAGGTGTTCGGCACGTCGGGGCAGGCGTACAAGGTCGGCGGCAAGGTGGTCGGCGACGGCAACGTGTTCGAGGCGAACCGCAGCGATCATTTTCCGCTGCCGCCGCAGCTCAACACGTATTCGGCGCAGCGCTTCTACGATGCCGCGAAGTCGCTCGGGCTGCATCCGTACCGGCTGCCGTCGGCGAACACGTCGGGTCCGTACACGAATCCGTACGGCGTGCAGATGGGGCCGTGCAACTTCTGCGGCTACTGCAGCGGCTACGCGTGCTACATGTATTCGAAGGCGTCGCCGAACCTGAACATCCTGCCCGCGCTGAAGCAGACGCCGAACTTCGAGCTGCGCTCGAAGTGCCACGTGCTGCGCGTCGACCTCGACGACACGAAGAAGCGCGCGACCGGCGTCACCTACGTCGATCCGACCGGCCGCGAAGTGCATCAGCCGGCCGATCTCGTGATCGTTGCCGCGTTCCAGTATCACAACGTGCATCTGCTGCTGCTGTCGGGCATCGGCAAGCCGTACGATCCGATCTCCGGCGAAGGCGTCGTGGGCCGCAATTTCGCGTACCAGAACCTGTCGACGATCAAGGCGTTCTTCGACCGCGATACGTTCACGAACCCGTTCGTCGGTGCCGGCGGCAACGGTGTCGCGGTCGACGACTTCAACGCGGACAACTTCGATCACGGCCCGCTCGGCTTCGTCGGCGGCTCGCCGCTGTGGGTGAACCAGGCGGGCGTGAAGCCCGTCAGCGGGATCGCGGTGCCGCCCGGCACGCCCGGCTGGGGCTCCGCGTGGAAGAAGGCGGTGAAGGATTACTACGCGCACACGATCTCGATGGACGCGCACGGCACCAACATGTCGTACCGCGACGTCTATCTCGATCTCGATCCGACCTATCGCGATTCGTACGGGCAGCCGCTGCTGCGGATGACCTTCGACTGGAAGGACAACGACATCCGGATGGCGCAGTACGTGACGGGCCAGATGAAGAAGATCGCGGAAGCGATGGGGCCGAAGGCGATCAGCGTAACGACGCGCGAGTTCGGCAAGCACTTCGATACGCGTGCGTACCAGACGACGCACCTGGTCGGCGGCGCGGTGATGGGCACCGATCCGAAGACGAGCGTGCTGAACCGCTATCTGCAGTGCTGGGACGTGCACAACGTGTTCGTGATGGGCGCGTCGGCGCTGCCGCAGGGCATCGGCTACAACCCGACCGGCATCGTCGCGGCGCTCGCGTACTGGTCGGCGCGCGCGATCCGCGAGCAATACCTGAAAAATCCCGCACCGCTGGTGACCGTATGAAGAGGATCGTGACCCACCGTATCGCGCGCCGCCTGTCGCGCGCATTGGCCGCGAGCGCTGCATGCGCGGCGCTCGGCTTCGGCAGCGCGGCGGCCGTCGCGCAACCTGCGGCGACGCCCGCCGCCGCATCGGCCGCGGCTGCAGCCGCGCCGCAGTCCGCCGATGCGCTGGTCGCGCGCGGCGCGTATCTTGCGCGCGCGGGCGACTGCGTCGCCTGCCACACCGCGGTCGGCGGCAAGCCGTTCGCGGGCGGGCTGAAGTTCGACACGCCGATCGGCGCGATCTATTCGACGAACATCACGCCGGCGCAGAAGACCGGCATCGGCACGTGGTCGCTCGAGGACTTCGACCGCGCGGTGCGCGCCGGCGTGCGCAAGAACGGCGACACGCTGTATCCGGCGATGCCGTTTCCGTCGTACGCGCGCTTGACCGACGACGACGTGAAGGCGCTGTACGCGTACTTCATGCACGGCGTCGCGCCGGTCGAGCACGAGAACCGCGCGGTCGACATCGTCTGGCCGCTGTCGATGCGCTGGCCGCTCGCGATCTGGCGCAAGATGTTCGCGCCGTCGCCGAAGCCGTTCGACGCGACGCCGTACGCCGATCCGGTGCTCGCACGCGGGGCCTACCTCGTGCAGGGGCTCGGCCACTGCGGCGCGTGCCATACGCCGCGTGCAGTGACGATGCAGGAGCGCGCGCTGACCGACGCGGACGGCCTCGACTTCCTCGCCGGCGGCGCGGCGATCGACGGCTGGGTGCCGACGAGCCTGCGCGGCGAACCGCGCACCGGCCTCGGCACGTGGAGCGAAGGCGAGATCGTGCAGTTCCTGAAGACCGGCCGCACGCTGCGCACGGCCGCGTTCGGCGGGATGACGGACGTGGTCGGCCACAGCATGCAGCACATGAGCGACGACGACTTGACCGCGATCGCGCGCTATCTGAAGACGCTGCCGCCGCGCGTGCAGGGCGAGCAGCCGCACGTCTACGATGCGGCCGCCGCGAAGGCGCTGCAGACGGGCGACACGAGCAAGCCCGGCGCGGCCGTGTACCGCGACAACTGCATGGCCTGCCACCGCAGCGACGGGCACGGCTATACGCGCGTGTTCCCGGCGCTGGCCGGCAACCCGGTCGTGCAGGGCGACGATCCGACGTCGCTGATCCACGTGGTGCTCGAAGGCAGCGCGCTGGTCGGCACGCGCACCGCGCCGTCGACGTTCACGATGCCGCCGTTCGGCTGGCGCCTGTCGGATCAGGAAGTGGCCGACGTGTCGAACTTCATCCGCACGAGCTGGGGCAACACCGGCTCGCCGGTGACGGCCGCGCAGGTCGCGAAGGTGCGCAAGAGCGTGCCGTCGACGCGCCCCGAGCCGCCGCCGGGCGCGCGCTTCCCGCAAGCCGCGCGCTGAGCGGGCGCGGCGGCCTGCCGCGCTTCGCGTCCGACCCGCGCCGCCGCGTGAATTTTTCGCGGCGGCGCGCCATTTGCCCGCCTCATCCCTTATCCTTTCGTTCTTGAACCTTACTAAAGCGTTACACGAACCAGGGAGGGGGGATGCCTCATGACGTCAGCCTGATTGCGTTGCTCGCGGCCGGTTTCGGTCTCGCGATGATCTTCGGTTATCTCGCGTCGCTGCTCAAAATGCCGCCGCTCGTCGGCTATCTGCTGGCCGGGATCGTGATCGGCCCCGGCACGCCGGGCTTCGTCGGCGATCTGTCGCTCGCGCAGCAGCTGGCCGAAGTCGGCGTGATGCTGCTGATGTTCGGCGTCGGCCTGCATTTCTCGCTCGGCGATCTGCTCGCGGTGCGCAAGATCGCGCTGCCCGGCGCGATCGTGCAGATCACGGTCGCGACGCTGCTCGGCGGCGGCCTCGCGCTCGCGTGGGGCTGGAGCATCGGCGCGGCGCTCGTGTTCGGTCTCGCGCTGTCGGTCGCGAGCACGGTCGTGCTGCTGCGCGCGCTCGAAGGGCGCGGGCTCGTCGAAACGGTGAACGGACGGATCGCGGTCGGCTGGCTTGTCGTCGAGGATCTCGTCATGGTGCTCGTGCTCGTGCTGCTGCCGCCCGTCGCGGGGCTGCTCGGCGGCTCGCCGCCGGGTGGCGAGCATGCGGCCGGCGGCGGCGTGTGGAGCACGCTCGGCGTCACGATGCTGAAGGTCGCCGCGTTCATCGCGCTGATGCTGATCGTCGGCAAGCGCGTGTTTCCTCGCATTCTGTGGCTCGTCGCGCGCACCGGCTCGCGCGAACTGTTCACGCTCTGCATGATCGCGGCCGCGGTCGGCATCGCATTCGGTGCGGCGAAGCTGTTCGACGTGTCGTTCGCGCTCGGGGCGTTCTTCGCCGGGATGATGATGCGCGAATCGGAATTCAGCCGCCGCGCCGCCGACGAAACGCTGCCGTTGCGCGACGCGTTCTCGGTGCTGTTCTTCATTTCGGTCGGGATGCTGTTCGATCCGAAGGTGCTGCTCGACGAGCCGCTGCACGTCGTCGAGGTCGCGGCGATCGTGCTGATCGGCAAGACGCTGGCGGCCGTCGCGCTCGTCGTCGCATTCCGCTATCCGCTGAACACCGCGCTGATCGTCGGCGCGGGGCTCGCGCAAATCGGCGAATTCTCGTTCATCCTCGCCGGGCTCGGCCGCTCGCTCGGGCTGCTGTCGGCGGAAGGGCAGAACCTGATTCTCGCGGTCGCGCTGATCTCGATCGCGCTGAACTCGGTCGCGTTCGCGGCGATCGATCCGGCGCTCGCATGGATCCGCAAGCGCTCGGCGTTCGCGCGCCGGCTCGAGGCGCGCGACGATCCGCTCGCCGCGCTGCCGATGTCGACGCCGCAGACGCATCTGACCGGGCAGGTCGTGATCGTCGGCTACGGCAAGGTCGGCACGCGGATCGCGCGGGCGCTCGACGAGCACGGCATCGCGTACGTCGTCGTCGAGCAGAACCGCGAGATCGTCGAGAAGCTGCGCGCCGGCGGCGTCGCCGCGGTGTCGGGCGACGCGATCGAGCCGATCGTGCTCGTGCAGGCGCATATCGCGCGCGCGGGGATGCTCGTCGTCACGCTGCCGGACGTGTTCGACGTGCGGCAGATCGTCGAGATTTCGCGCACGCTGAATCCGACGCTCGAAGTCGTGCTGTGCACGAACAGCAGCGACGAAGCCGCGCTGCTGGCGAGCGAGGGCATCGGCACCGTCTTCATGGGCGAGACGGAACTTGCGCGCGGCATGACCGAGCACGTGCTCGGCAGGATGGCGAAGCCGGTCGCGGCTTCGCATTGACCGCGGGCGGGGCGGCCCGCCGTTTCTTCACGCAATCAGCCGGCTGCAGCGGGTCTCCGCGCCGCGTCGCCCGATTGCGTGGCCGTTCGTACCGGCGCCGCGGCCTTCGGCGCCGCGACCGTCTTCTGCGGCACCTTTCTCGTCGGCGTCTCCGTATCGGCTTCGACCGGTGCGTCGGGCGGCACGCCGAGCAGTTGCAGCGCGCCGCTCGTCACCGACGCAAACACGGGGCCGGCCACCGTGCCGCCGTAATAGCCCTTGCCGCGCGGCTCGTCGATCATCACCGCGACGATCAGGCGCGGGTTGCTCATCGGCGCCATCCCGGCGAACAGCGCGCGATACTTGCCCTTCGCATACGACGAGCCGACCTGTTTGCGCGCCGTACCGGTCTTGCCGCCGATCCGGTAGCCGTCGACGCGCGCGCGCCGCCCGGTGCCGCCTTCGCCGACCGCCATCTCGAGCATCGAACGGATCGCGGCCGCCGTCTGCGGCGACGTCACGCGATGGCCGCGATGCGCGTCGATCGTCTGCTGGTCGGTGCCGTTTTTCAGCAGCGACACCGGATGTAGCGTGCCGTCGCCGGCATACGCGGTATACATCTGCGCGATCTGCAGCAGCGACATCGAGAGCCCGTAGCCGTAGGCCATCGTCGCCTGCTCGATGGGCCGCCAGCGCTGGTAGCTGCGCAGCCGCCCCGACGCGACGCCGGGGAACGTGAGTTCCGGCGCGCGGCCGATCCCGTATTCCTGATATTTGTTCCAGATCGTTTCGGCCGGCAGGTTCAGCGCCAGCTTCGCGAGTGCGATGTTGCTCGACTTCTGCAGCGCCTGCGCGACGGTCAGCGAACCGTGGTTCGACGTGTCGTGGATCACGGCCGGGCCGATCTTGTACGTGCCCGGCGACGTGTTGATGATCGTGTTCGGCGTGACCTTGCGCTGGTCGATCGACAGCGCGACGACGAGCGGCTTGATCGTCGAGCCCGGCTCGAACGTGTCGATCACCGCGCGGTTGCGCAACTGCTGGCCGGTGAGCCGCGCGCGGTCGTTCGGGTCGAACGTCGGATAGTTCGCGAGCGCGAGGATTTCGCCGTTCTGCGCATCGAGCACGACGACGCTGCCGGCCACCGCGTTGTTCTCGAGCACGGCGGCCTTCAGCTGGCTGAACGCGAGCTGCTGGATGCGCCGATCGATCGTCAGCTCGATCGTCGCGCCGTGCTGCGCGGGCACGAGTGGCCGCGTGTCCGACACGATCCGGCCGAGCCGGTCGCGAATCACCTCGCGCTGGCCCGACGTGCCGGACAGCAGCGCGTTCGCCGCGAGCTCGACGCCTTCCTGCCCCTGATCCTCGACGTTCGTGAAGCCGACCACGTGTGCGGCCGATTCGCCTTCCGGATAGAAGCGCTTCGAATCGGCGATCTGCGTGATGCCGTCGATCGCGAGCTTGTCGAGGCGGCTCGCGGTCTCGGCGTCGACCTGACGCTTGAGCAGCACGAACGTACGGTCGTTGCCGAGGCGGCGCTTCACTTCGGCGAGCGGCATGTCGAGCAGCTTCGCGATTTGCGGATAGTCGGTGTCGGATACCTGCTTCGGGTTCGCCCAGATCTCGTAGGTCGCGAGGCTGACCGCGAGCATCGCGCCGTTGCGGTCGACGATGCGCCCGCGCATCGCGTCGAGCTCGATCGTGCGCTGGTAGCGCTTCTGGCCTTGACCGACGTAGAAATCCTGATTCGCGACCTGCACCCAGAAGGCGCGCACGATCAGTGCGGCGAACGCCACGAACACGAGAATCACGACGAGCTTCGAGCGCCACATCGGCAGGCGCGACGCGAGCATCGGATTCTTGGTCGCGGACGCGTACGGGTCGACGGGGTGGGGCTTTTTCTTCGCGCTCATGCAGGGGCCAGGGTCGGTCGCCGGGAGACGGCGGGTCAGTCGGAATAATGGGATTGTAATAAATGAGTAAAGATCATGTGAGGAAACTGTGCGCGCGCGACGCGCATGGGCGTGAAGGCAAGCGGCGATCGCGGTGAAAACGGCGGGTAAACGACGACGTGGGCGCACGATTGCATCGATGCAGTCGCGAACGGCGGCCGGGCGGCGGGGCGGTGGCGTGGACGGAGACGCTGGGCGGTGTCGGTGCGCTACGCCCCATTGGGCACGCATCGGAATGGTGCCGGAATAAAAAAGCGCCTCGGAAACGAGGCGCCAATTTACTGAATATCGAAATAAAAAATCGCCGGGCGGAATAAGCGATTAAATCTGAATCTGATTTTCGTCAACGAAAAACTAGCGGGCCACCGTGATGAATTCCTGATATTCCGGCGAGGTGGTGCAGCGGTCGACCGCCTGCAGGCGCCACGCGCCTTCGCGATGCTCGCCCGCGAGCACCGCCGTGCCCTGGTCGCGCTGCGTTGCGTCGAACGACAGGCCCTGCAACTCGCAAACCGCGTTCCCGCTGTCGGCGGCGCACAGTGCCATCGCGCCCTCGACGTCGCGGACCTTGCCCCAGGTCGGCAGGTCGATGCCCTGATGTGCCTCGCGTGACCACAGCCCTTCGTCGGTGTCGACCCACAGCACTGCGAACGACTGCCGGGTTGCCGCTTCGCTGCCATTAATGCGAATGGTGAGGCGCATTGGATCGTCTCCTGAGAAATGACAAATTGGACCGTTTGAACTTGAACAGTCTAGATAGACTGTGCTGAAACGCAAGTGATAACCGACAATAAATGCGCATTGCGTTTATTCGAGATTCGGATGAAACGACGTCAGACGAGGCTCGTCTAATTTGGCGACAGAATGCGCGCGCAGACACGACGGCGCCGACGGGGGTGCGACCGCCGATCGTGCGCGCGAGGAGATCGGATGACCGCAAGCGCGTGCGACCGGAGCGAGTCGCCCACCGCCCAAGTGCGGCACAGCGAACGCGCGCGCGACGCGTCCGAACGCCGCGCGACAGAGCCGGACAATCCCGTACAAATCCACACATTTTTACGAAACTTTCAGCACAGACTTCCGCGCGATCGCGCCCCACACTGCGCATTGCCCGACGCTGCGCGCACGGCAACGTATCGCGACCTCCGCGCGGCGCGACGTGTTCGCAGCAGCGGCCGGTCGCGATCGCCGACGGCGTACATGCCCGTCGTGCGGCTCGCCTCCGCGCAGTGCGCGACTGCCCTGCGCGCGTCGCCGGTCGGGCCGCTTCCTCGAAGGAGACTACCGTGCTGATCTGGAAAACCGCGCTGCCGCTGAACTGGCGCACGAGCCTCGTCTCGCCCGCGAGCGCGCCGGTCGCGGCGGCGAACGTCGAGCGACTCGTGCTGACCGGTGCAACCGGTTTCCTCGGCAGTACCGTGCTGACGGCGCTCATCAATGCGGGGCTGCTCGAACGCGTCGTCTGCATCGTGCGCGCGCAGGACCGCGGACACGCCGTCGCGCGGCTGCGCGATGCGGCGCTCCGCGCGGGCCTCGCGCCGTACTGGGCGGCGCGCATCGGCGATTCGAACGTCATCGTCGGCGCGCTCGACGACGTGTGGGACCGCGCCGACGCGGGGCGCCTCACGGCCGCGACGCACGTGATTCATTGCGCGGGGCACGCGTCGGTCGCCGACGGCGCGCATCTGCAGACCGATCTCGACAGCACGCTGCGCTTTGCCGCGCGCTGCACGCAGGCGCCGCATCTGCGGCGGTTCGTCTACGTCGGCACTGCATTCGCGGGCACGGCCGGCGCCGGCGTCGTGCAGGAAGAGCCGGAGCGTGCGCCCTGCACGGGCGAAACGCCGCGCGGCGCAGTGCTCACAGCCCGCTATCTGCACGCGAAGGCGGAAACGGAGCGGCGGCTGCGCGCGCTCGGGTTGCCGCTCGTCGTCGTGCGGCCGTCGCACGTCGTCGGTCACACGGTGCTCGGCACGCGGCCGGCGCCGAATTCGTTCTGGATGTTTCGCGTCGCGCACGCTGCGCGTCGCTTCACCGCGCGGCCGATGACGCGCATCGACATCGTGTCGGTCGACGACGTCGCGCGTGCGACGATGCTGCTGGCCGTCAAGCCGACGCTCGCGCATCGCGTCTATCACGTGTCGGCGGGCGAGGATGCACCGATGGTCGCGCAGATCGTGCGCGCGATGGACGAGGCGGTCGGCATCGCGGACGCGCCGCGCTACGCGGCGTGCGCGCCGGCCGATCTGCCGCAGGTGGTGCGCACCGTGCTCGGCCGCGCGGACCCGGCGCGCGAGCGCGTGATCGGCGACGCGATGCGGCGTTTCGCGGAATTCGCGACGGTCGACCGCGTGTTCGACAACCGCCGCCTGCGCGACGAAATCGATTTCGAGCCGTTGCCGTTCGTCGATTATGTGGAAGCGTGCATGCGCACGTCGCGCGGGATCCCGGTGACCGACCTGATGCGCGGCGCGCGAGACTGACGGTACCACGCGCGTACGTACCGTTCACGCACGGCCACGCCGGCACGCAAGGACGTCACGACGACATGCCGTTGCCGAGCTCGATCAAGCGGTCGAGCGCGCGATAGATGTCGTCGAGGCCGTCCTGGCCGAAGCGCGCTTCGAGCAGCCGATACTGTTCGTCGATGCGCGGGCCGATCTCCGTGACGAGCTTTCGGCTTTGCGGCGTCAGGCTGACCACGAGCCGACGCTGATCCTCCTGAGCGCGCGTGCGCGTGATCAGCCCGTCGCGCTCCATGCGTTCGAGCACGCCCGTGAGGCTCGGGCTCAGAATGCAGCAGCGCCGCGCAATCTGTCCCGCTTCGAGGGACTGCCCCGGCTCGCCGTCGAGCACGCGGATGATCCGCCATTGCTGCTCCGTCAGTGCAAATTCCTTGAGAATGGGGCGGAACAGGCCCATCAGCGTTTCGCGGGCCTCGAGCAGCAGCATGGCCAGATTGCGATGGTCGAGCGTACGGTTCATCGGGGGATGCGGTGAATGGGACGGATGAATCTTAACAGCCGACGGTGGTGAAATTCGTCTATCAGGGTAATCGAGGTTGTCAGCGTCGCTTTGTTTACTTAAGATGTTAAGTATTGACGATGCGCCGCGACGCGCGGCAGAGGAGTCCCGATGGAGCTGTGTTGCACGACCGCCGCGGCGCCGCCGCTGCCGGTCGCGGTCGGTACCGTTTATGGCGCACTGCTGAACGAGCGCGCGGCGCTCGCCGCGCTCGGCGACGCGGTGCATGCGGCGCCTTACGGGCGTCCGCCGCAGGCGCCCGTGCTCTACATCAAACCGGCCAATACGCATGCGTCCGACGGCGCGGCCGTCGTCGTGCCGGCCGGCGTCGAGGCGCTGGAGATCGGCGCGTCGGTGGCTGTCGTGTTCGCGCGCCGTGCGACGCGCGTGCCGGCCGCCCGCGCGCTCGACTACGTGCACGGCTTCACGCTGGCCAGCGACGTATCCGTTCCGCATCCCGACTACTATCGGCCGGCCGTGCGCTTCAAATGCCGCGACGGCTTCTGTCCGCTGGGCCCGGCGGTCGTGCCGGCCTCCGCGCTCGCCGACGTCGACGCGATCGCGCTGAGCGTGCGGATCGATGGCGAAGTCGTGGCGCGCACGTCCACCGCGACGCTGATTCGCCCGGTGCGCGAACTGATCGCCGACATCAGCGCGTTCATGTCGTTCGACGCCGGCGACGTGCTGTTGCTCGGCGTCGCGGGCGGCGCGCCGCATGCACGCGCGGGCAGCACGGTCGAGATCGCCGCCGACGGCATCGGCACGTTGCGCCACACGCTCGTCGCGGAGGCGGCACGATGAAGACGGCACGCGTCATCTACAACGGCGCCCTGCATGCAGCCGAACCGGCCGGCGACGGCGCGATCCGCCTCGATACCGGGCGCGTGCTCGCCGAGGAGGCGGTCGCGTGGCTGCCGCCCGTCGCGCCGCGCACGACCTTCGCGCTCGGCCTCAACTACGCGGATCACGCGAAGGAACTCGCGTTCAACGCGCCGAGCGAGCCGCTGATCTTCCTGAAAGGACCGAACACGTTCATCGGCCACCGGTCGCAGACGGTGCGGCCCGCCGATGCGACGCACATGCACTACGAGTGCGAACTCGCCGTCGTGATCGGCCGGCCCGCGCGCAACGTCGCGCGCGCGCAGGCGATCGACTACGTGGCCGGCTATACGGTCGCGAACGACTACGCGATCCGCGACTATCTGGAGAACTACTATCGGCCGAACCTGCGCGTGAAGAATCGCGACACGTGCACGCCGCTCGGGCCGTGGTTCGTGAGCCGCGACGAAGTCGGCGACGCCGGCGATCTCGCGCTGCGCACGACGGTCAACGGCCACGAGACGCAACGCGGCAGCACGCGCGACATGATCTTCGACGTGCCCGCGCTGATCGAATACATCAGCGGCTTCATGACGCTCGCGCCGGGCGACCTGATTCTGACCGGCACGCCGCAGGGGCTCGCCGACACGAAGCCCGGCGATGTGGTGGTGACGGAAATCGAACGAATCGGCCGGCTCGTGAACACGATCGTCGGCGAAGCGGACTACTATCGCGCGGGCTGAGCCCGTCGCACAAGGAGAGCAGATGACCATCAAGCACTGGATCGACGGCCGCGAGGTCGACAGCCGCGACAGGTTCGCGACGCTGAATCCGGCGACGGGCGACGTGATCGACGAAGTCGCGTCGGGCGGCGAGGCCGAAGTCGACGCGGCCGTGCGCGCGGCGAAGGAAGCGTTTCCGAAATGGGCGAACACGCCCGCGAAGGAGCGCGCGAAGCTGATGCGCAGGCTCGGCGAGCTGATCGAGAAGAACGTGCCGACGCTCGCCGCGCTGGAAACGCAGGACACGGGCCTGCCGATCGCGCAGACCGGCAAGCAGCTGATTCCGCGCGCGTCGGAGAACTTCCATTTCTTCGCGGAAGTGTGCGTGCAGATGAACGGCCGTACGTATCCCGTCGACGATCAGATGCTGAACTACACGCTGTATCAGCCGGTCGGCGTCTGCGCGCTGATCTCGCCGTGGAACGTGCCGTTCATGACCGCAACCTGGAAGACGGCGCCGTGCCTCGCGCTCGGCAATACCGCGGTGCTGAAGATGTCGGAGCTGTCGCCGCTGACGGCCGACCAGCTCGGCCGGCTCGCGCTCGAGGCCGGCATTCCGCCGGGCGTGCTCAACGTCGTGCAGGGCTACGGCGCGACGGCCGGCGATGCGCTCGTGCGTCATCCCGACGTGCGCGCGGTGTCGTTTACGGGCGGCACCGTCACGGGCAAGCGGATCATCGAACGCGCGGGACTGAAGAAATACTCGATGGAGCTCGGCGGCAAGTCGCCGGTGCTGATTTTCGACGACGCCGATTTCGATCGCGCGCTCGACGCGTCGCTGTTCACGATCTTCTCGATCAACGGCGAACGCTGTACCGCGGGCTCGCGCATCTTCGTGCAGCGCACGATCTACGACCGCTTCGTGCAGGAATTCGCGCGGCGCGCGAACCAGCTCGTGGTCGGCGATCCGTGCGATCCGTCGACGCAGCTCGGTGCGATGATCACGCGCCAGCATTGGGAAAAGGTGACGGGCTATATCCGCCTTGGCGAACAGGAAGGCGCGCGGATCGTCGCGGGCGGGGCCGACCAGCCGGCCGGGCTGCCCGAGCGGCTGCGCAACGGCAACTTCGTGCGGCCGACCGTGTTCGCCGACGTCGACAACCGGATGCGCATCGCGCAGGAGGAAATTTTCGGGCCCGTCGCGTGCCTGATTCCGTTCGACGACGAAGCGCACGGGCTGCAGCTTGCAAACGACACGGCGTACGGGCTCGCGTCGTACGTGTGGACGCAGGACGTCGGCAAGGTGCATCGCCTCGCGCGCGGGATCGAGGCCGGCATGGTGTTCGTGAACAGCCAGAACGTGCGCGATCTGCGCCAGCCGTTCGGCGGCGTCAAAGCGTCCGGCACCGGGCGCGAAGGCGGCGAATACAGCTTCGAGGTGTTCGCGGAAGTGAAGAACGTCTGCATCTCGATGGGCTCGCATCACATTCCGCGCTGGGGCGTCTGACGCGCGCCGTTGCGCCGCGACAAGAACGATACGGAGACTACGATGGGCAAACTGTCCCTCGCCGCGAAAATCACGCATGTGCCGTCGATGTACCTGTCGGAGCTGCCCGGCAAGCATCACGGCTGCCGCGACGCGGCGATCCGCGGCCATCGGCTGATCGGCGAGCGCTGCCGTGCGCTCGGCGTCGACACGATCGTCGTGTCGGACGTGCACTGGCTCGTCAATGCCGGCTATCACGTGAACTGCAATGCGCGCTTTGCCGGCACGTACACGAGCAATGAGCTGCCGCATTTCATCCGCGACATGCATTACGCGTATCCGGGCAATCCGGCGCTCGGCCGGCTGATCGCCGAGACGGCGAGCACGCGCGGCATCGCGACGCGCGCGCACGAGATCGACAGTCTCGAGCTCGAATACGGGACGCTCGTGCCGATGCGCTACATGAACGGCGACCGGCACTTCAAGGTCGTGTCGATCGCCGGCTGGTGCATGTGGCACACGCTCGACGACAGCCGCCGCTTCGGCGAAGCGCTGCTCGAAGCGATCGAAAAGAGCGATGCGAACGTCGCGTTTCTCGCGAGCGGTTCGCTCTCGCATCGTTTCAACGACAACGGCAGCCCCGAGGAATCGATTCACGAGATCAGCCGTGAATTCTTTCGGCAGGTCGATCTGCGCGTCGTCGAACTGTGGAAGCAGGGCGACTTCAAGACGTTCTGCGCGATGCTGCCCGAGTACAACCAGCACTGCCACGGCGAAGGCGGAATGCACGACACCGCGATGCTGCTCGGCCTGCTCGGCTGGGATCGCTACGACCAGCCGGTCGAAATCGTCACCGACTACTTCGCGAGTTCGGGCACCGGCCAGATCAACGCCATTTTTCCGCTGCGCTGAACGCGCACGCATCCGAGATCCGACCGGAGACTGCCATGCCGCACATCGTCGTCGAATATACGGCGAACATCCGCGCCGACGCCCGCATCCCCGCGCTGCTGCGCACGATCAACGCGACGTTGATCGCGCAGGGCGGCGTGTTTCCGATCGGCGGGATTCGTTCGCGCGCGATCGAACTGCACGACTACTGCGTGGCCGACGGCACCGAAGACGACGCGTTCGTGCACGTGACGCTGAAGATCGGCGCCGGGCGCAGCGAGGCGACGAAGCGCGCCGCATGCGACGCGTTGTTCGATGCGATCAAGGCGCATTTCGCCGAGCTGTATGCGAAGCGTTATCTCGCGCTGTCGATGGAGCTGACCGAGTTCAGCGAAAGCGGCTCGTACAAGCACAACAACATCCACGCCCGCTACAAGCGGGCCGACTGAATCCGAACCCCACCATGCTCGATACCGCCACCATCGATGCGCTCGCGCAGCGTCTGCACGACGCCGAACGCGAACGCACGCAAATCCGCCAGATCTCGCTCGACCATCCGGACATCACGATCGACGACGCATATGCGATCCAGCGCGCGTGGGTCGCGCTGAAGCTCGCGGAAGGCCGCACGCTGAAGGGGCACAAGATCGGCCTCACGTCGAAGGCGATGCAGAACACGTCGCAGATCGACGAGCCCGACTACGGCGCGCTGCTCGACGACATGTTCTTCGAAGACGGCGGCACGATTCCGACCGATCGCTTCATCGTGCCGCGCGTCGAGGTCGAACTCGCGTTCGTGCTCGGCAAGCGCCTGAGCGGCCCGAACTGCACGATCTTCGACGTCTACGACGCGGTGGACTACGTGGTGCCCGCGCTCGAGATCATCGACGCGCGCAGCCAGTCGATCGATCCCGACACGCAGCGTCCGCGCAAGGTGTTCGACACGATCGCCGACAACGCGGCGAACGCGGGCGTCGTCATCGGCGGGCGGCCGGTGAAGCCGCACGACGTCGATCTGCGTTGGGTCGCGGCCATCATGTCGCGCAACGGCGTGGTCGAGGAAACGGGCGTCGCGGCGGGCGTGCTGAATCACCCGGCGAACGGCGTCGCGTGGCTCGCGAACCGGCTCGCGCGCTTCGACGTCGCGCTCGAGCGCGGCCAGATCGTGCTCGGCGGGTCGTTTACGCGGCCGTGCGCGGCGCGCCGCGGCGACACCTTCAGTGTCGACTACGGCCCGCTCGGAACGATTCAGTGCTACTTCGGGTGAACTGACGATGCAGATGCCGACGAATACGTTCAAGGCCGCGCTCGTGCGCGGCGACGCGCAGATCGGGCTGTGGCTCGGTCTGGCCAATCCGTACAGTGCCGAAATCGTCGCGGGCGCCGGTTTCGACTGGCTGCTGATCGACGGCGAGCACGCGCCGAATACCGTGCCGTCGATCGTCGCGCAGCTGCAGGCGATCGCGCCGTATCGGTCGCAGCCGGTCGTGCGCGTGCCGTGGAACGATCCGGTGATCGTCAAGCAGGTGCTCGATCTCGGTGCGCAGACGCTGCTCGTGCCGATGGTGCAAAGCGCCGACGAAGCGCGCGCGGCGGTGGCCGCCACACGCTATCCGCCACACGGGATTCGCGGCGTCGGCAGCGCGCTCGCGCGTGCGTCGCGGTGGAATCGCGTGGGCGACTACCTGCATCGCGCGAACGACGAGATGGCCGTGCTCGTGCAGGTCGAGACGCGCGCGGGGCTCGACGCGATCGAGGCGATTGCGCGTGTCGAAGGGGTGGACGGCGTGTTCATAGGGCCCGCGGACCTGGCCGCCGATCTCGGGCACCTCGGCAATCCCGGGCATCCGGACGTGCAGGCCGCGATCGACGGCGCGATCCGGGCGATCAAGGCGGCCGGGAAGGCGCCGGGGATTCTCAGTGCGGATGAGGCGGCGGCGCGGCGTTATCTGGAAGCGGGGGCGCTGTTCGTGGCGGTCGGCGTCGATACGACGTTGCTGGCGAGGAGTGCGGAGCGGTTGGCGGCGCAGTTCAAGGGGAAGGCGGGCGAGGTTGTGAAGAAGGGGGATGGGACGTATTGAACGATGAAGCCGGCTGCGCTCGGAGTATTTGGGGTTCGTTCAATTTTCGTTTATTGCGAATTTCGTTTATTTCGAATAGACTGCTGAAATCCTGAAATTCCGATTGGAGAACGCAATGCATCACGCCACGACACCCGACATGATCTTGCCCGTCGAGCGCGAGATGCAGGCGGCCGTCGAGGGGCAACGCATGCTGGCGGCTTATCTCGCAACACGGACCGATACGCAGCGCATTCAGATTTTTGATGACGAGAACCGAGCCCATCAGGTCGAGCTGCCGACGTCCGCACTTCGTCTGCTGGTGGATATTCTCGCGGAATTGGCGGATGGCAACGCTGTCAAGGTTGTGCCGGTTCATGCGGAATTGACGACGCAGGAAGCGGCAGATCTGCTCAATGTCTCCCGCCCGCATCTGATCAAGCTGCTTGAGTCGAATGCATTGCCCTATCACCGGACGGGCAAGCATCGGCGCGTGCGGTTTTCGGATCTGATGCGCTACAAGGCTGAGCGCGACCAAGAGAGTGCTGACGCAATGGAAGAACTGAGCAAGCAGGCACAGGATCTGCGGATGGGCTACGAATGACGCATTCGCCATTTACGGCGATCTACGATGCCTGTGTGCTTTATCCCGCGCCGCTTCGCGATTTCCTGATGCGGCTGGCGTTGAGTGGATGTTTCCGGGCGCGGTGGAGCGCACATATTACCGACGAGTGGAAGCGCAATCTGTTGGACAACCGTCCGGATTTGACAGCGGAACAGCTTGATCGAACCTCAAGTTTGATGGATCGAGCGATACCGGATGCCGTCGTGACCGGTTATGAATCGTTGATTGCCGGGCTTGTTCTCCCGGATGCCGACGATCGTCACGTGCTTGCCGCTGCAATCCGTTGCAACGCCAGCGTGATCGTGACGTTCAATCGAAAGGACTTTCCGGAAGAGGCGTTGTTGCCGTACGGCATCGAGGCCCAGCATCCAGACGAGTTCGTCGATGATCTTTTCGACCTCGAACCCGCGGTGGTCGTTGCGGCCGCGCGACGACAGCGAGAGGCGCTTAAACAACCACCGTTGACTGCAGACCGGTACCTCGAGATCTTGCGACGACAAGGCATGGTGCAGACGTGTCAGTCGCTCGACGCCTATCGAGCACTTCTTTGAACGGGTGTTGTGCGGTGCGCGGATTCAGTAATGTCATGTGACCGCGCGTCGATGCTTTCGCCATCTAACGTCCATACGTTCCGGCCGGCGTCGTGTTCTGCGATTGCCGTCACCGGTATGCTTCGCGATCACGAACGCGGCGCACGGGTGGCGAACGACGAATTCGCTGCTTGCAGTTTTCAACAATGCCGTGCGCGTTACATTCGGCGCCGTCTAGCCGATCGGCACCGGCGCTGCATGTGAATCATGACGAAGTTCGCTCCTTGCTGGCTTCAAGTCGCGTCAGCTCCCCATACTTCCCCGGCGTCGTCCCGAGCGCACGCCGAAACATGTCGATGAACGCGCTCACGTTCTCGTAGCCGAGATCGAGCGCGATCGTCGTGACCGGCACACCGTCGGCCACTTTCTCGAGCGCGCGCATCAGCCGCGCCTGCTGACGCCACTGCGCGAACGTCAGCCCCGTCTCCGCGACGAAGCGCCGGCTCAGCGTGCGCGCGCCGAGCCCGGCCCAGCGCGCCCAGTCTTCGAGGCGGCGGTTGTCGGCCAGATCGGCCGCGAGCGCATCGGTGATTCGCACGAGCCGTGGGTCGCGCGGCCGCACGAGCCCGAGCGACTGCGCGTCCGCCGCGGCGATCTCGTCGACGATCACCTCGGCGATCCGCGCCTGCGCGGCGTCGAGCGCCGATCCATCCCAAGTCGCGGCGCGCCGCACGGCTTCGCGCAGCAACGGCGTCGTGCGGATCGCGCGCGGTTCCGACGGCAAGGCGCCGCAGCGCGCCTCGGCCACGAACACCGACCATCCCGAAAACGGTCCGAACGACTGCAGCCCGTGCCGGCAGTGCGGCGGAATCCAGATCGCATGGATCGCCGGTACGACCCAGTCCTGATCGTCGAGCCCGATCGACAGCAGTCCGCTCAGGGCGCCGACGAGCTGCCCACGCGCATGCGCATGCGGCGCGGTCGTACGCGCATCGCGCTGCGTGAGCACGGCCGCGGCGACGAACGGACCATCGTCGCCGAGCACGAGCCGCGCGGGAAGAAGGGGGGCGGACATGGCCGAATCTCCGTATCGAATGGCTTTTATACCGGAGATCGGCAGCGGCCGCACGCGTAAATTGGGCGCTTCAATCACAGACATGGAGCCGGACGATGCGAGCCGAACAATTGCTTCCCGACGATCAGGACCGGCTCGATGCCGGCGACACGACGATCCGCAAGGGCACCGTCGGTGCGTTTCTGATCAACGCGCGCGTGCTGACCGACCCGCATGCGTCGACGGCCGAGCGCGCCCGAGCAGAAGCCGACGTGCTCGACGCGTTGCCGGCGCTGCGCGCGCTCGGGCTGTTCGATGTGCTCGACGTGCGCGATCGCGCGCTGCGCGCGTGGCTTGACGTGCATTGAGGGTTGCGCCGCAGCGCGACATCAGGCGTACGCGTGCGGCCAGCCCGGTATTCACATCAGCACATTCGAGGAGTCGACATGAAGGCAGCAGTCGTGAAGGGTCCGGGCGAAGGGCCGGTCTTTATGGAATTCGACGCGCCGCACGCGCAGCCGGCTCACCGGCTGATCGACGTGACGGCGTCGGCGGTGAGCCGGCTGGCGCAGGGGCGCGCGTCCGGCGCGCACTACTCGTTCGACGGGCGCTATCCGTTCGTCGTCGGCGTCGACGGCGTCGGGCGGCTCGACGACGGGCAGCGCGTCTACTTCTTCAGCGCCGCGGCGCCGTTCGGCGCGATGGCCGAGCGCACGATCGTGCCCGATACGCAGTGGGTGCCGCTGCCGGACGATCTCGACGACGTCACGGCCGCCGCGATCGCGAATCCGGCGATGTCGTCGTGGGCCGCGCTGACCGAACGCGCGCGCATGACGGTTGGCGAGACGGTGCTCGTCAACGGCGCGACGGGCACGTCGGGCCGGCTCGCGGTGCGGGTCGCAAAGCACCTCGGCGCCGCGACGGTGATCGCGACGGGACGCAACACGGCCGCGCTCGATGCGTTGCTGGACGCCGGTGCGGATGCCGTCGTGCCGCTGCAGCAGGACGCGGCCGCGCTCGCGCGTGCGCTCGAGCCCCACTGGCGTGCGGACGTCGACGTCGTGCTCGACTATCTCTGGGGCGAGACCGCGCGCACGCTGCTGGTGAGCGCCGCGCAAAACATGCCGGCGGGCCGCACGCTGCGCTTTGTGCAGATCGGCTCGATGGGCGGCGGCGACGTGTCGCTGCCGGGCGCCGTGCTGCGCGCCGCGGCGATCGAACTGATGGGCAGCGGGCTCGGCAGCGTGCCGCTGCCGCGGTTGATCGCGGTCGCGCGCGGCGTGTTCGACGCCGCCGCACGCGCACGACTGACGCTCGACACACGCGTGGTGCCGCTGTCGGCGGTCGGCGCACACTGGAACGATACGAGCAGTGCCGTTCGTACGGTGTTCACGATGGGAGCGGAACGCTGACCGCCGTGCGGCGCCGTGGGCGACATGCGTGCCGTCGCCCGCGTCGTCCAGCGAGGCGTCAAAACCGCTGCTGAATCCCCGCCGTCACGCCCACCTGTGTCGTGCCATACCCGGCGAAATCGCGCGACACGCCGACCTTCTGGTCGTGCTTCGCGATTGCAAACGCGTTGGACAGGCACCGTATGACGAACTCGCTGTTTGCAGTTGTCGACAATGCTCGTGCGCATTACATTGAGCCGTCCGCTTCTCCACCGGATGTTTCAGGAAATGCGTTTCCTCGCGAAAAGGGCGAGCGTATGCGCGATACCTCTATGCAGAGCCGAAAAGACCCTCGTGCGGGACTCGATCGTGTTGCCCATTCCTGATAAATGGCGGTTGCGCGACATTGCAAGGTTCGGTAAGACGTTCTAAGGTTTCGGATTCTACAGAGCGAATAAATATATGAAACGCGATATTGATAGGATCCCATATTTAAAGATCAACAAGCTCGTTTGAAAATGGAAACTCTGCGAGGGGCAGGACGGAGGAATCCCGGTGTGCGATGTCGGTCTGTCAATGGCAATGGCTCCCCCGTGGAAAGAGTTGCCCGTCAAGCAATCGGCACCCGTTGTCCCGGCCGGTAAGCGCGACTCGCTCGACAAGATGGTGGACGACATCGAAAGGATTGCGAATGCATTTTCACGCTTCCGAAAGTGGCTGGATACGCCTGTCCCACCCGACCAACCGAAGGCGGAAGGAAATAAAAAAGAAGTGCCGCCTTTTGACATTCAGCAGATTCCTGATGCTATGCGCAAAGAGCATATGCCGATTTCTGCAAGGTTGATGGAACGATGGTTTTCCGGGGAACTTAACTATTCGGTTACGTTGGAGGATCAGCGTAACGAGATCAATCAAAAAGGTGAACTCTATTCTGAATCGATGATCGATCGGACCACCATAAAAATGGACTGGGTTCTCAGGCATGCGCGCGCAAAGAAGCAATACGATCGTCTCGTAAATTTCGATATATATGGCTTGCGTGCGTATGAAACCCTTAAGGATATCCTTGGTCGTTACCGTAGTCGCGGAGACGTATCGCCTTGGACGGTCAGCGACTACGATATCCGCAAGCTACACAGGGAATTCCAGTTCCAGCGAGCGGCGGTAGAGAGTTCCTTTGAACAGAAGGCTTTGCAGGCCGCGAGACGTCTACCCGATGCTGGTGTCCCTGACGATCTGACGGGCGCGTTGGGGGCGTTCAACTTCTATGCTGCGGTAGCGGGCGTTACTTTCGACGTCGGTAACAGAAAAGCGACGGTCACGCACATTGTCGTATATGTCCGGGACGGTTATTCCTTTGAAGGGGCCGCGGATTCGCGGTCGCAGTACTTGGGCCACTGGAGCAAAAACGGTGTGGCGATCGTACCGAGCTACGTTGCAGCAAATCTCGCGGATCAGCCGTGGTTCGACTTTCCGATAGTAGTAGGCAGTACGATCGCTAATCTCTATGAGCCAGGGAAAGTCTACTATCCTGTCCGGAATCGCTCGTTCCGCGAATTGCAAGCCACGCACCGTCAAGGCGGCGACTTCATCATATTTTCCGACTATAGGCCGATCATGTTGAATAAACCATAACGGTGCATTTCGAATGAACGGATTGGCGATAGGTGTGCAAGCGGCCGGCATGATCGCACTCGCGGCCGTCGTGCTGCTCGGAATCACGGTAGGTCTGTTGATCGTCGTCCTATACAGCTTCTCGCGCCATGAGGGACGCCTCGAACGAATGAAGTCGGGAATGAAAGCGCTCGGTTCCGCTCTGGCAATTGTCATCTTGCTGTTCTGCGCCGGCGTCTACTACAAGGACGCTCGATTACGCGCACGCGCGACGCAGTTCGTCACCGAACCTTCCCGGGGCGACGGGGGACGCTACACCGCGCGATATGCGTACCTCGGAGGGGAGCGAATCCTTTTGCGGCTCTATCGGACCTCCGATATGCGATTGCTTGCCGAGCGCACGTACGCGTACCCGGATGCCGTTCGCTTGATATGGACCAAGGAATCGCTGATCTTCGATACCGCCGTCGACCATGATGGCGAGATCCCGTTGCCGCCCACCGGCTTTGATCGACTCAAAGCCATGTTGCCGTAGTAGGCGGCGCTCCTGCGTGAGTGACTTCTTGCGAGCGCGGAAGGGCAGCGCACGGCGGCGCGCGAGCGCAAGTGACCGCATCGCATGGAGGCACGGGCGACGTGCGTGCCGTCGCCCGCGTCGTCGAGCGAGGCGTCAAAACCGCTGCTGAATCCCCGCCGTCACGCCCACCTGCGTCGTTCCATACCCGGCGAAATCGCGCGACACGCCGAGCTTCTGGTCGTGCTTCGCGATCGCGAACGCGCCCGACAGATACAGCATCGTACGCTTCGACAGCGCGTAATTGGCGCGCATCGACACGAGCGTCGGATCGGCGTCGGTGCCGCCCTTGATGTCCTGGTGATAGACGGCTGCGATCAGCGAGAACGTCGGCGTGAACTGGTACGATCCGCCGAGCCAGTACGTATCGCTCAACTGGTTCGCGGCACTCGTGTGAAACGTGCGCCGATAGTTGCGATAACCGGCCATCGTCTTCAGGTTGCCGAAGTCGTAGCTGAGGCCCGCGTGGATCCCCTGGATGTAGTTGACCGTGTCGGCGGGCGTCACGCTGTCGGCCGCGCCGTTTTGCCGGTCGAACGTGACCACGGCCGCGAACGGTCCGCTCTCGTAGCCGAGCGCGACGTCGTATTTCGAGCTGGTCTTCACGCTGCCCGGCACGTTGCCGAAGCCGTACAGCGCGCCGAACTTGAAGCCGCTGAACTCGCCGTCGTAGCGCACCGCGTTCGACGAGCGCGTGAACATGCCGTCCTTGCGGCCGCCGGTCGCCATCGACGCGCTCGCCCACGAGTAGTTCTGCGCATAACCCATCGGGTCGAACGGCAGCAGGTAGTCGTAGGTGACGGTGTAGTTGCGGCCGAGCGTCAACTCGCCCCATTTGCCTTTCAGGCCGACCGTCGCACGGCGCGCGAAGATCGAGTCGGGGCCGTCGTCGAGTGCGCCGTTCGCGAGATCGATGCCGCTTTCGAGCCGGAATACGGCCTTCAGGCCGCCGCCGAGATCCTCGACGCCGCGCAAACCCCAGCGCGACGTGTTCTTGTTGCCCGACTTCAGCTTGACGGAGCTGCCGCCTTCTGGCGCCGCGTGGTTCGTGTACTCGATGCCGGCATCCATGATCCCGTACAGCGTGACCGACGATTGCGCGTGCGCGGCGCCGGCCGCGAGACCGGCGACGGCGGCCGAGCCGGTCAGGACGGCGGCGCGAAGGGAACGTGACTTCATTGACGGTGTCTCCTTGGTTCTTGTGGTTGAGGTGAAACGGATGCGGCGCGCAGCCGACCGCGGCGGACGCCGCCGGCCGTCCGCGCGCAAATGTGCACAAGCGCGTGGTGCGATGGGGGGCGGCGTGCAGACGTGCGGCGTGCATACGTGCGCCACGCACACGCCGCCCGGTTCAGCCCGCTTTCGCGAACGCCCAGCAGTCGTTGGCCGGAAACTCGATCCAGTGCTTGCCCGCCGCACGCGGCGCGTGGCCGAACGCGCGCAGCCGCATGTCGCCGCAATGGAACAGGTATTCCCAGCGATCGCCGAGATACATCGACGTGACGAGGTCGGCCTGCAGCCGGTTGGCGCCGGGGCCGTCGGCGACCTGCACGCGTTCGAGGCGGATCACGGCCTGCGCATCCTGGCCCGGCGCGAGCGTGTCGCGCGCGAGCGCGCGCAGCTCCCAGCCGTCGCCGGCGAGCGTCACGCAGTCGCCGTCGACGGCCGCGACACGCGCGTCGATCCGGTTGTTGCTGCCCATGAACTCGGCCGTATACAGCGAGCGCGGCGCGCCGTACAGCTCGGCTGGCGTGCCTTCCTGCTCGATGCGGCCGTTGCGCAGCAGCAGGATGCGGTCTGACATCGCCATCGCCTCGGTCTGGTCGTGCGTCACGCAGAGCGCGGACAGCCCGAGCGACACGATCAGCTCGCGCAGCCACGCGCGCGCTTCCTCGCGCAGCTTCGCGTCGAGGTTCGAGAGCGGCTCGTCGAGCAGGATCACGGGCGGGTTGTAGACGAGTGCGCGCGCGATCGCCACGCGCTGCTGCTGGCCGCCCGACAGCTGATGCGGAAAGCGTTCCGCGAGGTGCGCGAGGCCGAGCTGCTCGAGCGCGTTCTGCACGCGGCGTTTCTGTTCGGCCGCGGCGACGCGGCGCAGCTTCAGGCCGTAGCCGACGTTGTCGGCGACGGTGCGATGCGGCCACAGCGCATATGACTGGAACACGAGGCCGAGCGAGCGCTGCTCGACGGGCAGATCGACGCGCTGCGCGCCGTCGAAGAACACGCGATCGTCGAGCTGGATGCGGCCGTCGGACGGCTGTTCGAGGCCGGCCACCGCGCGCAGCAGCGTCGTCTTGCCGCTGCCCGACGCGCCGAGCAGACACACGACTTCGCCGGCCTTCAGTTCGAACGACACGCCTTTCAGGATCGGATTGGCGCCGTAGCTGAGATGCAGATCGTCGACGATGAGCTTATCCATGAAGTTTCACTCCGAAACGCAGGGCCACGCCGAGACCGACGCCGACCATCGCAATGTTGATGACAGAGAGCGCGGCGACCTGATCGACCGCGCCGGTCGCCCACAGCGACACGAGCAGCGCGCCGATCACTTCGGTGCCGGGCGACAGCAGATAGACGGCGGTCGAGTATTCGCGCTCGAAGATCATGAAGATCAGCAGCCACGCGGCGAGCAGCCCGAAGCGCACGAGCGGCAGCGTCACGTCGAGCGACACGCGGCTGCGCGTCGCGCCGACGCTGCGTCCGGCTTCCTCGAGCTCGGGGCCGACCTGCAGCAGCGCGCTCTGGATCAGCCGCATCCCGTACGCGAGCCACACGACCGTATACGCGATCCAGATGCTCCACATCGAGTTCTTCAGCTCGCGCAGCCCGGGCACGAACAGGAAAATCCAGAGGAACGCGAGACCGGCGAGCAGGCCCGGCACCGCGCGCGGCAGCAGCACGACGTAGTCGAGCAGCTTCGTCGCCCAGTCGTGGCGGCGATGGCCCGCGAACGCGACCAGCGAGTAGAAGCCGACCGCGAGGGCGCCGCCGATCACGCCGATGCCGAGCGTGTTGACGATCGCGCGCACGAGGTTGTCCTGTTCGAACAGCTCGGTGAAGTTCGCGAGTGTCAGCACTTCGCCGAGCGCGACGCCTTCGCCCCAGTTGGTGACGAACGCGCGCAGCACGATCCCGGAGATCGGCACGATCACGGTCAGCGCGAGCCACAGCGCGACGATCGCGAGCGCGACCCAGCGCCACACGCCGAGCGGCAGCACGGTCGAACGGCCGGCCTTGCCCTTCACGGTGACGAAGCGGTTGGCCGTCTTCAGCAGGCGGCGCTGCAGCAGCACGAGCGGAAACGTGATCGCGACGATGCACACCGCGACCGCGGCCATCAGGTGATACGACGGCACGCCGAGCTTGTTGGTCAGCTTGTACAGATAGGTGGCGAGTACGAGATGGCCTTCCGGATCGCCGAGCACGAGCGGCAGCCCGAACACCTCGAAGCCGAGGAAGAACACGAGCACGCCGGCGAACAGCAGCGCGGGCATCGTCATCGGCAGGCTCACGTCGAGCGCGACGCGGAACGGCCGCGCGCCCGTCACGCGCGCCGCTTCCTCGACGTCCGAGCCGAGGTTGCGCAGCGCGGCCGACGAGTACAGGTACACGTGCGGCACGTGCGTGAGGCCGACGATTACCGTGATCGCGAAGATCGAATAGACGTTCCACGGCACGCTCTGCGCGCCGAACAGTTCCTTGAACCACACCGAGTAGAAGCCGACCGGGCCGGCCGCGACCACGTAGCCGAACGCGAGCACCATCGGCGACACGAACACGGGCGTGAGCAGCAGCGGTTCGAGCCAGCGGCGGCCGGGCAGGTCGGTGCGCACCATCAGGAATGCGAGGATGCCGCCGAGCGGGATCGAGATGAACAGCATCCCGCCGGCGATGATGAACGAGTTCTTCACGGCCGACCAGAAGTCGGGGTCGCGGAAGATGAAACGGAAGCCTTCGATGCCGAGCGTCTTGCTGGCGTCGAAGAACGGCGCGGACAGCAGGCTCTGGAACAGGATGAAGCCGAGCGGCAGCGCGACCGCGACGGTCAGCACCGCGACGACGATCCAGCGCAGCATGCCGGCGAGCGGCTGCAGGCTGCGTGCGGGCAGCGCGGGAATCGCGTCGCCGTTGCCGGCGTGAGGCGGAACGGCGGCGGCCGCTCCGCGTGTGCTGGTTGAAAGCATGAGTTCGCCCCTGCGGCCATCGGAATGGCCGCCGCAAGGAAAATCGGAAAGGGGAAGGGTGCGGCCCGCGCGGCGTCGCGCGGGCGGCCGTCAGCGGATCAGCGCTTGATCGCCTGCTGCCATTGCTTCAGGAAGGCGAGCCGCTTCGACTGGTCGAGATAGACGAGCAGGCCCGTGCCGATCGGGATCGGCTTCAGCGAATCGCCGAGTTCCTTCGTGAGGCTCGCGGCCGACGTTTCGCCGGTCACGTCCGTGCGGATCGCGTACAGGTTCGCCTGGTTCGCGATCAGCGTCTGGCCGCGCTTCGACAGCAGATAGTCGACCCACAGCTTCGCGGCGTTCGGATTCTTCGCCTTCTTCGAGATCGTCGCGAGACGGCTCACGACCTGCGTATAGTCCTTCGGAAACACGTAGCCGATCGACTTGTCCTTCTTCGCCTTCGCGTACGCGTAGGAGCCGATGATGTTGTAGCCGATCAGGTTCTCGCCCGACGAGATCCGCTCCATCATCGCGCCCGTGCTCGACTGCAGCTTCGGGCCGGTCGCGCCGATTGCCTTCACGAGCTCCCACGTGACCTTCTCGTTCAGGTGCGCGTCCTGCGTCAGTGCGTTGAAGCCGACGCCGGACTTCTCTACGTCGTACGTCGTCAGCTTGCCCTTGAACCTGTCGGGCTGCGACGCAAGGAGCTTGATCAGGTCGGTGCGCGTCTTCGGCACTTCGTTTTCGGGGATGAGCCGCTTGTTGTAGACGATCGCAAGCGGCTCGAACGTCGTGCCGTACGCCTGCTTCTGGTATTGCGCCCACGACGGTACGTGCGCACTTTCCGGCGAGTCGTACGACGCCATCAGGCCGTCGTTGACGAGCTTCACCTGCAGGTCCATCGCCGAGCTCCACAGTACGTCGGCGCTCGTGCTGCTCGCCGCGTTCTCGCTGATATAGCGGTTGTACAGCTCGGTGCTGTTCATGTCGTTGTACTCGACCTTGACGCCGTACAGGCTTTCGAAGTCCTTGATCAGCGGCCGCACGAGGCCCGTGTCGGTCGTCGAGTAGACGATCAGCTTGCCTTCCTGCTTCGCGGCGTCGATCACGCCTTGGTAGTTGCCCGGATACCCGGCCGGGACCTGCGCGGCTGCCGTGCCGGCGGCCGCGCCCGTGACGATCGCCAGCGCGGCGGCGAGATGCTTCGGTGCAAACGGCATGTCTTCCTCCAGTTACGTTTTCTGTTGTGTCGTTCGAGTGACGCGGATGTTAAGTGCGATGCACTTTCAGCCTGCTTTCATTTCCGTTGACGATTGTGTCGTCCGCGTCATGGATTTCCCGAGGTCGATGCGGCGAGGCCGCAGTTTGTCGCGGCTCGCGGCAGGGATGGCGGGCAGGGCAAGGGGGCGCGTGCCATGCGCACGGCGACGGCACGGCGAGCATCGGCGCGAAAGCCGCCAACGCGCGCGACGCGCGGCCAACGCGTCGCCGCGAGCCGTTACCGACGCCGCGCAATCGATAGCCGCCGCCGCACATGACTTCCGGCATGGCCGAAGCGCCCGCGCATTGGAGCCTCCTGCGCAGCCGGCCGATATGACTGTCGACGGTGCGCTCCAGCGCGTCGGCATCCGCGTCCAGCCCGCGCAGAATCGTGCGGATGCGCGCCACGACGTCGGCCCGGTCGAACGGCTTCGTGATGTAGTCGTCGGCGCCGAAGCGCAGTCCTTGCAAGCGATCGAGGCGATGGCCTGCCGCGGACATGCTTCGATCTGCTTCGCGAGCGCCGTTTCGTGCGTGACTCGCCGGCGATCGGCTGCGCTGCATGCGACCGCGCAACCGGGGTTTGTGCGAGGCGTCGGTGCGGAAAGGATCATGTAATGTAGCGGCCTGACGTTTGCCTGACCGGAATCGCCATGCGTGTGCTGCTCGTCGAAGACAATCCCCTCCTTGCGCAGTCGCTGAACGACGCGCTGAGTGCCGCGCGGTTCGCGGTCGACCACATGGCGGACGGCGAGGCGGCGGACCACGTGCTGCGCACACAGGACTACGCGCTGGTGATCCTCGATCTCGGGCTGCCGAAGCTCGACGGGCTCGAGGTGCTGCGGCGGCTGCGTGCACGCCGCAATCCGGTGCCGGTGCTGATCCTTACGGCGCACGGATCGGTCGAGGATCGCGTGAAGGGTCTCGACCTCGGCGCCGACGACTATCTCGCGAAGCCGTTCGAGTTGACCGAGCTCGAGGCGCGCGCCCGCGCGCTGATCCGGCGCAGCCTCGGCCACGAGCATTCGCGCGTCGAATGCGGGCCGCTCGCCTACGACAGCGTCGATCGCAGCTTCCGGCTCGCCGACGAGCCGCTGCCGCTCACGCCGCGCGAGCGCTCGGTGCTCGAGGTGCTGATCCTGCGCAACGGCCGCGCGATCAACAAGGAAACGCTGTCGGAAAAGATCTTCGGCCTCGACGAATCCGTCAACGCCGACGCGATCGAGATCTACGTGTACCGGCTGCGCAAGAAGCTAGAGAACAGCGGCGTCGCGATCGTCACGCTGCGCGGGCTCGGCTATCTGCTCGAAGCGAAGGCCGACGCGTGAAGCAGCCGAACCTGCGGGCCCAGGTCGCGCTGTGGTTGCTGCTGCCGCTGCTCGGCCTGCTCGCCTTCGATTCCTGGCTCACATACCAGCGCGCGATGAGCGCCGCACACGTCGCGTTCGATCGCACGCTGTCCTCGTCGCTGAAGTCGATCCGCGAAGGCGTACGGCTCAACGATGGCGACATCGAAGTCGACCTGCCGTATCTCGCGCTCGAGATGTTCGAATCCGGCGACGGAGGCAAGATCTACTACCTGATCCGCGAGGACAACGGCCGCACGATCACCGGCTATCCCGACCTGCCGCTGCCGCCCGGCGACGACGCGGCCGGCGATCGCACCCTGTTCGTCACGCACTACTACGACGTCGTCTATCGCGGCGAGCAGCTGCGCATGGCCGCGCTGCGCGTGCCGGTGCACGACGTGCCGACCGCACAGACGCGCATCGTCTGGGTGATGGTCGGCGAGACGATCGAGGCGCGCCAGGCGCTGGCGCGGCAGATTCTCGTCGGCTCGCTGCTGCAGGAAGGGCTGCTCGTCGTGCTCGCGCTCGGCATCGTATGGCTCGGCGTCGGGCGCGGGCTGCGGCCGCTGAATCGGCTCTCGGCGACGGTCGCCGCGCGCAGCGAGGACGACCCGACGCCGCTCGATACGGGCGGGATGCCGAGCGAACTCGCGCCGCTCGTCGAGTCGATCAATCAGTACATCGGTCGCACGCAGCGGATGCAGGTCGCGCGGCGGCGCTTCTTCGCGGACGCCGCGCATCAACTGAAGACGCCGCTCGCGGCCGTGCAGGCCGGCGTCGAACTGGCGCTGCGCCCCGACGAGCAGCCGCGCGTGAACGTGCATCTGCGTCGCGTGAACGGCGCGGTGCGGCAGGCCGCGAAGATCGTCCAGCAACTGCTGTCGTTGTCGCGGCTCGATTCGGACAGCGGCCATGCGGTCGCGCACAAGACGGTCGCGCTGCATCGGCTCGCGCGCAGCGTGACGCTCGACTGGTCGCCGGTCGCGCGCGCACGCGACATCGATCTCGGCTTCGAGCACGATGCGGACGTCACGGTGCTCGGCCAGCCCGATCTGCTCGGCGAGATGATCGGCAACCTGATCGACAACGCGATCCGCTATGCGGGCGACCGCGCGGTGATCACGGTGCGCGTGTCGCGCGAGGGCGAGTGCGCGCGGCTCGACGTGATCGACAATGGGCCCGGTATTCCCGAAGACGAGCGCGATGCCGTGTTCGAGCGCTTCCATCGCGGCAGCACGACGCAGACGGTGGAAGGCACGGGGCTCGGGTTGTCGATCGTGCGCGAGATCGCGCGCGTGCATCGAGGCAGCGTGGCGCTGGCCGGTGCGGCGGGCGGCGGGTTGATCGTCACGGTGAGTTTGCCGGCAGTGGACGACGAGGCGTCGCGCGTGCGCTGAGCGCGACTAAATTAATCGCCGAAGCCGATCTCCGCATCGAGCGGCTGGCCGACCTCGAGCCACGCACCAGCGCCTTCGACGACGATCGCGTTGATGCCGAACGTCAGCGCACCGTCGTAGTTCGGATTCGCGCGATAGGTCTGCAGCGTATCGGTCGGTTCGTGCGGCCATGCCGGATCGGGCGCGCCGGTGCGCTGGTCGATCGTCGGCATCGGGCAGCGCGTGCAGAGCTTCACGAGACGCAGCCGCACGCGCGTCGCGCCGTCGGCATCGAGGTGCTCGACGAAATCCTCTTCATACGCCTCGAGGTCGGACACGACGAGGTTCGGCCGGAAGCGGTTCATCGGAATCGCGGGCGCGCCCTTTGCGGCGAGTCGCGCATTCAGATCGTCGAGCGACGCCTGCCCGATCACAAGCAGCGGATAGCCGTCGGCGAACTGCGTATGCGCGTCGACGTCGCCTGTCCATTTGGCGCTGCACGCGCGCCGCGCGTCGCGCGCGAAGCGCACGAGTTTCGCGGGTTCGCCGAGCCATTCGCTGAACCACGCCGACGTGTCCGTGCCGGTATCGATCGCATCGACGGTGTCGCGCCACACGGTGGCGGCGATCGTCGGCGTGGCCGGCGTCGCGTCGCCGTCGAGCGGCGTGCGCAGTTCGCGCATGCCGGGCGCGTTCAGCACGAGCGTGTCGCCGTCGAACGCGGGCTGCACGAGCGCGAGGCGCGGATGCGTGCGCTGCGTGATCATTCGGCCGTGCGCGTCGGTCACCATCCAGTGGCGGTCGTACGCGAGGCCGGTATCGAGCAGTTGCGCACGCGGCAGCGCGATACCGCCGCAGGATTTGATCGGATAGACGTGGAGTTCGGCGATGGCTGGCATGACGCTGGCTGAGGTGGACGAAACGGTCGAGTCGCGATTGTGCCAGATCGCACGACGGCCGTCCGTGCGGGCGGTCACGCGAGCGGGAAGCCGAGATCGAACGTCGTGCGCACGTCGAGCGGCTGGCGCAGCAGCCCGGACTTGAGGTAGAAATCCGCGGTGCGCTGCTGTTCGGCGATCACCGTTGCATCGATCGCCTGCCAGCGCGTGGCGCGACGCTGGAACTGCAGTTTCGCGGCTGCCGGCGGAATGCCGATGATCCGCGCGAGCGTCGCGGAATACGTGTCGACATGCCGGTACGACCATTGCTGCGCGCGCACGACGCGTTGCAGGAAATCGCGCAGCACGTCGCGCTTCGATGCGATCGCGGCGTCGGTCGCGGCGAGGTAGCTGAGCCCCGACCACAGGCCGCGGCCGTTGACGAGCACGCGCGCGCGGCCGCTCGTTTCGGCGAGCGCCGTATAGGGCTCCCAGGTCGCCCACGCGTCGATCGAGCCGGTCGCGAGCGCGAGCATCGTATCGGCCGGCGGCAGGAAGCGGAACGACACGGCGTCGGGCGGCAGGCCGGCCGCGTCGAGCGCCTTCAGCGTGACGAAATGGCCGATCGATCCGCGCGTGGTGCCGATCTGCTTGCCTTTCAGATCGGCCGCCCGTTTCAGCGTCGCGTCGGGCCGCACGAGCACCGCGGTGCCGAACGGATCCGAGCGGTTCGCGCCGATCACCTTGATGCGTGCGCCCGAGGCGAGCGCGAAGATCACCGGCGCGTCGCCGATCGGCCCGCAATCGACGGCCGCCGCATTCAGCGCTTCGGCGAGCGGCGCGGCCGCCGGAAATTCGGTCCACGCGATGTCGTAGGCGAGGTCGTGCAGTTCGCCGGCCGCTTCGAGCAGCGCGCGCAGCCCGCCTTTCTGGTCGCCGGCACGCAGCAGCGGTCGTGCACCGGCCTGCGCGCGCAGCGCGGCGGGCGCGACGGTCAGCGTGGCGGCGGTGGCGAGCGCACCGGCGTGCGCGAGGAAGTGGCGTCGGGTCGGATTCATCGTCAGGAGCGATCGTCGGAGAGAGGGTTCGGGGAAGTCAATGCGGCAGGCCGGCCTGCACGTCGCGTACGGGTTCGGCGTCGATGCGCAGCAGCAGCGCGGTCAGCGAATCGGCGGCGCCCGTTGCGCGCGACGGGCCTGCGCCGGCGTCCGCGCCGCAGAGCAGATCGGCGGTCGACCAGCCCGTGCTGCCCGGCAACGCACGCATCCGCAGCCAGCCGCGGCGGTCCGCGAACAGCTGCGTGCCGCCGAGCGCATCGGCCGGCACGCCGGCGATCGTCGCGAACGTGCGCCACGCGCCGGGCGTCGCGGCGACGCAGTTGGCCCGCGCGGCCGTCGACGGCGGCATCGGCGCGTCGTCGGTCGTGACGAGCAGCGTCTGCCAGCGCGGGTCTTCGGGCGGCGGCGCGCTGCCGGGCCGCAGCGCGACGATGCGTACGCGCTGTCCTTCGCGCCAGCGCGCGAGCGGCTGCGCCGTCGCCTCGCCGCAGCGCACGTCGAGTGCCGGCAGCGGGACCGGCACCGGCCACGCGCCGGCCGTCCGCGCGCTGCTGCCGGCCGACAGCGCTTTCAGGTAATCGAGCACGGCCCACGTGTCGGCGGCATCGAGCGTCGCGGCGAAGCCGGGCATCGACGGCGCATCGTGCGCGTCGCGCATGCCGTGCCGCACGTGCCAATACAGCTCGCCGTCGAGTCGCCGCGCGAGCAGCGTGCCCGCGAAGGTCGGCGGCCAATGCGCGAGCGTCGCGGCGAGCGGCCCTTCGCCGCGGCCGTCCGCGCCGTGACAGGCCGCACAGTGCCGCGCATACAGATTTGCGCCGTGCATCACGGTCGCGACCGAAAACGGCACCGGGCTGCGCTGGAAACTCGTCGGCACGGCCGGCGCAAGCCACAGCGACGCGGGCGGCCACGGCGTGCACCACGCGAGCGCGAGCGCGCCGATCGCTGCGGTCACGCGCCATCTGCGCGAAGCGACCGCGACGCAGCCGAGCGCCACCGCGAGCGCCGTCGCCGCACAGGCGAGCGCCAGCTGTCGCGTGAGTCCCGCATCGATGCGCAACGTCTCGAGCGCGATCCGCCGTGCCCACGGCCACGCGGCCTGTCCGTCGGCGTCGCCGGTCAGGCCGACCGCGTGCAACGCGCGCGCGAGCGCGACCTGCGCGCGATACAGCGACTGCAGGAACACGAGCGCCCAGTCGGCGAACGGCGGCACCGTCATCGGCGCTCCGATTGCCGCGCACGGCCGATGCTGTCTACCCGGCGAACGACAGCCCGCATCTACCAGCTCGCATCAAGCCCGAGATGCCGCAGCGCTTCGTGACGCAGCGCTGCGAGGCGTGGGTCGCCGCGATGGCGCGGATACGGCAGGTCCACCTGCAGTTCGGCGACGATGCGCGCGGGACGCGGCCCGAACACGATCACGCGCTGCGCGAGGAACAGCGCTTCCTCGACGTCGTGCGTAACGAGCAGCGCGGAGAAACCGTCGCGTTGCCACAGCGCGGTCAGCTCGGCCTGCATCGTCAGCCGCGTCAGCGAATCGAGCTTGCCGAGCGGCTCGTCGAGGATCAGCAGGCGCGGATCGTTGACGAGCGCGCGGGCGAGGGCGACGCGCTGCGCCATCCCGCCGGACAGCTGGTGCGGAAACGCGTTCGAGAACGCCTGCAGCCCGACGCGCGCGAGCGCGTCGTCGACACGATACTGCGCCGTACGCGCCATGCCGCGCGCTTCGAGGCCGAGCGCGACGTTGGCGCGGACGCGGCGCCACGGGTAGAGCGTCGGATCCTGGAACACGACGATGCGCGACGGGTCGGGGCGCGCGATCGGCACGCCGTCCTGCGCGATCGTGCCGGCGCGCGCGGCGTCGAGGCCGGCGACGAGCCGCAGCAGCGTCGACTTGCCACAGCCGCTCGGCCCGAGCAGCGCGACGAATTCGCCGGCGCCGACCGACAGCGACACGTCGTCGAGCACCGGCAGCGAGCCGTCGGGGCCGTCGAATGCATGGCTCACGCGACGAATGTCGATGCGCGCGCCGCGCGGCACGGCAACGGCGGGCGTAATGGTGGGGGCGGCGCTTACCATTGGACGGTTCCCTTTTGCCAGGCGAGCACGCGGTCGCGCAGCGCGAACAGCAACGCGATCAGGCCGGAAAACAGCAGCGCCATCACGATCAGCGCCGCATACATGTTCACGTACGACGCCCAGCCCTGCGCCCAGCTCAGATACCAGCCGAGCCCCGATTTCACGCCCATCATTTCGGCGACGACGAGCACCGTGAACGACGCGCTGAGTCCCATGAAGATGCCGACGAACACGTGCGGCAGCGCGGCCGGAATCGCGACGCGCAGCACGAGGAATCGCGCGCTCGCGCCGAACGTGCGCGCGACGTCGTAGTACTGCCGGTTCACGCTCGCGACGCCGGACCACGTGAGCACGGCGACCGGAAAGCCGGTGGCCAGCGCGATCAGGAACGCGGCGGCCGAATAGCTGGTCGGGAAGAAGTAGAACGTCAGCGGCAGCAGCGCGGTGGCCGGCACGGGGCCGAGCACGCGCAGCACGGGATGCACCCAGTAGCCGATGCGGCGCGACCAGCCGATCGACACGCCGACCGCGAAGCCGACGGCGACGCCGTACGCGAAACCGAGCGCGAGCAGTTTCAGCGTGTTGACGGCGCTGCCCGCGAGGCGCGGCCAATCGTCGACGTAGACCTCGATCAACGCCTGCGGCGGCGCGAAGAACGGCGTAGGCAGCCAGCCGGTCTTTGCGGTCGCGATTTCCCAGGCGGCGAGCACGAGCGGCAGCGCGACGAGCCAGGGGCCCGCACCGTGCACGCGCGCGAGCGGCGCGCGTACGGCCCGCACGAGCGGCCCGAGCGTCGCGGCGACGAGCAGCAGCACGGCGAACGCGCCGGCGGCGATCGCGAACGTGTCCGTGTAGGCCCAGTCGGTGAAGCCGACGACGCGGTTCGGCCACAGCTGTGTGACGGCCGCGAGCAGCGTCCATGCGAGCGCGGCCGCGATGCCGGCGGGCCACACGCGCGTGCGCCGCGCGTCGGCCGCGGATGCCGCGTCGCACGCGCTGCATGCGACGCGCGACGCTGCGGCGCCAGCGCCGCCGGCGGGTGCCGGCGCAGTGCGTGCGGAGGAAGCGGATTCGATCGTCGACATCGCGTCACCCCAGCACGTTTGCATAGACCTGCTGCGCGAAGCGCTGCGGATCCGTGCTCTTTTTCAGCACGTTGATGCGACGGAAATCGTCCGCATAGAACGCGATTTCCTGCTGCAGGTCGACGTTGGTCGGGTGGTGCGTATAGGTCAGCGTCGCATAGAGCTTGCGCAGGTCTTCCGTACTGATCTTCGGCGAATACTTCGCGAATACCTTGGCGGCTTCGTTCGGATTGTCGTGCGTGTATTCGGTCGCCTGCACGATCGAGCGCGCGAGCGCGGCGGCCGCCGGGCGGTCGTTGCGCACGAGATCGCCGCGCGCGCCGATCACGCAGCAGACCTTGCGCGCATATTCGCCGGACAGGTTCGTCGCGAGCTCCGCATAGGCGCCCTGGCTGCGCTTCTCGAGCAGATAGAGGTTCGGGTCGCCGTCGGCGATCGCCTGGATCTCGCCCTTGTCGACCGCGACGCCGAGCAGGTCGGCCGGATACTGCCGCCACGCGATGTCGCGTTCGGGATCGATGCCGTTCTTCGCGAGCAGGATCGAGAAGAAGTGCTTGCCGGGCGCGGCGAGATCGCTGACGCCGACCGTCTTGCCCTTGAGCGCCTGCAGCGACGTCACGCCGGCGGCTTTGGCGCCGACGAGCCGCACGCAGCCGCCGTGCGAGCTGCCGATGATCTTCACGTCGAAGCCGGCTTCGAGCGGCTTCAGCCAGCGATGGATCATCCCGACCGCCGCATCGGCCTTGCCGGTCGCGATCGATTCGAGCAGCTGGTCGGTCGAGCCGCTGTAGTTGATGAGCTCGACCTGCAGGCCGTTGCGTTCGAAGAAGCCGCGCTCCTGCGCGACGACGATCGGCGTCAGGCAGAACGCGTTCTGGTTCCAGGCGAACGTGAGCTTCTTCAGCGGCGGCGCCGACCACGCGCGGCGGCCGAGCGTGATCGCCGGCGCGGCGAGCGCGGCGGCGCCGGCCGCGCGCAGCAGCCGGCGGCGTGTGGCGTCGTGCGCGTCGGAACGCGCGAGAACGGGGGTATCGGTCATCGTGGGTCTCCGGGGCCGGTCGTGCGGAACGGCGCTCAGTCGAGCAGGTCGGGTTCGTCGGCAACGACGCGCGCGTACAGGCTGTCGAACGCATGCAGCGCGCCGTCGGGGCCGCCGATCTGCCCGTGCGTGTGACGCGCGGTCGCGTGATCGATCGGCTGCGGCGTGCCGGCCGCTTCGGCGAGCAATTGCGTATGCGCGGCGTTGTCGAGCGCGATGTACCACCATGCGGCAGCCTCGACCGTCGGGCCGGCCGTCAGGATGCCGTGATTCTTCAGAATCACGCCCTTGTGCGTGCCGCCGTCGGGCTTCGCGAGCGCATGCGCGATGCGCGCACCTTCGCTCGTGTCGACCACCATCCCCGTGAAATCGTCGAACAGCGCATGGTCTTCGTAGAACACGCAGGCGTCCTGCGTGAGCGGATCGAGCGGACGACCGAGCGTCGACCATGCCTTGCCGTAGGTCGAATGCGTATGCGCAGCGGCGACGACGTGCGGATGCGCGTCATGAATCGCGGCATGGATCGCGAACGCGGCCTTGTTGAGCGGCCGCGTGCCGATCACGGTTTCGCCGCGCGCGTTGACGAGCAGCAGATCCGACACGCGGATCTGCGAGAAATGCACGCCGAGCGGATTCACCCAGAAGTGATCGGGCAGCTCCGGATCGCGTGCCGTGATGTGGCCCGCGAGCCCCGACGCGAAGCCGAAGCGCGCGAACAGGCGGAACGCGGCCGCCAGCCGCTCCTGCCGGTGACGGCGCTCGGCCGCGACGTCGATGCGCGGTGCGGACGGATCGAACCAGAAATGCTGGCGCGGCGTATCGGCGAGCACGAGGCCCGACGCGGTGCGCGTGGGCGGGGAAAGGACGGCGGACATCGTCGGCGTCTCCCGTGGAATCAGGCTGCGCGGCGCGACGCGTCGCGTGCGGCGACGGCGCTGCGCACGCGCGGAATCAGTTCGCGGCCGTAGTCGATCGCGTCTTCGAGCGGATCGAAGCCGCGGATCAGGAAGGTCGTCACGCCGAGGTCGTAATAGTCGAGCAGCGCATCGGCGACCTGTTCGGGCGTGCCGACCAGCGCGGTGGAATTCGAGCGCGCGCCGGTGAGCTTCGCGATCTCGGTCCACAGCCGCTTGTCGACGCGCGAGCCGCGTTCCGCGGCGGCGAGCAGGCGCCGCGCGCCTTCGCTCTGCTGCGGGCTGCCGGCGCCGAGGCCGGCCGCTTCGCGCAGCCGGCGCGCTTCGTCGAGGATCCGGTGTGCGCGCGCCCACGCGGCGTCCTCGGTCGCCGCGAGGATCGGGCGGAACGACACCGAGAACCGGACCTGTCGGCTGTGCTTCGCGGCTTCCGCGCGCACGCGCGTCGTCAGGTCGCGCACCTGGTCGAGCGATTCGCCCCACAGCGCATAGACGTCGGCATGCTTGCCGGCGACCGCGAGCGCCGCGTCCGATGCGCCGCCGAAATAGATCGGCACATGCGGCTGCTGGAACGGCTTCACCTCGGAAAAGCCCTGCGTGAAACGGTAGTACGTGCCGGCGTGATCGAACGGCTGGGGCTCGGTCCAGATGCGCCGCAGGATGCCGAGATATTCGTCGGTGCGGGCGTAGCGCGCATCGTGATCGAGAAAGTCGCCGTCGCGCTGCTGTTCGCTGTCGGAGCCGCCGGAGATCACGTGCACCGCGAGCCGGCCGCCGCTGAACTGGTCGAGCGTCGCGATTTGCCGCGCGGCGAGCGTCGGGGCCGTAAAGCCCGGGCGATGCGCGAGCATGAAATGGATGCGCTCGGTCGCGGCGGCCGCGAACGCGATCGTCAGCGTTGCCGACGGGCCGGTCGAATGATGCGGAACGAGGATCCGGTCGAAGCCGGCCGCTTCATGCGCGCGGGCGAACTCGCGCACATAGTCGGGATCGACGACGCGGCCGGACGGCGGATGGATTTCCGACTGCTTCTGGCTCTGGATCATGCCGATGAATTCGACGCTCATCTGGGTCTCCGGGAGAGGTACACGGCCCGCGCGGCCGTCGTCGGCCGCCGGGCGGGAATGGAGCGCAGATTACCGCCGCCATCATGCGGAATGGAAATAATCAATCCCGATTTGAATATCAGATTTGCATGGTTTGGGTGCGAGGGCGTTACGCATACGCTGTGCGCTCGCGATGTCATGTCGGTCGAGACCGAGATCGAGATCGAACCGCTCGCGGAACCGGCACACGGGCCGTTCGTGCCCGGCGGCCGTGAATCGATGAAGATCGTGCGTCGGCCGCGACGCGCACGCAGGCACTGCGTCCGATCGAGGGCGGCGCTGCCGCCGGTATTGCCGTCGTACGCCGCCGCATCCTCCAATTCCCCGTTATCGAGAGAACCCGTACCGATGTCCGTCAGCCTTGCCGCTTCGCTGCCGTCGCGCGAGTCGTCGCTGCGCCGCCTGCCCGACGACGAGACGCGCCTCGCCGCGCTGCTCGACCGTCTCGTGCCCGAACTCGCGGGCGATGCCGCGCGCAACGATGTCGACGGCCGTTTTCCGCACGAGAATCTCGCGCGGCTGCAGCGCGCGGGGCTGATCGCGCAGGTGGTGCCGCGCGAGTTTGGCGGCGCCGGCGCGACGCTCGCGCGCGCGAGCCGGATCGTCGCGGCCGTCGCACGCGCCGACCCTGCCACCGCGCTCGTCCTGACGATGACATATCTGCAGCACCGCGCGCTCGGCCGGCCCGACAACCGCTGGCCCGCGCAGGTGCGGCGCGCGGTGTTCGACAGCGCGGTCGCCGACGGCGCACTGATCAACGCGCTGCGCGTCGAGCCGGCGCTCGGTTCGCCGTCGCGCGGCGGGCTGCCCGACACGATCGCGCGTCGCGACGGCGACGGCTGGCGGCTGTCCGGTCACAAGCTGTACAGCACCGGCATTCCGGCGCTGCGCTGGCTGGCCGTGTGGGCGCGCACCGACGAACCGCAGCCGCGTGTCGGCGTGTTCCTCGTCGGGCGCGATCCTCACGTGGACGACGCACGGATCCGCGTGATCGAAAGCTGGGATCATCTCGGCCTGCGCGCGTCCGGCAGCCACGAGGTCGTGTTCGACGACGTGCGGCTGCCCCTCGATCATGCGGTCGACGTGCGTACGCCCGACGCGTGGTCGGTGTCGGCGGCCAGTCATGCGGACGTCGACGCGCAGACCGACCAGCAGGCGTGGATGGTCGCATTGCTCGGCAGTCTCTACGACGCGGTCGCGCGGGCCGCGCACGACTGGCTGCTCGCGTTCGCGACGACGCGCACGCCGACCGGCGTCGGCGCGCCGCTCGCGACGCTGCCGCGCGTGCAGGAGGCCGTCGGCGAGATCGAGGGCTGGCTGCATGCGAACCGTGTGCTGCTCGACGATCACGTCGCGCGTACCGATGCGGGCAATGCGCCGGCCGTGACGACGAGCGGACTCGTGAAGCGCACGGTGACGGAGCAGGCGATCCGCGCGGTCGAACAGGCGCTGAAGCTGTCCGGCAATCACGGCCTGAGCCGCCGCAATCCGCTCGAACGCCACTATCGCGACGTGCTGTGCAGCCGCGTGCATACGCCGCAGGACGACGCGATCGCGGTCGCGGCCGGACGCGCGGCGCTCGACGCGGCGGCGCGGCGGACGGCAGGCGAGGGCGCGGGCGAGGGCCGGACAACGCCTCGCGCATCGGCATCGGGCCGCTCCGATGCGTGAGCCTCGGGCGAGACGACGTCTCACGCGCGAGTATCGGGCCGACGCAATGCGCGAGCGTTGGCGAGCGACCGCCGGAGAGCGTCGCGCGACGCACGACGTGTGCGCCGGCCGCCGCTTACGCGGCTTCGTCTTGTGCGCTCGGCGTGAACGCTTCGCGCGCCTGCGCGGCGATCGCGTCGAGCGGTGCCGCGAAGCGCGCCGCATCCTGGCGGCGCAGCAGCCACAGATCGATCTGCGGCTTGAAATCGGCGAGCGGCACGATCTCGAGCGCATCGCGCAGCGGACTGCATTCGACGAGCGGCATCGGCATCAGACCGATGCCGATGCCGTTGGCGACGCTCTGCAACTGCAGGTCGCGGCCGTACGCGTCGAGCGCGACCGGCATCGGCAGCCCTTGCGCGTCGAGTGCGCGGCGCAGGCCTGCGCGAAAGCCGCAACCGTCCGGATTGAGCACCCAGCCGCGCGCATGGCAGTCGGCGAGCCGATAGCTGCGGCGCGGCCAGTCGCCCTTGCGGCCGACAGCGACGAGCCGCGTCGCCAGCAGTCGTTCGCCTTCGACTGCCGGCGGCAGCACCATTTCGCGCGCGAGAAACACGAGCGCGGCGTCGAGCTCGCGCCGCGCGATGCGCTCGACGAGCACGCCGCCCCAGGCGGTCGTGACCTGCGTCGCGAGCGCCGGCCATCGGCTCGCGAGCCGCGCGATCAGTTCGGGCAGCATGCGCTCGCCGAGGCCCTGCGTGATGCCGATGCGAAATTCGCCGGCGGGCGGCCGCCGTGCGGCCGTCAGCTCGCGCAGCGCGTCGACTTCGCGCAGGATCGCGCGGCACTGGTCGAACACCTGCCGGCCGATGTCGGTCGGGCGCGGCGGTTTCGTGTTGCGGTCGAGCAGCGTCACGCCGAGCGCTTCCTCGAGGTTCTGCACGCGCCGCGTGATCGCGGGCTGCGTCATGCCGAGCTCGGCCGCGGCCTGGCTCAGCGTCTGGCAGCGAACGACCGCTGCAAAAGCGTCGATATCGCTAATTTTCATGTTTGTTCTGCATGGTATTTCCGGTGCATCATGACGATCCATCATGGTGGCCATCATATTCGAGGAGCCGGTCGATGAGTACGCTTTCGTTGCATCAGTCGCCGCTGGGCCCGTTCGTCGACGGGTTGCGCGCGTTGCTCGCGTCGGGCGCGGACGAGGCGCGCGTCGTCGACGAGGGCCGTGCGCTGCTCGCGGCGCTCGTCGCGCGCGACGACTGGCTGCCCGACGCGTTCGCGCAGCCCGATCCCGAGCGTTATCGCCAGTACCTGCTGCATCTCGACCGCGACGAGCGTTTCTCGGTCGTCAGTTTCGTCTGGGGGCCCGGTCAGTCGACGCCGATTCACAACCATACGGTGTGGGGGCTGATCGGCATGCTGCGCGGCGGCGAGCTGTCGCAGCCGTATCGGCTCGACGAAGGCGGCCGGCCGGTGCCGGCAGGCGACGCGACGCGGCTGCGCCCGGGCGACGTCGAGGCCGTGTCGCCGCGCATCGGCGACATCCATCGCGTGACGAATGCGTTCGCGGATCGCGTGTCGATCAGCATCCACGTGTACGGTGCGAACATCGGCAAGGTCGAGCGCGCGGTGTTCCTCGACGACGGCACCGTGAAGCCGTTCGTATCCGGCTATTCGAATCCGTGACACCGCCTCCTGCACGCAGGAGGCCGCCGTTTTTTCCGTTTTTCCGACATCCCGTTCAACCGACAGAGACATCGTGACGCCAACCGCCGATTCCGTTTCCCGCTTTCCCGTCGCGTCGTACCACGACGTACGCGCACGCCTGCTCGCCCGCGACGAAATCGCGCTGATCGACGTGCGCGAGGAAGATCCGTACGCGCAGGGCCATCCGCTGTGGGCCGCGAACTTTCCGCTGTCCAGGCTCGAGCTCGACGCGTGGACGCGCATTCCGCGCCGCGACACGCCGATCGTCGTGTACGGCGAAGCGGACGGCGAGGATCTCGCGCCGCGCGCGGCCGCCACGCTCGCGCGGCTCGGCTATACCGACGTGCGGCTGCTCGACGGCGGTCTCGCCGGCTGGCAGGCCGCGGGCGGCGAGCTGTTCATCGACGTGAACGTGCCGAGCAAGTCATTCGGCGAATGGGTCGAGGCCGAGCGGCATACGCCGTCGCTGTCCGCGCAGGAAGTGCAGGCGCTGATCGACGCGCGTGCCGACGTCGTGATCGTCGACGCGCGCCGCTTCGACGAGTATCGGACGATGAACATCCCGACGTCGACGAGCGTGCCGGGCGCCGAACTCGTGCTGCGCGTGCGCGCGCTCGCGCCGAACCCGTCGACGCGGATCGTCGTGAACTGCGCGGGCCGCACGCGCAGCATCATCGGCACGCAGTCGCTGATCAACGCGGGGCTGCCGAACCCGGTGGCCGCGCTGCGCAACGGCACGATCGGCTGGACGCTCGCGGGCCAGACGCTCGAGCACGGCGCGGCGCGCCGTTTTCCCGACGAGATCGATCCCGCCTTGCGTGCGGAAGCGCGCCGCGCGGCGCGCGCGGTCGCCGAGCGCGCGGGCGTGGCGCGGATCGCGCTCGCGGACGTCGACGCGCTCGCCGCCGAGCCGGGCCGAACGCTCTACCGCTTCGACGTGCGCAAGCCGGAGGAATACGAGGCCGGCCATCTGCCGGGCTTCCAGAGCACGCCGGGCGGCCAACTCGTGCAGGAGACCGATCATCACGCCCCGGTGCGCGGCGCACGGATCGTGCTCGCGGACGACGACGGCGTGCGCGCGGACATGACCGCGTCGTGGCTCGCGCAAATGGGCTGGGACGTGCGCGTCGTCGAACCGGCGGGCGACGCGGCGTTCGTCGAACGCGGCGAGCCGCCGCGCAATGTGCCGACGCCGCCCGAGGCGCAGGACGTGTCGCCCGCGACGCTCGCGGGCTGGCTCGAAGCGGGCAAGCGCGACGACGTCGCGATCGTCGACGTGACGGCCAGCGCGAACTACGTGAAACGCCATATCCCGGGCGCGTGGTTCGCGGTGCGCGCACAGTTGCGCGACGCGCTCGCCGCGATCCCGCCGGCAACGCGCTATGTGTTCACGTGCGGGTCGAGCCTGCTCGCGCGCTTCGCGGCCGCCGACGCGCGCGCGTGGCTGCCCGACGGCGCGGCGGTGTTCGTGCTCGCGGGCGGGACGGCCGCGTGGATCGACGCGGGGCTGCCGCTCGAAAGCGGCGAAACGCGGCTCGCGTCGCCGCGCATCGACCGCTACCGGCGGCCGTACGAGGGCACCGACAACGCGGCGGCCGCGATGCAGGCGTATCTGGACTGGGAATACGGGCTCGTCGATCAGCTGAAGCGCGACGGGACGCATCACTTCAGCGTGATTTGACCGCGACGGGGCGCGCGGCCGCGCGCCGTGCGAGACGGTGCGTGGCGGATGCGGTGCGCATGTGCCGCACCGCATCCGCCGCCGCTTCAGCGCTTGAACGTGTCGACGGCCGTCCGGCCGACCGCCGGATCGTCGGTAAAGAAGCCGTCGATGCCCGCGCGCAGGTACGCCTGGATCTCGCGCACCGAGCCCGCCGTATTGCGCGTGTCGGGCGTCCCGCCGTCCTTCAGCGATGCCGGCAGGAAATTGTTCTCCGGCCGGAACGTGTACGGATGCACGACGAGCCCGGCTTCGTGCGCGTAGCGCACGTAGGGCGTCGGCTGCTGCAGCGTGCCGTCCGCGGCAACGGCGATGATCGAGGTCTTGTACGGGCCGACGCCGTTCGCGTACGTCGCGATCTCGCGCATCCCGTCGCGCGTCGACAGGTCGCCGTAGGTGCGCTTGTCGTTTGCCTTCACGAAGTCGTACGGGCGCTGCGCGGCTTCGTCCATCAACTGCACGAGCTTCCAGTTCGGCTGGCCCGCGCCGATCCGGTTGCGGATCGCCTTCAGGTTCGCGACCTCGAAGGACTGGATGTAGACGGTCGCCGTGCGCGACGTGTACGGATCCTTCAGCAGCGCGTCGACGAGGCGGTCCTCGAGCGGCAGGCCGATCGACTGGAAGTAGGTCGGATGCTTGGTTTCGGGATAAAGATGAATCGTGCGGCCCGTCTGCGCGGACATCTGCTTCGCGAGCGCGACGATTTCGTCGAGCGTCGGAATCTCGAACTGGTCGTTGTACGCGGCGTTCGCCGGGCGGATCTGCGGAATGCGCTCGCGTGCGCGCAGCGTCTTCAGCTCGGCGAGCGTGAAGTCCTCGGTGAACCAGCCCGTCAGCTGCGTGCCGTCGATCGTCTTCGTCGTCTTGCGGCTCGCGAACTGCGGCAGCGTCGACACGTTCGTCGTGCCCGAGATCTCGTTCTCGTGGCGCGCGACCAGCACGCCGTCGCGCGTTGCCACGAGGTCGGGCTCGATGATGTCCGCGCCGTCCTCGATCGCCTTGCGGTACGACGCGAGCGTGTGCTCGGGACGCAGCGCGCTCGCGCCGCGGTGGCCGACCACCTGGATTTTTGCGGAGATCGGCTGCGTCGGGTCGGGCGTCAGCGTATCGTCGCCGCCGCACGCGGCGAGCACGAACGTGGCGGCACAGGCGAACGGGACGCAGCGCAGGACGCTCGGGCGCTTGAAGAACATGGCGATGGACCTTCGAATCGGGAGCCGGAAAAGGACGCGGTTGCGGCGGCGCGATGCATCATGCCGCGCCGCGCGGCATCGAACGGGACGCGATCGTCGCATCGCATCATTACATATGTATTACTTGTGCCTTTCTTGTTTTTGACGCCCGGCGTGCGTCGAACCGCCGTCGCCCGCGGGGCCCGGCGCCGGATGCACTAAACTTGCGGGAATTTTGCATCGCCGCGCCGGCCCGCGACGCCGTGCGGGCGCGACGATGCGGCGACTCGCGGGCCGGCGCGGGCGCCCATGCGCCGGACGTGCGCGGGTGCCGCGCCGGCCGATTTTTCCGAATCCATGACGACTCATACCGATCCCGCCTATCTGCTCGGCGACCTGCTGAAGAACGTTTCCCGCTCCTTCTATCTGACGCTGCGCGTGCTGCCCGACGGCATGCGCGAGCCGGTCGGTCTCGCGTATCTGCTCGCGCGCGCGGCCGACACGATCGCCGACACGGCGCTCGTCGTGCCCGAGCGGCGCGCGGCGCTGCTGAACGCGCTGCGCGACGAGATCGAGCGGCTCGGCGACGGCGTCGCGCTGTCGGCCGCACTCGACGACGTGACGCGGATGCAGACCGATTCGCACGAGCACGTGCTGCTCGGCTCGATGCAGCCGATGCTCGCGCTGCTGCGCGCGCAGCCGGACGCGGATCGCACGTCGATCCGCAAGGTCGTCGCGACGCTGACGTCGGGCATGGAATTCGACCTGCGCACGTTCCCGGACGAGCAGTCGGGCCAGCTTGCGGTGCTCCCGACGCGCGACGTGCTCGACCGCTATACGTATCTCGTCGCCGGCTGCGTCGGCGAGTTCTGGACCGACATGACGGCCATGCACACGCGCGCGGCGCGCGGCTGGGACGTGCCGGCGATGCGCGAGCGCGGAATCCGCTTCGGCAAGGCGCTGCAGATGACGAACATCCTGCGCGACTGCGCGAAGGATCTGCGGATCGGCCGCTGCTATCTGCCGGAGGACGCGCTCGCCGCGCACGGGCTGAGCGCGGCCGATCTGCTCGCACCCGACGCGTATCCGCGCGCGCGCGGCGTGCTGTTCGACCTGCTGCGCGTCGCGCTCGACCAGTATCGCGATGCCGGTACGTATACGGTGGCGATTCCGCGTCGCTTCGTGCGGCTGCGGCTCGCGTGCCTGTGGCCGATCCTGATCGGCCTCGAAACGCTCGAACTGCTGGCCGGCCACGACGGCTGGCTCGATCCGGCGAAACCGGCCAAGGTGCCGAGAAAGCGGATCTATCGAATCATGGCGTCGTCGCTCGCGTTCGTCGGATCGAACGCGGCGATCCGCGCGCGCATCGCGGCGCTCGTCGACGCGGTCGACGCACGGATCGCATCGCGGTAATCGGCACGGCAAGCATCGCGCGGCGGCGCGGTTGCCGCCGGCGTTCCTCTCTCGCGGCCCGCGTTCGCCGGGCCGCCGCGTTTCCTCCGACCGCGGTCGCCCGACCGCGTTTCGCACGACGATTCGGCTGCCGAAACGGAGGTGTCACGATCGTCAGCGATCCTGCGCGGTTGCGAGCCGCGAAGGCGTCTGACGACTTCGCGCACTCGATGTGCAGCAGTAAAAATGTAAAGCTAGGGTTTTCACCGGGAAATGCCGGAAACGCCCGCGCTGTAAGCGTTTCCGCGCCTTATGTAACCGTTTGGTGAACCCGCGCGTTGCGTCGATCATACGATGACCGACCGCGCGTATTGGGAAACAATCGGTAATCCGTCAGAATTGCGCCGGCATGTACTCGCACATGTGTCACAAGACCACACCAGAAAAGAATCATTCTTTGAGGACGGAGAATCAATGAAAAAGCGCGTCGTCGTCGCCATGACGGCAGCCGGCCTTGCGGCCGCTACCGCCGCCCACGCTCAGAGCAGCGTGACCCTGTACGGTATCGTCGATAACGGTCTGGCGTACCAGAATAACGCGGCACCGTCGACCGGCGCGACGAGCGGCGGTCATTCGAAGGTGTCGATGTCCACCGGCGTGTGGGCAGGCAGCCGCTTCGGCCTGAAGGGCAACGAAGACCTCGGCGGCGGCACGAAGGCGATCTTCCAGCTCGAAGCCGGCGTGAACACGGCAACGGGCGCATCGCAGTGGACGGGCGGCATCTTCACGCGTCAGGCGTGGGTCGGCCTGACGAACGCGGCGTACGGTACGCTGACGGCCGGTCGCCAGTACACGGCGTACTACACGCTGCTGTCGCCGTACAGCCCGACGACGTGGCTGACGGGCGCATACGGCGCGCACCCGGGTGATATCGACTCGCTGGATACGAGCTACCGCGCGAACAATTCGCTCGTCTACATGTCGCCGAAGTTCTACGGCTTCACGGTCGGCGGCTCGTACTCGTTCGGCGGCGTGCCGGGCAGCGTGAACCGCGGCTCGACGTGGAGCGCGGCGATCCAGTACCTGAACGGCCCGGCAGGCATCGCGGTCGGCTATCAGCGCGTCAACAACTCGACGCTCGGCGGCGGCGCGTGGGGCGACAACTCGACGGTCACGAGCGGCGGCCAGCCGGCCGTGTCGGCGATCAACAACGGCTACGCGACGGCGCAATCGCAGCAGCGCCTCGGCGTGACGGCCGGCTACCAGTTCACGCCGGCGTGGGACGTATCCGTGTCCTACACGAACGTCCAGTACATCCCGGGCATCGGCTCGTCGTTCCACAACACCGCGATCTTCAACACGGCCGGCGCCGTGCTGCACTGGAAGGCAGCGGCTCAGTGGGACTTCGCGGCAGGCTACTCGTACACGGCCGCAACGAAGTCGAACGGCATCTCGAGCTCGGCGAAGTACCACCAGGTCACGCTGTCGCAGTACTACAGCCTGTCGAAGCGCACGGGCCTGTACGCACTCGAGGCGTACCAGCACGCGAGCGGCAATACGCTGAGCCGCGCGGGCGCGATCCAGTCGGCAACGACGCAAATCGGCGACGGCGTGGCAGCAGGTGCCGGCCAGAACCAGATCGCCGTCGGCGTCGGCATGATCCACCGCTTCTGATGTCGCGCGGCGCGTCAGCGCCGCCGCGGCCAAGCGGTACGCAGTACGGAAAAACCGGCCTTCGGGCCGGTTTTTCCATTGGTATCGGCACATCGCGCGCGACGCGCGCTCACCGCTCCATCGGCGACTTCAGCGGATCGTGCTCGCCGGTCAGTGCGAACACGACGAGCTGCGCCGGCTCGCTCTCGCTCGCATTGCGCGACACCTGGTGGCGCGCGCCCGGCGGCTCGTACCAGCCTTCGCCGGCGCGATAGCGCCGCAGCGGGCCGTCGTTGACTTGCGACAACACTTCGCCTTTCGACACGACCGCGAAGACCGAGCCGAGATGCCGATGCGGTTCGGATGCCTGACCGGGCGCATAGTCGACGATTGCGACGACCGCGAGCTTGCCCGGCGCTTCGGGCACGGTCTGCCGCATGATCGCGTGCGCGGCGTCGCCTGTCTCGTGTGCGTGCGTCGGCACGACCGACACGGCGCCGAGCGCGAGCACCGCGCCGACGAGCGCGCGGCGCAAGGAGGTGCGGGTCGTCATCGTGCGCACCTCACTCGGGCATCTTGCGGAACGCGATCGCAAAGCGATTCCACGCGTTGATCGTCGCGATCAGCAGCGACAGGTCGAACAGCTCCTCGTCGCTGAAGTGCGGCTTCACCGATTCCCACACCGCATCGGGCACGTGGTCCTCGGCGATCAGCGTCAGCGCCTCGGTCCATTCGAGCGCGGCGCGCTCGCGTGCGGTGAAGAACGGCGTTTCGCGCCAGGCGACGACGGTCGCGAGGCGGCGATCGGTTTCGCCGCCTTTGCGCGCGTCGGTCGTATGCATGTCGACGCAGAACGCGCAGCCGTTGATCTGCGACGCGCGCAGGCGGACGAGCTCCGCGAGCGGCTTTTCGATCGAGCTTTTCGCGAGGAAGTCCTCGGCGTTGCGCATCACCTTGATCGCATTCGGGCTGGCGGCATAGAAGTTCAGACGCGGTTGCATCGCAGGTCCTCTTTCGGTTGGAGCGCACGGTGGCGCGACGGACCTACTTTACGAGTCCTACTGGCCTGCTTGAATGGCCAATTTCCGGAAATATCAGGTGACCACCGGCGTGCGCCGGCTGGCGACGCCTTCGTCGAGCATCGCGGCGAGCCGCGTGAGCGTCGCGTCGATGCGTACCGCGTCGATGCCGCCATACCCGAACAGGAGCCCCGCGCGCACCGGCACGTCGACGTGAAACATCGAGATGCCGTACAGCCCGATGTCCTGCGTGCGCGCCGCGCGGATCAGCGCCGCTTCGTCGAGGCCCGGCTTCAGCAGCGCGGCGAGGTGGATGCCGGCGCTGGGCACGATCGCGTCGAACCACGGCGCGAGCGCGCCGCGCAGATGCGCCACCACCATCTTGCGGCGCGCGTCGTAGTGCTTCTGCACGCGGCGCAGGTGCCGCGCAAAATCGCCGTCGAGCATGAAGCGCGCGAGCGCCGCCTGCGTCAGCGTGCACGTATGCCAGTCGACGATCTGCTTCGCCTTGCAGAGCGCGCCGCGCAGCGCGCGCGGCGGAATCGCATAGCCGATCCGCAGGTCCGGGAAGATCGTCTTCGAGAACGTGCCGACGTAGGCGACGAGCCCCGTGCGATCGAGGCTCTTCAGCGATTCGACGGGCCGCCCCTCGAAGCGGAATTCGCCGTCGTAGTCGTCCTCGATGATCACCGCGCGCCGACGCTGCGCCCATTCGAGCAGCGCGATGCGCCGCTCCAGCGACATCGGCATCCCGAGCGGGAACTGGTGCGAGGGTGTGACGTAGACGAGCCGCGCCTCGTCGGGCAGCCGCTCGGTCACGAGCCCGTGCGCGTCGACGGGCACGCCGATCACCGTTGCACCGACCGACGCGAACGCGGCGCGGGCCGGCGGGTAGCCGGGATCTTCGACCGCGACGATGTCGCCGGGCCGCACGACGACGCGGGCAAGCAGATCGAGCGCCTGCTGCGCGCCCTGCGTGACGATCACGTCGTCCCAGTTGCAGACCACCGCGCGCCGGAAGCCGACGTAGCGCGCGATCGCGCCGCGCAGCTGCGCATCGCCGGCCGGATCGTGATATTGGCCGCGCACGCGCGCCTGCTGGCGCAGCGCGTGATGCAGACAGCGTCGCCACGTGTCGAACGGGAACAGCGTCTTGTCGGTGACGCCGCCGCGGAAGTCGTCGCGCGGCGTGTCGGCCGGCATCGGCATCGGCAGCGCGTCGGGCAGGTCGTTCCACCATGCGCGCGCATCGACCGCGTCGGCGCGCGGCGTGTCGCGCACGAGCGACGGCCCCGGCGCCTCGGCCGCATGCGGGACGCGCGCGAGCCCGTCGGCGACGAACGTGCCGTCGCCTGCGCGCGTGTGCAGATAGCCTTCGGCGACGAGCCGTTCGAACGCATCGAGCGTCGTCTTGCGCGACACGCCGAGCTGCTTCGCGAGATCGCGCGTCGACGGCAGCCGTGCGCCGCCTTCGAGCCGCCCGTCGACGATCGCGGTGCGCAGCTGGCGGTAGATCTGGCCGGTCAGGTCGTGTCGGCCTTCGATGCGGATGGCGATGTCCATCGCAGTGGTTACCTCGATTTGGTCGTTTTGCGGTCGATCGGCATACCGCGAGTATGCACCGGACAGGACGCCGATCGCGACCGTCGCCGCGCGCGGCACGGAGGCAAAGATGAAACCCTGCGGACGGCAGGGTCGAACGGCCGTTTACTAGACGACCGGTCTAATCAGCGGCTATGATCCGAGCTCCTGAACCGGACGAGCCGAACCGTGCGACATGCGGCGCGCCGGATGACGGGACGCGTGCGGCACGCAGACGTGCGCGCGCGGGAAGGGCGGAGCGGCAAAGCGACGCGCTGCCGGCGGCGCACGCCGTGGCGCGACAGGCGCACAATCGGGCTGATGCGGCAACGCAGTCGCCACCGATGCGCGCCGACACCGCGGGTCGCGCGTGGCTTGTAGACGACTGGTCTAATACAGCGACCGGTTTTGTGTATCGCTGCCGCACGTTGCCGCACGAGCGCGGACTAACGGGCACGCACCGCGCGCATGCGGCGCCGCGCGTCGTGCGCCGGCATGCCCGATGCGCGACACGGCTGCCGCCCGTGCGGCCTGTTCCCGTCAATTTCATAGGAGTGTCCGATCATGAAGATTCTGGTTGTCCTGACCTCGCACGACACGCTCGGCGACACCGGCAAGAAAACCGGCTTCTGGCTCGAGGAACTGGCCGCGCCGTACTACGCGTTCAAGGACGCGGGCATCGAGCTGACGCTCGCGTCGCCGAAGGGCGGCCAGCCGCCGCTCGACCCGAAGAGCAGCGATCCGTCCGCGCAGACCGATGCGACGCGCCGTTTCGATGCCGATCCGGCCGCCAAGGCCGAACTCGCGGCGACGCGCAAGCTGGCCGACGTGTCGATCGACGACTACGACGCGGTGTTCTACCCCGGCGGCCATGGCCCGCTGTGGGATCTCGCCGAGGATCTGCATTCGATCGGCCTGATCGAACGCACGCTCGCGGCCGGCAAGCCGGCGGCGCTGGTCTGTCATGCGCCGGGCGTGCTGCGCCACGTGAAGGACCCGAAAACCGGTGAGTCGGTCGTGCGCGGCAAGCGCGTGACCGGCTTCACGAACAGCGAGGAGGCGGCCGTCGGGTTGACCGAAGTCGTGCCGTTCCTCGTCGAGGACATGCTGAAGACCAACGGTGCGCAGTTCGAGCGCGGCGCCGATTGGGCGCCGCATGTCGTCGCCGACGGGCTGCTGATCACCGGGCAGAACCCGGCGTCGTCGGCGCCCGCGGCCGAAGCGCTGCTCGCCGCGCTGAGCCGGCGCTGAACGCGCCGCTGGCCAGGCGCCGTCGCGTCGCGCAAGCGGCGCGGCGGCATCCGTTTCGCGCCGTCGTGCAGCCGCACGACGGCTCAACCCGCCGTTTCGCAGGACCAAGCAAAAGGAGTCGTGGATGTCTGCCTTGTTCGAACCGTTCAAACTGAAGGATGTCACGTTGCGCAACCGGATCGCGGTGCCGCCGATGTGTCAGTACGTCGCCGAGGACGGCGTCGTCAACGACTGGCATCACGTGCACCTGGCCGGCATCGCCCGCGGCGGCGCGGGCCTCGTGATCGCCGAGGCGACCGCCGTGTCGCCGGAAGGCCGCATCACGCCGGGCTGCGCCGGACTCTGGACCGATGCGCAGGCCGAAGCGTTCGCGCCGTCGGTCGCGGCGATCAAGGCCGCGGGCGCGGTGCCCGGCATCCAGATCGCACATGCGGGCCGCAAGGCGAGCGCGAACCGTCCGTGGGAAGGCGACGACCATATCCCCGAAGGCGATCCGCGCGGCTGGCAGACCATCGCGCCGTCGTCCGTGCCGTTCGGCGCGCATCTGCCGAAGGTGCCGCGCGAGATGACGCGCGACGACATCGCGCGCGTGCAGGCCGATTTCGTCGCGGCGGCCAGGCGTGCGCGCGACATCGGCTTCGAATGGCTCGAACTGCATTTCGCGCACGGCTATCTCGGCCAGAGCTTCTTCTCCGTGCACTCGAACCGGCGCACCGACGAATACGGCGGCTCGGCCGAGAATCGCGGCCGCTTCCTCGTCGAGACGCTGGCCGCGGTCCGCAAGGTCTGGCCCGAGCATCTGCCGCTGACCGCGCGTTTCGGCGTGATCGAATACGACGGCCGCGACGAGGAGACGCTCGCCGAATCGATCGCGCTCACGCAGCGACTGAAGCAGGAAGGGCTCGACATGCTGAGCGTGTCGGTCGGCTTCTCGACGCCCGATGCGCAGATTCCGTGGGGCCCGGCGTTCCTCGCGCCGGTCGCCGAGCGCGTGCGCCGCGAAGCGGGGCTGCCGGTGTCGTCCGCGTGGGGCATCGACACGCCGCAACTGGCGAACCGCGTCGTCGCCGACGAGCAGCTCGATCTCGTGATGGTCGGCCGCGCGCATCTGGCCGACCCGCACTGGCCGTACTATGCGGCCAGGCAGCTCGGCGTCGAGCGTCCGTCGTGGACGCTGCCCGCGCCGTATGCACACTGGCTCGAGCGCTATCGCGTCGCCGAGAAGGCAGCGTAAGCCCGCGTCGCGCCGCGCCCATGCGCGGCATCGATGGATAGAATGGCGGTTCGCGCAGTGAGGTTGCTGCGCGAACCGCCATTTTTTCTTTCGACAGAGGTGCGATGGGCACTCACGTTTCGTCGTCCCGCGATGCGGCCGCGCGGCCGCGCGCGCAACAGATCGCGCGCGCCGTGCTGTATGCGGCGCTTCTCGCGCTTGCGCTGTGGGTGATCCGCGCATTCATTCCGGCGATCGCCTGGGCCTGCGTGATCGCGATCGCGATGTGGCCGCTGCTGCAGCGAATCGAGGCGAATGCGCTGCTGCGCAACCGGCCGACGCTGGTCGCGACGATCGTCACGGCGGCCGTGTCGCTGCTGGTCGTGCTGCCGGTCGCGATCGCGCTCACGCAGGCGATCGTGCAGGCGCACGACCTGCGCGAATGGTTCCAGTCGATCCGCGACAACGGCATTCCGCTGCCGGACGTCGTGAACCGGCTGCCGTACGGCGCCGCGCAGATCACGCAATGGTGGCAAACCAACCTCGGCCATCCGCTGCATGCGGCCACCGCGATGCACGGCGCGAGCGGCGAGAAGGTGCTCGCGTTCGGGCGGCAGTTCGGCACGCGCGTCGCGCATGCGGTATTCGAATTCGGCTTCATGCTCGTCACGCTGTTCGTGATCGTGCGCGCCGGACACCGGCTGGCCGGCGAACTGCTGCAGGGCGCGCAGCGCGCGTTCGGCCACGACGGCGCGCATCTGATCGAGCGGATGGTCGCCGCGGTGCAGGGCACGGTCACGGGCCTCGTCGTCGTGGGGCTCGGCGAAGGCGCGCTGCTCGGCGTTGCCTATGCACTCGCCGGCGTCCCGCATGCGGCGCTGCTCGGCGTCGTCACCGCCGTCGCCGCGATGCTGCCGTTCTGCGCGCCCCTCGTGTTCTGCGGCGCCGCGCTGTGGCTGTTCGTGCAGGGCGCGACCGCGTGGGCGGTCGTGATCGCCGTGCTCGGCTTCGTCGTCGTGTTCGTTGCCGAACACTTCGTGCGGCCGATGCTGATCGGCAACTCGGCACGGCTGCCGTTCCTGCTCGTGCTGTTCGGCATTCTCGGCGGCGCCGAAACGTTCGGCCTCATCGGCCTGTTCGTCGGCCCCGCGCTGATGACGGTGCTGACCGTGCTGTGGGCCGAATGGCGCGCGTAAGCGTTGCATCCGGCACGCCGCGCACACCGAATTCGACATTTCTTTGCGATCCGAACCCCAAAGGTCGAGTAGCATGGGGCTTTCGGTCGCGCCGGCAGGCGCAGCAGAACTCTTCCCAGCATGCGATTGATCCGGATGTCCCGTCCCGCTGCAACGCTTTCTCTGGCCGCCGGCTGCCTGATGCTGCACGGCTGCGCGTGGTTCGATGCATGGCTGCCGTTCTCGTATTCGCGGATGCCGGTGCCGAAGGCCGCGTCGCGGCACGGCGCGACGCGCGACACGGTCGTCCACGCCGGCGGCAATCCGCGCAGCGTGTGGATGGTGCGCAACGGCAGCGGCGTTTGCTACAACTATCTGCTCGAACACGGCGACGAGCGCCGGCCGTACTTCGTCGTGTTCGATCGCGCCGGCGCGGTCACGCACCACGGCTTCGACACCTGCATGAACGCCGACCGCAGCGGCCGGCTGCAGGCGCGCAACGGCGGCGCGTAGCGCTGCGGCCGCCGGCGCGCTAGGCGATCGTGTCGACGACGCCGCCGTCGACGCGCAGCGCCGCGCCCGTCGTCGCCGATGCCTGCGGCGAACACACGTAGACGACCATGTTCGCGACTTCCTCGGGCGTCGCGGGCCGCTGAATGATCGAACTCGCGCGATGCTCGCGGACGAAGTCGACCGCGACGTCGTCGACGCTGCGACCGGTCTGATCGGCCGTCTCCTGCAGCATCGTGCGCACGCCTTCCGACAGCGTCGGCCCCGGCAGCACCGAATTGACGGTCACGCGCGTGCCGGCCGCGAGCTTCGCGAGACCGCGCGCGATCGACAGCTGGGCCGTCTTCGAGAAGCCGTAATGAATCATGTCGACGGGAATGTTCAGTCCCGACTCCGACGACACGAACACGACGCGGCCCCAGTCGCGTTCGAGCATCCCTTTCAGGTAGTGCCGCGCGAGCCGCACGCCCGACATCACGTTCATCTCGAAGTAGTGCGTCCATTCGGCATCGTCGATGTCGAAGAACGGCTTCAACCCATAGATGCCCGCATTGTTGACGAGGATGTCGGCGTTCGGCGTGTGCTGCGCGATGCGCGCGGCGCCGGCGGCGCCGGACAGGTCGGCGGCGACGCCGTCGATAGCCGCGCCGGGCGCGGCCGTGCGCAGGTGGGCGATCGCCGACTGGACCGACGCGTCGCTGCGTCCGTTGACGACGACGCGTGCGCCTGCGCGCGCGAGCCCTTCGGCGATGGCGAGTCCGATGCCGGCGGTCGAAGCGGTGACGACCGCGGTCTTGCCTTTCAGATCGATGTGCATGAGCGTACCGGAAGAAGAGGGAACGGAGCCGCCGGCGCATGCCGCAGCGGCCGGAGTTCCAAGCTTAGGCGAAACCGCGCGCGCCGGCAGCGAAGCGATGCGCGCGGCTTGCGCGGTGCGACGCAGTCTTGTACGGTGTGCACTCGTCATTCGCTCCGGGAGGCCGCCGCGTGCGCCGTACTACCGTCCGCTCGTCCACGACGCCGTCGCCGTTCTGGCGCGACGCCGCGCTGCCGTTCATCGAAGCGCGCACCGTCGACGACGGGCGCGAACTCTGCTACGTGAAGCACACGCACGACACGTTCTCGATCGGCGCGATCGTCGGCGGCACGAGCACGTACGTGAACGGCGCGACGAACCAGCACGTCGGGCGCGGCGTGCTCGTGATCATCGATCCGGAGCAGGTGCATGCGTGCAATCCGTACGGGCCCGACAACTGGGCGTACCGGATGGTGTACGTCGACGTGCCGTGGCTCGCGCGGCTGCAGCATTCGCTCGGCCGCGACGCGAACACGGATTTCCACGGTTTTTCGCCGAAATGGACGCAGCGGCGCGATCTGTTCGCGCAGTTCGGTCGTTTCTACCGGACGCTCGTCGCGCCCGGCGTCGACGCGCTCGCGAAGGAGAGCGCGGCCGTCACATTCTTCACGCGGCTGCACGGCGCGCTCGACCGCGCTGTGCCCGACGCGCGGCGCGGGGACGACAACGCGAAGCTCGCGCGGGCGGCCGACTACATCGCCGCGCACTGCCGGCAGCCGCTGACGCTCGACGCGATCTGCGCAGCGGCCGATCTGTCGCCGTCGTATCTGATCCGCGCGTTCGGCGCGCGCTACGGCATGACGCCACATGCGTTCCTGATCGACCGTCGCGTGCAGTACGGGCGTGCGGAACTGCGCCGCGGTCGTCCGATCGCCGACGTCGCACTCGACGCCGGTTTCGCCGATCAGGCGCATTTCCAGCGAGCATTCCGTCGGATCGCGGCCGCGACGCCCGGCCAGTATCGCGGCGCGGCCCGCTGAAGCGCCGCGCGCGCCGCGTGGCGAGGCGTCGCGATTACACGTCGAGCAGATACAACGCGCTTCCCGCCAGCAGCAACGCCATCAGCCGATTGAATACGCGCATCCGGCGCGCGCTCGCGAGCCGCTGCCGCAGCGACGCGCCCGCATACGCCCAGCAGCCGATCGACGCGAAACAGATCACGAGATACAGCGCGGCGAATTGCCAGACCTGCGCGCGATCGCCGTTGGCCGCATACGCGCCCATTGCCGCGACGCACGCGAGCCACGCTTTCGGATTGAGCCACTGCATCGCCGCGCCCGACGCCGCGGACGGCCCCGTGACTTTCGTATCGGCCGGCAGCCGGCCGTCGTCGAGTGCGAGGCGCCATGCCATGTAGAGCAGGAACGCGATACCGGACCAGCGTGTCGCGCTCGTCAGCGCGGGCCAGCGCTCGAGCGCCGCGTGCAGGCCGAGGCCGGTCAGCAGAAACAGCGCGACGAAACCGAGCGTCGCGCCGGCCGCATAGCGCAGCCCCGCGCGCAGCCCGTGACGCGCGCCCGCGCCGAGCGCGACGATGTTGACCGGACCGGGCGTGATCGACGAAGCCAGCGCGAACGCGGCCATCGAAACCAGCATGCTCATCGAATCTCTCCATGCGAATGTCGGAACTCGCATCGAGAGTAAGCATGCGGCGCGCGCGCGTATTGAAGAAAACTGCCGTCGGCGCGTCGCGCGAACTCAGTGCGCCGCGCGCGACGGGCGCGCGTGCGGCAGCGTCGCCGACGCCGGGTGGCCGGATGCGTCGTGCGCGCGCGCCGGTGTGTCGGCGGAAGGTTGTGCGCACACCGAGAAGCCGAACGTATTGACGCCGTCGGCGCACGTGACGAACACGCTGCCGCCGTGCATTTCGGCGACGGCCTTCACGATCGACAGCCCGAGCCCATGATTTTCCATGCTGTTCGCACGCGCTTCCTCGAGCCGGTAGAAACGCTCGAACACATGCGCGCGCCGCGCGGGATCGATCGGCTCGCCGGGGTTCGCGACCGATACGTCGACGAGCGTGTCGCGCGGCGCGATCGTCACGTGCAGCGTCGCGCCGGGCGCCGAATGCTGGATCGCGTTGATCAGCAGGTTCGTCATCGCGCGCCGGAACAGCGACGGATCGACGGCCGCACGCGCGTCGCCGTGCAGTTCGGCGCGCAGTTGCGCTTCGTCGAGCGGGATTTCGAGGAAGTCGAGCATCCGCTGCACCTCGTGCGCGAGCGACACGTATTTCAGATCGGTCGCGCGTTCGCCGCGGTCGCTGCGCGACAGGAACAGCATGTCGTTGATGATCACGCGCAAGCGCTCGAATTCCTCGAGATTCGACTGCAGCGTCTGGCGCAGCCGGTCGGCGGAACGGTCGCGGCTCGTCAGCGCGACCTGCGTCTGGCCGATCAGGATGCTGACCGGCGTGCGCAGCTCGTGCGCGACGTCCGCGTTGAATGCTTCGAGCCGCTCGTAGGTCTGCTGGATGCGCTCGAGCGCGCCGTTGAACGAGGCGGCCAGTTCGCGCAGCTCGGCCGGCAGCGCGTCGGTCTGCAGTCGCTGCCGGCGGTTCGCGACGCTGACGGCCGCCGCGTCCTGCGACAGCCGGTCGAGAGGCGCGAGCCCGAAGCGCGCGACCGCGCGGCTCAGCATCAGCGTGAGGACGGTCGCGGTCGCGATCAGCGCGGCGAGCGTCCAGCCGAAGCGGCGCAGCATCCGCTGCGTGCGCTCGCACGAACTCGCGACGATCAGCTTCAGCGTCGGTCGCGCGCCGCTACCGGCCACCGTGACGGTTTTCGTCATGACGTCGTAGCTGCTGTCGTTGAGCGCGTAGCGCTGGAACGCGCCGAGCGGTGCGCCGACCGGCACGCCGTCGACGGGGCGGCCGAAGCGGAAGTCCGGATTCGGCGTGTCGACCTGATAGCGCGTCGAGCCGTCGGGCGGCTCGAGGTCGGCCAGCTTCTCCTTCATCAGCCGGCCGCGTTCGGGCGTGAGCGCATGCGACACGATCATTTCGGCGACCTTCGCGCGCGTGTCGAGCGTCGCGCGCAGCTCGGCGAACAGCTGGCGCTCCATCATCACGAACAACCCGCAGCCGACGAGCGTAAACACGAGCAGCGACACGATGCCGAACATCGTCGACAGCCGCAGCGCGATCGAGCGTTTCATGTGCGCTTCTCCGCGTCGCCGCCGTCGTCGCGCGCTTCGAGCACGTAGCCCATGCCGCGAATCGTATGCAGCAGCTTCTCCGGGAACGGGCCGTCGAGCTTCGCGCGCAGCCGCTTGATCGCGGTTTCGACGACGTTTGCGTTGCTGTCGAAGTTCACGTCCCAGACGAGCTCGGCGATCGTCGTCTTCGACAGCACCTCGCCGCTGCGCCGCGCGAGCACGCCGAGCAGCTGGAATTCCTGCGCGGTCAGATCGAGCCGCGTGCCGTCGCGCGTCGCGCGGCGGCCGATCAGGTCGACACGTAGGTCCCCGATCGAGATCAGCGTCGATTCCTGCACGCGCGCGCGACGCGTCAATGCGCGCAGCCGCTCGATCAGTTCGAGGAACGAGAACGGCTTGGTCAGATAGTCGTCGGCGCCGCCGCGCAGCCCGCGTACGCGGTCGTCGACGCGGTCGCGCGCGGTCAGCATGATGACGGGCGTCTGCTTCTGCGCGCGCAAGGCGCGCAGCACGCCGAAGCCGTCGAGCTTCGGCAGCATCACGTCGAGCACGACCACGTCGTAGTCGAACTCGACCGCCTTCCAGGCACCGTCCTCGCCGTCGAGCGCGGTATCGACGACCCAGCCTTCCTCGGTCAGTCCGCTCTTCAGATATTCGACGACTTTCGGTTCGTCTTCGATGATCAGTACTTTCATGTTCGGATCCGTTATCGCGTGACCGCTGACGGGCGCGTGCCGGCGGCGTCCGCGGCCGCCATGTCGGAGGAGGCAGCGGCCGCGCCGTTCCAGCCGCCGCCGAGCGCCTTCGCGAGAAAGACCACGAGCGCCGCGCGCTGCCCCTGGATCTGCACGGCCTGCCGCTCGCTCGTCAGCAACTGCTGTTCGGCCGTCAGCACGTCGATGAAGGGCGCGAGCCCGCCCGCGTAGCGGTCCTGCGCGAGCGACACGAGCCGGCGCGCGTCGTCGACGGCGGCGGACGCCTGCTGCGCGGCGTCGGCGAGCACCGACAGCCCGGTCACCGCATTTTGCACCTCCTCGAACGCGGTGAGCACCGTCTGCCGATAGTTGGCCTGCGCGGCGACGTAGCCGGCCTGCGCGAAATCGACGCCGGCCCTCAGCTTGCCGCCTGCGAACAGCGACTCGCTCGCCGACGCGCCGATCGACCACAGCAGCGCCGGCACCGTGAACAGACCGGAGAAGCGCGTCGCGTCCCAGCCGATGTCGGGCGACAGCGCGATGCGTGGAAAATACGCGGCGCGCGCGATGCCGATCTGCGCGTTGGCGGCGGCCATCGCGCGCTCGGCCGACGCGACGTCCGGGCGCCGCTCCAGCAGATCGCTCGGGATGCCGGTCGGCAGCGCGGGCGCATTGATCGGCACCACGCGCGGCGGCAGCGAGAACGCAGGCGCCGGTGTGCCGACGAGCGTCGCGATCGCGGTTTCGACCTGCGCGCGCTGCCGTGCCAGCAACTGCGCCTGCGTGCGCGTCGCGTCGAGCTGCGCGCGCTGCTGCAGCAGGTCGAGGCCCGACACCGCACCGAGATCGTGGCGCGCGCTCACATAGTCGAGCGCCTTCTGCTGCAGCGCGATCGAGCGCTGCACGACGTCGATCTCCGCGTCGAGCTCGCGCAGCGCGAAATAGCTCGACGCGAGATCGGCGCTCAGCACGACGCGCGCGTTCGCGAAATCGTCGCGCGCCTGGTCGGTATTCGCCTCGGCGGCCTCGACCGTGCGCCGCACGCGGCCGAACAGGTCGAGCTCGTAGCTGACGCTCGCGCCGATCTGGATGTCGTTCTGCACCGTCGATACGTTCTGCGTCGCGTAGTTCGTCTGCGGCCTATCGGCCGAGATGCGAAAGCGCTGGCCGCTCGCGTTCAGCGAGACGGCCGGATATTGCGCGGACGCGACCGATGCGAGCGTGGCCTTCGCCTGGTCGTAGCGCGCGGCGACGGCCTTCAGGTTCTGGTTGTTGCGCTGCGCCTCGGCTTCGAGCGCGTCGAGCTGCGGATCGCCGAATGCGGTCCACCAGGTCGCGTCGAGCGGCGCGCGCGCCGGCGCGGCCGGATGCCAGTACGCGTCGGCCGGATCGACGTGCCACGCGGCCGGCGTGTCGACCGCGGGCCGCCGGTAGTCGGGACCGACCGTGCAGCCGGCGAGGGCGGCCGCCGCCGCGATCGCGCAGGCGGCGACGGCGCGGCGCGGGCCGGTCGCGATCACGATCGGGCTCCTGCGGCGGCCGACGCCGGTTGCGCGGTCGGCGTCGACACGACGACCGTGTCGCCGTTCGCGAGCGCGTCGCCCGGGTTCGCGACGAGCCGGTCGTCCGGCGTGAGCGCGCCGTCGACTTCGAGCGTCTGGCCGATCGTGCGCACGACCGTCACGGGCTTCAGATGCACGCGGCCGTTCGCGTCGACGCTCGCGACGGTCGGCCCTTCCGCGCGGAACAGCAGCGTGCTGGCCGGAATCTGCAGGCGGCCGACCGGCGTCATCGGCAGCGTGGCCTGCACGTAGGCGCCGGGCAGCAGCCGCTCGTCCGCGTTCGGCAGCGTGATCTCGACCTGCAGCGAGCGCGTCGCGACGTCGATCGCCTGCGCGGTGCGCGTGATCGTGCCGTCGAACGTGCGCCCCGGCAGCTCGGCCTGCGACACGCTCACGTGCTGGCCGACCTTCACCTGCTGCGCGTACGCCTGCGGCACCTGCACGTACAGGCGCAGCCGGTCGGCCTGCACGACCGTAAACAGCGCGCGCCCCGCGTTGCCGGAGCTGACGAGATCGCCGACGTCGACGTTGCGCTGCGTGACGACGCCGTCGATCGGCGCGACGATGCGCTGGAAGCCCTTCAGCTCGGTGAGCCGGCGCACGTTCGCGTCGGCCGCCGCGAGATTCGCGGTGCCCTGGTTGAACGCGCCCTGACGGTCGTCGAGTTCCTGTTGCGACACCGCATCGCGCTCGCGCAACTGCTGCGCGCGCTCGAACGACGTCCTTGCGAGCGCGAGCGCCGCCTGTGCCTGCCGCCGTTGCGCGCCGGCCTGCGCGAGTTCCTGATCGAGCTCCGGCGTATCGAGTTCGGCGAGCAGCTGCCCTTGCTTCACGTGCGAGCCGATGTCGGCGTGCCAGCGCAGCACGTAGCCGCTCGCGCGCGCGTAGATCGGCGCCTCGACGTAGCCGCGCAGCGTGCCGGGCAGCGTCAGGCGGCCGCCGCTTGCCGCATCGACGGGATGCACGACGGTCACGTATTGCCGCGTGTTCTGCTCGGCGACGGCGTCGAGCCGGCCGCGGTTCAGCACGTTGACGACGATCGTGCGCGCGGCGCCCGCGGCGAGCAGCACGCCGATCACGATCAGCACGATCCGCGCGCGTCGCGACACGGCCGTGCGGGACGGCAGGTGCATCCCGTGGTCGTCCACCTGGATGCCGACGCTGCTGTGATGTTTCTCTTCCATGAATTCAACCGGTCAGGATGCGAGAGGTTAGGGTGCCGCGCGGCGTTCGCGCCGGCGCGCGAGCCGCGCATGCACGCCGCCGAACACGAGCGGCACGAACAGCAGCGTCGATACGGTCGCGAACAGCAGTCCGCCGATCACCGCGCGGCCGAGCGGCGCGTTCTGTTCCGCGCCTTCGCCAAGCCCGAGCGCCATCGGCACCATTCCGATGATCATGGCGAGCGCGGTCATCAGTACGGGGCGGATCCGCGTCGCGCCGGCCTCGAGCGCTGCCGCCAGCGGCGGTGCGCCGGCCGCGAGCCGCTGCCGCGCGAACGACACGACCAGAATGCTGTTGGCCGTGGCGACGCCGACCGTCATGATCGCGCCCGTCAGCGCAGGCACGCTCAGGTGCGTGCCGGTGATGAACAGCATCCAGGCGATGCCCGCGAGCGCGGCCGGCATCGCGCTGATGATGATCAGCGGGTCGAGCCACGACTGGAAATTGACGACGATCAGCAGATAGACGAGCACGATCGCCATCGCGACGCCGGCGCCGAGCCCGAGATACGAGCTGCGCATCGTCTCGATCTGGCCGCGCATCGTCAGGTCCGTGCCGCGCGGCAGCGTCGCGCGCGTGTCCGACACGATGCGCGCGATGTCGCTCGCGACCGAACCGAGATCGCGGCCTTCGACGCTCACGTACAGATCGATCGCCGGACGGATGTTGTAGTGCGTGACGATGGCCGGCCGAGCTTCCGCGCGCATCTGCACGAGGTTGCCGAGCAGTTGCGCAGGCGTGCCCGTACGGCCGTTCGCGGCGACCGGCGTGCCGAGCAGGTCGTCGACCGACGCGATGTCGTATTGCGGGGTCTGGATCGACAGCGGGTACTGCACGCCCGTTCTCGGATTGATCCAGAACGACGGCGTGGTCTGCGAACTGCCGGACAGCGAGATCAGCATGTTCTGCGCGACGTTCTGCGCGGACAGGTTCAGCTGCTGCATGCGCGTACGATCCATGTCGGCCAGCAGGGTCGGCTCGTCATTGCGCTGCAGCACGTGCACGTCGACGGCGCCGGGAATGCGCCTGACCTCTTTCATCAGGCGGCTCGCGATGGTCATGTTACTCGCGAGATCGTTGCCGAGCACCTGCACGTCGATCGCGGCCGGCTGACCGAAGTTCAGGATCTGCGTGATGATGTCCGACGGCTGGAAGAAGAATTCGACGCCCGGAAAGCGCGCCGGCAGCGCCGCGCGCAGCGCGCGCACGTACTCCTGCGTCGAGCGGTGGCCGGGCTTCAGCGCGATCAGGATCTCGCCGTCGAGCGAGCCGATCGTGCCGGCGTTGCTGTACGACAGATTGATGCCGCTCACCGGCAGCCCGAGGTTGTCGACGATCGCGCCGAGCTCGTCGGGCGGCACGATGTCGCGCACGGCACGCTCGACGCGATCCGCGAGGCGCGCGGTCTCCTCGATCCGGTAGCCGGTCGGGGCGCGCATATGCAGGCGGATGTTGCCGGAATCCGCATTCGGGAAGAAATCGCGGCCGAGCACGAACACGAGGCCCGTCGACAGCAGGCAGAAGCCGAGAAAGCAGGTCGCGTAGAAGCGCCGGCGCACCAGCAGCATGCTGAGCAGCACGATGTACCACGCGCGCAGCCGCTCGAAGGCCGCGTTGAACGCGCGATGCAGCCGCGCGAAGCGGCCCGTCGCGCGCTCGGTGCCGACGCTCGCCTGCTGCGGCCGGAACAGCAGCATCGCGAGCGTCGGCACGAGCGTGCGCGACAGCACGTAAGACCCGAGCATCGCGAACACGACGGCCTCGGCGAGCGGCACGAACAGGTAGCGCGCGACGCCCGTCAGGAAGAACATCGGCACGAACACGATGCAGATGCAGAGCGTCGACACGAACGCGGGCACCGCGATCTCGCCCGCGCCTTCGAGGATCGCGTCGTGCAGATTGGTGCCGAGATGCAGATGGCGCTCGATGTTCTCGATCGTCACCGTCGCATCGTCGACGAGAATCCCGACCGCGAGCGCAAGCCCGCCGAGCGTCATGATGTTGATCGTCTCGCCGAGCGCGGACAGCACGATCAGCGACGTGAAGATCGACAGCGGAATCGAGATCGCGATGATCAGCGTGCTGCGCCAGTTGCCGAGAAACAGCAGGATCATCATCGCGGTCAGCACGGCCGCGATCAGCGCCTCGTGGATCACGCCCTGCACGGCGGCGTTCACGAACACCGACTGGTCGAACAGCGGCGTGATCGTCAGCCCTTCGGGCAGCGTCGGCTCGACGCGCGGCAGCAGCGCCTTCAGGTCGGAGACGACTTTCAGCGTCGACGCGTCGCCGCTCTTCTGGATCGATACCAGCACGCCGCGCTGGCCGTTCTGCCGGACGACGTTGGTCTGCGGCGAGAACCCGTCGCGCACCGACGCGACTTCGCCGAGATAGGTCGTCGCGCCGTTCACGGTCTGGATCGGCAGGTGCGTGATGTCGGCGATCGTGTCGGCCGACGCGTTCGTGTCGATCCGGTATTCGGTCGGGCCCATCTTCGCGGTGCCGGTCGGCAGCGTCAGGTTCTGGGCGTTCACGGCATTGACGACGTCGGCCGGCGTCAGGCCCTTCGCGCGCAGCGCCTGCGGATCGATGTCGATCGCGACGACGCGCGTGCGGCCGCCGTACGGAAACGGAATCTGCGCGCCCGGAATCGTGATCAGCTGCGGGCGCAGGAAATTCAGCGCGATGTCGCCGAGCGACTGCTCGCTGAGCGTCTTGCTCGACAGCCCGAGCTGGATCACCGGAATGCTCGACGCGGAATACGTGATCACGAGCGGCGGCGTCGCGCCCTGCGGCATTTGCCGGACGATCGCCTGCGCCGACGCGACCGTCTGCGCGATCGCGGTCTGCACGTTGGCGCCGGGCTGCAGGAACACCTTGACGACCGCGATGCCCGGCAGCGACGTCGACTCGATGTGCTGGATGTTGTTGACGGTCGTCGTCAGCGAGCGTTCGTGCACGGACGTGATGCGGTCGCTCATCTCCTTCGCGGAGAAGCCGTTGTACGACCAGATCACGCTGACCACCGGAATGTTGATCGACGGCAGCACGTCGACGGGCGTGCGCATCAGCGCAAGCGGCGTGGCCAGCACGATCATGATGGCCATCACGATGAACGTGTACGGGCGCCTGAGCGCGAGATTGACGATCCACATGGAGGGGAGGCGGGCAGGCGGCGGTCAGGCGGCGATGACGGGAACCCGAATGATAGGGGCGCACGCGCGACGGTTTGCTGGCGCGAAACTGGCGCAGCCGTCAGTTTCGCGCGCGATGCGCCGGCCGGCGTCGATCGCTTGCACGGTCAGATCTGTTCGAGCCCGACACGCGCGAGCGCGGCCGGATCGACGACGTCGATCTGGTTGTACGCGAGCCGCAGCACGCCGCGTCGTTCGAGCTGCTGCAGCGCCTGGTTGATCCGCTGCCGCGACACGCCGACGAGCATCCCGAGCTCCTCTTGCGAGATCGCGAGCGAGCGGCCGGTGTCGGGATACAGATCGGGGTTGAACAGCTGCGCGAGCGCTTGCGCGACGCGCGCGTCGACGTCGAGCAGCCGGCTGTTCTGGATCGACGCGATGAACTCGCCCATCCGGTTGTTCAGCTGATGAATTACGAAGCGCGTAAACGGCAGGCTGCTGCCGAGCAGCGCGTGGAACGTGTCGGCCGGCACGAACAGCACGGTCGAGCGCTGGATCGCGACGACTTCGTACTTGCGCGGCTCGCGCTTGATCACGCTGCCTTCGCCGAACCAGCCGCCGGACGGCACGCCGGAAAACGTGCAGCCGCGCCCCGACGCGTTGAAGATCGCGAGCTTCAGCAGCCCGCGGTGTACGCCGATCCAGTATTCGGACGGCGCGAGCCGCTGCGCGATCACGCTGCCCGCGTCGTGACGCTCGGCGCGCGACTGCGCGAGCACGCGCGCCTGATCGGCCGGCGCGAGCGCACGAAACCATGCGCAGGCGCCGAACAGCGCCGACAGCGGCGGCAGCGGGCCCGTTTCCGCGGGGAGGTCCGCGGTGCGGAGGCAGGCGTCGGATGCGTCGTGCATGAATGCGGGTTTGCGAGGATAGGGATAACGCGAGGCGCCTGGTCGGCACTCTGTCGTTTCGATGACAGACGGCTCACAATAGCGCCCGTTAGGCTGTCGGCAATTGAACCACATCAAAACGATCCGGGGGGCAGGCCGTTCGGATCGACACGGGAGACAGGATCATGACGCAGATGTTCGAGGCCGGGCTCGGCCGCCGCGAGGCGAACTACGTACCGCTGACGCCGATCGATTTTCTGGTGCGGTCGGCCGAAGTCTATGGCGATCGCGTCGCGATCGTGCACGGCGACGTGCGGCGCACCTGGGCCGAAACCTATGCCCGCGCGCGGCGCCTCGCGAGCGCGCTTGCGGCGGCGGGCGTCGGGCGCGGCGAGACGGTCGCCGCGCTGCTGCCGAACATTCCCGCGATGGTCGAAGCGCACTTCGGCGTGCCGATGGCGGGCGCGGTGCTCAATACGATCAACACGCGGCTCGACGCCGCGTCGGTGCTGTTCATGCTGCGTCACGGCGAAGCGAAGGTGCTGATCGTCGATACCGAATATGCGGACATCGCGCAGCGCGCCGCGCTCGAATTGCCGGCGCTGAAGATCGTCAGCGTCGCCGACGCGATGCCGGCCGACCCCGCGCGCTTCGCGCGCGCGGTTGACTACGAAGCGTTCGTGGCCGCCGGCGATCCCGACTACGCATGGACGCCGCCCGCCGACGAGTGGGAAGCGATCGCGCTGAACTACACGTCGGGCACGACCGGCGATCCGAAGGGCGTCGTCTATCACCACCGCGGCGCGTATCTCGCGGCGATCAGCAACATCCTCGAATGGGACATGCCGAAGCACGCGGTGTATCTGTGGACGCTGCCGATGTTCCACTGCAACGGCTGGTGCTTTCCGTGGGCGGTCGCCGCGCGCGCGGGCGTGAACGTCTGCCTGCGCAAGTTCGACGCGAAGACGGTGTTCGACCTGATCCGCCGCGAGCGCGTCACGCATTACTGCGGCGCGCCGATCGTGCAGAGCGCGATCGCCAACGCGCCGGCCGAGCTGCGCGAGGGCATCGACCATACCGTGCACGCGATGGTAGCCGGCGCGGCGCCCGCGCCGGCCGTGATCGCGAAGATGAAGGAGATCGGCTTCGATCTGCTGCATGTGTACGGACTGACCGAGGTGTACGGCCCGGCCACCGTGTGCGCGAAGCAGGCGCACTGGGACGCGCTGTCCGACGACGAGCGCGCGCGGCTGAATGCGCGGCAGGGCGTGCGCTATCACCTCGAAGCGGGCGCGACGGTGCTCGATCCCGACACGATGGCGCCGGTGCCGGCCGACGGCGAGACGCTCGGCGAAATCATGTTCCGCGGCAACATCTGCATGAAGGGCTACCTGAAAAACGAGAAGGCGACCGACGAAGCGTTCCACGGCGGCTGGTTCCATACCGGCGATCTCGGCGTGCTGACGCCGGACGGCTATATCCGCATCAAGGATCGCCGCAAGGACATCATTATCTCGGGCGGCGAGAACATTTCCAGCATCGAGGTCGAGGATGCGCTGTACCGGCATCCGGCCGTCGCGGTCGCGGCGGTGGTCGCGATGCCGGACCCGAAGTGGGGCGAGGTGCCGTGCGCATTCGTCGAGCTGCGCGACGGCGCGAGCGCGACCGAGGAGGAGATCGTCGCGCACTGCCGTCAGCTGCTCGCCGGCTTCAAGGTGCCGAAGGCCGTGCGGTTCGGCGAACTGCCGAAGACCTCGACCGGGAAGATCCAGAAGTTTCAGCTGCGCCATGCGGTCGGTTCGGCCGGCGCGATCGATCTGGCCGGCGACAAGAAATAGGCGCGCGGCCGCGCGGCGCTGCTCACGCGTCCTGCGCGAGGCGGAACACGCTGACCGCATCGGACAGCTGCGCGGCCTGGTCGCGCAGCGCGACGGCCGCGCGCTCCGCATCGGAGATCAGCGTCGCATTCTGCTGCGTCGCTTCGCCGATCTGCGCGACCGCGACGTTGACCTGCTCGATGCCGGTCGATTGCTCGCGCGACGCGGCGCTGATCTCGCCGATCAGCGTGCGGACCTGATCGACGCGCGCGACGATGTCGCGCATCGTGCCGCGTGCGGCTTCCGCGATCCGATAGCCGTGTTCGACGGTCGTCGACGATTCGGCGCTCAGCGCGTCGATTTCCTTGACGGCCGCCGCGCTGCGCTGCGCGAGCGCACGCACCTCGGCCGCGACGACCGCAAAGCCCTTGCCGTGCTCGCCGGCGCGTGCCGCTTCGACGGCGGCGTTCAGCGCGAGGATGTTGGTCTGGAACGCGATGCCTTCGATCGCGCTCGTGATTTCGGCGATCCGGCGCGTCGTGCGGCCGATCTCGTCCATCGTCGCGACGACGCGCTGCACGGCCTCGTCGCCGCTCGTCGCGGCGACGGCGGCGTCCGCGACGAGCGTGTTCGCCTGCGCCGCGTGCTCGGCGTTCTGCTGCACGGCCGCCGTGATCTGCTCCATGCTGGCGGCCGTCTGCTCGACGCTGCTTGCCTGCGTCGCGATTCGCGCGGCGATGTCGCCGCTGCCGGCCGCGATGCCGACCGTGCCGCGCGCGATGTCGGCCGAGCCGCTGCGCACTTGCGCGACGATCTGCGCGAGCCCGTCGCCGATCCCGTCGACCGCCTGCACGAGCCGGCCGATCTCGTCGTGGCCGATGGCGCCGTGCGCGGCGCCGTCGCGGATCCGCACGCTGAGATCGCCGGCCGCGTAGCGCTCCGACGCGCGTGCCGCCGCATCGAGCGGCCGGCTCACGACGCGGCGCACGACGAACGCGAACAGCACGGCGAACGCGACGACGAGCACCGCGCCGATCAGCAGGAAGCGGTTGCGCGTCGCGCGCATGTCGGCGAGCAGTTCGTCGTCGAGCGCGACGCCGCCGACGAGCCACTGCCACTGCGGAATCGTCGTAAACGACACGAATTTGTCGGTCGGCCCCACGTCGTGCGCGGCCGGATCGGTCGACGTGTACGCGAGACGGCCTTCGCCGGCCGCGAGCATCTGCGTGTACGGCGCGCGGGCGTCGTCGGCGCGCTTGCCGGCCGCGTCGGGGTGAACGACGAACGTGCCGCGCGATGCGCCGTGCGAGGCGTCGAGCACGAAGTAGTAGCCGTTGTTGCCGATCTTCAGCGCGCGGATGCCGTCGCGGACGAGTTGCAGCTCGGCGCCGACGTCGATGCCGACGAACAGCGCGCCGATCACGCGGCCCGTCGCGTCGGTCACCGGCTTGTACTGCGTGATGTACGGGCGGCCGAACAGGTTCGCGAGGCCCGTGTAGGTGCGCCCGGCGACGAGCGGCGCATACGCGGGGCCAGCGCGGTCGAGCCGCGTGCCGATCGCGCGCGTGCCGTCCTGCTTCTTCAGCGACGTCGTCACGCGGACGAAGTCGTCGCCGTCGCGCGCGAAGATCGTCGCGATCGCGCCGCTTTTCTTCAGGAACGCATCCGGAATCGTGTAGTCGAGGTCGAGCACCTGGCCGCCTGCGGACAAGGTCGGCGCGGCCACGCCGTCGATGTCGACGGTGCGCGTCGGATCGAGTGCGAAATCGGGCGGAAGGAAGCTCTCGAATAGCGACATCGCGCGCGTCGCTTCGGCCGACAGCGCATTGTCGAACAGCCCGACCATCGCGCGGATCGACTGCTCCTTGTCGGCGATGCGCGCGTGCGCTTCTTCGGCGAGCTGCCGGCCCGCGAAGTGGGCGAGCGCCCATGCGAAAACGGTGAACAGCAGCGCGACCAGCACGCACGCCAGCGTGGCAAGGCGAGTGCCGACGCTCACCCGGCCCAATTGAATTGTTCTCATACGGCATCCTGAGTGGGGAGGGAGAGGGGCGGAACGCACGCGTCACCGCTCGTCGCCGTTTCAACGGCAAGTTCGGCGGATTCTTTAGCGGGGGCCGCGCGCGTGCGCGGATGCAAGGAGGATCGGCGGGCGCAGCGACGGCCGGCTGCACTCAGTGCAGCACGAGCCACGCGATCGCGAGATACCGCCCGACCTTCGCGATCGTCACGATCGCGAGGAAGCTCGGCAGCGGCTCGCGCAGTACGCCGGCGATCATCGTCAGCGGGTCGCCGATCACCGGCGCCCAGCTGAGCAGCAGCGACCAGCGGCCGTAGCGCGCATACCAGCGCTCGGCGCGCGCGAGCGCCGATGCCTTGACGGGAAACCAGCGGCGCTCGCGGAACCGTTCGATGCCGCGGCCGAGCGTCCAGTTGATCGTCGAGCCCGCGACGTTGCCGACGCTCGCGACAAGCACCAGCGCCCACACGGGTTCGCGCCCGGCGAGGAGCAGGCCGGCGAGGACGGCTTCGGATTGCAGCGGGAACAGCGTCGCGGCGAGCATCGATACGGCGAACAGGCCGCCGTAGGTGAGCAGTTCGGGCATCGCGCGATTGTACCGGGCGCGCTGCCGGCGGCGCGGACCGTGTCTTCGAACGGCGACGCGCGATCGCGCGCTCAGTTCCAGCCGGCCATGATCGCGCCCATGCCGACGAGCAGCCCGCCCGTCACGCGGTTCATCGCACGCATCCGCGCGGGCCGCTGCAAGGTGCGGCTGAGCCGGTGCGAGAACAGCGCCATCGACGCGACGCCGCCCGCGAACAGCAGCGCGAACGTCGTCGCGAGCAGCAGGTACTGGGCGTTGAGGCTCCAGCCGGCGTCGGGGTGGATGAATTGCGGAAAGAACGACGGGAAGAACAGCAGCGTCTTCGGATTGAGTCCGGACGTCGCGACGCCGCGCCAGAACAGCGCGCGGTCGGTGTCGGGCGGCGCGGCGTCGGCCGCGGCGGTCGCATTGGCGGCGGACGCGGTCGCCGGCGTGCGGCTCAGCCATTGCTTCGCGCCGAGCCAGACGAGATAGGCGGCGCCGGCCCAGCGCAGCACGGCGAGCGCGCGCTCGTCGAGATGGACGAGCGAGTTCAGGCACAGCGCGGTGAGTGCCAGTTGCAGCAGCACGGCGAGCGTGCCGCCCCAGACGCACGGCAGCGCGCGACGCCAGCCCGCGCGCAGCGCCTGGTTCATCGTGAGCAGGTTGACGGGGCCGGGGGCGTAGACGAGAACGACGGAAGCAGCGACGAACGACAGGTAAAGCTGGAACGACATGACAGGAAGCGCAGGAACGGGACGGGCGCCGCGCGACCGATCGGATGGATGGGCGCGCGGCGGGCATTCGCACGCCTGCGTGACCGGCGCCGCAACTCGTGATCGCGGCCGCGCGTTCCGGGCGAAAGGGTCGTCGCGGGGAACGTGCCGGGCAACAGGCATGGAGAAAATGTATCAGTCGCGCCGGTTAAAAGGCTTCCTGTTTTCCAGCAAAACGACACCGAAACCGGAAGGTCGTTCAGATAGAATCGGGATTTTCAGTAGAAGATTCTTTTGATCATGGCTACACGCGAACGCTCGCCGAAAACGCTCGACAGTCAGGACCGCAAGATCTTGAGCGCGCTGCAGAAGAACGCGCGGCTCTCGAACGCGGAACTCGCGGAACAGATCGGCATGTCGACGACCGCATGCTGGAACCGCACGCGGCAACTCGAACTCGACGGCTATATCGACGGTTATGTCGCGCTCGTGAACCAGCGGATGCTCGGCTACGCGGACATCGTGATTCTGGAGGTCACGCTCGACCGGCACGAGGACGACGCGCTCGCGCGCTTCGGCGCCGAGCTCGCGGCGCTGCCGGAGGTGCTCGAGGCGTATCTGGTGTCGGGCGAATACGACTACTGGATCAAGGTCGCGGTGGACGGCACCGCCGGCTACGAGCGGTTCCTGCGCGAAAAGCTCTACCGGATATCGAGCATCCGGCACAGCCGCTCGATGTTCGCGCTGCGCTGCATGAAGGACGTGCCGTCGATCCAGGTCTGAGCGCAGCGGCGCGCGACGGCGCGGCGAGCGCGAAAAGGCCGGCAAGCGGGCTGCCCGCCGGGCCGTGGCCGCTCAGCGCGGCAGGCGCGCGTGCGCTTGGGCGATGACTTCGCAGTTTTCGAGGTGCAGGGCCCAAGCTTCGGCAAGCAGCGCGCCCAGACGCGACAGCCAGCCAGTCGATTCGGTGGAACGGTCGGAGACGTTAGTCGTTTGCATCACGAAGCCTCATTGAGGTGGTGAGTTAGGGAATACCCTAATGATAGAGAAAACTCACCGCTTTGTGAAATGCGATTTCGTTATATGAGAATTTCTAACGATTTGTGTTGCTGCTTCGCAACATGAACGGACGTCGCCCGGATGGCGCCGTGCCATGCGGGCGCAGGGGGCTGCCGCGGCGGCCGCGCTGCCTGCGCGCGGCGGCGTACGTCGATCGAAAGAGATAGGAGAAGCGCGGCGCCGCGGCCTTACGCGCCGATCCAGCCGAAGCGCCACGACAGCCGTCGCGTCGCGGCCAGCAGCGTCTGCGCGAGCGCGCTGTCCGGCCCGCGCGGGAAGCCGTGCGACGACCCGATGATCGCGATCACGAGCCGGATGCTGCCCGTGTGATCGAATACCGGCGCGGCGACCGTCGCGATGCCGGGCACCGGCGCATCGAACGCGAAGTCGACGCCGGCCGCGCGAATCGCCGCAAGCCGCTCGCGGAATGCCGCGTCGGGCGGCGTCGCGCGGCCGGCCAGCCGTACCGGCTCGTTCGCGAGCAGGCCGTCGAGCACGTCGTCGGACATGCCGGCCGCGAAGCTGCGGCCGATCGCCGTATGGACCAGCGACATCACGGTGCCGACCTGCAGGCTCACATGCTGCGGCCGCGCCGATTCCTCGAGCCGGATCACGGTCGGGCCGAGCGGCCCGAGCGTCGCGGACGCGACGCTCAGGTCGGTCGCCGCCGCGAGCGCGACGATTTCGGCTTCCGCGTCGCGCGTCGGCGATACGCGCTGCATCGCGATCAGGCCGAGCGCCTGCGCGAGCGGGCCGCCGTCGAAGCAGCCGGCCTCGTCGCGGCTCAGCAGGCCGATCTTCTGCAGGCTGACCAGATGCGGGAATGCCTTCGCGGCCGGCATCGCGGCGGCGGCCGCGAGATCGCGCAGCGGCAGCGCGCGGGCTGCCGACACGAGCGCGAGCAGCAGTTCGCCCGTGCTGTCGAGCGCGTTGATCCCGCGCTGCGCCTTCGCATCGTCGGCGAGCGCGGGCGGCACGCGCGCGACGCTCGCCGCCGCGGCCGGCGGCGCGATGTCCGGTGCGGCGCCCAGCGACGCGGTGGCCCGCCGCGCCGCGTCGCGCAGCGCGGCCGCGATCGGGCCGTCCCAGCCGACGTCGATCGATTCCGACGAACCGATGACGGTCAGCGCGAGCTGCAGGCGTCCGTCCGCGTCGAACACGGGCACGCACATCGCGCTGACGCCCGGGCTCGGCAAATCGACACTGCGCTCGATGCCGCGCGCACGGATCGCGTCGAGTTCGGCCTGCCGCGCGCCGGCGTCCGGCGCCGGCTGCGGCGTGCGCTCGAAACCGGCGAGCGCATCGCCGGCGCCGGCCTGGCTGGCGGCCATTGCCGCGAGTTGCGCGGGATCGCCGAACGCGCGGAATACGCGGCCCGTCGCCGTCGTGTCGAGCGACATTACCGACCCGACATGCAGGTTCACATGCAGCGGATAGCCGCCGTGCTCGATCCGCACGATCGTCGGGCCGAGCGCACCCGGCACCGACAGCGCGACGCTGAGCCCGACCGTTTCCGCGAGCCGTGCCGCGTGCGGCAGCGTCGCGCGATACGCGGGCTGACGCTCGATCGACATGAGCCCGAGCCGCAGCGAGAGCGGCCCCGGCTCGTAGTTGCCGGTGATCGCGTCGCGCTTCACGAGCGCGAGCCGCGTCAGACTGACCAGATACGTATGCGCCTGCGCAGTGGACAGATCGGCCGCGGCCGCGAGCTCCGACAGGCCGAGCGGCTTGCGCCGGCGCGCGAGCGCATCGAGCAGCCGGCCGCCGACCTCGACGCTCTGGATGCCGCGCTGCGCCTTCGGCGCGTCGTCGGCGCTGACTTCGTGGTTCTGCACGCGTTGATCTTCCGTAAACGAAACCCCGCATGGTATCCGACGCCATTTGCAGCGTCGGTCCACAGGTTTACCCGTATTAGACAATAGCAAGCGACTTTGTCATTGACAAATAATCGTTGCAAGACGATGATCGGCCCATTCCCCTCAACACATGGCTCGCAGCCACGGAACGCAACATGGCCAAAGCATTCGCCTCCCAAGCCGATCTCGAAGAGAAGAAGATCACCTGGACGCAGCTGTCCGAGAACGCGTACGCGTACACCGCCGAAGGCGACCCGAACTCGGGCGTGATCATCGGCGACGACAGCGTGCTGATCGTCGATACGACCGCGACGCCCGCGATGGCGCAGGATCTGATCGCGAAGATCCGCAGCGTCACCGACAAGCCGATCAAGCACGTCGTGCTGTCGCACTATCACGCGGTGCGCGTGCTCGGCGCGTCGGCGTACTTCGCGGAAGGCGCGCAGCACGTGATCGCGAGCCGCGGCACGTACGAGATGATCGTCGAGCGCGGCGAGGCCGACATGAAGTCGGAGATCGAGCGCTTTCCGCGCCTGTTCGCGGGCGTCGAAACGGTGCCGGGGCTGACCTGGCCGACGCTCGTGTTCGAGCGCGAGATCACGCTGTTCCTCGGCAAGCTCGAGGTGAAGATCATGCACGTCGGCTCGGGCCATACGAAGGGCGACACGATCGTCTGGCTGCCGTCGCAGAAGGTGCTGTTCTCGGGCGACCTCGTCGAATACGACGCCGCGTGCTACTGCGGCGACGCGCAGCTCGAGCAGTGGCCGGCCACGCTCGAGGCGCTGCGCGCGCTCGGCGCCGAGAAGCTCGTGCCGGGCCGCGGCCCCGCGCTGCTGAATCCGGCCGAAGTGAACCGCGGCCTCGACTACACGAAGGACTTCGTGACCACGCTGCTCGCGCAGGGCCGCAAGGCGGTCGAGCGCAAGCTCGATCTGAAGGCCGCGATGGCGCTCACGCGCGAAGCGATGGATCCGAAGTTCGGCCACGTGTTCATCTACGAGCACTGCCTGCCGTTCGACGTGTCGCGCGCCTTCGACGAAGCGAGCGGCATCACGCATCCGCGCATCTGGACCGCGGAGCGCGACAAGGAAATGTGGGCCGCGCTGCAGGACTGAGCCGCCTCCGGCGGCGCGCCGCGCCGCCGCCTTGCCGCGATGCCGTCCGGCCGCCGCGCAGCGCGGCGGTCCGCACGGCCTGACCCGCTCTCATAGAAAGCAGGGCGCACGAACGCCCTCGGGAGAGCGCTGCCGCGAAACGCGCAGTCCGTTCGAAGAGTTTGGAGAGAGACAATGTCCCGATCGCTTCCCGCCGAAGCGACGCTCGCGCACGCGAGCGCGCCGGCTTCCGCGTCCGCCGACGCGCAGCTGTTCCGCAAGATCGCATCGCGGATCGTGCCGTTCCTGTTCCTCTGCTACGTCGTATCGTTCCTCGACCGCATCAACATCGGCTTCGCGCAGCTGCAGATGAAGCACGACCTCGGCTTCAGCGATGCGATGTATGGCCTCGGCGCGGCCGTGTTCTACATCGGCTACGTCTGCTGCGAGGTGCCGAGCAACATGCTGCTCGCGCGCTTCGGCGCGCGCCGCACGTTCACGCGGATCATGCTGCTGTGGGGCCTCGCGTCGACGGGCATGATGTTCGTGTCGCAGCCGTCGCATTTCTACGTGCTGCGCTTCCTGCTCGGCGTGTTCGAAGCCGGGTTCTTTCCCGGCATCGTGCTGTACCTGACCTACTGGTTTCCCGCGAACCGCCGCGCGGCCGCGATCTCGGTGTTCTTCGCGGGCGTCGCGGTCGCCGGCGTGCTCGGCGGCCTCGTGTCCGGCTGGATCATGCGCGACATGAGCGGCGTGCTCGGGCTGCACGGCTGGCAGTGGATGTTCGCGATCGAGGGCGCACCGGCCATCCTGCTCGCGTTCGTCGCGTTCGCCTGTCTCGTCGATCGGCCGCAGGACGCGGCCTGGCTCAGTGCCGAGGAAAAGGCGCGCGTCGCCGCGCTGTGCGCGCACGGCAGCACGCACGGCGCCGCATCGCACGGGCACAGCGCGCGCAGCGTCGCGGCCGCGCTCGCGAACCCGCGCGTGTATCTGTTCGCGTTCATCTATTTCTCGCTGACCTGCGCATCGCTGACGCTGAACTTCTGGATGCCGCTGATGATTCGCGACTTCGGCGTGACCGACGTCGTCGCGGTGAGCCTGTACACCGTCGTGCCGAATGCGGTCGGCGCGGTCGGGCTGGTTCTGATTGCGCGCCGCTCCGATCGTACCGGCGAGCGGCGCCGGCACTTCGCGGTCTGCACGATCGGCGGCGGCCTCGCGCTAGCCGCGCTGACGCTGCATCTGCACAGCTTCGTTGCGATGCTCGCGTGCCTGTCGGTCGCGGCGACGCTGATCTTCGCCGCGCTGCCGATCTTCTGGGCGGTGCCCACGCGCTATCTGTCCGGCAACGCGGCCGCGGCCGGCATCGCGCTGATCAGCAGCATCGGGATCACGAGCGGCATCGTCAGCCCGTGGGCGATCGGGCTGATCCGCACGCGCACGGGCAGCATGGATCTTGCCGTCTACCTGCTCGCCGCGCTGCTCGCGCTGAGCGGCGCCGCGCTGATGCTCGGCGTCAAGGACGAGCCGGCGCCGCGCGCGTGAGCTCCGCCGGCCGCGGCTCGACGGGCCGCCGCGGCCGGCGCTTCGCGTTCGCGCCCGTCTGTCCGTTCATCCGTTCATCCGTTCGTCGAGGAGACACACGATGTCATCGCCCCTTCAAGCGGACGCCGCGCGCACCGTCGCGCCCGGCGCCGCCGCCGACGATGCGCTGTACCGCCGCATCGGCACGCGTATCGTGCCGTTCCTGTTCGTCTGCTACATCGTGTCGATCCTCGATCGCAGCAACATCGGTTTCGCGCAGTTGCAGATGCGTGAGGATCTCGGGCTGACCGATGCGATGTACAGCCTCGGCGCGGTGCTGTTCTTCGTCGGCTACGTGCTGTTCGAAGTGCCGAGCAACGCGCTGCTGCGCCGCTTCGGGGCGCGGCGCACGTTCGCGCGGATCATGTTTCTGTGGGGCAGCGTATCGGTCGCGATGATCGCGGTCGACAGCGCGAAGCACTTCTATGTGTTGCGTTTCCTGCTCGGCGTGTTCGAGGCCGGCTTCTTTCCCGGCGTCGTGTTCTATCTGACGTACTGGTATCCGGCGCGGCGACGCGCGTCGGTGCTGTCCGTGTTCTATGCGGGCGTCGCCGTGGCCGGCATGATCGGCGGGCTGTTGTCGGGCTGGATCATGCGCGGGATGTCGGGTGTGCTCGGCTTGCACGGCTGGCAATGGATGTTCGCGATCGAGGGCGCGCCCGCGGTCGTGCTCGGCGTGATCGCGTGGTTCTGGCTGTGCGACCGGCCCGAGCACGCGCGCTGGCTGTCCGACGACGACCGGCAGCGGCTCGCCGCCGATCTCGCCGCCGACCGCGCGGCCGCGCCGGCCGGCGGCGCGCGTTCGCTGCGACAGGTCCTCGCGGAGCCGCGCACGTATCTGTTCGCGTTCATCTACTTCTCGCTGACGACCGCACTGCTGATGCTGCTGTTCTGGATGCCGCTGATGATTCGCGAATTCGGCATCCGCGACGTCGTGCAGATCAGCCTGCTGTCGATCGTGCCGAACGCGATCGGCGCGGCCGGCCTGATCGCGATCGCGCGACGCTCGGACCGGCGGCGCGAGCGGCGCCGGCATTTCGCCGCCTGCGCGCTCGGCGGTGCGGTCGCGCTCGCGCTGCTGACGCTGCACCTGCCGAACCTCGTCGCGATGATGGCGCTGCTGTCGATTGCCGCGATGCTGATCTTCGCCGCGCATCCGGTGTTCTGGGCCGTGCCGTCCGCGTACTTCTCGGGCGCCGGCGCGGCGGGCGCGATCGCGCTGATCAGCAGCATCGGCGTGTCGAGCGGGATGATCACGCCGTGGATCGTCGGTGTGATCCGCACGAAGACGGGCAGCATGGATCCGGCGATGCTGATGATCGCCGCGTTGCTCGCCGCCTGCGCCGTGGCGATGCTGATCGGTGTGCGCGCCGCGCCACAGGGCAGCGCGGACGCGCGCGGCTCGGCGGCCGTTTGACGCCGATGCGCGGCGGCGGGCGGCGTCAGCGCGCGGCGGCGTAGCGCGGCGCCGGTGTGTCGGACGACAGGTGCGGCGCCATCGCACGGCGCGCCGCGTCGTAAGCGTCCCATTGCTCGCCCGCGTGCAGCGACGGAATCGTCACGAGTTCGCGCCGCTCGAAGCCGACCAGCGCCGCGTCGACCATATCGGACGCGGACATCACGATCGACTTCGGCAGATGTTCGATCGGCAGGCCGCCCGTCTGCCAGAACTCGGTCGCGGTCGCACCGGGCAGTACGGCCTGCACCTGCACGCCCTTGTCCGCGAGTTCGTGATGCAGCGACTGCGTGAACGCGAGCACGAACGCCTTGCTGCCGCCGTACACGCCGTTCAGCGTTTCCGGCGACAGCGCGACGATCGACGCGATATTGATCACCGCGCCATGCCCGCGCGCGACGAAGCCCGGCACTGCCGCGTACGTGAGGCGCGTGAGCGCGGTGACGTTCAGGTCGATCATCCGCGTCATCGCGTCGACGTCGCTCTCGAGCAGCGGCGTATGCGTGCCGATGCCCGCATTGTTGACGAGCAGCGTGATGCTCGCATCCTGCTTCAGCTTCGCTTCGACGACGGTGAGCGCAGCGCGGTCGTTCAGGTCGGCCTCGATCACTTCGACGCCGCGTCGCGTGTCGCTCGTGATCCGCTGCGCGAGCGCGTCGAGCCGCGTGCGGCTGCGCGCGACGAGGATCAGATCGTAGCCGCGGCGCGCGAGCCGGTCCGCATAGATCGCGCCGATGCCGGACGATGCGCCGGTGACGACGGCGGTACCGCGATGAACTTGACTCATGGTGTCGCTCCGTTCGAGTAAGGGTGGGGTGGAGGCATTCTGGCGCCGAACGCGTGCGACACAAATGACGTAGATGGGTATGATTCAGGACATCGCGCCGACGGACGGTCCGCCGCGCACGCGACGCGCGGCGCACGGCGCGGGAGCAACGGGCATGCACCGGATCGGCTTTCTGATCAGCGACGGGTTTCAGATCATGGCGCTCGCCGCGCAGTCGGTGTTCGAGTACGCGAATCTCGGCATCGGCGAGCCGTTCTATGCGGTCGATCTCTACTCGGTCGATGGCGGCGACGTGCGCTCGTCGCTCGGGCTCGCGATCGCGACGCGGCCGTTGAACCATCGGCTGCGCATCGATACGTGGATCGTCGCCGGCGTCAACGATCCGCTCGCGTCGCCGCCGCCGGACGGCGTCGTCGCGTTTTTGCGGCGTCCGAACGCGCGCGCGCGACGGATCGCCGGCATCTGCACGGGCGCGTTCGTGCTCGCGGAGGCGGGGCTGCTCGCGCAGCGCCGTGCGACCACGCACTGGGCGTACGGGCGCGCATTGCGCGAGCGCTTCCCGGACGTGCGCGTCGAGGACGACCGCATCTTCATCGTCGACGGCCCGGTGTGGACGTCGGCCGGCATGACGGCCGGGCTCGATCTCGCGCTCGCGATGGTCGAAAAGGATCTCGGCGCGGAAGCCGCGCGCTCGACCGCGCACAAGCTCGTGATGCAGCAGCGGCGTGCGGGCGGCCAGTCGCAACACTCCGAACTGCTGACGCTCGCGCCGAAATCGGACCGCATCCAGAATGCGCTGAACTATGCGCGGCAGAACCTGAAGCGCGCGTTGACCGTCGAGGAACTGGCCGACGCCGTCCATCTGAGCCCGCGTCAGTTCAGCCGCGTGTTCACGCTCGAAACCGGCCAGTCGCCGGCCAAGGCGATCGAGCGGCTGCGGCTCGAGGCCGCGCGGCTGATGATCGAGCGCAGCCGGCATTCGCTCGACGTGATCGCGAAGGAGAACGGGTTTCGCGACCGTCGGCATCTGCGCGACGCATTCGTGCGCAGCTTCGGCCTGCCGCCGCAGGCCGTGCGTCGCGACGCGCGCGCCGGCCTGGCGGCGGACGGAGAGGGTGCCGCATAGCGTGCGCCGCGGATCATCGCGCGACTATCGCATGACTATTTCGTGACGAACGGCGCCGCGGCGTCGGGCGCGCTGCGCGCATGCCGGCGCTGGCGCAGCAGCGCGACGCGGCAATTCTCGCGCGCCGTTTCGCGGCCGTCGTCGTCGAGCAGCACCAGATCGCCGCGCATCACGTTGAGCGTGATCACGTCGTCGCCCGGCGCGCCGAGCGTTTCGGGCGTATGCACGGACCCGGCCGGCTCGAGCACCGTCGAGCCCGCCTGCGCGACCCAGTCGTATTCGCGGTACCGCCATGCGCCGCGCAGCGTATAGACGAACACCTGGCCGTCATGACGGTGGCGCGGCAGCGCGCGGCCGGCCGGCATCTTCAGCAGTGCCGTCAACGTGTCCTGCGCCGCATCGATATGCAGATACTTGATCGCGAGGCCGGGCAGCGCGTCGCTCATCGGCAGCCACGGCAGCGCGTCGTCGGGCAGGCACGAGATCGGCGGAAGGTCGGTCGGGAGCGGGGCGCGAGGCTGCGTCATGGTGCGGGACGGCATGGGAACGAAGAGCCGGCATTATCGCAGAGCGCGATGCGCGGGCCGAGGATCGTCGCGTGCCTGCGGCCGGCGTGCGGATATATACAGATAAACTGTACAGTTTCACTGCCGGTGTGCTAGCGTACGCCAATGAACCCGCGCGCCTTCCCTCCCGACACGCCTGACACGCCCGATCCGGCCACGCTCGCCGGCGAACTCCGCATCTCGGTCGGCAAGCTGATGCGGCGCATGCGGGAACAGACCCACGCGAACGACCTGACTTCGTCGCAGAAATCGGTACTGCTGCGGCTCGATCGCGACGGCCCCGCGACGGTGTCCGCGCTCGCGCGCGCGGAGAGCGTGCGGCCGCAGTCGATGCGCGTAACGGTCGCCGCGCTCGAAGCGATCGGCGCGGTCAGCGGCGCACCCGATCCGGCCGACGGCCGGCAGACGCTGATTGCGCTGACGCCGGCGTTCCGCCGGACGCTGCAGGCGAACCGCGCAGCCAAGGACGACTGGCTGTTGCGCGCGCTGCAGGCGCAGCTGTCCGGGCAGGAACGCGCCGAGCTCGCATCGACCGTGAGGCTGCTGCAGCGGCTCGCCGAGTTCGGCGAGCCCGGGCGCCGATGAGCGGCGCCGGCGCGTGCCGCGGGAGGCAACGATGAACGAACGGTTCGGGCACCAGGGGCACCAGGAAACATCGACGATGGGCCGCCGCAGGCCGCGTCGCCGCCTGCGGCGGGAGCGGTCATGAGTGTGCCGTCGACGGGCGTGTTCCGGTCGCTGCGCAGTTTCAACTACCGCGTATGGGCGGCCGGCGCGCTGGTGTCGAACGTCGGCACGTGGATTCAGCGCACGGCACAGGACTGGCTCGTGCTCACGCAGCTGACGCATCACGATGCGTCCGCGGTCGGGATCGTGATGTCGCTGCAGTTCGGGCCGCAACTGCTGATGCTGCCGTGGACGGGCTACGCGGCCGACCGCTTCAACCAGCGCCGGCTGCTGATGACGACGCAGGCGCTGATGGGCGCGCTCGCGCTGGCGCTCGGCGTGCTGACCGTGACGGGCGTCGTGCGGCTGTGGCACGTCTATCTGTTCGCGTTCCTGTTCGGCTGCACGTCGGCCTTCGATGCGCCGGTGCGGCAGACCTTCGTCGCCGAACTGGTCGGCGACCGCGAGCTCGCGAACGCGGTCGCGCTGAATTCGACGTCGTTCAACGCGGCGAGGATGATCGGGCCGGCCGCGGCGGGCTTCATCATCGCGTGGGTCGGCACCGGCTGGGCGTTCCTGACGAACGGGATCAGCTTCGTCGCGGTGCTTGCGTCGCTATCGCTGCTGCGTACCGGCGAACTGCGCGAGAGCGCGCGCGCCGTGCATTCGCGCGGCAGCCTGCTCGAAGGCTTTCGCTACGTATGGGCGCGCGCGGACCTGAAGGCGACGCTCGTGATGCTGTTCCTGATCGGGACGTTCGGCCTCAATTTCCCGCTGTTCATCTCGACGATGGCGGCCGGCGTGTTTCACGTCGATGCGCGCGGGTACGGGATTCTGTCGTCGATGATGGCGGTCGGCACGATTTCCGGCGCGCTGCTGGCCGCGCGCCGCGACCGGCCGCGGTTCCGGCACTTGTGGGCGGGCGCCGCGCTGTTCGGCGTCGGCTGCACGCTGGCGGCGCTCGCGCCCGGCTACTGGCTGTTCGCGGCGGCGCTCGTGCTGACCGGGATCGCGGCGATGACCTTCACGAACTCGACGAACGCGCTGATGCAACTGTCGACCGAGCCCGCGATGCGCGGGCGCGTGATGGCGCTGCGGCTGGCCGTCGCGTTCGGCGGCACGCCGATCGGCGCGCCGGTCGCCGGTTGGGTGGCGAATCACCTCGGCCCGCGCTGGGCGCTCGGCGTCGGCGCGGCGTCGGGTTTCGCGGCGGCAGGCGTCGCACTCTATTTCCTCATGCAACTGCGCGCGCAGCGGCGCAGCGGCGGCGTGCGCGACGACCGCGCGTGACCGTTCGCGGACCGCGCACGTCGAGCCGGCCGGCGCGCGCCGCTACGACGCGCTGCCGCGCGGCTCCCCGCGCGGCGCCGCGTGCGCGGCTTCGAGGCACGACTGGAACAGCAGCGCGGCGCGCGACGGCCGCGGCGAGCGCCGCAGCAGGCTGACGAAGCGGCACAGGTAATTGAAGCGATGCGGCGCGACCGGCTGCATCAGCCCCTTTTTCTCGAAGCTTTCCGCGTAGTGGTCGGGCAGGAAGCCGAGATAGCGCCCCGACAGAATCAACGTCGCGATCGATTCCTGGTCGGACGCGGTCGCGCTGCGCGTGAGCTTCGCGCGATGGCTGAGCTCCATGTTCGGCGAATGGAAGCCGAGCCCGGCAAACGCGTGGTTGCGGATCGTCGTCCAGGTCAGCTTGCCGTGCGGCGCATCGAACAGCGGATGCTGACGGCCGCAGTACAGCAGCATCCGTTCGTCGAACAGTTCCGAATAGACGAGGCTGCCCGAGCTGCGGTGGGCGGGGATGATCCCGACCTGATAACTGCCGTCGATGATCCCGCGTTCGACCTCGTTGATCGACGCGACGTGCAGGTTCAGCGCGACGTCGGGCGCCTCGTCCGCGAACTGGCGGATCGCGTCGCCGAGCCGCGCGCTCGGATTCGTCGCGGTCTTGTCGAACACCGCGACGTGCAGTTCGCCGCCCATCCGGTCGTGAATGCCGTCGATCCGGCTGCGAAACGCCTCCATCGACGCGAGCAGCCGCAGCGTCTCCTCGTAGACGGTCTGGCCTTCGGGCGTCAGCGTGAAGCCGGCGCGGCCCCGCCGGCACAGCACGAGCCCGAGCCGCGTCTCGAGATCCTTCACGTGCCGGCTGATCGTCGAGATGCCGATATTCAGTTCCAGTTCGGCCGCCGCCATTCCGCCGCACTGGACGACGCCCTTGAAGACCCGCAGCAGCCGCAGATCCATGTCGCTGAGCTGCCCGAGCAGCGCGCGGCTCTTCGGTTTCTTTGCTTGCATAGTTGCGCAAGTGAACATTGATATTGCGATATTCAAAAGACTAATTGGCGTCCCGACAATGCGCAACATCATCACGAGGAGGAGGGGCGCGCCGCGCCGACCGACATGACCGACACCATCACCGCTCCGCAACAGGAACAGACGCCCGTGCGCACCGACGCCGCCTGGCTCGACGCGCACTGGATGCCGTTTACGGCGAACCGCCAGTTCAAGTCCGACCCGCGCATGATCGTCTCCGGCAAGGGCGCGTACTACACCGACGCCGAAGGCCGCAAGATCTTCGACGGGCTGTCCGGCCTCTGGTGTACGGGCCTCGGTCATGGCCGCGGCGAAATCGTCGAAGCGGTGAGCCGCCAGGTCGCGCAGCTCGACTACGCGCCGGCATTCCAGTTCGGCCATCCGAAGTCGTTCGAGCTCGCGAACCGGATCAAGGAACTGACGCCGGCAGGTCTCGACTACGTGTTCTTCACGGGCTCGGGCTCGGAAGCGGCCGACACGTCGCTGAAGATGGCGCGCGCGTACTGGCGCGCGAAGGGCAAGGGCACGAAGACGCGGCTGATCGGCCGCGAGAAGGGCTATCACGGCGTGAACTTCGGCGGCATCTCGGTCGGCGGCATCGGGCCGAACCGCAAGCTGTTCGGCCAAGGACTCGACGCCGATTTCCTGCCGCATACGCAGCTGGCCGAAAACAAGTTCTCGCGCGGCATGCCCGAGCGCGGCGCGGAACTCGCCGATCGCCTGCTCGATCTGATCGCGCTGCACGACGCGTCGAACATCGCCGCCGTGATCGTCGAGCCGTTCGCGGGCTCGGCCGGCGTGATCATCCCGCCGCAAGGCTACCTGCAGCGGCTGCGCGAGATCTGCACCGCGCACGACATCCTGCTGATCTTCGACGAAGTCATCACGGGCTTCGGCCGCGCGGGCGCGATGACGGGCGCGGAAGCGTTCGGCGTGACGCCCGACATCATGAACTTCGCGAAACAGGTGACGAACGGCGTGCAGCCGCTCGGCGGCGTAGTCGCGACCAAGGAAATCTACGACACGTTCATGGCCGCGGGCGGCCCCGAGTACATGCTCGAATTCCCGCACGGCTACACGTACTCGGCGCATCCGGTCGCCTGCGCGGCCGGTGTCGCGGCGCTCGACCTGCTCGTGAAGGAAGATGCCGTGGCGCGCGTGCGCGAGCTCGCGCCGCATTTCGAGGCGGCCGTGCACGGGCTGAAGGGCCAGCGTCATATCGCCGACATCCGCAACTACGGGCTCGCGGCCGGTCTGACGATCGCCGCGCTGCCGGGCGAACCGGCGCGCCGTCCGTACGAGATCGCGATGCGCTGCTGGGCGAAGGGCTTCTATGTGCGCTACGGCGGCGACACGATCCAGCTCGCGCCGCCGTTCATCGCCGAAAAGCGCGAGATCGACAATCTGATCAACGCGGTGTCCGACGCGCTGAACGAAGTGGACTGAGGCGCGCGCCGCACGATCCCGACCGTTGAATTGAATTCACGAAAGAGTCTGAACGATGAAACACGATAGCAACGTCACTTCCACGCTGGGCCACCTGATCGACGGCAAGCGCGTCGACGGCGGCAGCCGCGTGCAGCCGGTGTTCGACCCGGCGACCGGCGAATCGGACAAGAGCGTCGCGCTCGCCGACAAGGCGACCGTCGAAGCCGCGATCGCGTCCGCGCAGGCGGCGTTCCCCGCATGGCGCAATACGCCGCCGCTGAAACGCGCGCGCGTGATGAGCCGCTTCAAGACGCTGCTCGAGGAGCATGCGGACGAGCTGTGCGCGCTGATCACGGCCGAACACGGCAAGGTGCTCGCCGATGCGATGGGCGAGCTGCAGCGCGGGATCGAGAACGTCGAATACGCGACCTACGTGCCCGAGCTGCTGAAGGGCGAGCACAGCAAGAACGTCGGCCCCGCGATCGATTCGTGGAGCGAGTTCCAGGCGCTCGGCGTCGTCGCGGGCATCACGCCGTTCAACTTCCCGGTCATGGTGCCGCTCTGGATGTGGCCGATGGCCGTCGCCTGCGGCAACACGTTCGTGCTGAAGCCGTCCGAGCGCACGCCGTCGTCGACGCTGCGCATGGCCGAGCTTGCGCTCGAAGCCGGCCTGCCGCCCGGCGTGCTGAACGTCGTGAACGGCGACAAGGAAGCGGTCGACACGATCCTGACCGATCCGCGCGTGAAGGCGGTCAGCTTCGTCGGCTCGACGCCGATCGCCGAATACATCTACTCGACCGGCTGCGCGCACGGCAAGCGCGTGCAGGCGCTCGGCGGCGCGAAGAACTTCGCGGTCGTGATGCCCGACGCGGACATCGACAATGCGGTGAGCGCGCTGATGGGCGCCGCGTACGGGTCGTGCGGCGAGCGCTGCATGGCGATTCCGCTCGTCGTCGCGATCGGCGAGGACACGGGCGATCGCGTCGTCGCGGGGCTGAAGGCCGAAATCGCGAAGATGAAGGTCGGTCCGGGCAACGGCGCAGGCGTCGACATGGGCCCGCTCGTCACGAAGCAGCACTTCGAGAAGGTGACGGGCTTCGTCGAGGCCGGCATCGAGGCCGGCGCGACACTCGTCGTCGACGGCCGCGCGGTGAAGGTCGACGGCCACGAGAACGGCTACTACCTCGGCCCGTGCCTGTTCGACCACGTGAAGCCCGGCATGCCGATCTATCAGCACGAGATCTTCGGGCCCGTGCTCGGCGTGATCCGCCTGAAGTCGCTCGACGAGGCGATGGCGCTGATCGACGCGCACGAGTACGGCAACGGCACCTGCCTGTTCACGCGCGACGGCGAGGCGGCACGCTACTTCAGCGACAACATCCAGATCGGGATGGTCGGCATCAACGTGCCGCTGCCGGTGCCGGTCGCGTATCACTCGTTCGGCGGCTGGAAACGCTCGCTGTTCGGCGATCTGCACGCATACGGCCCGGACGCCGTGCGCTTCTATACGAAGCGCAAGACGATCACGCAGCGCTGGCCGTCGGCCGGCGTGCGCGAGGGCACGGTGTTCAGCTTCCCGTCGAACCGCTGACGTCGACGTCGCGCGCGCATGGCGTCGCGCGGCGCACGCCCGCACGGATCGGCCGATCCGCGCGGGCTTTTTTACGGGCGGCGCCTACGGCGTCACCAGGTGCCACATGTTCTTGAAGTTGTCGCCGTTGCGGTCGCCCTGTTTCATGTCCTTCGAGAAGAAGTACAGCGGCTTGCCCTTGTACGCCCATTGCGGGCTTCCGTCGTCGCGCTTGACGATCGTGTAAGGGCCGACCGGCACGTCGGTCGCGCTGGCCTTGTACGGCGGCCAGAAGGTTTCGCACTGGCCGGTGCAGGCGCTGGTGCCGGCGTTGGGCGTGTCCTTGTCGAACGTGTAGACCGTCATGCCGTTCGCGGCGACGAGCGCGCCGTTTTCGACTTTGGTGATCGAGCCTTGGGCCGACGCCGAGGCCGAGGCGATCGCGAGCAGGGCGGAGCTGACGAGCAGCGCGGCTTTCATGATTCCCTCCTTGTAGTCCGGTGGACGGCCGCGCGTCGCGCGCACGGGCGGCGTGCGCACGGAACGCGCGAATGGTGCCGGAACGCGGCGCCGCGCCCGCCGGTGCGAGCGACACGGGGTCGAGTGGCGGCAAGCGGCGCGCTACTTTCACGATAGGCGGTTTTTTGCGGCGCTGCGAGCACAACCGATTCGCGTCGCGCGGTGCGCCGTGTCAACGCGTTCCGGCCCGGTGCCGTTGTGGAGTGATCCGATTCCGCCGGAGTTCCCGATGCGCAAGTGGCTGATGCTGACGATGCTGGGCTGCGCGTGTGCCGCCGCGAGCGCGCAGACGCTCGTTCATTTCCCGTCGACCGACGGACCGCCCGCGACGATGCTCGACGGCTACCTGTTTCCGGCACCGGGCGCCGGCCGTCATCCGGCGCTCGTGTTCCTGCACGGCTGCGCGGGCATGTTCGCGCGCTCGGGCCGCGTGACGGCGCGCGAACGCGACTGGGCCGCGCGCTTCAACGCAGCGGGCATCACGGTGCTCGAAGTCGACAGCTTCACGCCGCGTCATCACGGCCAGATGTGCTCGCCCGCCAGCTTCGACGCCGCGATCTATAGCGCGCGGCCGTTCGACGCCTATGGTGCGTTGCGGTATCTGCAGTCGCTCGAGACGGTGATGCCCGACCGCATCGGCGTCGTCGGCTGGTCGCAGGGCGGCGGCACGGTACTGAGCGCGATTCGCGCATCGAGCACGGCCCGGCCCGCATCGCTGCCGGACGGCGATTTCCGCGCGGCCGTCGCGTTCTATCCGGCACGCTGCAGCACGAAGGCGCAGGGCGCCGAGTGGCAGAGTACGGTGCCCTTGCTCGTGCTGATCGGCGAACAGGACGTATGGTCGCCGTTTGCCGCGTGCAAGGCGTTGTTCGATTCGGTCGCGCCGGGCACCGATGCGACGTTTCATGCGTATCCGGGCGCGTACCACGATTTCGACTGGCCCGACATGCCCGTGCATATGGTGCCGGCGTTCACGACGCGTGCGGGTGTCGTGCCGATCGAAGGTACCGATCCGGCCGCGCGTGCCGATGCCCAGCAGCGCGTGCTCGACTACGTCGGCGCGCATCTGCTCGGAAACTGACAAGCATGCAAGGCACGGCCCGTGCATCGACGTCGTTCGTTGCATCGTCGCGTCGACCAGACAAGCCGCCTGCACTCGGCCTTCACGTTCGACGCGTTTATCGGGCGGCGTCTTCGCCCAACGCCTCGATGAACCGCGAAAACAGTTCGGGCTGCGACGAGATGCCGAGCTTCGCGTAAAGGTGGCGGCGATGCACCTTCACGGTCTCCGGTGAAATCGCGAGCCGTTCCGCGATCGCCTTCGACGAATTCCCGCGCAGCACCATCCGCGCGATCGCCATCTCGCGATCGGTCAGCACGCCGGCGCCGAAGCGCGCGAGCGCATGCTCGACGCGCGCGCCGAGATCGTCGTCGCGCGTCGCGCGCGCGGTGTCGCCGATCAGGCGCCAGTGCTGCCGCATCGTCGCGAGCACCCACGGCATCGCGGCCGTGAGCTTGCCGAGCGGCTCGACGTCGAAGCGCGCGGCCGCGCCGAGCGACAGCGACAGCAGCGTGTCGGCGTTCGGGCGCACGAGGATCTGGATTTCGTCGTCGCCGACTGCATCGCGAAAGTAGCTGAGGAAATACTCGCTCTGCCGGAACAGGTCCGGCGCGACTTCCTCGAGCCGGTAGCAGCCGTCGGCGAGCCCGTCGTGCGCGGCCTGCAGGAACGGATCGAGCAGATATAACCCGTTCAGGTAGAGCGGCACCGGCGACGCGCTGTCGCTGCCGCCCGCATCGTATTCGTCGAGCACGAGCGGCACGCCGTCGCGGCCGATCGCGGTCGCGAGCGCGTTGTCGAACGGCACCATCTCGTTGAGCAGCAGTACGAGAAAACGCCAGAAGCGCGGCTGGCCGAGATGGTCGATCGTACGGCCGAGCGCCTGATGCATCGCGATTTCGGAAAACAGACGGTCCATGCCAACTACCGAAGGGCGTAACACGAAGGGGGAATAGCGGTCCTGAATTTGGCTTCCTAGACTGCCACGCAATTCACCGGCCCGAGTATGGGCGTTCAAAAAAGCGCAGCATAGGAGAACGAGATGGCGATGATGTCGGAATCCACGGGCACGCTGCAAGCGACGCCCGACACGCACGACGCGCCGCGCGCGCTGACGCAGACCTTGAGCGTGCGCGACGCGGTGATGATCACCGTGTCGGGCGTGACGCCCGCAAGCTCGATCTTCGTGATCGCGCCGTTCGCGATCCAGCAGGCCGGCAGCGGTGCGGTGCTGTCGTTCGTGCTCGGCGGCGTGCTCGCGTTCGCCTTCGCGCTCTGCTATGCGGAGCTGTGCGCCGCGCATCGCAGCGCGGGCGGCGAATACGTGATGGCCAAGCGCGTGTTCGGCACGCTGCCCGGCTATCTGACCTTCATTGCGGTGCTGTCCGTCAGCGTGTTCATTCCGGCCGTGCTCGCGAGCGGCGCCGCGCCGTACCTGAACAGCGCGCTCGGCACGCATTTCGGCAACCAGTCGGTCGCGCTGACGATCGTGCTGCTCAGCTACGTGCTCGGCATGCTGAACATCAAGACCAATGCGTGGATCACCGGTGCGTTCCTGCTCGTCGAGATCGCGGTGCTGATGCTGATCGCGGCGCTCGGCTTCGGTTCGCCGCATCGCGGCGCCGACGTGCTGATCGCGCCGGTCGTCGCGAGCGGCAACGCGCTCGTGCCGGCGACGCTTGCCGCCATCGTGCCGGCGATCGGCACGGCGATCTTCTGCTACAACGGCTTCGGCTCGGCGGCCTATCTCGCGGAAGACCTGCGCGGCGGCAACCGCAACGTCGCGAAGGCCGTGCTCTATTCGCTGCTCGTGATTCTCGTCGTCGAACTGGTGCCGCTCGCGGCCATCGTGATCGGCGCGCCGTCGCTCACCGACATGGCGAAGAGTGCCGATCCGATCGGCTATGTCGTGCGCTCGCTCAGCAATCCGGTCGTGTCGCGTGTCGTGAGCGGCGGCATCTTCCTGTCGGTGTTCAACGCGATCATCGCGATCGTGATCGCGATGGGGCGCCTGCTGTACAGCAGCGGCCGGCACGCGCTGTGGTCGCGCACGTGCAACCGCGCGTTCTCGGCGATCCATCCCCGCTTCGAATCGCCGTGGCTCGCGACGCTCGCGCTCGCGGTGCCGTCCGCGGGCCTCGTGTTCGTGTCGAGCCTCGACGAGCTGACGGCGTTCACCGTCGACCTGCTGCTGCTGATCTATCTGGTCGTCGGGCTCGCGGCGCTCGCGAGCCGGCTCGTGCGCCGCGACGTGGAGCATCATTACCGGATGCCGCTCTGGCCCGTGACGCCGCTCGTCGCGGTGGCAGGTGCCGCCTACACGCTCTACACGACACTGTCGAGCGCGACGAAGCCGACCGATCTGCTGATCATCGCGGGGCTGCTGGTCGCCGCGCTCGCGATGTACGCGGCATGGGCGCGTCACAGCGACACGTTCCGCGCGCTTTGAGCATCGCGCCCACCGGCTTGAACAGCGACTCTAGCGAGCTTTGAAACAACCGCCACACGGGAGGATTCGCATCATGCGCACGAGGGATCTCGGCATTCGCATCGGACTCGGCACGCCGGGCCGCTTCAACGCAATCACGGACGTACCGGGCGTGCGCGTCGGCCACTGCACGCTGAACGTCGACGACGGCGACGCGTCGGTGCGCACCGGCGTGACGGTGATCGAGCCGCGCGCGGGTGCGGCGCACGCTTCGCCGTGTTTCGCCGGCGTGCACGTGCTGAACGGTAACGGCGACGCGACCGGCCTCGAATGGATACGCGAAGCCGGCCTGCTGACGACGCCGATCGCGTATACGAACACGCATAGCGTCGGCGCGGTGCGCGACGCGCTCGTCGCGAACGAACGCGACGCGGCACGCGGGCGCGTGTACTGGTGCATGCCGGTCGTGATGGAGACCTACGACGGGCTGCTGAACGACATCTGGGGGCAGCACGTCGATGCGTCGCACGTGCGCGCCGCACTCGCGGCCGCACGGTCGGGGCCGGTCGACGAAGGCGGCGTCGGCGGCGGGACCGGCATGATCTGCCACGAGTTCAAGGGCGGCATCGGCACCGCATCGCGCGTGCTCGCCGCGAACGCGGGCGGCTGGACGGTCGGCGCGCTCGTGCAGGCGAACTACGGCGTGCGCGAGATGCTGCGCGTGGCCGGCTATCCGGTCGGCGACGTGCTGCGCCACGTGCAATCGCCGTTTCGCGCGCCGCAGGCGCAGGGCGAGGCCGGGATGGGTTCGATCGTCGTGACGCTCGCGACCGATGCGCCGCTGTTGCCGCATCAGTGCACGCGGCTTGCGCAGCGCGCGAGCGTCGGACTCGCACGCGTCGGCGGTGGCACCGAGGATTCGAGCGGCGACATTTTCCTCGCGTTCGCGACCGGCAACGACGGGCTGCCGGCTGCCGACTACGGCAGCAAGGGCGCCGCGACGACGAACGTGAAGATGGTCAACAACGATCATATTTCCGCGCTGCTCGCCGCCGCCGCCGAAGCGGTCGAGGAGGCGATCGTCAATGCGCTGGTTGCGGCGCGCGATGTCGAATCGCGTGGCGCGCGCGTCGAAGCGATCGGGCACGCGCGGCTGCTCGACGCGTTGCGCGAAGTCGGTTGGCGGCCGGGGCGCGGCGTGTAGCGCGAAGGGGCGACGCGCGCGTTCGTGAGATCGATCGGCGCGCGATGCAGACCGGTCATGTGTGACACGGACATCGCAGGCGGCGCGGCTGCATCGCATGCCGCGCGAACTCGCCCGCCGCGCGCCGCTCAGCTGCCGAAGTAGACGTTGCAGAAGCTGACCGGGCCGACGCAGGCATTCGGATCTTCCGGATTCGATTGCGAACGGTCGACGCGGCCCGCGGCCTTCATCGATTCGGCACGGGGCGCCTGTTGCGGCACGTCGGCCGGCGCCGGTTGCGCATGAGCGACGGCGGCGGCAAGCGACAGGGCAACGACGGCGAGATGCAGCGGCTTCATGGTGACTTCTCCTGGGTAATCGCCAGTCCTGCTGGCAGTGCCCCGACTATAGGCGCGCGCTGCCTGAAGATTAATCACCGGCGCTGGAGAGCATATTTCCATCGTGTACAACGATGCCGTTGCGCACGCATCGATCGTCAGCGGCGCGCGCGGTTGTACGGCGCATCCTTGTCGAGCAGCGCGCTGCGGATGAAGTGCAGGCAGCCGACGATGCGCCGCATGCTGCGACGCTCGTCGGGCACCGCATGCCAGGCGTTCAACGCATGCTGCGTGGCGCGGATCGCGAGATTCACCGATTTCAGCGTGCGCGCATGGCGGTGCGGCGCCGGATCGTCGAAAAAGCGCGGCAGGTCGCGCAGCACCGGGTCGATCGACGCGGTCCATTGCAGCATCTGCGGCGGCTTCGAGGCACCGAACGCGTGCAACTCGTCGCGCAGGTCGATCACCGCATGACCGACTTCGAGCGTCGCGAGCATCCAGCGCAGCGCGTCGCGATGCTGGCGCGTGCGCCGCACGAGCAGCGTGCGCAGCTGCGCCATCAGATCGTGCGTGCTCGACTGAAAGCGTTGTGCCAGGCCGTCGCGCGCGCCTTCGCACGCGAGCGTCACCTGGCGCCGCAGATCGTGTGCGATGCGTGCGGTGAGCCAAGGCATGTGCGTCGGGAACACGACCGCGAACACGATCGCGCACATCAGCATCGCCACCACGACGGCGAGCCCGTTGTTGACCAGCAGCTCAGGGGTATAGGCGATCGTATTGTCGGGGCCGGCAAGCAGGCAGAAGAACACGGCGAAGCCGATCCCGTAGCCGGACAGCCCGGGCCGCGTCGCGAGGAACGCGCCGACGCCGAGCACCGGCGCGAGCGCCGCGCATAGCAGCGGAAAGCCGTCGATGTTCGGATACACGTAGCAGAGAAACAGATAGCCGGCCGCGGTCGCGCACGCGGCGCCGGCAGCCATTTGCGCGACGAACTTCGATGCGCGCGGCGACGTCGAGCTGAGCGCGCAGGCGATCGCCGTCGCGATTACCGCGAGCGCGCCGCTCGGCCATTCCGACGCGATCCAGAAGCAGCTCATTGCGCCGACCGCGACGACCGTGCGCAGAAACGTGAAGCCGATGAAGAACGCATTGGTCTTCACCGCGTAGCGCGTGACCGAACGCTCGAGCGCGTGGTCGTCCCGATCGAGCGACGCGAACGTATCGGCATAGCCGAGATACTCGCCGATGAAGCGGAACATCAGTTCGATCGCGGTATCGAAGTCGAGCAGCCCGCCGGCCGCATGATCTTCGATTGCGCGCCGCGACGCGCGTGCCGCCTTCGGCAGCGCACCGTGAAAGCGGCGCAGTTCGAGCAGCGCGCCCGTCGTCGACGCGACACCGCGCCGGCGCTCGTCGCGCAGCGCTGCAAGCCGTTGCGCGAGCCCGTCGATATGCGGCGCGAGCGCATCGAGCACGGCGTCGGCGCGGTTCGCGCGCACGCGCTTCAGCAGCTGATGCAGCGCGTGCAGCCGCGTGCACGCATTCATGAATTCGCTGTTCAGCCGCGCGAGCCGGCGGCTGCGCGCACGCATGTGCGGATCCTCGAAAGACGCGAATGCGCGGTTCGCCTCGAAGCCGACGATCTCGTCGACGAAATCGGCGAAGCGGCGCTCGAGATCGCCGCGCGCGACGTCGCCGACGAGCGCATCGACCGCGAACGCCGGGAAATTCGCATGACGCGCGCTCAGCGAACGCATCAACGCCTTCGCGGCGCTGAGCGGCAAGATCAGCGCACTGACCGCGCCCGAGCAGGCGATGCCGAGCGCGACTTCGCCGGCGCGCGTCAATGCGGATTCGAACAGCGTCTGCGGCGTCATCACGGCCGGCAGGCCGATCAGCGCGGCCGTATAACCGGCGAGCACGAAGCCGTACCAGCGGAAATGGCGATAGCGGACCGCGAGTGCGATGCAGCCGCCGATCCACAGCGTGATACCGGCCATATAGAGCTCGGGCTGCTGCGCGAACAGGCCGCCGAGCGCGAGTGCGGCGACGAGGCCGGCGGCCGTGCCGAGCACGCGATAAAAGCTTTTCGCGAACACCATGCCGGACATCGGCTGCATCAGCACGAAGACGGTCGTCATCGCCGTGCGCGGCTGCGACATTTCAAGGCGCATCGCAATGCCCATCGCGAGCAGCGCGGCCAGCACGGTTTTCGCGAGATGCAGCCAGATCATCCCGTCGGTGGCAGCCCAGTCGCGTGCGGCCTTGCCGAGCGGATCGAGCCGGGCGCTCCATCGTGGCGGTTCGACGGAAGATCGCTCGATCGCAGAATGTGGCTTCATGAAAGGAGGGGGCGCGCCGCGCGCCGGGCCGTTGCCGCAGCGCCTGCGAACGTGCCCGTTCGACTGATGAGGCGCCGATTGTAGGAGCGCGGCCGGCCGGCATTAACGCAGCTGCGGGGAAACGATAGTTGCAGCGCAAGTAACAATCTGCCGCACAGGCTGGAGGAAAATGGCGGCTCCGCTCTACGTGTGAACAGGAATGGATACGCTTCAAAACATGCGGGTGTTTACGCGCGTGGTCGAGACGGGCAGTTTCACCGCGGCCGCGCAATCGCTGAATTCGACGACCGGCGCGATGTCGCGTGCGGTGTCGGAGCTCGAGGCGCGGCTGCGCACCCGTCTGATGAATCGCTCGACGCGTCGTCTCGCGCTCACGTCGGCCGGCGAGAACTATCTGCGGCGCTGCCGACAAATCCTCGCGGACGTCGATCGCGCGGAAGAAGAGGCCAGCTGCGCGCACGAGCGGCCGGCGGGCGTGCTGCGGATGCACAGCTTTGCTAGCGTCGGGCATCACTATGTCTTGCCGGCGCTCACGCGCTATCACGCGCAGTATCCGGAGGTGTCGATCGAGCTGTCGCTGTCGCAGCGGATGCCGGACCTGTTCGACGGTACGAGCGACATGGCGGTCGTCACGGCGTCGTCGCTGCCCGATTCGGAGCTCGTGTCGCACCTGCTCGGCTCGACGTTCAGCATTCTCTGCGCGTCGCCCGACTACGTGCGGCGGCACGGCGCACCGGCACGCCCGCAGGAACTCGCCGCGCATGCCTGCCTGACGCTGCGCACGCCCGCGTTCCCGACGCACGAGTGGGTGCTCGAAGGGCCGGACGGCGTCGAGCAGATTCACGTGAGCGGGCCGGTGCAGACGAATACGGCCGAATCGCTCGCGCTCGCGATTCGCGACGGGATCGGCATCGGCATGCTGCCGCTCTATGCCGCGATCGATGCGCTGAGCGACGGCACGCTCGTGCGCGTGCTGCCCGAGCACATCCTGCAGAAGATGAACGTGTATGCGCTCTATCCGTCGCGCCGCTACATCGACGCGAAGGTGCGCACGTGGGTCGAACTGCTGCGCGCACAGGTGCCCGCGATGATCGAGCGCGACGTCGATACGCTGAACGCGATCGGTCGCGCATCGCAGGCCGCATGACGGCGATTGCGGCGCGCAGCGGCACGCGGCGCGCAATGGAACGGCAACGTTGAAGCGCCGCGCGCGGCAGGTTTCGTCGCGGCGCGACCGACGCCGCGTACGCGATCGAAGGTTCGCCTGCGGCGCCGATCATCGTGCCCTCGGTGCGCTCGGTGCCCTCGGTGCCCTCGGTGCGCTCAGCGCGTCGGCTTCGCGGCCGGACCCGATTCGGTCGCCGCGACGCCGGCCGGACCGTACGCGGTCTGCGCGACCTTGCGTTCGGCGATGCGCTTCGCTTCGAGCCGTTGCTGCGCGGCGAGCAGGTCGTCGGGATAGTTGCCCGCGTCGCCGAGCGCCGGGTTGTAGCCGACCGACTCGAGGTCGTACAGCTCCTGCAGCACCTGCGCGCGCGTGACGGGCGACTTCGCGGCTTGCGCGAACGACAGCGCCGGTGCGGCGAGCAGAACGGCGGCAGTAGCGGTGACGACGAGCGATTTCACGATGTTCTCCTGTAGGAAAAAGAGCGTTCGGCGCGGCCTCGGCCGGTCGGCTCGAACGATGATTCGACGTCAGTCTACGAAGCGCGGCCGCGCGCAAACAGCCCGATTCCGTGCAAGCTCCCTTCCAGCGCGCGCAACATTGGCGTCGGCGCGCACGCGCGCCGGTACGCGTGCGCCGCCGACGCGCGTGTTCGCGTCAGAACCGCGTGCGCATCCCGATCGTGCCGACGATCTGATTCGGCGTGCTCGACGCGCCGCCGGACCCGTTGATGAATGCCTGGTAGCCGCGGCCGGACGCGTGCTGGTACATCGCTTCCGCATAGACGTCGGTGCGGCGCGACAGCTTGTAGACGGCCTGCAGGTCGACCTGATGCCATTTCGGATCGGTGCCGTGCCGGCTGTCCGGGTTCGACACGCTGGCGTCGGTGTAGACATAGGCGGCGCCGAGGCTGAAGGCCGGCGTGAGCGCATAGCGCAGGTTCACGTCGAAGTTGTTGAACGCGATCTGGCCGGTCGAGCCGAACGCGCCGGTGTTGTCGTACTGCGCGCGCGTATAGACGAAGCCGACCGTCGCGGGCCCGAACGTGTAGCCGATGCCGCCGCCGTACGAGCGCATGCGGTCGGCGCCGATCGACCAGCCGCCCTGATTCACGCCTTTCGCTTCGGCCGCATCGGTCGCGCCGGCGCTCGCGCTCGTCGTGCCCTTGGTGCCGTTCATCTGCAGGTAGGCGCCGGCCAGTTTCAGCGGGCCGTTCGTATAGCTGACGGCCGCGCTGTACGCGCGATTCGCGCCGAAGTTCGTCGCATTCGAGAACGCGTACATCGCGCCGACCTTGAAGCCCGCCACCGTCGGGCTTGTGTACTTGACCGCGTTGTTGATGCGTAGCGAATGGTTCAGGTTGTCGTTGTCGAACGGATGCGCGAAGCCGGCATCGCCGAAATCGCCGGCCGTTGCCGACAGCGGCGCGACGAAATCGACCATCGTGTCGTACTGGCGGCCGAGCGTCAGCGTGCCGTACGCGTCGTGCGTGAGCCCGACGTACGCGTGACGGCCGAACAGCTTGCCGTCCTGACCGAGCGCGCCGTTGTTCGCGTTGAAGCCGTTTTCAAGCACGAACAGTGCCTTCAGGCCGCCGCCGAGGTCCTCGGTGCCGCGAAAGCCGATGCGGCTGCCGTTGATCGTGCCGCTGGTCATGCGCCACTGCGACGCGCCGTTCGCGTTGTTCGTATATGCGATGCCGGCGTCGATCAGCCCGTACAACGTGACGGCGCTTTGCGCGTGGACGACCGGGGCGAACAATGCGGCGACCGATGCGCCGGCAATAAGCGTTTTCTTCATCTCAAGACTCCTGCGTGTGGGATCGAAACGGGCGCAAGTATAGGAACGCGCACCGTGCGTGCGGCGCGCGTGCGGGCGAGCGGTCCTTTGCGGATCGAACAAGAGTCGTTCACAAAACCGACACGTCGAGCGGCGCGCGAGCGATGCGGGCCGTTGTCGCGCAACGGCGCGCCGCGCACAGGGTTCCGCTGTCGCATCGCCGCAACACGCGTGCGTCGGCCGACGACGGTTGATCGGCGCGACCGACGCGCGGAGAATGGGTGTCGTCCCCACCGATTGGAGGCAACGATGCCCACGCCAGCGCCCCTTCCGCCGATCAGTCCCGCCGTCTACTACCGCGATCCGCGTGCCGCGCTCGAATGGCTGGAGCGCGCGTTCGGCTTCGGGCGCGGGATCGTCGTCTATACGCCCGACGGCCAGGTCACGCATGCCGAACTGACGCACGCAGGCGGCGTCGTGATGATCGGCGGCTACTGGGCCGAGTTCGTCGCGAGCCCGCCGGACGTCGGCGGCCGCAACACGCAGAGCGTGCACGTGCAGCTCGCGACCGGCATCGACGCGCACTGCGAGCGCGCGCGGCAGGCCGGCGCGGACATCCTGCAGGAGCCGGCCGACCAGTTCTACGGCGACCGCACGTATCGCGCGCGCGATCCCGAGATGCACGTATGGACCTTCGGCCAGCACGTGCGCGACGTGACGCCGGAAGAAGCTGCCGCGCAAACGGGACTCAAATTCGAAGGGTGGTCGTGACGCGCGGCATCGCGCGTCCGGTTCACCCGTGTTCGTTCGATCGGGTTCACCGCATCCGGCTGCCGCGGCGCGCGTCGATGCGCGCGCGGCCGCTCCGCATCCACGAGGAGAGTTCCGCATGAATCTGTTCAATGCACGCCTGCGCGGCCGCGACGGGCTGTTTACGATCGGCATCGACGCCGGCACGATCGCGCGAATCGACGCGCAGCCTGCGCCGATTGCACCGACCGGCGCCGACGATCTCGACGCGGGCGGTCGCCTCGCGATCCCGCCGCTCGTCGAACCGCACATCCATCTCGATGCGGTGCTGACGGCTGGCGAGCCCGCATGGAACATGAGCGGCACGCTGTTCGAAGGCATCGAGCGCTGGGCCGAGCGCAAGGCGACGATCACGCATGACGACACGAAGGCGCGAGCGCACGCGGCGATCGCGATGCTGCGCGATCACGGAATTCAGCACGTGCGCACGCACGTCGACGTGACCGATCCGTCGCTCGCCGCGCTGAAGGCGATGCGCGAAGTGAAGGACGAGGCGCGCGGCTGGATCGACCTGCAGATCGTCGCGTTTCCGCAGGAGGGGATCGAATCGTTCGAGGGCGGCCGCGCGTTGATGGAGCAGGCGGTCGAGATCGGCGCGGACGTCGTCGGCGGGATTCCCCATTTCGAGAACACGCGCGAGCAGGGCGTCAGTTCGATCCGCTTTCTGATGGATCTCGCGGAGCGCACGGGCTGCCTCGTCGACGTGCATTGCGACGAAACCGACGATCCGCATTCGCGCTTTCTCGAAGTGCTCGCCGAAGAAACGCGCGTGCGCGGGATGGGCGCGCGCGTGACGGCCAGCCACACCACCGCGATGGGCTCGTACGACAACGCGTATTGCTCGAAGCTGTTTCGGCTGCTCGCGCGCGCGGGGCTCAACTTCGTCTCGTGCCCGACCGAGAGCATTCATCTGCAAGGGCGCTTCGATACGTTTCCGAAGCGGCGCGGCGTCACGCGCGTCGCGGAGCTCGACCGGGCGGGGCTGAACGTCTGTTTCGGCCAGGACTCGATCCAGGATCCGTGGTATCCGCTCGGCAACGGCAACATCCTGCGTGTGCTCGATGCGGGCCTGCATATCTGTCACATGATGGGCTATCGCGATCTGCAGCGGTGCCTCGATTTCGTCACCGATCACAGCGCGACCGCGCTGCAGCTCGGCGAGGGATACGGGATCGCCGTCGGCCGGCCGGCGAATCTCGTCGTGCTCGACGCCGACAGCGATTACGAGGCCGTGCGCCGGCAAGCGAAGGCGACGCTGTCGATCCGGCACGGCAACGTGATCATGCGGCGCGAGCCGGAGCGGATCGCGTATCCGGGCTGAGCGCCGGCATGGCGGCAGCGGTATTCGTCGAGCGCATGAATCGATTCTAAAAATACGTTTGTCTCATGGTGGGCGCGCGCCTACGATTCGGTGCTGACGGCGGCGCGCGCGGTGCGCGCCGTGTCGATTTACTCCGGTCACCGAACTCATGCGCGCCGATCTGCCGTCCGCTCCGTCCTCATCGTCCTCCGCTCCCACCGTGAGCCCGTTCACGCGGATCGCGGCCGTCACGATCGTCACCGGCATCGGCGCTGGGCTCGGCGGCATGCTGCTCGCGCTGCTGCTGCACGCGATCCAGCATCTCGCGTACGGCTATGGCGCCGCGCATCTGGTCGGCACCGAAAGCTTTCTCACCGGCGTGACCGACGCCGATCCGCTGCGTCGCGTCGCGGCGATGATCGTCTGCGGCATCGTCGCGGGCGGCGGCTGGTGGACGCTTTACCGCTACGGGCAGCCGCTCGTCGGCATTCGTCGCGCGGTGCAGGCCGGCGACCCGCGGATGCCGGTCGTCAGCACGACGATGCATGCGCTGCTGCAGATCGTCACCGTCGCGCTCGGCTCGCCGCTCGGCCGCGAAGTCGCGCCGCGCGAGATCGGCGCACTGATCGCGGGCCGGCTCGCGCATCGCGCGGGGCTGACGCGCGACGATTGCCGCTTGATGGTCGCGTGCGGCGCGGGCGCCGGCCTTGCGGCCGTGTACAACGTGCCGCTCGGCGGCGCGGTGTTCGTGCTCGAGGTGCTGCTCGGCACGTTCGCCGTGCGCGCGGTGGCCGTCGCGCTCGTCACGTCGACGCTCGCCGCCGTCGTCGCATGGATCGGGCTCGGCAACGAACACCAGTACACGATCGCGCCGTTCGTGACGAGTGCGCCGCTCGTCGCGTGGTCGATCGTCTGCGGGCCGCTGTTCGGCTTCGCTGCCTACGGCTTCGTGCGGCTCACGACGCGGGCGCGCGCCGATGCGCCCAAGGACGTACGGCTGCCGATCCTCTCGCTCGTCAATTTCGCGGTGATCGGCGTGCTCGCGATGCGCTTTCCGTCATTGCTCGGCAACGGCAAGGGGCCCGCATCGCTCGGCTTCGACGGCACGCTGACGATCGGCATCGCCGCGACGCTGCTCGTGCTGAAGGTCGCGATCGAAGCGGCCAGCCTGCGGGCCGGTGCCGAAGGCGGCCTGCTGACGCCGGGTCTCGCCAACGGCGCGCTGCTCGGCGTCGTGCTCGGCGGGCTGTGGAGCGCCGTCTGGCCCGGCGCGTCGCTGGGCGGCTGCGCGCTCGTCGGCGCGACCGCATTCCTGGCCGCGTCGATGCAGATGCCGATCACGGCCGTCGTGCTGCTGCTCGAGTTCACGCGCGCGAATCACGACAGCCTCGTGCCGATGCTGCTCGCGGTGGCCGGTTCGCTCGTCGCATACCGGTTTGCGCAGCAGCGCGCCGAACGGCGCGCGACGACACGCGCCACGCTGGTGACGCGCGCGACCGCCGCGCGCTGATGCGCTGATGCGCTGACGCACGATCGCGGCGGCACGCTCGGCCGCTTGGCGCCTGCCTCGTTTCCCGTCCACGCCGGTTCGCGCGTCGAAGCGCATCGCGCGGTTCTGTGCAAGAATCCGCGCGACCCGCGCTTTCCCATAACCACATGCGCGCGGACGTCCCTATCAGGAAACGAGGAGTACAAGTTGATTCAACGCATTGCCCGCTTCTTCACGCAGGTGGTTCACCGCGTGCTGCCCGACCCGTTGATTTTCGCGATCCTGCTGACGATCGTCACGTTCGCGCTTGCGTTCGGCCTCACGCCGAATTCGCCGGTGCAACTGACGACGATGTGGGGCTCGGGCTTCTGGAACCTGCTCGCCTTCTCGATGCAGATGGTGATGATTCTCGTCACGGGCCACGCGCTCGCGAGTTCGCCGCCCGTGAAGCGGCTGCTCGTCGCGCTCGCGAGCGCCGCGCGCACGCCCGCGCAGGGTGTGATGCTCGTTGCCTTCGTCGGCGCGCTCGCGTGCGCGATCAACTGGGGCTTCGGGCTCGTGCTCGGCGCGATGCTCGCGCGGGAAGTCGCGCGCCGCGTCGCCGGCAGCGACTATCGGCTGCTGGTCGCGTCGGCCTACATGGGCTTTCTGAGCTGGCACGGCGGCCTGTCGGGCTCGGTGCCGCTCGTCGCCGCGACGAAAGGCAATCCGATGGAAAAGACGATCGGCCTGATCCCCGTGTCGCAGACGATCTTCACCGGCTACAACGCGTTCATCACGATCGGGCTGATCGTGATGCTGCCGTTTCTCGCGCGGATGATGATGCCGAAACCGGGCGACGTCGTCAGCGTCGATCCGGCACTGCTCGCCGAGCCGCCGAGCGTCGAGCGCACGCTCGGGCCCGACGCGACGCTCGCGGAGCGCCTCGAGGAGAGCCGCGCGCTGTCGGTGTTCGTCGCTGCGCTGTGCGCGGCGTTTCTCGTGCTGCGGTTCGTGCAGAAGGGCTTCGCGCTCGACATCGATACGGTGAACCTCGCGTTCCTCGCCGCCGGCATCCTGCTGCACCGCACGCCGATGGCTTACGCGCGCGCGGTGGCCGGCGCCGCGCGCGGCGCCTCGGGGATCATGATCCAGTTCCCGTTCTACGCGGGCATCCAGGCGCTGATGGACCATTCGGGCCTCGCGGGCGTGATCACGAAGTGGTTCGTCGACATCGCGAACGTGCACACGTTTCCGCTGCTCGCGTTCCTGAGTTCGGCGGTGATCAACTTCGCGGTGCCGTCGGGCGGCGGTCACTGGGTCGTGCAGGGGCCGTTCGTGATGCCGGCCGCGCAGGCGCTTGGCGCCGATCTCGGCAAGGCCGCGATGGCGATCGCGTACGGCGAGGCGTGGACCAACATGGCGCAGCCGTTCTGGGCCTTGCCCGCGCTCGCGATCGCGGGGCTCGGCGTGCGCGACATCATGGGCTACTGCGTGACGACGCTGCTGTTTTCGGGGGTCGTGTTCGTCGCGGGGATGTATCTGTTCTGAGCGCGTTCGGAACGGCCGGTGCGCGCGGGCGAGCGTCGGTTCCCACGCGCGCCGGCCCGCGCCGCACCCGTCATGCGGCCGAACGCGCGCGCTGCCGTTCGTGTCCGTGACGCAGCGCCAGGCTCGCGAGCGCCGCGACGACGAGTGCGGCCGCCAGCAGCGTCAGGCCGTTCTTCGCATCGCCGGTCGCCTGTTCGATTGCGCCGACGACGGTCGGACCGACGAAGCCGCCGAGCAGGCCGCAGGTATTGACGAGGCCGAGGCCGCCGGCGAGCGCACTGCCGGCCAGCCGCGAGGCGGGAAACGTAAACACGATCGACTGGACGACGAAGAACATCGACGCGGCGACGCACACGCAGAGCAGTCCCGCGAGCGGGGAGGCGTGCGCGGCGCCGACCATGCCGGCTGCCATCACGACGAGGCCCGCGCACAGCAGCGCGCGCGAATGCCGCGATTCGCGCGCGAAGCGCGGCAGCGTCGCGGCGCCGAGCGCGGCGGCCAGCCATGGCAGCGCCGTGAGCAGGCCGACCGCGATCGGCGACAGCCGGCCCGATGCGCCGATGATCGCCGGCAGAAAAAAGATCACCGTGTAGATCGTCAGCTGATGGCAGAAGTACACGAAGATCGCGAGCCAGATCTGCGGGTCGCGCAGCGCGGCGCCGAATGCGTGGCCGCCGTGCGACCCGGCGCCGGCGTCCTGTTCCGCGGCGAGCGCGCGCTCGAGCGCACGACCCGTTTCCGGCGCGAGCCACGGCGCGGCGCTCGGACGGTCCGGCAGCCGTGTCCACACGACGAACGCGAGCAGGATCGCCGGAATCCCTTCGACGACGAACAGCCATTGCCAGCCGTGAAAGCCCAGCGTGCCGTCGAGTTCGATCAGCGCGCCGGCCAGCGGGCCGCCGACCACGTTCGCGATGCACACGCCGAGAAGGAAATAGCCGGTCGCGCGGGCGCGCTGTTCGCGGCCGAACCAGTACGTCAGATACAGCATCACGCCGGGAAAGAGCCCGGCTTCGGCTGCGCCGAGCAGCAGCCGCATCACGTAGAACGATGTTTCGCCGCGCACGAACGCCATCGCAACCGACAGCGCGCCCCACGTGATCATGATCCGCGTGATCCAGAAGCGCGCGCCGACGCGGTGCATGATCAGGTTGCTCGGGATTTCGAATAGCGCGTAGGTCAGGAAGAACAGTCCGGCGCCGAGGCCGTAGGCGGCGGACGAGATGCCGAGATCGACGCCCATCGAATGCTTCGCGAAGGCGATGTTGGTGCGATCGAGAAAGCTGATCACGTAGGCGGCGATCAGCAGCGGCATCAGTTTGCGGAACAGCAGCCGGTTCAGCGACGCGCTTGCGTCTTGCGCGGCGGACGGCAGGGCCTGAGCGTGATGAGTGGACATGCGGACGACTCCGTTAAGGGCGAACCGGCGCGCACGGCAAGCACGACGTGCCGCGTTCGACAGAGGCCGCCGCGCGGGGCGCGGCGAACGAGCAGACGACGGAGCCGCGCGCCGGCGGCGCTCGACGGGAGCGGGGCGATATCGGGCGTCCTGGCGCCGGTTCGGGCCGGCGCCGCGTCTCTGCGCTTGCGAGTCCTGCGTGAGTGGGCGTGCGAGCGCGCGATCAGAAGTTCACTGCGTCGCCGCCCTTGAGCGCGAGCATCGCGCGCGCCTCGGCCGGCGTCGCGATCTCGAGCGACAGCCCTTCGAGCACCTGCCGGATCTTCAGCACCTGCTCGGCGCTCGATTCGGCCAGTTTGCCGGGCCCGATCCAGAGCGAATCCTCGAGCCCGACGCGCACGTTCGCGCCCTGCGCGGCGCCGATCGTCGCGAGCGGAATCTGGTTGCGGCCCGCGCCGAGGATCGACCATACATAGTCGCGGCCGAACAGGCGATCGGCGGTGCGGCGCATGTGCATCAGGTCCTCCGGATGCGCGCCGATGCCGCCGAGCAAACCGAATACGCTTTGCACGAAGAACGGCGGTTTCGCGAGCCCGCGGTCGACGAAGTGCGCGAGGTTGTACAGGTGCGAAATGTCGTAGCACTCGAATTCGAAACGCGTGCCGTTGGCGCCGCAGCGCGTGAGGATCGTCTCGATGTCGGCGAACGTGTTCTTGAACACGAGATCGCGGCTTTTCTCGAGATGCTCGCGCTCCCATGGGTGCTTCAGTTCGCGAAAGCGCTCGAGCATCGGATACAGGCCGAAGTTCATCGAGCCCATGTTCAGCGAGGCGATTTCCGGCTGGAAATGCAGCGCGGGACGCAGCCGCTCCTCGACAGTCATGTGCGGACTGCCGCCCGACGTGAGGTTGATGACGGCATCGGTCTGCGCCTTGATCCGGGGCAGGAATTCCTCGAAGACGGCCGGATCCTGCGTCGGCTTGCCGTCGGACGGATTGCGCGCGTGCAGATGGAGGATCGCCGCGCCGGCGCGGGCGGCCGCAACCGCGGCCGTCTCGATCTCGTGCGGCGTGACGGGCAGATACGGCGACATCGACGGCGTATGGATCGCGCCGGTCGGCGCACAGGTGATGATGACTTTGCGAGCGTTTGCCACGGATCGGTTCCTTTCGTTGGACGGTGCAGGAGGGCTCAGAGCACTTCGACGTTGCCGCAGACGGAGATCGCCTGGCCGGTGATTCCGTGCCCGCCGGGCGAGCACAGGAACAGCGCGGTCGCCGCGATTTCGGCCGGCTCGGTCATCCGGCGCAGCGAGATCCGTTCGAGATAGCGCTGCTCCATCTCGTCGTAGCCGATCCCGAGCTGTTGCGCGCGCGCTTCGATCACGCGGCGGATGCGCGGGCCGCGCACGATGCCGGGCTGGATCGCATTCACGCGAATGCCGAGCGGCCCCAGTTCGATCGCGAGGCTCTTCACGAGACCGACGACCGCCCATTTGGTGGCCGCGTAAGGCGTGCGGTACGCATAGCCGAGCCGGCCCGCGACCGACGACAGCGCAATGATCGCGCCGCCGTGCTTCGACTCGCGCAGCAGCGGCACGGCGCGTCGCGCGAATTCGAATTGGGCGTTCAGATTGATGGCGACCGTCTGCTCCCACTGCGCGGGATCGATCTCGTCGATGCCGCCCGTCGGGCCCGCGATGCCCGCGTTGTTGACCAGTACGTCGAGGCCGCCGAGCGTGGCCGCGACGTCCGCGAACACGCGCTCGACCGCCGCGCGGTCCGATACGTCGGCAAGCGTTGCGCCGATCGCGGCACGCGACGGCCGGTCGGCGAGTGCCGCGATCGCGGCCTGCGACGCGTCGCAGACATGCACGCGCGCACCGCATTCGGCGAACGCATCGGCGATCGCGAGGCCGATGCCGGATGCGCCGCCGGTCACGAGGACGCGAAGGCCGTCATAGGGTTTGAGCAGGTCGGAAGCGGTCATGCGCGGTTGTCTCCATCGTTGATGTTGTCGGATGCGGCGCGCCGCTGCGCGCGGCGTTACGGCTTTGCGTTCGCGCGGCGCGGCGCCTGCTCGGCACGCAGCGTCGCGGCCAGATCGTGCGCGGCACCGCCGATGTCGAGCGCGATGCCGGCGCGCACGCCGGCGCCGTCTCGCCGCTCGAGCGCATCGACGACCGCGCGGTGCGCGTCCATCGAGCGCCGCATGTGCGGGATGTCGAGCGCGACCATGTTCAGGAACGGCCCGACGCGCATCCACAGGTTCTCGACGATCGCGAGCGTGCTGTCGCTCGCGCCGTGCGCATAGATCGCGCTGTGAAACGCGAAATTGCTTTGCAGATATGCGCGCGACCGGCCGGCTTCGGCGTGCGCCTGCATGGCCTCGCAGGTCTTGCGCAGGGCGGCGATCTGGGCGTCGGTCATGCGTGCGCACGCGCGTTCGGCGATGCAGCCTTCGAGCGCGATGCGCACGTCGCGCAGTTCGTCGAGCATCTCGAGCGTCATCGGCGGCACGACGAGCGCGCGGTTCGGGCCGTCGACGAGCGCGCGTTCCGCGTGCAGCCGCGTGAGGGCCGCGCGCACCGGCATCGTCGACGAGCCGACGGCCTCGGCCACGCTGCGCAGGCTCAGCGCCTGGCCCGGTGCGAAGCGGCCGCTCATCAGCGCTTCGCGCAATTGGCGATAGACCTTGTCGGCCATCGTTTCCTGTTCGATGGCCTTCAGTGCGGGCGGGACGATGCGAGGCGCCAAGGTACGGTTCTCCTGGTTTGATCTGCGATCTGTGATCACACTTGCGATGGAGGAAGTGTCGGCGATGAGGCGGGGGTAGTCAAGGCGAAAGGGATTGGGGAAAACGTGGGGGTGGGGAGGGATGGCCGTCATGCGGGACGCATGCGAGGCGGTCGGCGCGTCGTGCTATCGGCAGGCGTCGCCGGATTCGCTGGCCAAGGTGGGCCTGGGCGCGGTGCCGCGAGCCGTCGCGTCGACGCGCGCCTGTGCTGCAGACGCAGAGCAAGCCGATTCCAGCGTCCGGATCGAATTGCGGACGCCGCCTTTCCTGACACGCGCACGCCACCCGATCGCCAGCCGCCCATCGATCATGCAGAATCGAACCCTTCGTGTCCCCCGACAAGCACGCCATGACCGATCGGACCGATGCTCCCGGCCGCCGTGCGTACGCTGAATTTGCCCAGCGCTACGCCGACATCGCGCCGACCAAGCCGCACAACGCGCTTTACGAACGGCCGGCGACGCTTGCGCTGCTCGGCGACGTCGCCGGCCTGACGGTGCTCGACGCCGGCTGCGGACCCGGCATCTGCAGCGAGCTGCTCGCACGGCGCGGCGCGACCGTTCATGCCTTCGACGTGACGCCCGAAATGGTCGCGCTCGCCAGCGCGCGCTGCGCGGGGCTCGCCGTCGATGTCGCGCACGGCGATCTCGCCGCGCCGCTCGACTGGCTGCCCGATGCGTCATTCGACAAGGTGCTGTGTTCGCTCGCCCTCGACTACGTGCGCGATCTCGCGCCGACGCTGCGCGAATTCGCGCGCGTCGCGCGTCCCGGCGCGACGCTCGTGTTCTCGATGGCACATCCGATGCGCGACTGGATCGACGAGCGCACGCGCGGCGATCGCCCGTACTTCGAAACGTCGCGCTTCGGCATGTACTGGTCCGGATTCGGCGAGCCGAAGCCCTATGTCGAGGCGTGGCGGCGGCCGCTTGCCGACATCCTGAACGCGGTCGCCGACGCCGGCTGGCGGCTCGACCGCTTCGTCGAGCCGCAGCCGCTGCCCGAGATGCAGGCCGTGGCGGAGCGGCTGTACGCGGAGCTGTCGCTCGCGCCCGCGTTCCTGTGCGTGCGCGCGCGACGCTGATCACGCGCGTCGTACGACGCGCCCAGCTTCGCTCAGTGCCCCGGCTCGTCGGTCAGCGTGGCGAGGAACGCCTCGATGTCCTTGATGTCCTGCGCCGTCATCGCCGGCGTGTCGCCCGGCTTGCGATCGAATGGCGCGTCGGTCACGTCGACGTTCGCGCGGTACTTCGGCGGAATGTCGTCGTATTGGTCGACCTTGCCGTCCGCGAGGCGCGCATAGAACTTCTGCGGTGCGATGCTGCGTTCGTTGTAGAACGCCATCACCTGATCGAGCGTGTGGTACACGCCGTTGTGAAAGAACACGTGGCGTGTCGCCGCGTTGCGCAGCGTCGGCGTCAGGAACATCCCGCAATATTGCGTCTGGTCCTTCAGATCCTCGCGGAACGGTCCGCACACGCCGAGATCGTAGAACGACGGATCGCGGTTCTGCGCGAGCTGCCGGTTGCGCGGCACGGCGAGCGCTTCGTACTGGTAGTCGGTAAACATCGGCGGCAGCCCGTCGGCGCCGGGCTTCGACAGATGACAGCCCGCGCAGTTCGCCTTGTGCGGATCGTTGAACAGCCGCAGGCCGCGCAGCTCCGCCTGCGTGAGGCGCGCGCGGCCCTCGAGCCAGCGGTCGTACTTGCTGTTGTACGGATGGAACGACGGATCCTCGACCTGATAGCGCGCGATCGCGAACATCGCTTCGGACACCGCGAGTTGCGGACTGTCGAACACGCGCGGGCCGAACAACTGCAGGAACTGCGTCCGGTGCGACGACTGCGAAAGCTTGTGCGCGACCTCGTCGACGCTCGCATTCGCCATCTCGACGGGGTTCAGCAGCGGACCGAATGCCTGCTGCTGCAGCGTGTCCGCGCGGCCGTCCCAGAACATTCCGCCTTGCGGTACGAGCTGCGGTGCAGCCGAGGTGCCGGCCACCTTCTGCGCCTTCACGACGCCGGCCGCCGCGGCCGCCTGCTGCGCGACGCTCGGTGCGTCGTCGTTTTCGCCGGCATCGGGGCCGATGCTGAAGTTCGGCTGTCGATACAGGTACATCAGCGACGGCGGCGGCCGATAACCGTGCTGCGTCATCGCGAGGCCGCCCGGCTGCACGTCGAGCGCGTTCGGCGGCCCGTAGGCGTGATCGGGGTTGTGGCACGACGCACACGACTGCTTGCCGGACGCCGACAGCGACGCATCGAAGAACAGCGCGCGGCCGAGCTGCGCGACCGCGGACAGCGGCTGCACGGGCGGCCGCTGCAGCACGATCGGATGCGGATTCGCGCCGGTCCAGTCCGCGACGATGTCGCCGATCGCGGCCGGCGTATGTGCGGGAAACGCGATCGCGAAGGCGCCGTAGCCGATGACGGCCGCGCCGAGCGCGAGCGCCGCGCGGCGTGCGAAGCGGAAAGGGGCGCGCGGCGCGGCGGCGCCGGGCGTGTCGGGAGACGGAAACGCGGAACGGACTGTCATGCTGTCGCTCGGGAATCGAAGGCCGCACGAGGCGGCGCAATAAAACGAAAACGGCCGGCGCACGCAGCGCCGGCCTGCTGCGCGACGACGCCCGTCAGATCGACGGCGCGGCGCTCAGCGTGGTGCCTTGCGTCGGATCGAGATAGAGCGGCGCGGTATTCGGCTTCGATGCGAAGTCGAACAGCCCGCGCAGGTCGCCCGCCGATGCGTCGAACGAACCGCCGCCGATGCGCTGCCCGCCGAGCCAGTTGTCCTCGATGAAGCGCACGACGGACGCCTGGTCGATCATCGTGTGGTCGACGTAGTTCTGCTTCGCGTACGGCGAGATCACGACGAACGGAATGCGCACGCCGGGGCCGCAACGGCCGTTCACGGTGCCGCCGTTCACGCCGGTCGTGCCGCCGCTGCCGCACTGGCCGTTGCCGCTGACCTGGTCGACAGCGTCCGACGACGCGCGGGTGGGCGCCGTGTACGCATGGTCGTACCAGCCGTCCGAGTCGTCATAGGTGACGATCACCGCAGTGTTCTGCCAGTCGGGCTGCTGCTGCAGGAAGTTGACGACCTTCGTGACGAACGCCTGCTCGTCGAGCGGATCCGAGTAGCCGGCATGGCCGTCCTGCGCGGCCGGCGCCTTCAGGAAGCTGACCGACGGGAAGTTTCCGGCCTTCACGGCGGCGAAGAAGTCGTCGGTGTCGTACTGGTGATTCGCCGGTTCGGGCGTCTTGCCGTCGGTTTCGACGCTCGAGCCGATCGCTGCGATCGAGCTCGGACGCGTGTGCTGCGGATTCGCGGTCGACGCGTAGTACTGGAACCAGTTGTGATGCGGGATGTAGTCGGCGGTCGCGGCGTTCACGGCGGTCGCGACGGTGCTGCGGTTGCAGCCGGTCGTGCCGTTGCTGTTCGTCGTCGACAGGTTGAAGCCGCCCATGAAGCCGCCCCACGTGATGTGGGCCGCGTTCAGCAGGTCGCCGATGTTCTTGCCGGACATCATCGCCTGATCGGTCGTGCTCGAGCAGACGTCGTAGCCGGGATCGACGTCGTTGATCATCGTGTAGCCGCCCTGGCCGTCGTTGATGTAGTACGAGCTCTTCGCGAGCGTCGACGGCTGCGCGGACGTCTTCACGATCTGCATGCCGTTCGTCTGGCCCGACACGACGTTCAGTGCACCGGGCGTCGACGGACCGTAGACCGTCGTGTACGCGTTGTCGCTCATCGCGAAGCGCTGCGCATAGTTCCACAGCGCGGTCACCGTATTGCCGTCGAAGTAGCCCATCACCTGGCCCTTGGTGCCGAACGCGCCGGCGCCGCCGGACGAGCCCTTGCCCGTGTATTTCGGGAACAGGTCGGCAAGGCCGTTGTCCTCGGCCTGCTGTTCGGCCGTGTACGCGTGGTTCTGGTCGGCGGTCGCCGCTTGCGTGCGGTCGAGACGGAACGGGTTCGCGGCGTCGGTGCCGTTCGCCGTGTTCGTAAAGTTCGGGTTCGCCGTGAGCAGCGTGCCCGTCAGGCCGTTGACCGTCGGCGTGCCCGCCTTGGCCGTAAACGCCGGCTCGCCGGCCGGGTTCGTCGCGTTCGGATAGGTGCCGAAGTAGTGGTCGAACGAGACGTTTTCGCCGTAGATCACGACGAGGTGCTTGATCGGCGTGGCGGTCTGCAAGGCGTCCTGCGACGAGACGGGCGTCGCAGTCGGATCGTCGCTGCCGCCGCAGGCGAACAGCGTCAGCGCTGCGCCTGCGCAGGCGGTAACGAGCAAGGCTTGACGGAACATCGGGAAACTCCGGGTAGGTTTTCGACGGTGGAAGCGGCGCCGTCGCCGGGGCGTTGGACGCGGCGCGCGCGATAGAGCACCGGCATTGAAACAGCCTGACGTGAAGATATGGGGACGGATTGGTTTCGCCTGCATTGCGCTGCGGTATCGATTTCATTACTTCGTCGCGCGCGGCGAAAGACAACGGAAAGGGCGAACGGCGCGCGGGGCGCATGATGGGGAGCAGGCGTCGGCACCCGACATGAGCGAGAGGCGGTTTTTGACAACAGCGTGACAGCTTCATAGGATGAACACCCGCCGCGGCGACTTCGCCGTGCGCGTCATCCGGAGCCGTCAGCGTGCCGATCCCCGTCCTGTTTGCCGTTCTGTGTGCCGCCTTCCTGCACGCATCGTGGAATGCGCTGGTGCGCAGCCGCGGCGACCGGTTGCGCTCGGCCACCGTCCTGCAGATCGCGATCGGCGCGTTTGCGCTGCTGTTCCTGCCCGCGGCCGCGCCGATCGCGCCGGCGAGCTGGCTTTATGTGATTGCGTCGGCCGTGCTGCACGTCGTCTATACGCTGCTGCTCGTGCGCGCGTACGAGCACGGCGATCTCAGCGTCGCGTATCCCGTCGCGCGCGGCACGGCGCCGCTGCTCGTCACGCTCGGTGCGGCGGCATTCGCCGGCGAACATTTGAGCGCGGGTGCGCAGGCCGGGCTCGTGCTGATCTGCGCGGGCATCATGGCGATCGGACTCGAGCGCGGCCGCGCCGCGACGCACGCGATGGCGCAGGTCCTGCCGACGGCATTCGCGACCGGCGTGTCGATTGCCGCATACAGCGTGGTCGACGGAATCGGCGTGCGCGAAAGCGGCAGCACGGTCGGCTATACCGCATGGATGTTCGTGCTGACGGGTGCGCTGATGGCCGCGTACTATCGGCTGCGCGCGGGACCGCTGCGAGTTCTGCAGGATGGGGCGGAAACGGCGAAGGCGGCGTGCGGCGGCGTATTCGCGGCGCTCGCGTACGGCATCGTGATCTGGGCGATGGACCGCGCGCCGATGGGGCCCGTATCGGCGCTGCGCGAAACGAGCGTCGTGTTCGCTGCGCTGATCGCACGCGTATATCTCGGCGAGCGGCTGACGCCGCGTAGGGCAGCCGGATGCGCCGTGATCGCGGCCGGTGCGCTGTTGATCAGTACGTTCGCGGCCGTGCGCTGAGTCGCGCGGAATAGTGCGGAATGGCGCGGCGGGGTCGGCGGCCGATGCTCAAACGGAAAGACCGGGCGCCCCGCACATCGCGAGACGAAAGAGCACGACCGCCCGTGCCGCGGCAACGCGCACGATCGCCCGTCACTCTTCGACCGGCATCGCGCTCGTGCACTTGATTTCGTCGAGACAGACGCTCGAATGCACGCCGCTGACACCGGGAATGCGCATCAGCGTCTCGAGCAGGAACCTCGACAGCCCCTTCAGATCGTGGGCGACGACCTTCAGCACGTAGTCGATGTCGCCCGTCACCGAAAAGCACTCCTGGATCTGCGCGAGATCGGACACGAGCTTCTGGAACTTCGACAGGTCGCGGATATGCCCGCGCTCCATCGTCACGTGCACGAACGCCGTGACGCCGAAGCCGAGCGTATCGGGGCACAGCCGCGTCTCGTAGCGGCGGATCGCGCCGATCTCCTCGAGCCGCCGGTGACGCCGCAACGTCTGCGCGGGCGACAGTCCGACCGCTTTGGCCAGTTCGAGATTCGACGCACGGCCGTTCTCCTGCAGGATCGCGAGCAGGTGGCGATCGATGCGATCGAGAACCGGTTCAGGCATCTTTGTTTCCTCATCTGTCTCCTGGATGCAATCTTATCTCATAATGTAGGGTTTGCATGAACGGGTTACGAAACCCGATTTCCCGACCGCGACGCTAAACTGACGCCGGATTTTCGTGTGCGCCCGCCTGCTGCAGCGGCGGGCGACGGCCCGGCGACCGTGCGCAGACACGGCGACGGGCATCGGGCACCGCCACGCGAAGATTGCAGTCCCCAACCCGGCGGCTCCACGAACGGCCGCCGGCACAGCAAAACAGCGCCCGGCACCCCGAAGGCGCACCGCTTCCGGCGGAGGCGGACAGAGTGGAGAAGACATGGTTTCTGGAAACGAGAAGGACGGCCTGAAGCGTGGGCTGAAGAACCGGCACATCCAGCTGATTGCGCTGGGTGGCGCGCTGGGTACGGGGCTGTTCCTGGGCATTGCGCAGACGATCAAGATGGCCGGCCCGTCCGTGCTGCTCGGCTATGCGGTGGCCGGCGTCGTCGCGTTTTTCATCATGCGTCAGCTCGGCGAGATGGTCGTCGACGAGCCCGTCGCCGGCTCGTTCAGCTATTTCGCAGACAAATACTGCGGGCACTTCACAGGTTTCCTCTCCGGCTGGAACTACTGGGTGCTCTACATCCTCGTCAGCATGGCCGAGCTGTCGGCCGTCGGCATCTACGTGCAGTACTGGTGGCCCGGCGTGCCGACGTGGGTCTCCGCGCTCGTGTTCTTCGTCGTCATCAACCTCGTCAACCTGACCAGCGTGAAGTCGTACGGCGAGACGGAATTCTGGTTCTCCATCATCAAGGTCGCCGCGATCGTCGGCATGATCGGCTTCGGCGGCTGGCTGCTCGCGAGCGGGCATGCGGGACCGGAAGCGAGCGTCGCGAACCTGTGGCAGCACGGCGGCTTCTTCCCGAACGGCGTGTCGGGCCTCGTGATGTCGATGGCCGCGATCATGTTCTCGTTCGGCGGGCTCGAACTGGTCGGGATCACGGCGGCCGAAGCCGACGATCCGAAGCGCAGCATTCCGCGCGCGACGAACCAGGTCATCTACCGGATCCTGATTTTCTACATCGGCGCGCTCGGCGTGCTGCTGTCGCTGTATCCGTGGCAAAAGGTCGTGTCCGGCGGCAGCCCGTTCGTGCTGATCTTCCATGCGCTGAGCAGCGACGTGGTCGCGAACGTGCTGAACGTCGTCGTGCTGACGGCGGCGCTGTCGGTGTACAACAGCGGCGTCTACTGCAACAGCCGGATGCTGTTCGGCCTCGCGAAGCAGGGCAATGCGCCGAAGGTGCTGTGCTCGGTCAACCGGCGCGGCATTCCGCTCGCCGCGCTCGGCGCGTCGGCACTCGCGACGGGCGTCTGCGTGCTGGTCAACTACTTCATGCCGGGCAAGGCGTTCGAAGTGCTGATGGGGCTCGTCGTGTCGGCGCTGATCATCAACTGGGCGATGATCACGCTGATCCATCTGAAGTTCCGTCAGGCCAAGCGGGCAGCCGGGGAGGAGACGTCCTTCCGCAGTCTGGGCTATCCTTTCACGAATTACCTGTGCCTGGCGTTCATGGCCGGCATTCTCGTCGTGATGTACCTGACGCCGGATCTCCGCCTGTCGGTGTACCTGATTCCCGTGTGGCTCGCGGTTCTCGCGGTCGGGTATCGCTTCCGTCAGAAGAATGCCGGCTATGCGCTGCGTAACGGCGCATCCGCACGCTGACGCGCGCCGCGCCCGATCATTCCTCCAAACGAGACCGACATAGCCATGTTCGAACATATCGAAGCGTATCCGGGCGATCCGATCCTCACGCTGAACGAGAACTTCCAGAAAGATCCGCGCGACCGCAAGGTCAACCTCAGCATCGGCATCTATTTCGATGCCGATGGGCGGATTCCGGTGATGGGCGCGGTACGCGAAGCCGAAACGGCGCTGCAGCGCGAGAGCGGCCCGAAGCCGTACCTGCCGATGGTCGGTCTGGCCGCGTATCGCGACGCGGTGCAGGCGCTCGTGTTCGGCGCCGATCATCCGGCGCGTGCGGCCGGTCGCATCGCGACCGTGCAGACGCTCGGCGGCTCGGGCGCGCTGAAGGTCGGCGCGGATTTCCTGAAGCGCTATTTCCCCGACGCGCAGGTATGGCTGAGCGATCCGAGCTGGGAAAACCACCGCTTCATCTTCGAGCGTGCGGGCTTCACGGTGAACACGTATCCGTACTACGACGAAGCGACGGGCGGTCTGAAGTTCGACGCGATGCTCGCGGCGATCGACGCGCTGCCGGCGCGCAGCGTCGTGCTGCTGCATGCGTGCTGCCATAACCCGACCGGCGTCGATCTCGACGAAGGTCAGTGGGAAAAGCTGATCGACGTGATCGAAGCGCGCGAACTGCTGCCGTTCGTCGACATGGCCTACCAGGGCTTCGGCGCGGGGCTCGACGCCGATGCGTTCGCGGTGCGCGAACTGGCGCGGCGCGGCGTGCCGGCGCTGGTCGCGAATTCGTTCTCGAAGAACTTCTCGCTGTATGGCGAACGCGTCGGCGGGCTCAGCGTCGTCTGCGAAGATGCGGCCGCCGCCGAGCGCGTGCTCGGCCAGCTTGCCGGCGCCGTGCGCTCGAACTACAGCAACCCGCAAACGTACGGCGCAAAGGTCGTGTCGGCCGTGCTCAATACGCCCGCACTGCGCAAGCAATGGGAAGAAGAACTCGCGGCGATGTGCCGCCGCATCGCGCGCATGCGTCAGGCGATCCACGACGGGCTGCGCGATCACGTCAGCGGCGAAGCGCTCACGCGCTACGTGAAGCAGCGCGGGATGTTCACGTATACGGGCCTGACCGAATCGCAGGTCGAAGCGCTGCGCGAAGTGCACGGCGTGTACATCCTGCGCTCGGGCCGCATGTGCGTGGCCGGGCTGAACGATTCGAACGTCGGCATCGTCGCGGATGCGATCGGCCAGGTGCTGAAGAGCGGCGTCTGAACGCGGTTGCATGCGTCGCGAAAACCGGCTGTCTCCTCGACGGAGGCAGCCGGTTTTTTTATGCTGCCGTCCGCCGCCGCCCCCCTGTCGCGGTCGCAGGCACAGCAGTACGATCACGGAATCGTACGCAGATCGACACGGAACGCATGGGTATACGGATCGTACAGTTGGGATCGCCGCGCGCAGCGGGCGAAGGGGTGCGGATCGGCACGGTGCGGCGGCCGCCGCGCGGCGTGCCGAAAGCCGAATTCGCCTCGCGCGATTATTACGACGTGTGGCTGCCGACGCTGTCGCCGAGCGCCGAACTCGTCGCGCAGGCGCAGGCCGCCGAAAGCGACGCCGAATGGCGCGCGTTCAAGCGTCACTTCCGTGCCGAAATGGCGCATGGCGATGCGGCGAAGGTGCTCGATCTGCTCGCGGCGCTGTCGGCGACGACCGCGTTCTCGATCGGCTGCTATTGCGACGACGAAAACCGCTGCCACCGCAGCGTGCTGCGCGAACTGCTCGCCGAACGCGGCGCGACGATCGAACCGGCTGCACGATGACGGCGCCGCCCGCTTGACGCAGATCAAGCGTGCGGCGGCACGCGCCACTATGCTCACGTGAACGGATGCGGGCGCCCGCCCGCGCAGGCGCGGCCGCCGATCGCGCCGCCGGGCACGGCGAATGCTCGACGAAACCGACGGCCGGCCCATGCCGCAGCTTCAGGCGGCGCGGCCATCGCCGGTTCGACGGCCGACACCGCAGGAGGAGTCATGACACTGCAGGGCAACATTCACGAGCGCGACTGGTCGGTCGAAGTCGAGACGCGCCCGTGCGAATCGGGCGAGTTCCGCTGCCGCGTATCGGTCGAGCACGGCACGGGTGCCGGGCGATTTCACCATACGTTCGAGCACAGCCACGCGTATCCGACCGAGCACGAAGCGATGATCGAAGGTTTGCGCGCCGGGATGACGTGGATCGAACTGAAGATGTCGCAGGCGTTCAACGTCTGAGGTTCACAGGCGACCGCCGGCGGCTGGCGGGCCGCCGCAGCCGCGCGTCGGTTCGCGTGCGTCACACGCGGGAGAGCGCCTGCGCGTCGAGAATGCGCACGCGTTTGCCGCGCGTTTCCACGAGCGCGTCGCGATGGAAGCGCGAGAACATCCGGCTGACCGTTTCCAGCTTCATCCCGAGATAGCAGCCGATTTCCTCGCGCGTCATCCGCAGATTGAATTCCGAGGCCGAATAGCCGCGCGCCTGGAAGCGCGACGACAGATTCAGCAGAAAATGCGCGACGCGCTGCTCGGCCGACATCGTGCCGAGCAGCAGCATCTGGCTCGATTCGCGCACGATCTCGCTGCTGAGCAGCTGATAGAGGAAGTGCTGCATCGGCTTGATCTCGCGGCACGCCGCTTCGAGCGCGTCGAACGGGATGATGCACACGACGCTGTCCTCGAGCGCGATCGCGTCGCAGCAGTGCCGGCCGCTGCCGATGCCGTCGAGGCCGAGCGTTTCGCCGGCGATCTGGAAACCCGTCACGTGCTCGCGGCCGTCGCGATGCATCATCACCGTCTTGAACGAGCCGGCGCGTACCGCGTACAGACTGTGGAACGGATCGTCCGCGCGGAACAGCGCATCGCCCTGACGCACGTGGCGCGTCGCGCAGATGATCGCGTCGAGGCGGCTGTACTCGGCCGCGGTCAGGTGCGGCGGCAGGCACATCGCGCGCATCGCGCACGCGGAGCAGCGCGCGGCTGCCGGCTTGGCCGAATCGGCGCGCGCGATGGCCCGGAACGGGCTCGGTTGCGGGCCGATCACGGGCGCGTCGAGGACGCTGGCGGTAGCAGTGGACATGAGACACTCCGGCACGGTCAGGGTCGGTGCGCGCGTGCGTGCACCAGCGATTCGATCAGGCGGCACGCGGCGTCGAATTCGACGGTCTTGTCGAAGAAATAATCGGCGCCGGCAGCCGCGCACGCCTGTCTGAATGCCGGCGCGGAATGGTTCGTCAGCACGATCGTGACGATGCGCGGGACGGCCTTCGACAACATTCCGATCAGGTCGAGGCCGCTGCCGTCGGCCAGCCGCAGATCGACGATCACGACGTCGGCCCGGCTGCGGTGAATCTGCGTCCACGCGCGCTGGCCGTCCTCCGCTTCGCCGACGACCGCGACGCCGCGGATCGCGCCGACGAGCAGCGCGATCCGGCGCCGCACGGGCACGGCATGGTCGACGAGGAATACCCGCAGCACAGCGGGCGACGGACCGGCATTCATCGAGCCAGTATCGTGCTGCGCCGCGGAAAAGGAAATCGGCGGAATTGGAAGTTGGCGTAGGCCGCTTCGTCGCGTTGTAGGGGTTTTCCTACAACGGATGCGGCGCGACGAACGCGTGCGCGCAGCGGTCACCGCATGCTGCGTGCCGCGGGCGCGGCTCGGCGCCGCGTCGGCAGCTCAGTGTTGCGGGACGTTCAGCGCTGCGCGCGCGGCGAGCGCATCGCGCGCGGTGCGGCATGCGGCGAGATCCCATGCCGCGCAGCCGACCGTCTTGAACAGCATTGGGCCGCCGCGCGCGAATGTGCCGTTCAGCACGTCGGCGAGCGAGGCGACCTGCTGCCAGTCGACGTTCGCGACGATCAGGTCGCCCGCTTCATGGCGTGCGCCGGCCGGATCGTCGACGACGAGCCGGCTGTGCCGCACGGTGTCGGCCGCGATTTCGGCCGCATCCGCCGTGAACGCGCCGACGCCGACCACGAGCCGGCCTTCGCGCGCCGCGTCGCGATAGACGGGCGTGCGGCTCGTCGTCAGCGTAACGACGACGTCGATCGCATCGGGAATCGCATCGCCATCGAGCGGCACGAGCTGGGGCGCGTGCGCGCGATGTGCCGCGCAGAATTCGGCCGCGCTCGCGGCCCGCGAACCGCGCACGTGCAGCCGCGCGTCGGGAAAGAGCGCCGTGAACGCCTCCGCGTGATTCGCGGCCTGCTTGCCCGTGCCGATCAGCAGGATGTCGCGCGGCGTGCCGTGCAGCGCCTGGACGCCGAGCGCGGTGACGGCTGCCGTGCGGCGACCGGTGACGGTCGGGCCGTCGAGCACGAAGCGCATCTCGCCGGTCGTCGCATCGCACGCGATCACCTGGCCGAGGATCGTCGGCAGCCCGCGCGCCGCATTGCCGGGACACACGTTGACGAGCTTGTGGATCGCGAGATCGTGCGCGCTGGACGGCATCGACAGCATCACGCCGCCGGCCTGCAGCGGCACGACGAGCCGCTCGGGGCTGACGATCTTTCCGGCCGCGTAGTCGGCGACGGTGCGGGCGAGCGTGGCGAGCAGCGCGTGGTAGTCGAGCAGCGCGGCCGTATCGGCAGCGTCGAAAACGGGAGTCCGGGAGAGAGCGGTCATCGTAGGCGTCGGTGAGCGTGGACGAGCGCGCGGTGCGCGCGACGGGCTGCCGGATACCGCGACAGGTGGCAGGCTGGATCGAATTTATACCAGTTTGCCGCGCGGCGGCAAGTCCGGAAACCGAGCGTCCGGTCGAGTTTGGTTCTAATATCTGTCCACCGATCGCTGTCGCGCGCCGCGCGGGCGATCGATCCGTTTCGATTCTCATCCGACCACGCAGGAGCCCCCAGACGATGTCCGCGCGTCCCGAATCCCCCGAAGGCGGTTTCCGCCCGCTGCAAATCTACGAGCAGGTTGCGGAGAAGATCCGGGACGAGATTCGTGCCGGACGCTATGCGCCCGACACGCGGCTGCCGTCCGAGCGCGAGCTCGCGGCGCTGTTCCAGGTCGGGCGGCCCGCGGTGCGCGAAGCGATCGGCGCGTTGCAGAACGAGGGGCTCGTGTTCACGAAGCGCAATTCGGGCACCTACGTCGTGTCGTCGCCGCTCGACGTGCTCGCGCAGCGCGGCGACGCGCGCGATCCGTCCGAAGCCGACGTGAGCCCGACGTCGACGCTCGACGTGCGGTTGATCCTCGAACCCGCGATCGCACGGCTCGCCGCCGCGCACGGGCGCGCCGATCCGGTCGCCGAGCGCTATCTCGCGCAGATGGAAACGATCAGCGACATCGACGATCCGCGGCAGCGCGCGCTATGGAACGAGAGCGACCGGCTGTTCCATCGGCAACTCGCGCTGATGACCGGCGACGCATTGATCGTGAAGATCGCCGACGAAGTCGCGAAGACGATGGATCAGCCGTTGTGGAAGCGGCTCAAGGACGACGGCATCTACGACGCAGGCCGGATCCGGCTCTACGTGTCCGAACACCGGCTGATCTACGAAGCGATCGTGTCCGGCGATGCGGACGCGGCCGCGTTCTACGTCGAGCAGCACATCCGGCGCGTTCGACGCGACATCGCGCCGAAATAGCGGCGCGCCGATCTGGTCGTCGCCGGAACCAGATTGCTACCGATTATTTTGAAATTGCTTGCGGGCCGACCACGCGTCGTCTACATTGGTTGCGATCCAACCAGTCGGGAGCGCGTCATGCGATACCTCGTTACCGTGCTGTCGGTTGCCGTCGCGGCCGGCACGCTCGCGTCGGCTCATGCGCAGGAAGTCGTGACGATCGGCCACTCGGCGCCGCTCACGGGCCCGCAGGCCGCGAACGGCAAGGACAACGAAAACGGCGCGCGGCTCGCGGTCGACGAACTGAACCGGGCCGGCGTGAAGGTCGCGGGCAAGACGGTCACGTTCCGGCTGCTGTCGGAGGACGATCAGGCCGATCCGAAGGTCGGCGTGCAGGTCGCACAGAACCTCGTCGACAAGGGCGTCGTCGCGGTGCTCGGCCCGTACAACTCGGGCGTCGCGATTCCGGCGTCGCGCGTGTATGCGAACGCCGGCGTGCCGATCCTGCCGGTCGCGTCGAATCCGGCGCTCACGCGGCAGGGCTTCAAGAACATCTTCCGGATCGGTGCGAGCGACGAGCAGCTCGGCGGCACGATGGCCGCGTTCGCCGCGACGACGCTGAACGCGAAGACGGCCGCGATCATCGACGATCGAACCGCATACGGGCAGGGGATCGCCGAGCAGTTCGCGAAGGTCGCGCAGGCCAACGGCATCCGGATCGTCGACCAGGAATACACGAATTCGTCGGCGACCGATTTCCTCGGAATCCTCACGAAGATCAAGGCCGGCAATCCGGACGTGATCTTCTTCGGCGGCTATGCGGCGCAAGGCGCGCCGATGGCCAGGCAGATGAAGCAGCGCGGGCTGCGCGCGAAGCTACTCGGCGGCGACGGCATCTGCTCGGCCGACATGGGCAAGGTGGCGGGCGAGGCGGCGTCGATCGTCTACTGCGCGCAAGGCGGCGTCGCGCTCGACAAGACGCCGGCCGGCCGCGCATTCCTGAAGAAGTATCACGACACCTATCACACCGACACGCAGGTGTACGCCGTGAACTATTACGACGGCGTGAAGCTGCTCGCCGATGCGATGGCCAAGGCCGGCACGACCACCGACAAGGCGAAGCTGATCGCGCAGCTCGCGAAGTCGGACTACGCGGGCGTCGCGGGCACCTATTCGTTCGACGCGAACGGCGACCTGCAGGGCGCGCCGACGACCGTCTACGTGATCCGCAACGGCTTGCCCGAGCCCTACGCGCGATAGCCGTACGCCCGTCACCGGCGGCGCGCCGCGCCGCCGTCGTTTCGCGTTCACGTTCTCGAATCGATCATGAAGATTTCCCGATCCCTGTCCACCGTCGAAGTCCATACGGGCGGCGAAGCGTTCCGCATCGTCACGAGCGGGCTGCCGCGTCTGCCGGGCGACACGATCGTGCGGCGCCGCGCATGGCTGAAAGAGCACGCCGACGAGATCCGCCGCGCGCTGATGTTCGAGCCGCGCGGCCACGCCGACATGTACGGCGGCTATCTGACCGAACCCGTGTCGCCGAACGCGGATTTCGGCGTGATCTTCGTGCACAACGAAGGCTATAGCGACCATTGCGGGCACGGCGTGATCGCGCTGTCGACCGCGGCGGTCGAACTCGGCTGGGTGCAGCGCACGGTGCCGGAAACGCGCGTCGGCATCGATGCGCCGTGCGGCTTCATCGAGGCGTTCGTCCAGTGGGACGGCGAGCACGCGGGCCCCGTGCGTTTCGTCAACGTGCCGTCGTTCATCTGGCAGCGCGACGTGTCGGTCGACACGCCGTCGTTCGGCACCGTGACCGGCGACATCGCGTATGGCGGCGCGTTCTATTTCTACGTCGACGGCGCGCCGTTCGATCTGCCCGTGCGCGAATCGGCCGTCGAACGGCTGATCCGCTTCGGCGCGGAAGTGAAGGCCGCCGCGAACGCGAAGTATCCGGTCGTGCATCCGGAGATTCCGGAAATCAATCACATCTACGGGACGATCATCGCGAACGCACCGCGCGACCCACGCTCGACGCAGGCGAACTGCTGCGTATTCGCGGACCGCGAAGTCGATCGTTCGCCGACCGGTTCCGGCACCGGCGGCCGCGTCGCGCAGCTCTACCAGCGCGGCTTGCTCGCGGCCGGCGACACGCTCGTCAACGAGTCGATCGTCGGCACCGTGTTCAAGGGGCGCGTGCTGCGCGAGACGACGGTCGGCGGGATGCCGGCCGTGATCCCGGAAGTGGAGGGCAGTGCGCACATCTGCGGTTTCGCGAACTGGATCGTCGACGAACGCGACCCGCTGACCTACGGTTTCCTCGTGCGCTGAACGCTTGCGCCGCCGGGCGTGCGCCGCGCGGCGGGGCGTCGCGCGAGTTTTGGTACGATGCTGCCTTTCCAGCAGATCCCCGACCCGCGTGAATCGCCGAAACGAGTCGTCCGTGCGCGACCTTCTTGCCCAATGGGTTGCGCGCGCGCAACCGGCCGCGGCCGCCGCCGCCGTGCCCGTCAAGCGTATGCTGGCCGCCGGCTGGCACCATCTCCGTCATCCGACGCGCCGCGGCGTGCTGCTTGCGGCCGCCGCCGTGCCTGCACTATTCGCGTTGTACGTCCTGGCGCTCGTCCCGTTCACGCCCGGCATCGGCGACATCCGCAAGGCGCGCGTCGATCAGCCGGCGCGCGTGCTGTCGGCGGACGGCAAGCTGCTCGCCGAGTTCAAGCCGTCGAACCGCGAATGGGTGCCGCTCGCGCAGATCTCGCCGCACGTGGTCGATGCGCTGATCGCGACCGAGGATCACCGGTTCTACCAGCATCACGGCCTCGACTGGCGACGCACCGCGTCGGCCGCACTCCACACGTTCTCCGGCGACCGGCAGGGCGGCTCGACGATCACGCAGCAGCTCGCGCGCAACCTGTATCCGGACGAGATCGGCCGCGCGCCGACGCTCACGCGCAAGCTGAAGGAGGCGATCACCGCGCTGAAGATCGAGGCCGTGTACAGCAAGGACCAGATCCTCGAGACCTACCTGAACACGGTGCCGTTCCTCTACAACGCGTACGGCGTCGAGATGGCCGCGCGCACCTACTTCGACAAGTCGGCCGACGAACTCGACGTGCTCGACAGCGCGACGCTCGTCGGCATGCTGAAAGGCAACAGCTACTACAACCCGGTGCTGAACCCGGAACGCGCGCTGCAGCGGCGCAATACGGTGCTCGGCCAGATGGTGAAGTACGGGAAGCTGACGCCCGCGCAGTTCGCGCAACTGCAGCGCCGGCCGCTGCGGATCGACTTCGAGCGGCAGAAGGAGCCGCCGGGGCCGGCGCCGCACTTTGCGCAGCAGCTGCGCAAATGGCTGATCGCGTGGGCCGACCGCAACGACTACAACATCTATTCGGACGGGCTGATCGTCCGCACGACGATCGACGCGCGGCTGCAGCAGATGGCGACGCAGGCGCTGATCCTGCAGACGAACGAACTGCAGCGCATCGCGAACAACGCCTGGAGCGGCCGCGACGGCTGCGGGACCGACAACGAAGTGTTCCGCACTTTCATGCGCGAATCGCCCGAATACAAGGCCGCGCAGGATGCCGGCAAGGACGACGCGGCCGCGATGAAGGCGCTCGCCGCGGATCGCGGCTTCATGCGTGCGCTGTGCAAGGCGAAGACCGACGTGCAGGCCGGCTTCGTCGCGATCGATCCGCGCGACGGGCAGATCCGCGCGTGGGTCGGCAGCCGCGACTTCGCGAGCGAGCCGTTCGACCATGTCGCGCAGGCGCGGCGGCAGCCGGGCTCGACGTTCAAGGCGTTCGTGTACGGCGCTGCGTTCGAGCGCGGCATGAAGCCCGACGATACCTTCGTCGACCAGCCGGTGGAGATCCCGCTGAAAGGCGGCGAGGTATGGCGGCCGAACGACGACGTGCCGCCGACCGGCAAGCCGATGACGCTGCGCGATGCGCTTGCGCTGTCGCGCAACCGGATCACGGCGCAGGTGATGGAGAAGGTCGGCCCTGCGGCGGTCGCGCGGCTCGCGCGCGACATGGGTGTGCGCGAGAGTCCGCTCGAGCGCGTGCCGTCGCTCGCGCTCGGGACGAGCCCCGTGACGCTGAAGGAGATGGTCGCCTCGTACGCGACGATCGCGAACGACGGGCTGTACGTCGAGCCGCAGATGGTGACGCGGATCGAGAACCGCAACGGCGACGTGCTGGCCGAGTTCGCGCCGGCGCCGCCGGAACGCGCGCTCGATGCGGAAGCCGACAAGACGCTGCTCGACACGATGCGCAACGTCGTCACGCGCGGCACCGGCGCGAGCATCCGCACGCGCTTCGGCGTGCGCGGCGACGTGGCCGGCAAGACCGGTACGACGCAGGACAACGCGGACGGCTGGTTCATCCTGATGCAGCCCGCGCTCGTCGCCGGCGCGTGGGTCGGCTTCGACGACGGCCGCGTGACGCTGCGCAGCGACTACTGGGGGCAGGGCGCGCACAGCGCGCTGCCGATCGTCGGCGATTTCTTCCAGCGTGCACAGCGTGCTCGGCTGATCGATCCGAAGGCGACTTTCGATACGGAGCCGTCGCCGGGCTGGTTCGCGTCGGTGCGCGAGCGCGTGACGGATCTGTTCGACACGTGGTTCAGACCCGAGCCGAACAAGGCAGCCGCGCCGGTCAAGGTTCAGCGGACGCCGCGCAAGCCCGAGCCGGCCGATGCCGGTGCGGCGTCGAGCGAAGCGGCCGCGTCGGCCGCCGGTGCCGCGTCGGACGGCATCGTCGAAGAATGGGTGCCGGCGTCCGAAGTGGCGGCGTCCGCTGCCGCGCTATCGGGCGCGGGTTCTGAGCCTTCGGTGCTGCAGCCGCCGCAGGTTCAGCCGCCTGCGTCGCCCGCGCCGGTCACCGCGACACCGGGCGGCGCGGGCGGCGGCAGCGCGGCGTCGCCGGTCGCGCCTGCGGCGCCGCTGCAGCCGTCGACGCCCGGTGCGCCGGACGCCGGCGACGGCGCACAGTAAGGGCGGTCGCGACACCCAGGCGACCGGCGCGTCGAGTCGGTCGTCGCTTCGAAGATTCATATCGTCCACGACGATAATTGTCAGAAGATTCGACTGCGCGATCGGCGATTGTATGTATCTCGTCAACAGTGAATTCGCGATTTAAGTATTTACCCTGATTGCGTGCACTCCTAGAATTCCACACATGCGCAACGACGTTCGTGTCCGAAGCGCCCGACAAAACAATCTGGAGGTAACGCATCATGAAATCGCTGATCAAGGCAGTTGCACTGGCCGCATTGGTTGCCGCACCGGTCGTTTCGTTTGCACAGTCCAACCAGCAGCCGCTGACGCGTGCGCAAGTGCGCGCGGAGCTCGTGCAGCTCGAAAAGGCCGGCTACAACCCGAACGACTGGTTGAACTATCCGGAAAACATTCAGGCCGCGCAGGCGAAGATCGCTGCCGCGAACGGCGATGCGACGGGCTACGGCGCGAACGCCGCAGCGGCATCGCAAGCGGGCCAGCGCGTTGCCGTGCCGGCCGCGGCCGACCGCTCGTCCGTCTACTTCGGTCACTGAGCGTCGTACGGCGGCCGCTCGGCCGCCGAAGCTACCGGCCGAACAAAGCCCGCACTCGATCCGGATCCGAGTGCGGGCTTTTTTGCGTCCACCGCGCGCGCCGACGGGCCGTTGCACGACGACGCTGACATTCGCACGCGCGTGCGCTAGCATCCCGGACGGTGTCGCCGACGCGCGGCACGCGGCCTCCGTCCGTACCGGACTCCACGACGTCAACCAACAACAAGGAGCGATCCCATGCGTGTCCCGACCGCCGTGCTGCTGTGCCCGCTGATGCTGGCGGCGAGCGTCGCCCATGCGCAGGCGAATTGCGCGAATGCGTCCGACCAGGCGACGCTGACCGCGTGCGCCGAGCATGCGTACAGGCAGTCCGACGCGGTGCTGAACCGCACGTACCAGACCGTCACCGCGCGATTGCGCGACGCACGGCCGGTTGCCGACAAGCTGGTCGCCGCGCAGCGCGCCTGGATCGCATATCGCGATGCCGAATGCCAGTTCTCGAGCGCGAACGCCGACGGCGGCAGCGCCTATGCGATGGTGGTCGCGACCTGCCTCGACGATCTGACCAAGGAGCGCACCGAAACGCTCAAGGCGTATCTATCGTGCGAGGAGGGCGATCTCGCGTGCCCGGTGCCCGCGAAGTAGCGATACGCGCGCTCGCGCGGTGGCGCGTCATGCGTCATATGTCGTCGGCCTCGTCGACGAGCTTGTGCCGCAGCGCGTAGCGCACGAGTGCCGCTTCGTGCGGCATCTGCATCTTTTCCAGAATCCGCGTCTTGTAGGTGCTGACCGTCTTCGCGCTCACGCATAGCGCCTGCGCGATGTCGGTCAGCGTCTGGCCGGCCGCGATGCGCCGGAACACGTCGAACTCGCGGTCGGACAGCCGCTGATGCGGCAGCGTGTCGGCCGGCTCGTTGAGGCTTTGCGCGAACTGCTCGGCCATCGCGAGACTGACGTACACACCGCCGGACGCGACCTTCGTGACCGCGCCGACCAGCTCCGCACTGGCACTTTCCTTCGTCAGATAGCCCGACGCGCCCGCGCGGAACGCGCGCACCGCGTACTGCTGTTCGGCGTGCATCGTCAGCACGAGCACGCGCAGCGCGGGTTTCTCGTCCTTGATCTGCTTGATCAATTCGACGCCGTTGCGGCCCGGCATCGACAGGTCGAGCACGAGCACCTGCGCAGGCGTCGCGCGGACGAGCGCGATCGTCGACGGGCCGTCGCACGCTTCGCCGGCCACTTCGAAACCGGTCGCGTTCTGAAGGATGTGCCGCAGACCGTCGCGCACGAGCGTATGGTCGTCGGCGATGAGCACCTTGATCATGAGATGGGGTTGTCCTGTTCAACGTTGCCGAGCGGCAGGGCGACGGTGATCGAGAAGCCGCGCGCCGGCGCGGTATCGATCGTTACGGTGCCGCCGAGCATGTGCGCGCGCTCGCGAATGCCGATCAGCCCGAACGATTTGTCCTCGTGTGCGGGGCCGCCGGGCGGTGCGCCGTGGCCGTTGTCGGCGACGCGCAGCACGCAGAAGCCGTCTTCGACGTCGAGCCGCAGCGCGACGCGCGTCGCATCCGCATGGCGCGCGACATTCGTCAGCGCTTCCTGGACGATGCGGAACAGCGTGGTCGCCCCCGCGTTCGTGAAGGCGATGCCGCCCGTTTCGACATGGCGTTCGACGTCGATGCCGTAGCGGTTCGTGAAATCGTTGGCGAGCCATTCGATCGCCGGCACGAGGCCGAGATCGTCGAGCATCACGGGCCGCAGATCGGCCGCGATGCGCCGCACCGACGCGACCGTCGCGTCGATCAGCTTGCGCATGCCCTGCAGATGCGCGAGCACGGTCGCGTCGGGCGCCGCGTCGGCCGGCGTGCGCAGCCGCTGCTCGACAACCGACAGATCCATCTTCAGCGCGGTGAGCTGCTGACCGAGATCGTCGTGCAGTTCGCGCGCGATGCGCGTCTTTTCCTCTTCGCGCACGTTCTGCAGATTCGCGGAGAGCTCGCGCAGTTCTTCGCGCGACTGCCTCACCGCGTTCTCGGCGCGCAGCCGCTCGGTGATGTCGCGCAGCATCACCGTGTACAGCTTGCCGGAGCCGTCGCGGATCTGCGAGATCGACGCTTCGATCGGAAATTCCTCGCCGTTCGCGCGCAGGCCGAACAGCACGCGCTGGCGTCCCATTTGCCGCTCCGACACGCCCGTCACGCCGAACTGGTCGACGTGCTTCGCATGCGCCGCGCGAAACCGTTCGGGGATGAAGCGCGACAGCGGCGCGCCGATCGCTTCCATCGCCGAGACGCCGAACACCTGCTCGGCCATCGGATTGAAGATCACGACCGTCTGCTTCTCGTCGATCGTGATGATCGCCTCCATCGACGGGCGGATGATGCCCATCATTCGCGCTTCGTTCAGATGACGGCTGCCGGCGCCCGCGTCGCCCGCGGCGGCCGCGCGGCTACGCATCAGTGCATGGACGAGCCCCGCGAACGCGATCGACGCGAGCAGCCCGGCCGCAAGCACGGTGGCGGCCGCGCGCTGCGCGCCCGTTGCGCTCGGCCGCCCGTCGGCCGAATACGCGAGCGTGAGCGCGGTGCCGCCGAAATTGAGGACCTCGGTGCGCCGCATCAGGTATGGCGACGTCGCGGCCTCGTCGGTCGTCGTCTCGGCGCTGACGATCGGGCGCGGATCGCTGCCCGCGCCGATCTTCAGGTCGATCCCGCGTTCCGCGTCGAGCGCGCGGTCGATCAGCCGCTGCGGGCTCAACGCGGCGAACAGGATGCCGTCCGGCTCGAGGTCGCTCGCGACGGACGGTGCGCCGGCAGCGCGCCGCGTAGCGGCAACCGGCACGAACAGCGTCAGCGTGCGTGCGTCGTAGGACAGATCGTCGTCGGCCGGATGCACGCCGAGCGCAACTTCGCCGGTACGCAGCGTGCGCGCGAGCGCCTGTGCATCCGGTGCGCCGAAGCGCACGACCGGCGCGACGGACGGCGGCGCGCTGAGCGTCGCGGTCGCGAGCGGGCCGGCCGGCATCGACGCGTGTCCGGCGAGTGCGGCGCGCGTCGCATCCGACAGCGGCGCGTAGCCGAGCTGCCGAACCGGCGAGCGGCTGGCGTCGAGATCGAGCGATTGGGCGTAGCGCGTCCATTGTTCGGGCGTCATCTGCGGGACGAGCGCAAGCGCGCCGCGCGCGCTGTCGAGTATCCCGACGCCGGCCAGCAGTTCGTGGCGCAGCATCGCGGTCACGCGCGCGGTACGGCGCTCGAAGCGCGCATGGACGGCGTCCTGCCACTCGTCGCGCACCAGCAGCGCGACGCCGAGCGACAGCGCCGCGCCGATCACGAGCGCCGCGGTGCCGGCCGCAAGCGGCTGGCGTAACATGGTCCGGAAGCGCGCGGGCTCTCGGGCGCCACGGGTTGGGGTTCCTCTGGCGGTCATTGGCTGGCCATTCTGTTGTCCGCCACCCGGGCACTCGGGCGACGCGCGCTGCCCGGGCGAGAGCCGCGCCCGGCACAGTCGATGTGTTTTCAACGCGAAATTGTGCTTGCTTTGGGCGTTTTTTGTAATAGGGTCGGTTAAATGGGGCGCGGGCCGGCCGGTGCTCGCGTGCAGGATGCGCGTCGGCGCGATCGGAGGGACGGACATGTACAAGCGGATTTTCGTCGGGCTCGACGGCAGCCCGAGTGCGCGTCTCGCACTGAACGAGGCGATCCGGATCGCGGCCGCCTCCGGCGGCACGATCACGTGTGCGTACGTAGTCGAGCATCGGCCGCGGCTCGTCGACGTCGGCGCCGGTTTCCCCGAGACGCCGGACGACGACGCAGCGGCCGCCGGTGTCGCGACAGCCGTGCTCGACGAAGCAAAAGCAGTGCTCGCGCAGCGGCAGGTGCCGGGCACCGTGCGCGCGCTCGACGCATACGGCGAGGAGGTCGCGGCGGTGCTGATGCGCACCGCGGCCGAAGCCGATGCCGATCTGATCGTGATGGGCACGAGCGGCCGGCACGGGCTGCGTCGGCTGCTGCTCGGCAGCGTGGCCGAATCGCTGCTGCGCGCGGCCGATCGCCCCGTGCTGCTGGTCCGGCACGACGAGCCGGTGCCGGCGCCGGCGCCGACTCGCACGTAATCGCGCGTAATCGCGCTCGGCCGCGGTACGTGCCACGCAGCGGCGCCGGCGGTTGCATCGCGGCTATCACTTCTGGCAGGATCGGCCCAAGCCGCCGATCGTCGTCGCGTTGTCTGCGTCCGCGATGCGGGCCTCGCGCGCATGGCCGCGGCGCCCGATGCCGTGCCGCATTCGTCGGCGTGCGGCCGGTCTCGCGACCGTCCGTTCGCCGGATGCGGATTCGCCCCACTTACCGTTCTTCGTCGCCATGCCGATTTCCGCCGCGGACCTGATCCGCCAGTTCGACCTGCAGCCGCATCCCGAAGGCGGCTATTTCCGCGAAACCTACCGCGCCGCCGACACGGTCGTGCGTCCGTCCGACGACGCGCGTCGCGCCGCCTCCACCGCGATCTACTACCTGTTGTGCGATGGCGCCTATTCGTCGTGGCACCGGATCCGCTCCGACGAGGTCTGGCACTTCTATGCCGGCGATCCGCTCGAGGTATGGGTGCTCGACGAACGCGACGGGCTGACGATTCATCGGCTCGGCAATCCGCTCGTGCATCCGGGCACCGTGTTCCAGGCCGTCGTGCCGGCCGGACGCTGGTTCGGCGCGCGCTGCGCGTCGCCCGAGCAGGTCGCGTTCGTCGGCTGCACGGTGGCGCCGGGCTTCGAATTCGCGGAATTCGAGCTCGCCGACGCCGACGCGCTGGCCGAGGCGTTTCCCGAATATGCGCAGCACGTCGCCCAACTGGCGCCGCGCGCGCCCGGTTGAAGCGGGGCAGGGCGCCGGCCGGCATGCGCGCGGCGCCGGCGAAACCCGTTTAGAATGCGCGTCATGTAGTGCCGGTGCGCCGAGGTGGGTGCCGGCATTGCACAGCCGTATCGACGGCCGCCGTCGTCGCCCGGTCCGCATGTCATCCAGGAGCGCCGTCGTGTGGCATTTCCCGATCGCAATTCCATCGTCGCTCGGCCCGTGGGCCGTGTTCGCGAGCGTGCTGATCACGCAGCTCGGCGTGCCGGTGCCGGCCGTGCCGATGCTGATTCTCGGCGGCACGATGGCGGCGATGGGACAGGCCTCGTGGGCCAGCATGTTCGTCGCGGCCATCGGCGCGACGATGCTGGCCGATTCGCTGTGGTTCTTCATGGGCCGCACGCGCGGACGCCGGCTGCTGAATGCGCTCGTGCGCTTTTCGTTGTCGCTCGATACGACGTTGCGCTTCGCGCGTAACGTATTCGAAAGGTATGGCGCGCCGCTGCTCGTGCTGTCCAAATTTCTGCCGGGGCTCGGGCTCGTGTCGGCGCCGCTGCTCGGCACGACCGCCATCGGCGTCGGCGTGTTTCTGTTCTGGGATCTGGCGGGCGCGTCGCTGTGGGCGGCGTTCTGGTTGATCGGCGGCGCCGCGGTTCACGACCAGATCGTCCAGTTCGTGCTGTGGGTGCGCGCGAGCGGCGGCACGATCCTCGACGCGTTTCTTGCGATCTTCATCACGTTCGTGCTGTACCGCTGGGTGCGGCGGCTGCAGTTCCGCCGCTGGCTCGCGCAGGTGCGCATCTCCCCGCCGCAGCTCGTCGAGATGATGACGTCGAGCGAACCGCCGCTGATTTTCGACGCGCGGCCGCGTGCGATCCGCGAGCGCGAACCGTACCGGATCGCCGGCGCGGTGCCGCTGGATCTCGAGTCGCCCGATCTGCTCGACCCGGAAGTGCTGAAGCGGCCGATCGTCGTCTATTGCGTGTGCCCGAACGAGGCGACGGCCAAGCGCATCGTCGCGCAGCTGCAGCGCAAGAAGATGATCCACAACATCCGCGCGCTGAAGGGCGGCCTCGATGCGTGGGAGAAGCACGGCTATCCGGTCGAGCCGATTCCGGTCGATCTCGATACGTCGCGTTATTTCGTGCGGCCGGAGCATGCGGCGCTGGGCGGCGAATATACGGTGCGCGCGACGTTGAGCAAATGACGATGCGGTTGCGGGTTGGCGTTGTTTTGGGCGTGGCTTGGGGCTGCTGGGGGCGGTGAGCACACGCGGTCGCGTCGGAGCCCTTTCTGCTTTCGTGTTAATCGGCGTGCAGCAAGTAATCGAGTTTTCTCTCCGATGCTTTGCTCATGCGCCGATTCGAATGCACCCGCCACCCAATCGAATTTCATCTCCATTTCCCGCACCCTCACGGCGAGAAAATCGGCTGGCGTAAAACCGCCGATCTTTCTTATAATCGCGCCTTCCTATTGGGTGCCGCCAATCGCGCACCCATCACGCGCGATTGTTCGCGCCGAAAGCGGTGGATTCCGTCGCCGCTCGCCGCCGCGCTCAGCCGCGCCGCGCGGGCCGCGCGCGGTTTCCGTGAAAGGCCCGACCGGTCATTCCGGATTGTTCCGGAAATCGCCGGTAATTCGCGGCGATTCCCGAAGGATGGACGCACTATCCGTATCGCTTTCCAGTCGGAAAGCGGTCGCGCCGGTTTTTCGTTTTCGGCACCGATAACGGCATCGACGCTCGCGCATCGACCTCGACACAATGACGCGGCCGCCGTGCGGCCGCGAGGAGACGGACTTGAAACAGCAAGAAGACCAGCTTCGCCGCGGGCTGGAAGAACGGCACATCAACCTGATGGCGCTCGGCGCGACGATCGGCGTCGGCCTGTTCCTCGGCTCGGCCACCGCGATTCGCGCGGCCGGCCCCGCGATTCTGCTGACCTATCTGCTCGGCGGCATCGTGATCTTCCTGATCATGCGCGCGCTTGGCGAAATGGCGATTACCAATCCCGTCGCGGGCGCGTTCAGCCGCTATGCGCGCGACTATCTCGGCCCGCTCGCGGGCTATCTGACCGGCTGGACCTACTGGTTCGTCTGGATCGTGACCTGCATGGCCGAAATCACCGCAGTCGGCGTCTACATGCACATGTGGTTCCCCGCCGTACCGAACTGGATCTGGGCGCTCGCCGCACTCAGCGCGATGGGTGCCGTGAACTTCATCGCGGTCAAGCTGTACGGCGAATTCGAATTCTGGTTCGCGCTGATCAAGATCGTCACGATCGTGCTGATGATCGTCGGCGGCGCGCTGATGATCGTGTTCGGCATCGGCAACGGCGGCGTCGCGACCGGGATATCGAACCTCTGGACGCATGGCGGCTTCATGCCGCACGGCATCGGCGGCGTGATCGATGCGCTGCCGATCGTGATGTTCGCGTATCTCGGCGTCGAAATGCTCGGCCTCACCGCGGGCGAAGCACGCAATCCGGAGAAGTCGCTGACGAAGGCCGTGAACTCGGTGTTCTGGCGCGTGCTGATTTTCTACATCGGCGCGCTGTCGGTGATCATGTCGATCTATCCGTGGGACCAGATCGGCACGCAGGGCAGCCCGTTCGTGATGACGTTCTCGCGGCTCGGCATTCCGGCCGCGGCCGGCATCATCAACTTCGTCGTGCTGACGGCGGCCCTGTCGTCGTGCAACAGCGGCCTGTTCAGCACCGCGCGGATGCTCTACAACCTCGCGCAGCAAGACCAGGCACCGCGCGTGCTCGGCCGCGTCAATGCGAGCGGCGTGCCCGTCTATGGCGTGATCGTCTCGGTCGCGCTGCTGCTGGTCGGGGTGCTGCTGAACTACCTCGCGCCGCAGCACGTGTTCGTGTGGCTCACGTCGGTGTCGACGTTCGGCGCGATCTGGACGTGGTGCGTGATCCTGACCGCGCAGATGCGCTTCCGCCGCACGCTGTCGGCCGACCGCGTCGCGCGCCTGCCGATTCGCGTGCCGTTCTATCCGCTCGGCTCATACGCGGCGCTCGCGTTTCTCGCGTTCGTCGTCGTGCTGATGGCGTTCACGCCCGATACGCGCGTCGCACTCGTGATCGGCCCGCTGTGGATCGTGCTGCTCGGTATCGCGTACACGGTGTGCTACGCGAAGCGTCCGGCCGTATCGACGCCGAAGTCCTGAGCGGCCGGCGCCCGCGCGCGTCCTGCGTGCGCCATCCGGGCCCGCGCGTGCGCTGATCTCGATCATGCACGCACGGGCCGATACGCTTTATCCTGTCCCGATCGCTGGTCCGCGCTTCGCGTGGCCATCCGCCGATTCGTTCCGCGCCGGTCGTCCGTGGCCGCCGCGCGCGGCGCTGCGCGAAGCTCCCGTCGTCGTTGGCGACGACGCGTACGCACGGAGGCCTTCGCCATGCAGCCTGCCCAGTCCGCCCGGTCCATCGCGCGCGTCGCGCTCGCGATCGACCCGACACCCGAATCGCTGTCCGCCGCCCGCTATGTCCGCACCTTGCTGCGTCCCGGCATGCAACTGCGAATCGTTTGCGCGATCGACAACCCGCGCCTCGTGCTGCCCGACATTCCGCGCATCGATGCGTTGCTGACGTCGGCGCGCAAGGAAATGACGCACGACGCGCAGGCGACGATCGAACGCACCCTTGCACTGTTCGCGGACAGCGACGTCGAGCTCGAACCCGCGATCGTCGATACGTCGATCACCGGCGGCTCGGTCGCCGACGCGCTCGCGAACGACACCTCGCAGTGGGGCGCCGACGTGCTCGTAGTCGGTGCGAATCCGCATCACGGGCTGCTGCGGCTCGTGGAAGGTGCGATGTCGGACACGCTCGCGACGCGGGCGCATTGCGCGCTGCTGCTCGTCCCTGCGTCGTATGCGCGCGAGTCGGACGGCCCGCTGCAGCGGCTGATGTTTGCCGTCGACGGCAGCGAGCCGTCGCTTCATGCGGTCGAGGTGGGGCTCGGCTTCGCGGCACCGCAGACGCTGCTCTACGCGGCCTACGTCGTGGACCGCGCCGTTCGGCTCACCGACATCGTGCCGGTGCGCGCGCTCGAGAACGCCTATCGCGCCGAAGGCGAGGATGCGCTGGCGCGTGTCGCGCCGATGCTGCATGCGACCGGCAACCCGACGCGGCGCGGCATCGTCGAGACGCGCCCGACGAGCGACGACGTCGCGCACGCGCTGATGCGCGATGCGGTGCACTGGCATGCGGAACTGCTCGTGGTCGGCACGCACGGCCGGCGCGGCATTGCGGCATGGCTGATCGGCAGCGTCGCGCGGCGTGTCGCGCATCTGGCCGAGGTGCCCGTGCTGCTCGTACGCGGACAAGGCCGCTGAAGGCGCACGAAACGCGCAGCGCTTGATCTGCGTCAGAAACGGCGCACGGCGCGCATGCGACAGTGGCAGGCCATTCGACGCAGCGCGCCGCACCGTGCATGCGCAGCGGCAACGATGCAGCGCGGCGCGCGCCGGGCATGCGGCACACCGCCGAATCGTCACCGCCGCATGCTGCGCCGCTTGCACGCACGGACCGTCTTTTTCTGCGACCGGCCGCATCGCCCGCCACCGACGAATCGCGAACTCTCTGGCACGAGGGTAGGCTGCCGCAAGGCGGCCCTGGAAGAAGGGCGGGATGCCGCGCATCCCGCCCGCTTTCCGGCATCGCCGGCATCGTATGCGTGCGCGGTCCGGGCGATCGCGACCCTTGACGTCGCATTTCGGCGAGTCTAAGTTGCACGCTACGGCGACGCGCCGACATGCACGCGGTGCATGTCCACCCGCCGCGACGCGTCCGGGGTGGCGCGACATGTTCATCGATCCTGCGCGAACGGCCTGCCTCGGCCGCCTTTCATTGATCGCGCGCAAGCAAGCCGCGGCGCACCGCACGCCGCACGGCTTCCGACTCGTTACGCTTTCCTTGCCGTTCCGTTTCCGTCACTTCGACCGTCAGGAGTCCGTCGATGTCACAGGACGATTTACTCGATTCGCTGAAGGAAGCTGCCGCGCGACGTGCGATCGACGCGGAGCAATTGCACGCGATGCTCGATGCCGAGATACGCGCGCTGTCGTCCGGCGCGCGCGTGCACGACTACATCCGCGTGATCGCGATCCGCCATCTGCGCGAACGGATGCGCGAGAACGCGGATATCGTGCCGGATCCCCGTTCACGTGGTGCCGGCGACGATTCCCCCGGCGCCGACGCACGTTCGGGTCCCTGACGGTCCCGGCATGACGTGACGCGCGCCGAGGCTCGGCCCGAACGGACCGAGCACCGAGCGCGCGCGTTTCGTCAGACGTTTCATCGATTTGTCACGGACCGCTCAAGTCGGCGACGCACGTGCCGTTTACCCGGTGAATCCCTCCACCGGGCGTTTGTGCACCCTTACCGAGTCGTCGCCATGTTTTCGTCCATCCGCACCCGCATCCTCGCCGCGTGCGTCGCCATCGTCGTGTTCGCGCTCGTCGCTACCACCCTCATCAACTATTTCATTGCGCGCGCGTACAACAACGATGCGATCGATCGCAACCTGACGTCGGTTGCCAGCGGCCACGTAGTCGGGATCGCGGACTGGGTCGCGACGCGGCGCCGGATGGTCGAGTCGCTGCAGGACGCCGCGCTGTCCGCCGATCCGCTGCCGGTGTTCAAGCAGATGGCGGCCGCGGGCGGCTTCACGAACGTCTATGCGGGCTATGCCGACAAATCGTTCCGGTTTTCCGATCCGACCGGCATTCCCGCCGACTACGATCCGACCGGCCGGCCGTGGTACCGGCAGGCGGCGCAGGCCGGCAAGCCGGTCGTGACGCCGCCGTATGTGGATGCGGGCACCGGCAACCTGGTCGTCACGTTCGCGGTGCCGATTCTGCGCGACGGCGCGCTGAAGGGCGTCGTCGCGGCCGACGTCGGCATGGACAGCGTGATCGCGAACGTGAAGTCGATTCATCCGACGCCTGCCAGCTTCGGCATGTTGATCGACAGCAGCGGCCACGTGGTGGCGCATCCCGACTCGAAGCTGACGCTGAAGCCGGTCGCCGACCTGTCGCCCGATCTCGGTGCGATTCCCGCGGCGTCGCTCGCGGGTGCGAGCGCGCCGGTCGAGGTGCACGTCGGCGACGACGCGAAGCTCGTGCGCGCGCAGCCGGTGCCGGGCACAGACTGGTACGCGCTCGTCGCGCTCGACAAGGCCGATGCGACGGGCGGCATGCGCTCGCTGCTGACCGCTTCGCTGATCACGATGATCGTGATCGTCGCGGTCGCGTCGTTGATCGTCGGCGCAATCACGACGACCGCGTTTCGCCGCCTGTCGCAGGTGCGGCTCGCGATGGCCGAGATCGGCTCGGGCGGTGGCGATCTGACGCAGCGGCTGCCGGCCGAGGGCCGCGACGAAGTGGCCGACATCGCGCGCTCATTCAACCGCTTCGTCGACAAGCTGAGCGACGTGATCCGGCAGATTCGCGACGCGAGCGAATCGGTGCGCACGGCGGCGAACGAGATCGCGGCGGGCAATCGGGATCTGTCGTCGCGCACCGAATCGGCGGCGGCGAGCCTCGAGGAAACGGCCGCGTCGATGGAGCAGATCACCGCGACGGTCGGCCAGTCGGCAGCCGCAGCCGGTCAGGCGGACGAGCGCGCGGCCGCCGCGTCGCGGATCGCGTCGCACGGCGGCGCGGTCGTGTCGGACGTCGTCGCGACGATGGCGAAGATCGAGGAAGCGTCGGGCCGGATCGGCGACATCATCGGCGTGATCGACGGCATCGCGTTCCAGACCAACATCCTCGCGCTGAACGCGGCCGTCGAAGCGGCGCGCGCGGGCGAGCAGGGGCGTGGCTTCGCGGTGGTCGCGCAGGAAGTGCGCAGTCTCGCGCAACGCAGCGCGCAGGCCGCGCGCGAAGTGAAGGTGCTCGTCGAATCGACGGTCGACAGCGTGTCGGCCGGCTCCGGGCAGGTGCGGCAGGCTGGCGAGACGATGCGCGAAATCGTGTCGAACGTCGCCAACGTGACGACGATCATCTCCGAGATCACGCATGCGGCGAACGAACAGACGCGCGGTATCCAGGAAGTGAACCGCGCGGTCACGCAGCTCGACGAGATGGTTCAGCAGAACGCGGCGCTGGTCGAACAGTCGACCGCGGCGGCGTCGGCGCTGCAGACGCAGGCGAACGCGCTCGCGTCGACGGTCGGCCAGTTCAGGGTCGCGTAGCGCGTTCGCCGGACGCCGGGCGCGCGGCGTCGTCGCCGGCCTCGCGCATCAGCGCGAGCCGGTTGTACAGCGTCTTCAGGCTGATGCCGAGCGCCTTCGCCGCGAGCGGCTTGTTGCCCTCGAAATGGCGCAGCGTCGCGGCGATGAAGCGTTGCTGCGCATGATGCAGCGTCGCCCCGAGCGGCAGCGAGATCGCGTCGTCGTGCATCAGGTCGGCCGGCACCGGTTGCTTCGGCAGCGTGACGTCGATTCCGTCGTCCGCCAGGATGTACGCGCGCTCGATCGTATTGCGCAGTTCGCGCACGTTGCCGGGCCACGAGTACGCACGCAGCGCGGCGATCGCCGCATCGGTCAGCCGCTTGTCGGACCGGTGCCGCGCATTGAGCGCCGCGACGAACTCCTGCGCGAGCACCTCGACGTCGCCCTCGCGCTGACGCAGCGGCGGCACGACGAGCGCGAATGCGGCGAGCCGGTAGAACAGGTCTTCGCGCAGGCGGCCGTCGCGCACGGCGTCGGCCGGATTGTGGCGCGTCGCGGATACGATCCGCACGTCGAGCGCGATCGCTTCCGTGCCGCCGACGCGCAGGATCGTGTTCGACTCCAGCGCGCGCAGCAGCTTCACCTGCAGCGCGGCGGGCATTTCGGCGATTTCGTCGAGCAGCAGTGTGCCGCCGCGTGCGGCTTCGAAGAAGCCGGTGTGCTGCGCGGTCGCGCCGGTGAAGCTGCCTTTTTCGTGGCCGAACAGCTGCGACTCCGCGATGTCGGGCGGAATCGCGCCACAGTTGACCGCGACGAACGGCCCGTTGCGCCGCGGGCTCAACTCGTGCAGCCGACGCGCGACGATGTCCTTGCCCACGCCGCTTTCACCCGCGATCATCACGCTCGCGCCGGTCGGCGCGACTTTCTCGATGCGCGCGAGCAGCGCACGCATTGCGGCCGAGCGGCCGGACAGCCGGCGTTCGTCTGCGCGTTTCGCGCGGGACGACGTTTCCCGCGGCGGCTTCAGCATGTCGGTTGGCACTTCGATGTCACGCAATTCGTCCATTTGGAATACCGGGTATCGACAACGCGGGCGGCGCGAAGGTGCCGGCGCATAGAAATTTCCAATGCGCACGGCGCTGGCGATCGCTCGCGTGCCTTTTTTTGATCGACAGCCGCCTGGCATGCACGGTCGGGGGCAGGATTTCAAAACGATCCCATGCTTTTTTACAGAAAGCTAATGAAAAAACGTGCGTCCTGGCGCGTGCTTTGCGGCGACCGAGGTATCGCAGCGGGATAGCGGGGCCCCATCCGCGACGAAACGCGCTGTCATCTTCGCATGGCGCGCGCCGCGACATGGCGCAGCGTTGCACATCGCGGCCCGGCAACGCGCGGTGCGCGCCGTCCCGCGCCCGTGCGTGCGCCGCGCCGTGCCGCTGCCGGCCGCCGCAGGCTGCGGCGCTCGGACCGTTGCGGTGGTGGCGTCGGCAGGTATGACGGTTGCTTGCCGCGTGTCGCTCGCCCGGCCCGTTCGACGGTATGCCGGACCGCCCGGGCGGCACGCCGCCGCGCGAAGGATGCCGGCGCGAATGCAGGAACGCAATGAGGACCGTTACCCGTGAACTATTCCGGCAGGGTGCATGGGTCGTGCTGGCCGTCGGCGTCGCGTGCGCGCTGCAGGCGGGCGCGATTCGCGTGGTCGGCGCGCATGCGCCGTTTGCGCCGTTGCCTTTTTATGCAGGCGTCGCCGCCGCCGCGTGGCTGACGTCGCTCGCCGGCGGCCTCGCCGCGATCGTCGCGAGCACCGTCGTGATCGCTGCGCTCTGGTGGCGCGACGCGCCGACGGCGACATGGCTGGCCGACGCCGGCACGTTCGTCGCGATCGGCGTGATCGAATGCGCGCTGATCGCAGCCGTCAGGCCGTTGTTCGCGCGCACGCGTGCGGTCGACGACGCGCGCGACGCACGCCGGGAGCCGGCGGCTGCACCGCCTCCATCCGAGGACGTGCTGTTGCGCCGCGTGGTCGATGCGTCGCCCGACGCGATCGTCGGCGTCGACGGCGCGCGGCGGATCGTCAGCTGGAACCGCGCGGCGCAGCGCATCTTCGGCGCCGACGCGGCGACGATGATCGGCCGCGATGTAACGACGCTGTTCGCGCCGCGCTGGCTGCGGCGTCAGCCGGTGCCCGCGTCGATCGACGAGGTACACGCGCCGGTCGGGCCGATCGACGTGCTGTGCATGCGGCAAGACGCACACTGCTTTCGCGCGACGTTTGCGGCATCGCCGATCGTCGATGCGAACGGGCATGTCGACGGCCTCTCGATGACGCTGCGCGAGGCGCGCGAGCGCCGTCGCGACGAGCGGCGTGATCGCCTGTCGCTGCGCGGCGCGCGCGACGCCCGTGTGCAGGCCGACACGGCGAACCGGCTGAAGGACGAACTGCTCGCGACCGTGTCGCATGAATTGCGCACGCCGCTGAACGTGATCTACGGCTGGGTCGAGGTGCTGCGCAGCGTCGACGGGCAGGGCTTCGCGCAGCAGGCGGTCGACGCGATCGATCGCAGCGCGCGTTCGCTCGCGCGGATGGTCGGCGATCTGCTCGACGCGTCGTCGCTTGCGACCGGCAAGCTGCGTCTGGAGCGTACGCCGGTCGACGTCGCGCGCGTCGTGCACGACGCGGCGCGCGAGTTCGGCGCGCCCGCGCATGCGAAGGGCATCACGCTCGTCACGGAAGGCGCGGGCACGGCGTGCGTGATCTCCGCCGACGCGGAGCGGCTGCATCAAGTGCTGTCGAACCTGCTGTCGAACGCGATCAAGTTCACGCCGAGCGGCGGACGCATCGTCGTGTCGCTCGCACGCGTCGACGCGCACGTCAGTCTGTCGGTGGCCGATACGGGGCAAGGGATGGCGCCCGAAGCGCTGCCGCATCTGTTCGATCCGTTCAACCGTCCGGCCAATGCGCCGGCATCGCCGCAGCGCGGCCTCGGGCTCGGCCTGTCGATCGTGCGCAACATCGCGGAGCTGCACGGCGGATCGGTGGAGGCGGCCAGCGAAGGGCCCGGTCGCGGCCTGACCGTCACGGTCACGCTGCCGGCCGGCTGGGAGGCGGACATGGCGGTCGTTCCGCTCGGCGCCGTGGACAGCGTGCCGGCGGCGGCACTCGAACACCAGCGCGTGCTCGTCGTCGACGACGAGCCGACGTCGCGCGCGAGCCTCTCGGCCGCACTGCGGACGCTCGGCGCGCAGGTGTCCACCGCGCAGTCGGGGCGCGACGCGCTCGCGAGCATCGAGCGCGATCCGCCGACCGTCGTGCTGTCGGACATCGCGATGCCCGACGGCGACGGATTCTGGCTGATCGAGCGCGTGCGGCGTCTGCCCGGGCGCCACGCGCGCATGCCGGTGGTCGCCGTGACCGCGCATGCGGGCGTCGCGGATCGGCAGCGGGTGATGGCCGCCGGCTTCGACGCGTATCTGTGCAAGCCGGTCGACGTGCCGACGCTCGCAAGCGCGATCGACGACGTGACGGCCCGTCGTACGCGTGAGAAGGACGGACCGGAACGGTAATGACGGCAAGCGCGGCCGGGCGGTCGCGCGCCGACAGCGGAGGACGGGAGGACGACATGAACGAAACGAAACACGCGCCGCGCGCGAATGCGCAGCCGGCGCCGCCGCGCGTCGAGCGTCGGCCGCCGGTTGCCGCAATCGCGCGCATACTGGTGTTGTCGTGTGCATGGATCGCGGTGCCTCGTCCGGCGGCGGCCGAGCAGGGCGTCGGCGCGAAGCTCGCGAGCCAGGCGTCGGCCGTCGGCAGCCAGCTGCGCGACGCGACGATCGCGTCCCGCGTCAGGGCCGCGCTCGTCGCGGAGCGCGGGCTCGCGTCCGGCGACATCGACGTGCAGGTACGCGATCACGTGGCCGAGCTGACGGGCACCGTGCCCGACGATCGGCAACGCGCGACCGCGCTCCGCGTCGTACGCGACGTGGACGGCGTACGCGGCGTGCGCGACAAGCTGCAGATACGCCCGAAGTAACGTGATGCGCGGGCAAGCGCCGGGCCGATCGGGCGTCGCGCGCCTTGCGGCCCGGCGCGGCACCGTGCAGGAGGGTTCGACATGGACACCATCATCGCGGGCCGTTTCTCGACGCTCGAGCAGGCGGAACGCTGCGCGCAGCAGCTGCGCGGCCACGCCATGCATCGGGACGACGTGAAGGTCTTCTTTCTCAATCCGCCGGGCCAGCATGCGCTGTTCTGGCTCGGCGGCGACGTCTATGCGGATTCCGCCGCCCGGCCGGGCGGGCTGGGCGCGCTCGAAGGCGTCGCGATCGGTGCTGTCGTCGGCGCGGCCGGCGCGGCGGTGCTGTCGATCGGCGGCCTGCATTCGTCGTTCGTATGGCTCGGCGTGCCGCTCGTCGGCGCGTATATCGGCGCGCTGTGCGGGGCGCTCGGCCGGATGCGCGGCGATGCGCCCGAAGGCCGCGGCGCGCTGCGCGAGTGCGAACACGGCGTCGTGCTGGCCGCGCACGTGACGCGGCGTACGGCCACGTTCGCGCAACGCACGCTCGTGGCGAACGGCGCGCTGTCGGTGGAGCGCGTCGACGGCGCATGGGATCACGGCGCGTGGACCGACTTCTTCACGTCGGGGCATCGGCCGGCATGACGGGCACCGGCGCCGGCCGCAACACCGCTCGCCGCGCAGCCGCGCTGCGTTGGGCGCGGCCGCGCGTCCGGCGGCGTGCGCGATATGCGGCGTGTGCGGTGGGGCTAGCGGCGGCGGGCTTGCTGACGGCGGCCACGGCGGAGGCAGAGGCTTCGCCTGTGTCGTCGGCGCACGTCGCGCCCGGCGTCGTGAGCCCCGCGCCGACCGGCGACGAGGCCGACATGGCGCGCCGGCCGTCCGGCATCGATGCGGAGTTCGTCGACAAGGCCGCGATGCTCGGCAAGACCGAACTGCTCGCGAGCGAGCTCGCGGCCGAGCGTTCGTCGAACGCAGAGGTCAAGGCGTTCGCGCGAAGGATGATCGACGAACACGAACGGATCGCGCGCGAACTGCGCCGGCTCGGCGCGGACAAGGGCGTACCGGTCCAGACGCGAATGCTCGTCGATCCGGCGCTGAACACGTTGCGCACGCTGAGCGGCCCTGCGTTCGACCGCGCGTACGTGCAACTCGCGGGGCCCGCTGCACACGAAGAGGCGATCCGGGCGTATGAAGCAGAGGCGCGCGACGGACACGACGCACAACTGCGTGCGTTCGCCGCGCGCACGTTGCCGATGCTCAAAAATCATCTTGCCGCGGCACGCGCGCTCGCGAACGCCGTTGCGGGCGCGCGCTGATGGCGGCCATGCGCGAGTGCCGGCACGCGCCGGCGCGCCCATTCGCTAGCGACGCCGCGCTTCGTCTTCCGGGCCGCCCGGCGATGCTTCGTACGGCGGCGAATCGATCGCCGTTTCGCCTTCCTCGATGACCCAGTACGGCGTGCTGCCGTAATACGCGTGGACGGTCTCGGCCCAGGTCGCATCGGCCATCGCCGGCCAGTGGTCCTTGTCGAAGCCGGGCGCATCGCGCACGCGCTCCGCGGTGACCGGCAGCACGAAACAGCGGCGCTCGGCGTCGAGCGTGAGCCGGTTCCACGGCACCGCGAGCAGCTTGTCGCCGATCCCGAGCAGGCCGCCCGACGATACGACCGCGTACGCGATATGGCCGGATCGGACATCGAGCATGATGTCGGCGATCTTGCCGATGTCGTCGCCGTCCGTCGTCACGACGCGGTCGCCTTGCAGCGTACCGGCGGCCATCACGTCGGGCCCCGGTCCGTTCGAGCGCCGGCCGGCGCGACCGACGATGCGGGCACCTTCGGCGGGTTGTCTGTCGGCTGTCATCGCGTACCTCCTGTTCGAAGTGCGAAGTTCGAAGCGAACGGCATCGGCCGCGGCGCGCGTGGCGGGCCACCTCGTCGGCTGTGGTCGACGCGCCGCTGGCAGCGGCGATCGCCGGCTCAATGGCGACGCGGCAGCGACACGTCCTCGAGCGTGTTGACGAGTTCGTCTCGCGCCGGGCCGCCGGCGCGCGTCGCGATGTCGCCGAGCGACACGATGCCGACCACGCGGCGGTGCCGGTCGAGCACCGGCATCCGGTGCAGCTGCACGTCGGCCATGCGCTGCTGCACGTCGCCGACGCCTTCGTCTTCCGTACACCATTGCACGGGCTCGGACGCGACCGCGCGCACCGGCGTGTCGGGCGAGCGGCCGTGCGCGAGCGCGCGTACCGCGATGTCGCGGTCCGTCACGATCGCGACCAGCTCGCCGTGATCGCAGACGGGCAGCACGCCGATGTCGAACCGCTGCATCAGTTCGGCCGCGTGGCGAATGGTGTCGGTCGGTGCGACGCACACCACGTCGCGCGACATGATCTCGTTGACGCGATACATGAACGCCTCCTTCGGGTCCGGGCGGCTGAACGGGCAAACGAGCACGGTGCGTGCCGGCTGCATGCGGCGCGCATGGCACCGCGCCCGTCACGGGACGGAGAAATTTGCCAGCCTGCTTGTACATCTTCCACGGCCGGCCGCGCGGCAGCGCGGCGGACCTCAGTGGCCGACGCCGGTGATCGCGACGATCGCGAACACCACTGCGCTTTCGATTGCGGCCAGTGCGGCGACGCCGGCTGCGCCGCTGATTTCATGCCACCTGCGTTCAATGCGTTTCATCGATCTGCTCCGGATTGCCGGCCCGACGACACGCTGCCGCGCATGCGGGCCGGGTGCCGCCGTCAGCCGTGATCGCGGGGCGGGGACGGGACATCCGGCGTGCGACGCGCGCGTTCGCCGGACGGTTTCGCGGGGTCGACGCGCGTGCCGCCGCCGACGGCGGGCGGATCGCTGGCCGGAAACGTCTCCTCGAGTCCCTCGTCGATGCGTTCTTCCGTCTTGTCGTCGGACGGCTTGCGCGACGCGGCGAGAGCGCGGAGCGGGCCGGCGGCCGGTGACACGGCGTCGCGGCTGCCGGTGGCGTGAACGGTCATGGTCGAACCTCCTTTTCGTGACGAAAGCCGCAACGGGCGTGCCTGCGCGCCGGCGACGGCATGGCCCTTGCGGGCCGCTGCGGCCGGCAGCGCGCGGGCGTAATGCGCGCCGCGGCCGGCGTGGACGAGAGGACAACGCGATGAATGCACCCACGGAAAGAATACGTTACGAGGCCAACGTCTGCGGCGGCGATTTCAGCCACGTGCGCGAACGCTTCGCGACCTGGAAGCGCGAATCGCTGATCTACCGGCCCGAGCGCCGGATGTTCGACGGCAAGGACGAAGTCCGCCAGCTCGACGACACGATCTACGACGGCCCCGAGAGCGCGCAGCGCGCACTCGCTGCATGCTGCCGGCCGTCGGACCGCTACGCGCTCGCCGTGCAGCTCGCGGCGGAAGGGCGCACCATGTGGCTCGTGATGGCGGCATACGCCGACTGAGCGGCTGGATGCGCGGCCCGGCAAACACGGGCAGCCGCGTCCGGGCACGCTGCTTGCGTAAGTCGCCGCGCCATTGACACGCGCGAGCCGTCGCGCAGGAGAGTCATGAAGACGCCATCCATGCTGCACCGTCCCGAACCGACGCCCGACGACTACCCGGAGCCCCCGACGCCCGGACACGACGATCCGGTCGATCCGCCCGTTCCCACGGGCCCGCCGCAGGGCGATCCGCCGTCGCAGCCGCCGCCGATGCGGATGCCGGGCGGAGGCGGTGCGCCGCAGCCGGCCGCGCGATCGCTGAAAGGAGGACCCTCATGGACATTCACGTGCAATCGCCCGACAAGCGCGCGATCGCCCAGGTGCTGGGCCGCTATTTCGAATCGCGCTCGCTGCGTTATCAGATCGAGGAACTACCGGGCGGCGTGCTGCACATCGGTTTTCATGCGAGCGGACGGCCGGCTGCGGTCACCGTCTCGTTCGACGATGCCGCGTACGACGCCTTCACGCATTGGGATGCCAGTCAGAAGCAGCTCGCGCTCGGCCGTCTCGGCGACAGCTTTTCGCAGATGATGGCGCAGCGCAACCCCGCCGCGCCCGGCGCCGACTATCACGTCGAGCGCTTCTGAGTACCGCGCGCCGCATGGACGCAAGGCAAGGTGCCCGCACTCGACGGGCGCTTTGCGGCCGTGCGCCGCGCGGGTAGGATGTTCGTTAATTCAGCGGACGCTACGTTCGCATGGCTGCTGCCCGCAGGCAGCGGCCGGCGCACGCTGCGTCCTTCATCAGGCATTCCTTTGCGAACCGACGGAGACTTCATGGCCCCTGTGCGCCCGTTGCTGTCACCCGGCTCACGCCGATTCGTGTTTGGCCTGTCCGCCTGCGCGGCGCTCGCGATCGCGGGCGCACGCGACGCGTCGGCCCAGACGCCTTCGCCGCTCGGCGAGTGGCAATACTCGGCGGGCGTCCCGCTTCAGAAACTGTACGAGCCGACCATGCCGACGTGGCAGGTCAGTGTCGGCGCCGCGATGACGCTGCAGCCGCGCTATGCGGGCTCCGACCGCTATCACGTGATGGGCGGCCCGAACCTCGACGTGCGCTATCGCGACCTGTTCTTCCTGTCGACGGGCGAGGGGCTCGGCGCGAACGTGCTGCGCGGCCCGAACTGGCGCGTGAGCCTGTCGGTCGGATACGACCTCGGGCGTCGTTCGGCCGACGATCTCGGGCATCTGAACGGGCTCGACAACATCAACGCGGCCCCCGTGATGAAGCTGTCGGCCGACTACGTGGTGTCGAAGGACTTCCCGCTCGTGCTGCGCGCGGACGTGCGACGCAGCATCGGCGGCTCGAACGGCTGGGTCGGCGACTTCTCCGCGTACATGCCGATGCCCGGCAGCAACGAACACTTCTTCTGGTTCGCCGGGCCGACCGTCTCGTTCGCCGACTCGCGCTACATGAACAGCTGGTTCGGCGTGAACCAGGGCGCGTCCGCGCGTTCGGGGCTGCCGGTGTATTCGTCGCGCGCCGGAATCAAGTCGGTCGGCGCCGGCGTGACGATGGTCTGGTTCGTGAACAAGCACTGGTTCGTGACGATGGACGGTGCGATCGAGCAGCTGGTCGGCCGTGCGGCCCGCAGCCCGATCACGCAGCAATCGACGAACGGCGTGTTCGACATGTCGGTCAACTACCGCTTCTAGCCGCGCCGGTGGGTCCGCGCGTGCGGCGCGGCCGTCACATTTGCTATGATTCGGACCTGTACAAACGTACAGTGATCGAACCCCGTGACGCCATCCTCGCCGCAGCCGCCGGCCTTTTACTACCTGACGAACTTCGAACGCGCGCTCGCCTGGCTCGGCGAGCGCTACGACGACCTGCTCGACGCGGCCGAGCACGCGTTTCTTCGGCATTTCGCGACGCTGCCGCGGGCGTCGCGCGCGTTGCTCGTGCGGATGCTGATGCGCAACGGGGCCGATTTCCGCGCGAGCAAGCTGGTCTACGACGAGATCGGCTGCCCGCTCGATGCCGCGGCGCCGCTCGTCGAATGCGGGTGGGTCGATCCGGCGCCGGCACTGACGCTCGACACGCTGTTCGCGCTGTCGACGAAGGCCGAACTGCTGCAGACGTTTCCGTCGCTCGCCGCGCATGCGGCCGAACGCAAGGCGGACTGGCTCGAGCGCTTGCGGCCCGCACACGATATCGCGCAGACGCTCGACGCGTGGTGCCCGACGAGCGGCGATCGCGTGCTGCGCGTGACGGTCGGCGCGCTCTGCGACCGGTTGCGGCTGATGTTCTTCGGCAATCTCCATCAGGACTGGAGCGAGTTCGTGCTCGCCGATCTCGGCGTGTTCCAGTACGAAACCGTACCGTTCGGGCCGTCGTCGCGTGCGTTCCGGCAACGCGGCGACGTCGACGCGTATCTCGCGCTGCACGCGTGCCGCGAGGCGCTCGACGCATGGCCCGACGATCGCTCGTTCGACGCGCTGCTCGCTGCGATCGACGCGATCGACTGCGCGGAGCAGCCGTGGCTCGCGACGCGCCGCGCGAAGCTGCTGTTCGCGCTCGGGCAGACCTGCGAACGCCGCGCGGACTGGGACGGCGCGCTCGACGCCTATGCCCGCAGCGCGTGGCCCGGCAGCCGACATCGCCGCATTCGCGTGCTCGAACGCGGCGGACGCGACGCCGATGCGTTCGCGCTCGCGCTCGAGGCACGCGGCGCGTACGAAAGCGACGAGGAGCGTCAGCGCGTCGAACGCATGCTGCCGCGTCTGCAGCGGCGGCTCGGCCGGCCGGTCGAGCGCGCGGCCGCGGCGCCTGCGGTGCCGCGCGAAACGCTCGTACTCGTGCGGCCCGACGTGCCCGCCAGCGTCGAGTACGTCGTGCGCGATCACCTCGCGCAGCCTGAAGCACCGGTCCACTACGTCGAAAACACGCTGATCAATTCGCTGTTCGGGCTGCTGTGCTGGGAGCCCGTGTTCGCGGCCGTACCCGGCGCGTTTTTCCACCCGTTCCAGCGCGGCCCCGCCGATCTCCACGCACCCGATTTCGCCGCGCGCCGCGCCGACGCGTTTGCCGCGTGCTTCGCGCAACTCGAATCGGGCGCGTATCGCGACACGATCCGCCGCCATTACGCGACGAAAGCGGGATTGCAGTCGCCGTTCGTGTTCTGGGGCGTGCTGACCGACGAACTGCTCGAGCAGGCGCTCGCGTGTCTGCCGCCCGATCATCTGCGGCTCTGGTTCGTCCGCCTGCTCGCCGACATTCGCGGCAATCGGTCGGGGCTGCCCGATCTCGTGCGCTTCTGGCCCGACGAGCGCCGCTACGAACTGATCGAAGTGAAAGGCCCGGGCGACCGCCTGCAGGACAACCAGACGCGCTGGCTCGCCTATTGCGTTGCGCACGGGATGCCGGTGCGCGTCGTCGACGTCGAATGGGCCGACGCGCGCGTCGCGCACGCGGGGGCCGCCGCGATGGAGTGGTCCGCGTGAGCTACGTCGTCGCGGTGCGGGCGATGTGCGAGTTCACCGCGCGGCGCGGCGATCTCGACCTGCGTTTCACGCCCGCGCCGACCGCGCTCGAAGGCATCGCCGGCCACGGCGCGGTCACGTCGAAGCGCGGCGCGGGCTACGAAACCGAGATCGCGCTGAGCGGCACGTGGGGCGTGCTGACCGTGCGCGGCCGGGCGGACGGCTACGATCCGGTGTCGAACCGGATCGAGGAAATCAAGACCTATCGCGGCAGCCTCGACGCGATGCCCGCGAACCATCGCACGCTGCACTGGGCGCAGGCGAAGGTGTACGGGCATCTGATGTGCGCGGCGCGCGGCCTCGCGCAGATCGACGTCGCGCTCGTCTATTTCGACATCGTCTCCGAGCGCGAGACCGTGCTGACCGAAACGCTGAGCGCGGACGCGCTCGCTGCGTTTTTCGCCGAGCAATGCGCGTGCTTCGTCGGCTGGGCCGAGCGCGAGACCGCGCATCGCAGCGCGCGCGATGCGGCGCTGCGTGCGCTCGCGTTTCCGCATGCGCAGTTTCGCAGCGGGCAGCGTGAGCTTGCCGTGGCCGTCTATCGCGCCGCGCGCGACGAACGCTGCCTGATCGCGCAAGCGCCGACCGGCATCGGCAAGACGCTCGGCACCGTGTTTCCGCTGCTGAAGGCGTGCGGCGAAGGCGAAATCGACCATGTGTTCTTCCTGACCGCGAAAACGCCCGGACGCGCGCTCGCGCTCGAGGCCGCGACGACGCTCGGCGCCGGCACGCCCGCGCTGCCGCTGCGCGTGCTCGAACTGGTCGCACGCGACAAGGCGTGCGAGCATCCCGACCTCGCGTGCCACGGCGACGCGTGTCCGCTCGCGCGCGGCTTCTACGACCGATTGCCGGCCGCGCGCGACGCGGCGATCGACGCGGGGCTGCTCGATCGCGATACGGTGCGCGCGGCCGCGCTCGCGCACGACGTGTGTCCGTACTACCTCGCGCAGGAGCTCGCGCGCTGGTCCGACATGGTGATCGGCGACTACAACTACTACTACGACGGCAGCGCGATGTTGTACACGCTCGCGCAGCAGAACCAGTGGCGCGTCGGCGTGCTCGTCGACGAGGCGCACAACCTGCTCGATCGCGCGCGCAAGATGTACAGCGCGTCGCTCGATCCGTTTGCGTTCGCCGCCGCGCGCGATGCGGCTCCGGCGCCGCTGCGCAAGGCGTTCGACCGGCTGGCGCGCGCGTGGGGCACGCTCAATCGCGCGCAGACCGCGCGTTATGCCGCGTATCCGCAGATTCCGGGGCCGATCGTGTCGGCCGTGCAGAATCTCGTCGCCGCGGTCGGCGAGTATCTGGCGGACGCGCCGCGCGCGAACGGCGACGCATTGCTGCGCTTTCATTTCGACGCGATCCAGTTCGGCGTGCTCGCCGACGCGTTCGACAGTGCGTCGATCTTCGACGCGACGCTGCACGGCGAACCGGTCCCGCGTCAGCCGGCGCTCGACGGCGTCGTGCCGGCCGGCCGCCGGCGCCGCGTGCAATCGACGCTGTGCGTGCGCAACGTGATCCCCGCCGGCTTCCTCGCACCGCGCTACGACGCCGCGCGTGCGACCGTGCTGTTCTCGGGCACGCTCAGTCCGTTCCACTTCTATCGCGACACGCTCGGGCTGCCGGCCGATACCGGGTGGCTCGACGTCGACGGGCCGTTCCGCGCGGAGCAACTGACCGTGCGCGTCGCGAGCCACGTGTCGACACGCTGGCGCGACCGCGACCGGTCGCTCGAGCCGATCGCCGACCTGATCGCCGCGCAGTATGCGGCGCGTCCCGGCAACTATCTCGGCTTTCTGAGCAGCTTCGACTATCTGCAGCGCGTGGTCGCGCTGATGCAGGCGCGGCATCCGGACGTGCCCGTGTGGGCGCAGGCGCCCGGCATGGCCGAGAGCGAACGCGACGCGTTTCTGGCGCGCTTCGATGCCGGCGGCCGCGGCGTCGGTTTCGCGGTGCTCGGCGGCGCGTTTTCGGAAGGCGTGGATCTCGTCGGCGAACGGCTGATCGGCGCGTTCATTGCGACGCTCGGACTGCCGCAGGTCAACGACGTCAACGAGCAGATGCGGCGTGCGATGGACGCCCGTTTCGGCAACGGCTACGACTACATGTATCTGTATCCGGGGCTGCAGAAGGTCGTGCAGGCGGCAGGGCGCGTGATTCGCACCGAGCAGGACGAAGGCGTCGTGCATCTGATCGACGACCGCTATCGACGACGCGAGGTGCGCAACCTGCTGCCGCGCTGGTGGCGGATCGGCTGACGCGCTCGACGCGGCAGCATCGCCGCATCGGGCGCGCGTTACAGCACGTTCAACATCGCGAGCGCGGTTTCCTGCAGAAACGGCAGCACGCGCCGCACGGCCGCTTCGGTCGTTTCCGCACCGATCGGCATGTTCGTGCTCAGCGCCGCGACGACTTCGCCGTGACGGTTCTTCAGCGGCACGGCGATCCCGCGCACGCCGACCTGCAACTGCTGCTCGATCACCGCAAAGCCGGCGTCGCGCGCGCGATCGACCTGTTCGAGTAGACGCGCCTTGTTCGTGATCGTATGCGGCGTGAACGGCGGCAGTTCGGTGCGGTCGAGCCAGGCGCGCACGGCTTCGCGGTCCGGATGATGGGCGAGCAGCACGACGCCCGGCGACGTCAACGGCGCCGGCACGCGTGCGCCGAGCACGAAGCCCGTCGTCATCACGCGCGACACGCCGTTGCGCGCGATGAACACCAGCTCCCATTCGTCGAGCACGCTGACGTAGGCCGATTCGTTCAGCGACGCGCTCAGTTGCTGCAGATACGGCTGCACGGTGCGCGGCAGCCGCGCGGAATCGAAATACGACCAGCCGACGCGCAGCACGCGCGGCGTCAGACCGTAGAGCTTGCCGTCGGTATAGACGTAGCCGAGCGATTCGAGCGTCAGCAGATAGCGCCGCGCGGCCGTGCGCGTCAGGCCCGTGCGCGCGGCGGCCTGGGTCGGCGTCATGCGCGCATGCTGGCTGTCGAACGCTTCGAGGATCGCCAGCCCTTTTTCGAGGCCGGCAATCCAGTCGCGTCGGTCGAGTTCGGGCTTTTTCATCGTCGGAAGGCGGTGAGGGGGTGCGCGGTGATCGCGCGGAATTGGGCGATTATCGCGCAGATTTGGCGCAGGATGCGAACCGGTCGGTGGATACCAAAAATTGGTATATCATGGAACGGTGATGACGAGGAGGTATGTGATGGCACGAAATACATCGATCTCGCTGGGCGATCATCTGACCGAATTTGTCGACATGCAGGTCGCGTCCGGCCGCTACGGCTCGGCTAGCGATGTCGTGCGCGCGGGCCTGCGCCTGCTCGAGACACAGGAAACCGAGCTGCGGGCGCTGCAGGAAGCGTTGAAGGCGGGCGAGGCATCGGGCACACCGGCTCCGTTCGACAGCCAGGCGTTCCTGGCCCGGATGCGGGCCAAGCATGCCGGTTAAGGCGCGCACGGTACGCCTGACGCCGCTGGCGGAGGCCGACCTCGAGGCCATCTGGTCTTACACGTACAAGCGCTGGTCGCTCGACCAGGCTGAGCGCTATATCGGCGAGCTGAGCGCGGCGTTCGAGCGGCTGGCGCGCCGGGAGTCGGTAGGGTGGCCGAGCCGCGCGGGCGGCAACTATTCGCGGTACCTGGTCGGTTCGCACGTGGTGTTCTATCGGGAAACGACCGAAACCCTTGACGTCATTCGCGTGCTGCACCAGCGGATGGATGTCGACCGACATCTGTAAGCCAGATCGACCCGCCATCGCAGGCATGAAGCGCCACGTCACCGCCGCCGATCGAACGTGACAACCGGATGCGGCACGAACCTCATGCGCGCCGCATCCTGCACTGCATTACTCGCTGCTCGTCCACTCCACATTCGCGCCGACCGAGCGCAGGTTCTCGACGAAACGCGGATGCGCGCGCCGGATCGGCAGCGCGTTCATGATTTCGGAGCGGCCTTCGATGCTCGCGGCGACCATCAGCAGCGCAATCGCGACGCGGATGATGTACGGGCTCTCGACACGCGCCGGCGTCAGTTGCAGCCCGCCGAACGTGATCAGCCGGTGCGGATCCGACAGCAGCACGTGCGCGCCGAACTTCGACAACTCGCCGGACCAGCCGAGCGCGCCGTCGTAGACCTTGTTCCAGAACATCGCGCTGCCTTCGGCGCGTACGCCGAGCGCGATGAAGATCGGCAGCAGATCGACCGGCAGGTACGGCCATGGCGCGGCCTCGACCTTGGTCAGGATGTTCTGCGTGAACGGCCGGCGCACGCGCAGCGGGCCGTCGCGCTCGGCGCGCGACCAGCCGTCGCGGTGCGTGACCTGAACGCCGAACTTCGCGAACGTGCGGTCGATCAGCGGAAAGTGCTCGGGCGACGAGTTACGCACGGTGATGTCGCCGCCGGTGATCGCGCCGAGCGCGAGGAACGTTGCGATCTCGTGGAAATCCTCGGCGAAGCGGAATTCGCCGCCGCCGAGCTTGCTGCCGCCCGTGACGCAGAGCCGCGACGTGCCGATGCCCTCGACCGCGACGCCGATCATCGCGAGGAACTGGCAGAACTCCTGCACGTGCGGCTCGGACGCCGCGTTCATCAGCGTCGACGTGCCGTTTGCCGCCGTCGCGCACAGCGCGAAGTTTTCGGTGGTCGTCACGGACGCATAGTCGAGCCAGTGATCGTTGGCCGTCAGCGGGCCGTCGGCACGTACGATCAGCGAATCGGACGTGCGCTCGATGTGCGCGCCGAAGCGCTCGAACACCTCGACGTGCGGATCGATTTCGCGCACGCCGAGCGTGCAGCCTTTCACGTCGTTCTCGAGCCGCGCGACGCCGAAGCGCGCGAGCAGCGGCGGAATCAGCATGATCGACGAGCGCATCGCCTCGGGCAGGCGATGGACGGCCGGGTCGAACGTCGTGTTGCGGTGATGGAGTTCGAGCAGGCCGGTCGTGAAATCGACCGACACGTCGCTGCCGAGCGTGCGGAAGATATCGAGGATCTTGCGCACGTCGGTGATGTCCGGCACGCCGATCAGCCGCAGCGGCTGGTCGGTCAGCAGGGTCGCACAGAGGATCGGCAGGACGGCGTTCTTGTTCGCGGACGGCTTGATGTCCCCGCGCAGCGGGGTGCCGCCGTGGACGATGAGATTCGACATGATATGGGGGCGTATCGGTGGCTGACGTAGGCCCATATGATGCCATTGGTCGGCGCAGGGCGTGGAGGGTTCGGACGGGAAAAGCGGCTATCTGCCTGCGGGTTGACAGTGTTTGACTGCTGCATTGCACGTTGCGCCGCACTTGCGAGGCGCGCGCCGCCGGCGAGCAAAAAAGCAGCGGCCGGCCACGATCAGGGCCGGCCGTCGCGTTATCGCAAAGCGATCACTGCGCAGCCCGCATCCGCGCTGCCACCACGAGCGAAATCAGGCAGCCGGCCGCTAGATAACCGGCGACGAGGTGCCACGAGCCGCCGGCCAGGCTGACGAGGCCGACCGCGATGAACGGCGTGAACCCGCCGCCGACGACGCTCGCGAACTGGTAGCCGACGCCCGCGCCGCTGTAGCGATACTCGGCGCCGAACAGTTCGGTGAACAGCGGCTGCTGGACGCTGACGACCATGTCGTGCGCCGCGTTCGCGAGCAGGATCGAGAACAGCACGATCCATACGATCGACCGCGACTCGAGCGCGACGAAGAACGGCACCGCCGATGCAAGGCCGATCAGCGCGCCGATCAGATAGATGCGGCGCAGCCCGAAGCGATCGGCGAGCCACGCGAAGCACGGAATCGTCACGCAGCTCACCGCGCCGACCAGCAGCCCGATGTTCAGGAACAGATCGCGCGACATGCCGAGGTTCGACGTCGAATAGCTGAGCGCGAACGCGGTGACGATGTACATCGTGAACAGCTCCGCGAGCCGCAGCGCGACGATCAGCAGAAACGCCTTCGGATGACGCGTCAACGCTTCCAGTACGGGCAGCCGCAGCTTGCGGTGGCCGTGCTCGACCTTCTCGACGAACTCCTGCGACTCGTCCATGCTCTTGCGCACCCACAGCCCGATCAACACCAGCACGATGCTGAACACGAACGGCAGGCGCCAGCCCCAGGTCTTGAACGCGGCGTCGCCGAGCGTGTGGCTCAGGATCGACACGATGCCGGTGGCGAGCACGAGCCCGACGCCGTAGCCGACCTGGACGCCGCTGCTGTAGAACGCCTTCTTCTGCTTCGGCGCACTTTCGACGGCCATCAGCGCCGCGCCACCCCATTCGCCGCCGACCGCGAAGCCCTGGATCGCACGCATCGCGACCAGCAGCACGGGCGCCCACCAGCCGATCGTCGCGAACGTGGGTAGCAGCCCGATCGCGACCGTCGACAGCCCCATCAGCATCACGGTCAGCACGAGCATTCGCTTGCGGCCGAGCCGGTCGCCGTAATGGCCGAACACGACGCCGCCGAGCGGACGGAACAGGAAGCCGACGCCGAACGTCGCGAACGCCGCGAGCGTCCCCATCGTCGGACTTACTTTCGGAAAGAACTCGGCGTTGAATACGAGCGCGGCCACAATCCCGTACAGCAGGAAGTCGTACCAGTCGACGACGGCGCCGACGAAGCTGCCGATCGCGGCCTTGCGGGCCTGGGTGCGTGCCCGGGCGCCGGCAGCGGCGTCGAGGGTGTCGAAGGTCGGGGTCATGTTGATGTCTCCTGGCACGGGCGCATCAGGCTCGCGGGCCGGTGCCGCGCCGATGCTGCATTGAGTCGATGAGTGAACGGAGAATAGGGCGCGCGCCGCACGCCGGCAATTGGCCGATCGGTCGAGTTGCGCGATTATCGTTCAATTGCGTGCGTTTATCGAACGCTTTTGGGGTTTGCACTGAGCGGCCCCGGCAGTTGGCCGTTCGGCCAGGGTGTGCCGCCGTGAACGATCTGGTTAAAATCTGCACCATCGAAAGTTCGCCCGGCGCCGGCGGATGTCGGCCGTCTCGGCGGCCCGACATGCGGTTGCGCCGGGCCTCGTCCCCATAGAATGCATCCCTCGGAGACTGGAATGTCCGGCAATCCCCATCCACTGTCCAGCGATACGCCGCCCGTCGACGATCCGGCCGCCAATCCGCTCGGGATGGCGGGGCTCGAGTTCGTCGAGTTCGCGGCGCCGGTGCCGGACGCGCTCGCGCAGCGTTTCGAACAGCTCGGCTTCAAGGCGATCGCGCGGCACGTCAGCAAGGCCGTGACGCTGTATCGGCAGGGGCAGATGCATTTCCTGATCAACGCGGAACCGGACTCGTTCGCCGCGCGCTACGCCGAGGAATACGGGATGGGCGTCTGCGCGATCGGCATCCGCGTCGCGAATGCGCGGCGGTCGTTCGAACGCGCGATCGAACTGGGCGCGTGGGCGTTCGAGGGCGAGCGCGTCGGCGTCGGGGAGCTGAAGATTCCGGCGATCCAGGGCATCGGCGATTCGCATCTGTACTTCGTCGATCGCTGGCGCGGGCGCAACGGCCAGCGCGGCGGCGTGGGCGACATCTCGATCTTCGACATCGATTTCCGGCCGATCGACATCGCCACCGCGCACACCGATCTCGATTTCGCGGGCACCGGGCTGCAGCAGGTCGACCATTTCACGCAGACGGTCGGCGCCGGGCGCATGCAGGAGTGGCTCGACTTCTATCACGATCTGCTGCACTTCCGCGAGATTCACGAAATCGATGCGCACTGGCACGTGTCCGAGGAGTCGCGCGTGATGGTGTCGCCATGCGGCGCGCTGCGGATTCCGGTGTACGAGGAAGGCACGCGCCGCACCGAGCTGATGCACGCGTATCTGCCCGACCATCCGGGCGAGGGCGTGCAGCACATCGCGCTCGCGACGGACGACATCGTTGCGTCGGTCGACGCGTTGCGGGCGAACGGCGTCGAGTTCATCGAGCCGCCCGCGCGCTACTACGACGAGGTGGACCGGCGGTTGCCGGGGCACGGCGTCGATCTGGACGCGCTACGCCGCCGCGCGGTATTGATCGACGGCGAGATCGGGGAAGACGGCGTGCCGCGGCTGTTCTTCCAGACGTTCGTCAAGCGCCGGCCCGGCGAAATCTTCTTCGAGATCGTGCAGCGCAAGGGGCATCACGGTTTCGGCGAAGGCAATCTCGCGGCGCTCGCGCGCGCCCGCGACGCAAGCTGAACGCAGGCGCCGCCTGCTGCGCCCGGCCGGTCGGTCCGGCCTTCCGCGCTTTGCCGATGCGTGTGCGGGCGTGCGGGGAGGCTGCCGCGCCGCGCCGCGCTACGCGGCGATCAGCTTGCGGCTCTGGCGTCGCATGCCGTCGAAGATCGCATCGGCGACATCGGCCGGAAAATCGGCCGGCAGGCGTGCGCCGACTTCGGCAATCACCGGTTCCGTGCGCGCCGCGACGGCGGCGAGCGCGGTACGTACGTCGTCGTCGGACAGGCCGACGCGCCGTCCCTGCGCGATCCAGTGGCGCGGCTGGATGTCGGCGATCGCGTAGTGACGATTCTTGCCGCTGACGGCCATCGCGAGTCGCGCGCGACGCGGTGCCAGCTGGTTGCGGCGCGTGCCGATGATCGGATGCGCGGACAGCACGTCGTACAGCGGCGTGCTGCGATACGTGTTGCCGGGCAGAAGCGCGATGCTGAAATTCTTGGCGTGGCCGTCGATCGCCGCGAGTACCCAGAACACGAGCTGCGCGACGAAGAAGTTCATCCGGTCGCGCGCGGCATCGACCGAATTCGCGAGGATGCCCATGATCGTGTCGATGCCGGGGCCGCCGTCCGATTCGTATTTCGCGGCCGGCGGCGTGCCGGTCGCCTGGCACATGTCTTCCTGCGGCAGCCGCAGGATCCACGTGCCGTCGCGCGACAGCCGGCGATCGAAGCGCTCGACGATCAGCACCTTCTGATCGTCGAACTGGCCGATGTCGCAACGCGCGACCGGCAGGCCATAAGCGGCGACGATCTTCGAGCACAGCCACTCGTTTTCGACGGACGTGCGCATGTCGGCCTGCATGTTGCCGACGCGCCCGAGCGGCAGCTTGAAGATGTGCGTCGTCGGCGTGCTGCCGGACGGCACGAGCCAGCGGTTGCCGTGACGCAGCAGCGCCGTCTTTTCCTGCGCGCCGGCGATCGACAGCCGCAGGTCGGCCTCGTGTTCCGCATGACCGGGCAACGGCGCGGCGGTCGACTGGCGCAGCACATCGGCGACCGCCGCGTCGTCGAGCACGGTGCCTTCGATCGTGTCGAGGTCGACCGGCGTTTCGTCGGGCGGCAGCAGTTGCAGGGCGCCGACGCAGTCGCGGCCGATCGACGCAAGCAGCTCGAACGGCGAGGTCGAGCCGAGCCGGTAGCGTTGCGCGATGCGGCGTCGAATCGGCTGACTGTCCGGCAGCAGGTTGTCGAAGTAGCCGGCGACGACCGCGCCGTGATGCGGCTGGTTGCCCGGCGTGAACGGCAAAGACAACGACAGCGGTCGCCCTTGCGGATCGTCGATCCATGTCGGCAGATAGACGAGGCGCTCGACGCCGCGCCAGACTTCCCAGTAGCCGACCGGGATGCCGTTCATCCATAGATCGAGGCGATCGTGGCGGGTGGTGCGGACGACCATCGTTACCAGTCCTCCCGCTTTGCGACGCGGCGTTTGCGCGGCGTGGCGGGCGTCCGTTTGCCGGCGGCGCCGACGGGCGTTTTCGCTGCGGGTGCGGTTGCAGCCGTGCCGGCAGCGGCCGGTGCGGACGACGAACGCCGGCGCGCCGGCCGTTTGTTCGGTGCAACCGGTGCATCGGGGAGGGGCGCGGTGTCGGCCGGTGTCGAGTCGCGTCGGCTATTCGCGCGCGTCCGAGCGTTGGCGGTAGCGGCGGTTTGCGCGACACCGGCCGAAGCGGCCGGATCGAGCGACAGACGCACGCCGAGCACGTTCAGCACTTTGAAGAGCCGTTCGATGCTGACTGCAGACGGATTCGCTTCGAGCTGCGCGTACGTTTGCTGCGTGACGCCGAGGCGGGCCGCGAGTTGCGCCTGCGTGAGCCCGGCCGATTTGCGGAAGCCGACGAGGATCGGGCGCAATTGGGCCAACGTCTGAACGGGGAAGGACATGGGCGCTCCGGCGAAATACAGGCGATCGTTTGTCATCGAAGAATACAGTCTATGGTGTGTATCGGCAAAATACAAACTACAACCTGTATTCGACAAAAACAAACGATAGCCTGTCAGATCGAAGCGCGTGATACGACGAGACGAAACGCCGCGCAACGGTTCGCGGCTGTCCGAGCGACCGTCGTGGCGTCAGCGAGCCATGGCAACGTCATCGTCGAGTGACGCCTTGCCGGCACCCTCGGCTGCCCAAGCGGACTACGCAAACTGTTGCCGCAGCCGCAGGAAGTGCCGCTGTTTCGGCGGTATCAAATGAAGAAAAGGAGGGCGGCGACCGGTGCCTTGCTCCGGCTGTCGACAATCGATGCCGTCACCGCCGTGCGATGACGGCAGGCGCCGCGCTCGATCCACCGCACCGCCTCGACAGAACGATTCCGCCCGCTCGCCGTCCGTATCGACGTCACGATCACCGGATCGAACGGCTCGCCCACGCCGCCAGACCCGGCCAATACGCGCAGGCCCGCCGAACGAAACCCGCGCCGGTCCGGATCACGATCGCGCCGATCGCCAGCGCGGCGAGATCGTCGATGCGGCCGAGTCCCACCCACGCCGCACTCATCGCGACCGTCGCGAGCAATGCCGACAACGCGTCGGCGCGCACATGCCAGCCGTTTGCTTCGAGGAGCGCCGAACCCGTTTCCCGCGCCCTGGCGAGCAGCCACCGCGACAGCGCGACCTTGCCGACGAGCGTCACGACTACCAGTGCCAGCGGCACCGCGCCGGGCGCTACGCGCGGCGGCGTGTCGAAGTGCGTCGCCGCCTGCCAGATCATTTGCAACCCCATCGCGACGAGCAACGTGCCAAGCCCGGCAAGGGCGATCGGCTCGAACGTCGGTCGGCGCTCCGGCGGCAGCCGTGCGTCCATGCGGCAGGCGACGAGAAGCAGCGCGTCCGCGGCGAGATCCACCGCGGCGTGAAGCGTGTCGGCGAGCAGGCCGGATGAGTGCGCCGCCCATCCGGCTATGAGTTCGGTCGCGAGCAACAAGGCGTTGATCGCGAGACCGATGGCGAGGGCGCGGGAAGTGGCGGTGTGGAGATGAGGCGTGACGCGTGTCGGACGCTGCATGGCGAATTCGTCTGTCGAATCGGGAGCAGCCTCGAACGCTACCGGCCGATGGTGGCACGCGCATGACGGAGCGCAGCGAACGACCTGGAACCGGCGCGAAAGGAAGGAGGTGCCATGGCGACGCCGATGCAGACTCGCCACCGCGCGAAGCGGCATAGCGAATTTCGACATTATAGAAGTAATGTCAAATACTGCGCCCGAAATAATTGAAAATCCAACGGATTACGTTATATTATTCACGAAAATCCTCCGCGCACCCGCCATGTCCGACCTGACTGCCGACGAATCCCGCCTCATCGCCGAAATCGACCGCCTGAAGGCCGCCTTCCCGAAAACCCGCGAGCTTTACCGCGAGGTCTGCGCGCTGCTGTTCTTCCGTTTCGGCATCACGCCGACTGCGAACCGTCTGTATCAACTCGTCCGCAAAGGCAGCATGAGCACGCCGACGGCCGTACTCGGCGAGTTCTGGGCCGAATTGAGGGAAAAGAGCCGCGTGCGCATCGAACACCCGGACCTGCCGGCCGACTTGCAGGCCGCCGCCGGAGAATTGGTCGCGACGTTGTGGAGCCGATCGTCGGCCGATGCGGCCGCCGCGCTCGACGCACTGCGCGCCGAAGTCGAAGCCGAACGGGCAGCGGCCAAGGCCGACGTCGCCGCCTTGCAGTCGGAGCTGGCCCGCACCGAAACCGCGCTCGAGCAGCGCACGGCCGCGTTGCTCGCGGCACAGGTGAGGATTCAGGAGCTGGAGCAGGCGAGGGCGGCCGACGACGCCACGCGCCGCGCCCAGCAAGCCGAAATCGAACGCCTGAAGGCCGATAACGCGGAAGGCGATCGCGCGCTCGCCCAGGCGCGCGCCGACTTCACCGCACAGCTCGATCGGCTGCGCGACGATGCGAGCCGGGCGGAAGAGCGTCTGCGCGCGTCGGAGCGGCGTGCGCTGCAGGAAATCGATCGCGAGCGGCAGGCGGCCGCACGACTGCAAAAGGAACTCGACGCGACGAACGCGCGCGCCGACGAGCGCGACGCACACCTTCGCCGCGAAATCGGCGCGCTGCAGGCGCAGCTTGCCGACAGCCAGCATCGCTGCGGCGTACTGGAAGGGCAGCTCGACGGTGCACGCGCTGCACAGGCGGCAAGCGCCGCCGAGCTCGACGCGCTGCGTGCCGAGCGGGCGTCGGCATCGCGCGTGACGGCGCGTCGCGGCCCGATCCGGCCGATGTCGGCCGTACGCCCCACAAAACCGATCGCGCGGCGCCGCGTGCCCAAACCGGCATGAGGCAAAACAAACCGGAAGCAGGCCAACGTTCACGGCGACCCACAAGGCGACCAAACTGCAACGCGCGAGACGTCGCGCCAACGGCGTTAGACGACCGGTCTAATCGCTGCTACCATACGCCATCATGAATGCATCCTCGGGCGCGGAAGTCCGCCAGCACATCCTCAATATCGCGAAGCCGATCATGCTCCACAAGGGGTTTTCGGCGGTCGGGCTGAACGAGATTCTCGCTGCGGCGGGCATCCCGAAGGGGTCGTTCTACCATTACTTCGGCTCGAAGGAGGCGTTCGGCGAAGCGCTGCTCGAGTCGTATTTCGAAGGCTACCTGGAGCATCTCGACAACCTGTTCGAGCGCCAGCCCGGCACGGGCGCCGAGCGGATGATGACGTACTGGAGCAATTGGCTGCACACGCAGTGCGCGGACGATCCCGAGGGCAAGTGCCTCGCGGTGAAGCTGGGCGCGGAAGTGTCCGACCTGTCCGAGGCGATGCGCGCGGTACTGCGACGCGGCACGAGCCACATCGTCGAACGGCTGGCGGCATGCATCGAGGCCGGCCTCGCGGACGGTTCGCTGCGCGGCATCGAGGATCCGCCGCACACCGCCGCGCTGCTGTATGAGCTGTGGCTCGGCGCGACGCTGCTGGAGAAGATCCACCGCAACCGCAAGCCGCTCGAAACCGCGATGGCCGCGACGCGGCAGCTGCTGAACCTGCCGCCGTCCGCGCCCGACGAGGTGCGGACATAAGCGGGCGCGCTACGGCGCGCCTTGTTTTTACCTATCACACTAGACGACTGGTCTACTCATGGCGATCGCGATTCCTCCCCCGTTTTTGCCCTCGCAGCATTCGCGCCCGCAAGGGCAGCGGGGCGATCGCAGCGCATCGTGGATCGCGCGTAGTCCGCTCGTCCTTTCCTGATTCGATCGCGTGCGTGCACACGCATCCTTGTTGACGGAGGCTCACATGTCGCAAAGCAAGACCGCAAACCGCCGTATCGTCCTCAATTCGCGCCCGGTCGGCGCGCCCACCGCCAACGACTTCCGCCTCGAAACCGGCGACGTGCCGACGCCCGGCGCCGGGCAGGTGCTGCTGCGCACGGTATGGCTGTCGCTCGATCCGTACATGCGCGGCCGGATGAGCGACGCGCCGTCGTATGCGCCGCCCGTGCAACTTGGCGACGTGATGGTCGGCGGCACGATCAGCCGTGTCGTATCGTCGAACCTGCCGGCGTTCCGCGAGGGCGACCTCGTCGTCGCGGCGGGCGGCTGGCAGGACTATGCGCTGTCCGACGGCAGCGACCTGATTCCGCTCGGCCGCGATTTCCCGCATCCGTCGCGCGCGCTCGGCGTGCTCGGCATGCCCGGATTCACCGCGTATACGGGGCTGCTCACGATCGGCGAGCCGAAGGCTGGTGAAACGGTCGTCGTCGCGGCCGCGAGCGGTGCGGTCGGCGCTGTCGTCGGCCAGATCGCGAAGCTGAAGGGTTGCCGCGTGATCGGCGTCGCGGGCGGCGCCGACAAATGCGCGTACGTGACCGGCACGCTCGGCTTCGACGCGTGCATCGACCATCGCGATCCCGCCTTCGCGAGCCAGTTGAAGGCAGCCTGCCCGAACGGGATCGACGTGTACTTCGAGAACGTCGGCGGCGCCGTGTTCGACGCGGTCTGGCCGCTGCTCAACAACCACGCGCGCGTGCCGGTGTGCGGCTTGATCGCGCATTACAACGACACCGCGCTGCCGGCCGGCCCCGATCGTCTGCCGAAGCTGATGACGACGATCCTGAGCAAGCGCATCCGCATGCAGGGTTTCATCATCCTCGATTACTATGCGACCGGCTATGCGCCGTTCCTGAAGGACATGAGCGAATGGGTCGCGCAGGGCAGCGTGAAGGTGCTCGAGGACGTGATCCCCGACCTGACCGACGCGCCGGCCGCACTGATCGGCCTGCTCGCCGGCAAGAACTTCGGCAAGGTCGTCGTGCGCGTCGGCCCCGACGAACTCGTGTAACCGTTCCACGCATTCGCGGACCGGCGCCGGAAGACGTCGGCCCGCTACGTTGTCGATCGCTTTTTCAAAGGAGAAATCATGGCGCTCTACGTGATGGCCTCGCTGTTTCCGAAACCCGAACACGCGCAAGCCGTCGAGGCCGAACTGCGCAGCATGGTCGCGAAGACGCGGACCGAACCGGGCAATCGCCAATACGACCTGTTCCGCGAAGAGGGCGGCTCGCCGAACCTGCATCTGTTCGAAGTCTACGACGACCAGGCCGCGTTCGACGCGCACCTCGCGAGCCCGTACTTCGTCGCGTTCCGCGACAAATCCGCCGACTGGTTCGCGTCGCCGCCGGTGATCAAGGTGCTGAGCGGCATCGACGTCGCCGACTGACGTATCGCGTACCGCGCCCCGTCGCGACGGGGCCGCATGCAGCCGCCGCGCCCGCGCGCGGCGGCGACGACGACACGGCGCATCCAGCGCGCCGCTTCCCCACACACCGGCCCCGGAGGCTGAATGGTCACTCTGAACATCAACGGCGAGACCCGCACGGTCGACGCCCCCGACGACATGCCCTTGCTCTGGGTGCTGCGCGATCTGGTCGGCCTGACCGGCACCAAGTTCGGCTGCGGCATCGCGCAGTGCGGTGCGTGCACCGTGCATCTCGACGGCGTCGCCGCGCGCTCGTGCGTGTTGCCGGTCGCGGCGGTCGCGGGCCGCAGGATCACGACGATCGAAGCCGTCGGCGCGACGCCGGCCGGCCAAAAGGTCCAGCAGGCATGGCGCGCACTCGACGTCGTGCAGTGCGGCTACTGCCAGTCCGGCCAGGTGATGGCGGCCGCTGCGCTGATTGCGTCGAACCCGAAGCCGAGCGACGCCGACATCGACGCCGCCATGGCCGGCAACATCTGCCGCTGCGGCACGTACCATCGGATTCGCGCGGCGATCAAGCAAGCCGCGCAGGAGGCCTGACATGTCGCGCGGACTGATCGAAGCAGGCCATGCCGGCGCCGCCATGTCGCGCCGTTCGTTTCTGCGCTTCGGCATGTCGCTCGGCGCGGCGGCCGGCGGCGGACTGCTGCTCGGCTTCAGCCTGCCGGCCGCGGGCGACGATACGCGGCGCTCGGTGATCGGCGGCGACGCGGACGAACCCGCGCGGGCGGGCGTGTTCGCGCCCAACGCATTCGTGCAGATCGACCGCAGCGGCCGCGTCACGCTCGTGATGCCGAAGGTCGAGATGGGGCAGGGCGTTTACACCGCGCTGCCGATGCTGATCGCGGAAGAGCTCGAGGTGCCGCTGTCGAGCGTGACGCTGGATCATGCGCCGCCGAACGAAAAGCTGTTCCTCGATCCGCTGCTCGGCGGCCAGTTGACCGGCGGCTCGACGTCGGTGCGCTACGCATGGGAGCCGCTGCGTCGCGCCGGTGCGACCGCGCGCGTGCTGCTGGTGTCGGCGGCCGCGAAGCAATGGAACGTCGACCCGGCTGCCTGTCACGCGGAGAACGGCGAGGTGCGCCATCCGCCGAGCGGTCGCCGCGCATCGTACGGCGAGCTCGCGGACGCGGCTGCAAAGCTGCCGGTGCCGACAGACGTCGCGCTGAAAAAGCCCGAGCAGTTCAAGCTGATCGGCACGCCCGCGAAGCGCCTCGATTCGCCGGAGAAAGTCGACGGTGTCGCGCAGTTCGGACTCGACGTGCGGCTGCCCGGGATGCTCTATGCGGTGATCGTGAACAGCCCGGTGTTCGGCGGCACCGTTGCGAGCGTTGACGATACGGCCGCGAAGAAGATTCCCGGCGTGCGTCAGATCGTGCGCGTCGACGACGCCGTCGCGGTGGTCGGCGATCACACGTGGGCGGCCAAGCGCGGCGCATCGGCGCTGGTCGTCAAATGGAACGAAGGCGCGAACGCCAACGTGTCGACGAAGGATCTGTTCGCCGATCTCGCGCAGGCTGCCGCGAACGGCAAGGGCGCGGTCGCTCGCAAGGACGGCGACGTCGACCATGCCTTCTCGAACGCGAAGACGCGCGTGGACGCGGTGTACGAACAGCCGCTGCTCGCGCACGCGACGATGGAACCCGTGAACTGTACCGTGCACGTGCGCAGCGACGCCTGCGAGGTGTGGGTCGGCACGCAGGTGCCGACGCGCGCCCGCGACACCGCGCAGCGGATCACCGGCCTGCCTGCCGAGCGCATCGTCGTGCACAACCACCTGCTTGGCGGCGGCTTCGGCCGCCGGCTCGAAACCGACATGATCGGCCAGGCCGTGAAGATCGGCAAACAGGTCGGCGCGCCGGTGAAGGTCGTGTGGACGCGCGAAGAGGACATCCAGCACGACATGTACCGGCCGTGCTACCACGACCGGATCTCGGCCGCGCTCGACGCGAACGGCAAGCCGATCGCATGGCGGCACCGGATCGTCGGCTCGTCGATCCTCGCGCGCTTCGCGCCGCCGGCTTTCAAGGACGGTGTCGATCCCGACGCGGTGGAGGTGGCGATCGATCTGCCGTACGACGTCCCGAATCAGCTGATCGACTACGTGCGACAGGAGCCGCGCCATGTGCCGACCGCGTTCTGGCGCGGCGTCGGGCCGACGCGCAGCACCTTCGTCGTCGAAAGCTTCATCGACGAACTCGCCGCGCAGACCAAAACCGACCCGGTCCAGTACCGGCGCGCGCTGCTCGACAAGACGCCGCGTGCGCGCAACGTGCTCGACATCGCGACGAAAGCGGCCGGGTGGGGCGCGGCCTTGCCGCAAGGGCAGGGCCGCGGCGTCTCGGTGATGCATGCGTTCGGCAGCTTCTTCGCGATCGTCGCGGACGTCGCGGTCGACGACGGTGAAGTGCGCGTGACGCGCGTCGTCTGCGCGGTCGACTGCGGGATGACCGTGAACCCGAACACGATCGAGGCGCAGGTGCAAGGCGGCATCATCTTCGGCATCACGGGCGCGCTGTACGGCGAAGTGACGATCGAGAACGGCCGCGTGACGCAGCGCAACTTCACCGACTATCGCGTGCTGCGGATCAACGAGACGCCGCCGATCGACGTGCATATCGTGAAGAGCGGCGAAGCGCCGGGCGGGATCGGCGAGCCCGGCACCGCGGCGACGGCCGCGGCCGTCGCGAACGCGATCTTCGCGGCGACCGGCAAGCGGCTGCGCAAGCTGCCGATCGGCAACCAGCTGAAAACGGCCTGAGGGGAGCGGCGACCATGCGAAACCTGGACCTGAGTGCGCGTGCGCTTTGCGCGTCGTTGCTCGCGCTGTCGGCACTGGTGACCGCGACGACCGCACACGCGGCGCAAGCGGCGCCCGCCGACAGCGCACTCGTCGCGCGCGGGGCCTACCTCGCGAAAGCCGGCGACTGCGTCGCGTGCCACACCGCGCCGCGCGGCACGCCGTTCGCGGGCGGCCTGAAGATGGTCACGCCGATGGGCGCGATCTACACGACGAACATCACGCCCGACACGGAAACCGGTATCGGCGGCTATACCGAAGCGGAGTTTGCCGACGCGTTGCGCAAGGGTGTCGCGAAGGACGGCCATCGGCTGTATCCGGCGATGCCGTACCCGTCGTACGCGAAGCTGAGGGACGACGACGTGAAGGCGTTGTATGCGTACTTCATGCACGGCGTCGAACCGGTGAAGCAGGCGAACCGGGCGTCCGACATTCCGTGGCCGCTCAACATGCGCTGGCCGCTCGCGTTATGGAACATGGTGTTCCTCGACACGACGCCGTACGCGGACAAGCCGGCGAAGGACGCGATGTGGAACCGCGGCGCCTATCTCGTGCAAGGGCTCGGCCACTGCGGCTCGTGCCATACGCCGCGCGGTGTCGGCTTCCAGGAGAAGGCGCTCGACGAAAGCGGCACGGCGTTCCTGTCGGGCGCGTCGATCGACAACTGGTTCGCGTCGAACCTGACGGGCGAGCACAATACGGGGCTCGGCCGCTGGAGCGAGGCCGACGTCGCGCAGTTCCTGAAAACCGGCGCAAACCGGCACGCGACGGCGTTCGGCTCGATGGTGAGCGTGATCAACCACAGCACGCAGGAACTGACCGGCGACGATCTGGCGGCGATCTCGCGCTACCTGAAGTCGCTGCCCGCGGCAGGCGGCACGGGCGCGCCCGAGTACCGCTATGATGCGAAGGCGACGCAGGCTGCACTGGCGCGACCGTCGGCCGATCCGGGCGCAAAGGTCTATAGTGCGTACTGCGCGCATTGCCACGGCACGGACGGGCGCGGCTACGCGCCGCTGCTCGCACCGCTCGCCGGCAATCCGAACGTGCTCGAACGCGATGCGTCGTCGCTGATCAACGTGACGCTGAACGGCAGCGACACGCTCGTGATCGACGGCGTGCCTTCCGCGTATCCGATGCCGGCGTTTGCCGGCCAGCTGAACGACCGGCAGATCGCCGACGTGCTGACGTTCATGCGTGCCGGATGGAGCAACGGCGCGCCGGCCGTGCAGCCGGCGGATGTCGCGAAGCTGCGCAAGGCGACCGCCGCCGCACAATGAGTGCCGTGCGGATCGTCGGCGACACCGATCCGCGATCGCATGCCGGCCAGTGCCGGCCGGCATGCCGACCGAACCGCGGGCGACGAGCCCGCACCGAACGCCGCCGCGCGCATTGCGCCGGCGACGCCCCTGATAACCGGCGTGCCGCCGTCCGCGGCGGCACGCTTTTTCGACGTAAAGCAGAGGTGTCTGGATGGCAAACGTGACTTATACGGATACGCAACTCCTGATCGACGGCGAGTGGGTCGACGCCGCGAGCGGCAAGACGATCGACGTGGTAAACCCGGCGACCGGCAAGGTGATCGGCAAGGTGGCCCACGCGGGCATCGCCGATCTCGATCGTGCGCTGGCCGCCGCGCAGCGCGGCTTCGAAGCATGGCGGAAGGTGCCCGCGCACGAACGCGCGGCGACGATGCGCAAGGCCGCGGCGCTGGTGCGCGAGCGCGCCGATACGATCGCGCAACTGATGACGCAGGAACAGGGCAAGCCGCTTACGGAGGCGCGGATCGAAGTGCTGTCAGCGGCCGACATCATCGAATGGTTCGCGGATGAAGGGCGTCGCGTGTACGGGCGCATCGTGCCGCCGCGCAACCTCGGCGCGCAGCAGACGGTCGTGAAGGAGCCGGTCGGCCCGGTCGCCGCGTTCACGCCGTGGAATTTCCCGGTGAACCAGGTCGTGCGCAAGCTGAGCGCTGCGCTCGCCACGGGCTGCTCGTTCCTCGTCAAGGCGCCGGAAGAAACGCCCGCATCGCCGGCCGCGCTGCTGCGCGCGTTCGTCGACGCCGGCGTGCCGGCGGGCGTGATCGGCCTCGTGTACGGCGATCCGGCCGAGATCTCGTCGTACGTGATTCCGCACCCGGTGATCCGCAAGGTCACGTTCACCGGTTCGACGCCGGTCGGCAAGCAGCTCGCGGCGCTCGCCGGTCAGCACATGAAGCGCGCGACGATGGAGCTCGGCGGTCACGCGCCGGTGATCGTCGCCGAGGACGCGGACGTCGCGCTGGCGGTGAAGGCGGCCGGCGGCGCCAAATTCCGCAACGCGGGGCAGGTCTGCATCTCGCCGACGCGTTTTCTCGTCCACAACAGCATTCGCGACGAATTCACGCGCGCGCTCGTCAAGCATGCGGAGGGGCTGAAGGTCGGCAACGGGCTCGAGGAAGGGACGACGCTCGGTGCGCTCGCGAACCCGCGCCGGCTGACTGCGATGGCGTCGGTCGTCGAAAACGCGCGCAAGGTCGGCGCGAGCGTCGAAACCGGCGGCGAGCGGATCGGCTCGGAAGGCAACTTCTTCGCGCCGACCGTGCTCGCGAACGTGCCGCTCGAAGCGGACGTGTTCAATAACGAGCCGTTCGGTCCGGTCGCGGCGATCCGCGGCTTCGACAAGCTCGAGGATGCGATCGCCGAAGCGAACCGGCTGCCGTACGGTCTGGCCGGCTACGCGTTCACGCGCTCGTTCGCGAACGTGCATCTGCTGACGCAGCGGCTCGAAGTCGGGATGCTGTGGATCAACCAGCCGGCGACGCCGTGGCCCGAAATGCCGTTCGGCGGCGTGAAGGATTCGGGTTATGGCTCGGAGGGTGGTCCGGAAGCGCTCGAGCCGTATCTCGTCACGAAGTCGGTGACGGTGATGGCGGTTTGACGGTGGTTTGATGAAGGACGGACGCATGCGCCGCCGGTGGGTGGCGTGTGCGGTCTGTGGGGATGGAGTTCTGGTTTGTTTTGGGAGATTCATAATTTGACATAAGGTGAATTATCACACCAAACGGTTGTAGCGGCTAAGTTGTAATGTCCGCTTTCGTGCCGCGTAAGCTATCCGGCCGCCGGTTGTCCGGCGCCGGGAGCTTCGATGGCTGCGACAGAACGGATCACGATGACGATGCGAGAACTGGACCGATTCAAGGTTATTCAGGACGTGGCGGACGGCAAGCTCAAGCCGTGGCGCGCGGCCGAGCGACTCGGACTGACGACGCGGCAGATTCGGCGACTGGTTGGCCGACTGCGGGAGCACGGGCCGCAAGGTCTCGTGTCGCAGCGGCGCGCGAAGCCCAGCAATAACCGATTGGACGCCGTGACGGCCGACCGGGCACTCTCGATCATCCGCGAACGCTATACCGACTTCGGGCCGACGCTGGCCTGCGACGAGCTCCGGGAATGCCACGGCGTCCCGCTCGCCAAGGAAACGGTACGGCGGCTGATGACGGACGCTGGCTTGTGGATTCCGCGCCGGCAGCGTCCGCCGAAGGTCTACCAGCCGCGGGCGCGACGCGCGTGCCTGGGCGAGCTGATCCAGATCGACGGCAGCGAGCATGCGTGGTTCGAGGATCGGGCGCCGCAATGCACGTTGCTGGTGTACGTCGACGACGCGGCCAGCCGGCTGATGCAATTGCACTTCACCGCGACCGAGTCGACGTTCAGCTACTTCGAGGCGACACGCGCGTACCTCGAGCGCCACGGCAAGCCCCGTGCCGCGTGGGCGCTCGAAGCCCGCATAGCGACGCGCGACCCAATGCAGGCGCACTCGGTGCCCGCCCCGCATGCCGTCCCAGGAACGACCCTTGCTCACCTGATCCCGATCGAGACCCCATCGACATTCGAACATCGACGTGAAAAAGACATCAGGCGAGATTCGAATCGGCATTTCAGGCTGGCGCTACGCGGGATGGCGCGGCACGTTCTACCCGCAAGGACTGAAGCAGGCAGCGGAGCTGCGCTACGCGTCGAGCCTGATGCAGACGATCGAAATCAACGGAACGCATTACAGCCTGCAATCGCTGGACAGCTGGCAGCACTGGTACGCACAGACACCGCCGGGATTCACGTTCAGCGTAAAAGGCGCCCGCTACCTGACGCATCTGCTGCGCTTTCGCGACGAAGCGGCGACGGTCGGCGCCGCCAACTTCTTCGCACAGGGCGTGCTTGCGCTGAAAGACAAGCTCGGCCCGATCCTGTGGCAGTTCCCGCCCTCCCTGCGCTTCGACGCGGAGCACATCGAGCGCTTCCTGACACTGCTGCCGCACGATACCGAAGCGGCGCTCGCGTTCGCCGAACGGCATGACGCGCGCGTGAAGACGCCCTACCTCAGGATCGACCGCAAGCGCCGCTTGCGTCACGCGATCGAGGTGCGCCACGAGAGCTTCATGGATCCGGCGTTCATAAAGCTGCTGCGCCGCCACAAGGTCGCACTCGTCGTGTCGGATTCGACCGAGCCATGGCCGCAGTTCGAGGATCTGAGCGCGGATTTCGTCTATATGCGGCTGCACGGCACCGAAACGAAATATTCGGGCGAATACTCGGATGCCGCGCTCGACCGCTGGGCGAACCGAATCGACGCATGGCGCCGCGGCACGCAGCCTGCCGACGCACGGCTCGCCGCGCCGGAACTGCCGCCGCCGCGCGCGCAGACGCGCGACGTGTACTGCTATTTCGACAACGATGCGAAAACGCACGCGCCGTTCGACGCGCAGCGTCTGATGGAGCGCCTCGGCCTGCATGCACACGCGGCGGCGACGGCCGACGACGGCGCCGCCGCGGCCGTCGCCGAACACGATGAACCCGAACCGCAAGGAGAAAAACGATGACTCTGCTTATCTACCTGGTCGGATGGATCATTTTCATCGGCGGCGTCGCATGGGGATTGATGACGCTGCATGTGTCGCAGCACATCATCGAGATCGTCGCCGTCATCCTGTTCGGCATCGCCGTGATCACGGGCGCGACGCGCGCACGCAATCGCGACCGGTCCTAGCGCGATGCGTGCGTGCGCACGACCGCTCTGCGCACGCACGTCGCATCGTTCGCGGCCCACCACGTCTCAGCGCCGGTTCGATCGCGACACGACGTCGATCCACACCGCGAGCACCAGCACCGCGCCCTTGACGATCATCTGCCAGTACGCGTCGACGTCGAGCATCGACATCCCGTTGTCGAGACTCGCCATCACGAGCGCGCCGATCAGCGCGCCGTACACGGTGCCCGACCCGCCGCGCATCGACGTACCGCCGATAAAGCACGCGGCGATCGCGTCGAGTTCGCCCATCGTGCCGGCAGACGGCGATCCTGCAGCGAGCCGCGCGGTGTTCACGATCCCCGCGAACGCGCACATCAGCCCCATCAGCGCGAAGATCGCGAGCTTCACGCGGTCGGTGTCGACGCCGGACAGCCGCGTCGCCTCGAGATTCGATCCGACCGCATAGATGCGCCGGCCGAACACGGTCTGCGTCGCGATCCACGAGAACACGCCGAGCAGCGCGAGCAGCAGCAGGACCGGCACCGGAATGCCGCCGTAACGGTCGAGCGTCGCAACGAACGCGAACAGCACGGCACCCGCGCCGACGACCTTCGCCGCGTCCTGCCACACCGGCGCGACCGCGAGCCGGTAGCGGCGCCGCGTGCCGCGCTGACGCACGACGAGCAGCGCGACGAGCGCGAACAGCAGCAGCGCGAGGCCGTCGCCGACGGCGCGCGGCAGATAGCCCTGCCCGATGAACACGAAGCCGTCCGAGACCGGCGCGATGGTCGAACCGCCGGTCACGCCGAGCAGCACGCCGCGAAACGCGAGCATCCCGCCGAGCCCGACGATGAACGACGGCACGCGCCGATAGGTCGACCACCAGCCGTTGAACAACCCGATCAGCACGCCGAGCGCGAGCACGGCGGGCACGGTCGCGGCTACGGGCCAGTGGCGGTTCACGTCGAGAATCGCCGCGACGCCGCCGAGCAGCCCGAGCAGCGAACCGACCGACAGGTCGATCTCGCCCGCGATGATGACGAACACCATGCCGCACGCGAGCATCCCGGTGATCGACATCTGCCGCAGCAGGTTCGACACGTTGCGCGGCGTAACGAACGCGCCGTCGGTCAGCACCGAGAAGAACAGCCAGATCGCGGCGACCGCGAACAGCAGCGCGAGCACCTTGTAGCGGACGAAGATCTGCCGCAGCGGCCGGCCCGCGCCGCGGCGCGCGTCGGCACCGGGCGCACCGCCCGGCGCGCCGGCGGAAGACGAAGAGGAAGACAGTTCGGTATTCATGTCGCACTCGTTGCGGTGGGTTCGGTCGGGCGCCGGCCGGCTTTCAGCGCGGCGCCGAGAATCTGTTCCTGCGTCAGGCCGTCGTTGACGAAATCGCCGCGCAGCTCGCCCTCGCCGATCACGAGCACGCGATCGGCAAGCCCGAGCACCTCGGGCATCTCCGACGACACGACGATCAGCGCGACGCCGCGTTTCGCAAGCGCGAAGATCAGCCGGTAGATCTCCGCTTTCGCACCGACGTCGACGCCGCGCGTCGGCTCGTCGAGAATCAGCACCTGCGGGTCGGCGAGCAGCATGCGCGCCAGCACGGCCTTCTGCTGATTGCCTCCGGACAGGCTCGCGATCGGCAGGAACGGATGCGCGGCACGCACGGACAGCCGCTGCATCTCGGTGCGGATCGCGTCGAGTTCGGCGGCCTCGTCGATCCGCCCGCGCGCCGCGAAGCGCCGCAGCACCGACAGCGTGATGTTGTGGCCGACGCCGAGCTGCGGAACGATGCCGTGCCGCTTGCGGTCCTCGGGCACCATCGCGATGCCCGCGCGGATCGCATCGCCCGGCGCACGGATCGCGAGCGGCCGGCCGTTCATCCGTACGTCGGCCGCGCACGCGCCCGGATACGCGCCGAAGATCGCCTGCATCAGCTCGGTACGCCCGGCGCCGACGAGGCCCGCGACGCCGAGGATCTCGCCGCGCCGCACGCTGAACGACACGTCGTCGACGCGCTTGCGGCGCGGGTTCGTCACGTCGTAGCAGGTCACGTTGCGCACATCGAGCACGACGTCGCCGATCTCGTGTGGCTCGCGCGGATACAGGTTGCGGATCTCGCGGCCGACCATCATCGAGATGATCCGGTCGGTCGTCAGCGCACGCATCGGCTCGGTCGCGACGTGGCGGCCGTCGCGGATCACGGTGACCGTGTCGCAGACGGCTTCGACCTCGTCGAGCTTGTGCGAGATGTACACGCACGCGACGCCGCGCCGTTTCAGATCGCGGACGATGTCGAGCAGGATGCGCGTCTCCGACGCGCTCAGCGACGACGACGGTTCGTCGAGAATCAGCAGCTTCGCGCGCTTGTTCAGCGCCTTCGCGATCTCGATCAATTGCTGATGGCCGCCGCCGTAGTTCATCACGGGCTGCGCGACGTTGATCGCGTCGATCCGCAGTTCGCGCAGCAGCGCCTCGGCGCGTCGCACCATCTCGGCATAGTGCATGCGCCCGCCGGGCAGCGTGATCTCGTTGCCGAGGAAGATGTTCTCGGCCACCGACAGTTCGGGCACGAGCATCAGCTCCTGGTGAATGATCACGATGCCCGCGCGCTCGGTATCGCGCACGCCGGATGCGACGAGCGGCGCACCTTCCCAGCGGATCTCGCCCTCCCACGTGCCGTGCGGATAGACGCCCGACAGCACCTTCATCAGCGTCGATTTGCCCGCGCCGTTCTCGCCGCACAGCCCGACGCATTCGCCGGGCCGCACGGTCAGGTCGATTCCGTCGAGCGCCTTCACGCCGTCGAAATCCTTGACGATGCCGCGCATCGTCAGCAAGGGTTCGGTCATACGTTCGTGCCTCGCAGTGTGCGCGCGGCCGCACCCGGCACCCGCGGCCGGCCGCGCGCGTCGCGCCGCTTACTGGCTCGCCAGCTGCGCCTGGGTGTAGAAGCCGTCCTTCACGACGACGTCGACGTTGCGCTTGGTCAGCAGCGTCGGCTGCAGCAGCACGGTGTCGACCTTCTTCTTGCCGTTGTCGTATTGCGCGTTGTACGCGGGCTTCGTACCCTTCGCGAGATCGACCGCGAGCTTCGCCGCTTCGCCGGCGATCAGCTTCAGCGGCTTGTAGACGGTCATCGTCTGCGTGCCGGCGATCACGCGCTTGACGGCCGCGAGATCGGCGTCCTGCCCCGACACGGGCACCTTGCCGGCCAGATGCTGCGCGGCGAGCGCCTGGATCGCGCCGCCCGCGGTGCCGTCGTTCGACGCGACGATCGCGTCGATCTTGTTGTTGTTCGCGGTCAGCGCATCCTCGACGATCCGCAGCGCGGTCGATGCGCTCCACTCCGGCACCCACTGCTGGCCGACGATCTTGATGTCGCCGCGGTCGATCGCGGGCTTCAGCACCTTCATCTGGCCGGCGCGCAGCATCTTCGCGTTGTTGTCGGTCGGGGCGCCGCCGAGCAGGAAGTAGTTGCCCTTCGGCTTCGCGTCGATCACGCCCTGCGCCTGCAGCTCGCCGACCTTCTCGTTGTCGAACGAGATGTATGCGTCGACGTCCGCATCGAGAATCAATCGGTCGTACGACACGACCTTGATGCCGGCCTTCTTCGCTTCCGCGACGACGTTGCCGAGCGTCTTCGAATTGAACGGCACGATCACGATCACGTCGACGCCGCGCGAAATGAGGTTTTCGATCTGCGAGATCTGCCGCTCCTCGCTCGCGTCGGCGGACTGCACGGACACCTTCGCGCCGAGCTTCGTCGCGGCGGCGACGAAATAGTCGCGATCGCGCGACCAGCGCTCGACGCGCAGATCGTCGATGCAGAAGCCGATCTCGGGCTTGTCCTTGCTCGCGTGCGCGAGCGGCGCGCCAAGCGCGAGGACCGCCAGCGCTGCGGCGCCGGCGAGCGAACTCAATACGGTACGACGCGTCACGGATCTCATGTCTCCACTCCTCTTTATTGGACTACCTCGATACGCCGGGCGGGCGCCGGAATGCGCCGCCCGCTTCGAGCCATTGCAGGCCCCGCGCCATCGCGCGGCAGCCCCGCCGGCGGCCCGAGTTCCGGCGGTGCGAACGGTGCGTCACGCGCCGGCCGCGAATACGGGTTCGAGCGCGCGATACAACGCGCGAAACGTCGGCCGCCGCACGTCGCGATACCACGCATGGCGCGCGCGGTCCGGCTCGCGTACCGCCAGCACGGGCGGCTGCGGACACACGATGTCGAGCGGCACATCGGGTTCGACCGCGAGCCGCGCAAGCCGCGCGGCACCGAGCGCCGGGCCGACGTCGCCGCCCGCGCGCAGCGTCAGCGCGCGGCCGGTCAGATCGGCGAGCATCTGCGTCCAGTACGCGCTGCGCGAGCCGCCGCCGATTACCGTGATGCCGTCCGGCACGAGCCCCGCCGCATGCAGCGCGTCGATGCCGTCGAGCAGCGCGAAGCCGACGCCTTCGAGCGTCGCGTTCGCGAGATCGGCGCGCCGCGTATCGGCCGTCAGCCCGTAGAACACGCCCTTCGCATTGACGTCGTTGTGCGGCGTGCGCTCGCCGCTCAGGTAAGGCAGGAACCATGGGCGCGCATCGCGCGCGTTCGCCTCGGCATCCGCGAGCAGCGCCGCGACGCCGTCGTAGCCGGCGAGCTGCGCGGCAAAGTCGATGCAGCCCGCCGCGTTCAGCATCACGGACATCAGGTGCCACGTGTCGGGCAACGCATGGCAGAAGCTGTGCACCGCCGATTCGGGATTCGCGCGAAAGCCGTCCGACACCGCGAAGTAGACGCCCGACGTGCCGAGCGACAGCAGCGCATCGCCGGGCCGCACGATGCCGACGCCGACCGCGCCGGCCGCGTTGTCGCCGCCGCCCGCAATAACCGGAATCTCGCGCAGCCCGAGCGTGCGCGCGACGTCGGGCAGCAGCATGCCGGTGATCCGGTTGCCTTCGAACACGGCCGGCATCTGCGCTTGCGACAGTCCGCAGGCCGCGAGCAGCGTGTCGTCGTACGCGCGCTTCGCGACGTCGAGCCACAGCGTGCCGGCCGCATCCGACGGATCGGTCGCGAACGCGCCGGTCAACCGGTAGCGCAGATAGTCCTTCGGCAGCAGCACGTGCGCGATCCGCGCGAACACGTCGGGTTCGTGGCGGCGCACCCACAGCAGCTTCGGCGCGGTAAAGCCCGGCATCGCGATGTTGCCGGCGACCGCACGCAGCGACGGCGCCGCGCGTTCGAGCTCCGCGCACTCCGCATCCGCGCGGCCGTCGTTCCAGAGAATCGCGGGACGCAGCACGTCGCCGCGCGCGTCGAGCAGCGTCGCGCCGTGCATCTGGCCCGTGAGCCCGAGCGCGGCGATGTCGCGCGCGTCGATGCCGGCCGCACGTGCATCGGCGACGAGCGCCGCGAGCGCACCGCACGCAGCGTCCCACCAGTCGTGCGGCGCCTGCTCCGACCAGCGCGGCTGCGGCCGGCTCACCGTCAGCGGCCGCGTCGCGCTCGCGCGCACCGTGCCGTCGCGGTCGAGCAGCACGGCCTTTACGCCCGACGTGCCGAGATCGAGTCCGATGTACATGGCGTCAGCGCAGCGCGTAAATCGCCTGATTCACGATGTTCTCGAGCCGCTCCTGCGCGCCGCTCGCATGCTGCGGGTTCACGCCGCGCGCGAGCGCGTCGGCCGCGAGCGATTCGAGCGTATAGCCGCCCGACAGGATCTTGCGGCCGAACGCGTCGTCCCACTGCGCGTAGCGCTGCCGGCGCATCGCTTCGAGCCGGTCGTTCTCGACGAGCACGGCCGCGCGTTCGACGGCGAGCGCGAGCACGTCGATCGCGCCGACATGTCCGTAGAACAAATCTTCCGGATCGACACTCTGACGTCGCACCTTCGCGTCGAAGTTCATGCCGCCGGTCGTGAATCCGCCGTGACGCAGGATCTCGTAGAACGCGAGCGTGAGCTCCTCGACGCTGTTCGGAAACTGATCGGTGTCCCAGCCGTTCTGCGGATCGCCGCGGTTCGCGTCGACGCTGCCGAACACGCCGAGCGCGAACGCGTTCGCGATTTCGTGATGGAACGAATGACCGGCGAGCGTCGCATGGTTCGCCTCGATGTTCACGCGGATCTCGTCCTGCAGCCCGTATTGCGTGAGAAAGCCGTGCACGGTCGCGACGTCGTAGTCGTATTGATGCTTGGTCGGCTCCTGCGGCTTCGGCTCGATCAGCAGCGCGCCGCGAAAGCCGATCCGGTGCTTGTGCTCGACGACCATCGACAGGAAGCGCGCGAACTGCTCGCGCTCGCGCTTCAGATCGGTATTGAGCAGCGTTTCGTACCCTTCGCGGCCGCCCCACAGCACGTAGTTCTCGCCGCCGAGCCGGTGCGTCGCGTCGAGCGCATGGCGCACCTGCGTCGCGGCCCATGCGAAGACGTCCGGGTTCGGGTTGGTCGCGGCGCCCGCCGCGAAGCGCGGATGCGAGAACAGGTTCGCGGTGCCCCACAGCAGCCGCACGCCGCTCGCCTGCTGGCGCTCGCCGAGATAGTCGACCATCCGCGCGAAGTTGTCGACGTACTCGCGCAGGCTGTCGCCTTCCGGCGCGACGTCGGTGTCGTGGAACGTGTAGAACGGCGTGCCGAGCTTCGTGAAGAACTCGAATGCGGCATCGGCCTTTTGCCGCGCGCGCTCGAGCGCGTCGCCCGGCTGCTGCCATGGCCGCCGGAATGCGCCCTGCCCGAAAATGTCGTGACCGGGCCACACGAAGGTGTGCCAGTAGCAGACGGCGATCCGCAGATGTTCCTCGAGCGTCTTGCCAAGCACGCGCTTCGTGCGGTCGTAGTGGTGATAGGCCAGCGGGTTGTCCGACTGCGGCCCTTCGTAGCGAATCGCGGGAATGTGTTCGAAATACGACATGGCGTCTCCGTCCGGTGTCTTGTTGCAGCGCAGCGTGCGTCGCGTCGACGCGCGGCGCCGGGTTGCGGTCTGGCAGGATCGTGCCCGTGCGCCTGCCGGCCGGCAATTGCGAAATTGCGCAGCACGCTTAACGTTTCTTGCCAGCCGCGCGCGCGGCACGCGGATTCCGTCCTACAATCGCCGGACATCGAACCGTCGCGCGCCGCCCGCCGGACGCGCGCCCCAGGAGACAACGGCACGGCGCCCGCGGCGCCGGCCCCGAGACCGAGATGAACCGCGCCCGTTCCGCCCCGACACCGCACCGCATTGCGCTGCTGTTCAACGCCAACAAGGTCTACGACCGCGAAATCATCAGCGGGATCGGCCAGTACCTGCACTCGACGCGCGTCGTGTGGGACCTGTTCCTCGAAGACGACTTCCGCTGCCGGCTCGCCGGCATCGAGCGCTTCGACGGCGACGGCATCATCGCGGATTTCGACGATCCGGCGGTCGCCGACGCGCTGGCCGGCTCGCCGCTGCCGATCGTCGCGGTGGGCTCGTCTTACGAGGATCCGTCCCACTATCCGGACGGCGTCCCGTACATCGCGACCGACAATCCGAAACTCGTGTCGCTCGCCTATACGCATCTGATCGGCGCGGGGCTGCCGCATTTCGCGATGTACAGCCTGCCGGCCGCGCAGGAAAACCGCTGGGCGCAGCAGCGCGAGCTGGCGTTCGACCGGCTCGCGCGCGCGGACGGCCTCGACGCGCCGATCTACCGCGGGCTGCCGACGACGGCGTCCGGCTGGAACCATGCGATCGAGCAGCTGATCGACTGGCTGAACGCGCTGCCTAAGCCGGTCGGCGTGATCGCGGTGACCGACGCGCGTGCGCGGCATCTGCTGCAGGCGTGCCTGATCGCCGGCATCGCGGTGCCCGAGCAGGTCGCGATCATCGGGATCGACAACGATCCGCTCACGCGCACGCTGACGCGCATTCCGCTGTCGTCGGTGATCCAGGGCACCGAGGAGATGGGCCGCACGGCCGCGCACCTGCTGCACCGGATGCTGCGCGGCGCACGCTTTCCGGGGCAGCGCATCCTCGTGCCGCCGGTCGGCATCAACGTGCTCGAATCGACGCGCCATCAGCCGGTCGCGAGTCCGCACGTGATGCGGGCGCGGCACTTCATCCGCCAGTACGCGTGCCAGGGCATCAAGACCGAGCAGGTCGCCGACTATGTCGGCGTGTCGCGCTCGCTGCTCGAAGAACACTTCCGGCGCGAACTGCAGCGCACCGTTCATCAGGAAATCCTGCGTCACAAGCTCGAGGCCGCGCAGGCGCTGCTCGCGAGCCGCAATGCATCGAGCGCCGAGGTCGCGATCCGCTGCGGATTCACGTCGCTGCAGTACATGTATGCGGTGTTCCGGCGCGAACTCGGCTGCACGCCGCGCGAATACCAGGAACGCGCGGTGTCCGCGCACTGACGCTCATCGTCGACGACCGACTACTCATGACCTTCGATACCGATTCTTCCCGTACCGCGTCCGACGTCGCCCGCATTCCGTCCGAGCCGTGGGGGTCGCTGCCCGGCGGCGATCCGGTGCGGCGCTATACGCTGCGCAATGCGCACGGGATGCGCGTCGTCGTCAGCGACCTCGGCGCGACCGTCGTGTCGTGGCTCGCGCCCGACCGCACCGGCCGCTTCGCCGACATCGTGCTCGCGCACGACACGCCGGCCGACTATCTCGCGTCCGGCGCGTATCTCGGCGCGACGGTCGGCCGCTGGGCGAACCGGATCGCCGGCGCGCGCTTCACGCTCGACGGCATCGACTACCCGCTCGATCGCAACGAGAACGGCAATCTGCTGCACGGCGGCGCAAGCGGTTTTCATCGCGAACGTTGGGACGTGATCGACGATCGCGGCGGCCTTACGCTGCGGCTCGATTCGCCCGAAGGCGATGCGGGGTTTCCCGGCAACGTCAGCGTACAAGTGCGCTATACGCTCGACGACGACGGCACGCTGACGATCGACTACACGGGCACGAGCGACGCACCGACGCCGCTGAACCTGACGAATCACAGCTACTTCAATCTGAGCGGCCGCGCGGGCAGCGACGTGCGCGGCCACGTGCTGAGGATCGATGCGGACGCGTTTCTCGAAGTCGACGACGCGCTGATTCCGACCGGCCGCGCCGACGTGACGGGCACCGCGTTCGATTTCCGGCAAAGCGCGCCGCTCGGTGCGCGCCTCGATTGGCCGCACGCGCAGCTTGCGCGCGGCCGCGGCTTCGACCACTGCTACGTGCTGCGCGACGACCTGCACGGCGTGCGGCCGGTGGCGAGCATCTACGATCCGGAAAGCGGCCGCGAGCTGACCGTGTCGACCGATCAATGCGGGCTGCAGCTCTATACCGGCAACTATCTCGACGGCCTGCGCGTCAGCGGCGGCACGACCTGCGTGCGGCATGCGGCACTGTGCGTCGAGGCCGGCTGCTTTCCGAATCAGATCAACATGGCGGAGCTCGCCGACGCCACGATCGTACGGCCCGGCGATACGTATCGGCAGACGACGCGCTATCGCGTCGCCGTGCGCGCGTAATCGCCGCGCGCGGTACGGCCGCGTAATCCGCGCGCCGTCGCAGGCCGCGATCGTTCGCGCGGCGCGCCGCGTCCGGCCATCGACCTGAGGGCAGCGCACGCCCTCCGCCCCCTTCCCTTTCTGCGCCGGATGTCGCACACGGCATCCAGCGACGCATGCGCGCCGCACACGATTGTGCGAGATCGTGCAGAAGACCTTTCCTGTGCAGCCGCTTAATCGCGCGTCGGGCGATCTTCAATAATGCGCGCTCGATCCGTCGGTCTGCCGCCGACGCGCCTGCCGGCTTCGCGCCGGGCCAACGACAAGAACACACAATGCATTCCAATCAGACCACCCCGCGCGCGCGCACGCGTGGCCGCACGACCTCATCGACGCGTCGCGCGCGCCGGACCAACGGGATCGCCGGCGCGCTCGTCGCCGCCTGCACGGCGGCCATCGCACCGACCGCCGCACAGGCACAGAGCAGCGTCGGGTTGTACGGGCTGATCGACACGTCGATCACCTATGCGAACAACCAGCGCACGCATGGCGCGGGCTCGCCCGGCAGCGGCAGCGTCGCGATGACGAGCGGCGCATTGAATGCGGCGCGCTGGGGACTGCGTGGCCGCGAGGATCTCGGCGGAGGTCTCTCGGCCATCTTCACGCTCGAGAACGGCTTCTCGGGCACGACCGGCGCGTTGTCGCAGAAAGGCGTCGACCTGTTCGGCCGGCAGGCATGGATCGGCGTGCGCTCGAACACGGCCGGCACGCTGACGTTCGGCCGCCAGTACGACCTGATTCTCGACTTCGTGACGCCGCTCGGCGCGTCGGGGCCCGGCTGGGGCGGCAATCTCGCCGTCCATCCGTACGACAACGACGACTCGAATCGCAACCTACGGATCAACCACGCGGTCAAGTACACGAGCCCGACCTATCGCGGGCTCACGTTCGGCGCGATGTACGGATTCTCGAATACGGCCGGCGCGTTTTCGAACAATGCCGCGTGGAGCGCGGGGCTGTCGTATGCGAACGGCCCACTGAAGCTCGGCGCCGGCTATCTGAAGATCAGCCGCGACCGCCATGCGCCGAATCCGGACGGCGCGCTCAGCACGGTCGACGGCTCGGCGACGATCACGGGCGGCAACCAGCAGATCTGGGCGCTCGCCGCGCGCTATGCGTTCGGCCCGCACTCGGTCGGCGCCGCGTGGTCGCATTCGGCCACGGACGGCGTGACCGGTGTGCTGCAAGGCAGCGGCATCGCGCCGCTGAAAGGCGAATCGCTCGTGTTCGACAACTTCTCGGTCGATGCGCGCTACTTCGCGACCGCCGCCTTCAGCGTATCGGCTGCTTACACCTACACGATGGGCCGCTTCGATACGCGCGCGGGCCAGACTCGCCCGAAGTGGAACCAGCTCGTCGCGCAGGCCGACTACGCGTTCTCGAAGCGCACCGACGTCTATCTCGAAGGCGTATATCAGCGCGTGAGCGGCGGCAACGGCAATCCGGCGTTCAACGCGACCGTCTGGACGCTGACGCCGTCGGCGAACGGCAATCAAGTCGTCGTCGCGCTCGGGCTGCGGCACAAGTTCTGAAGCGCGCCGCGCACGCGCCGGGCCTCGTCATGCAACGTTCGTTCCCGAGCGCGTGCGGCAACGTACGATGCCTGCGTGCGCATCCTTTCTCGTCCATCGTCTCGGTCAATGACGGAGAAACTGGTCACGCTGTGACATTTTTCCTAATCTGATTGCAGCAGCATCGCGATCTGGCACGCCGATCGTCACAGTCTTTCAGATCGTGTGCCGCCGGCTTGCGAAAGCATGTCGCGTGGGTCTCGCGCGCCCGCTGTCAACGCAGTCAACCGCAGGAGAAAAAGGATGAGCAAAACGAATCGGTTTGCGGTCATTGCAGCGCTCGCGCTGCTCGGCGGCTGTCATCAGGCCGCGAAGACGCCCGAGAACACCGGGATGGCGCCGACGCCGTCGAGCGAGGCCGTCACGACCGTGACGGCCGACGATCTCGACAATCCGAACAGCCCGCTCGCCAAGCGCAGCGTGTATTTCGACTTCGACAGCTACACGGTGAAGCCCGAGGACCAGTCGCTGCTGCAGGCCCATGCGAACTACCTGCGCAGTCACCCGTCGCGTCACGTGCTGATCCAGGGCAACACCGACGAGCGCGGCACGTCCGAATACAACCTCGCGCTCGGCCAGCGCCGCTCGCAGGCCGTGATGAGCGCGCTCGAAACGCTCGGCGTGCCGGCGTCGCAGCTCGAAGCCGTGAGCCTCGGCAAGGAAAAGCCGGTCGCGCTCGGTCACGACGAAGCCGCGTGGGCGCAAAACCGCCGCGCGGATCTCGTCTATCGTTGATCGCGCCGTGTCTGCCGCCGCGTTCGCGCCAGCGTGGCGGCCCTCCCGAGCCGCCGCGTCGCAACGCGTCGCCTACGCCAACGGCAGATCGAGCTCCACTTCCGATGCAGATATCGTCCTGCGGCGACCACGTTGCGAGGTTGCGCAACGGTCGCGAGGACGCACCGCGCGATGCATGACGCCGTGCGCGTGCCGCGGCGCGATATGCAAAAACAATGGAATAACGGCCGGCGCCAAGTCGTTCTGTGATCGTCCAGACGCCCGGTTCGCACGAACCGGCGTCGTCCGGCGGACTGCGCACCGAAAGGAGATCGACATGAAATCGGCAACGTTGGCCGCGGCGCTGATCGCGGCGCTCGCGCTCGTGCTGTCGGCGGGCTGTACGTCGTCGGGCGGCGGCCCCGCGCAGGGGCCCGGCATGAGCCGCTACGGCGGCTCCGGAGGCAACGGCGGTGGAGGTGGCGGCGGCGGTTACTGACGCATCGCCGTCGAGATGTCGGGCGCACAGCGCGCGGCGGCCGGCAACCGGCCTGCCCGCACGCTGCATCGCCGCACGGTTCAGCGCATCGCCTTGACGTCGGCCGGCGTGACGCTGGCCGGCTGGCCGCCCCATGTCGCGCGCAGATAGTTCGCGAGCTGTGCGACTTCCTCGTCGCCGAGCGTGCCGGCGAAGCCCGGCATCGCCTGCATGTTCTCGACGCCGGCGAACTTCTGTTCGTCGATGCCGTCGAGCACCGCGACGAGCAGGTTGCGCGGATCGTGCTGACGCACGGTCGAGTTGCCGGCCATCGGCACCGCGACGTGCGGCTTGCCCTCGCCGCTCAGCCCGTGACAGCCCGCGCACACGGCGACATAGACGGAACGGCCGGCCGCGAGCTGGGCCGCATCGGCCGATACCGGCTTCACGGGCTGCGGCGCGGGCGGCGTGTCGCCGAGCAGATAGACCGACAGCGCGCGCAGGTCGTCCTTCGTCAGGTATTGCGTGCTCAGGTGCACGACCGGATACATCTCGCCGAACGCCGAGCCTTGCGGCGCGATCCCGACGCCGAAGAAGGTCTGCAGGTCGGCACCGGTCCAGCCGCGCGCTGCGAGGCCGGCCGGCGTGATGTCCGGCGCGGCGACGCGGCCGAGCGCAGCGCCCGCGAACGGCTTCGCGCCGTCGAGCTGGCCCGTGAACGCGCGCGGCGTGTGGCACTCCGCGCAGTGGCCGAGCGCGCCGGCCAGATAGCGGCCGCGCTGCCAGTCGGCGGACTGGCCCGTCGATGCGTCCGGCAGGCTGTCCTTCAGGAACGCAAGGTCCCACAACGCCATCCCGAACCGCAGGTTGTACGGGAACTTCAGCTCGTGCTCACGGTTGGCCTGCGCGACCGGCCTGATCGTCATCAGGTACGCGTACATCGCGTCGGTGTCCGCGCGCGTGAGCTGCCGGTACGACGTGTACGGCATCGACGGATAGAGCCGCTTGCCGGGCGCCTTGCCGTCGTGCAGCGCCGCATAGAAGTCGTCCGCGCTCCAGCGGCCGGTCCCGTGATCCTTGTCGGGCGTGATGTTCGATCCGTAGAACGTGCCGTACGGCGAATCGAGCTTCGCGCCGCCCGCGAACGGCGCGCCGTCCTTCGCGGTATGACATGCGGCGCAGTCGGCCGCCTTCACCAGATAGCGGCCGCGCGCGATCTGGTCCGCGCCCGGTGCGCCGGAGCCGGCCGTCGACGCCGGAGCGTCGCCGCCGCACGCGGCGAGCGTCAGTGCGCACGCCGCGGCGAGCGCAGGCAAGCCGGCGAAGCGCGCGATACGATGAGCGAGTGTACGTTTCATGCGGCGTCCTTCACGAGTCCCGGCGTCGTCATCACGACGTCCTTCACGGCTTCGTAGTAGCGGACGTAGCCCGTGCAGCGGCACAGATGCGCGTTCAGCGCCTCGGTGATCGTGCGCTCGACGTCGGCCTTCGCGACCGGCTCGCGCTTCAGCCGCTCGATCAGCACCGTCGCCGCGTTCACGAAGCCGGGCGTGCAGTAGCCGCACTGGAAGCTGAAGTGCTCGAGGAACTTCTGCTGGATCGGCGACAGCTCGACCACTTCGCCGGCTTCGTTGCGCTTCGCATGGCCTTCGACCGTGCGGATCGCGCGCCCGTGGAAGAAATGCGCGCCGGTGATGCAGGTGCGCACTTCCTCGCTCGTGCCGTCCGGCTTGTCGAGAATCACCACGCACGCGTGGCAGATCCCCTGCCCGCAGCCGAGCCGCGAGCCCGTGAGCCCCGCATACTCGTGCAGGAACTCGATCATCATCAGCCCTTCCGGCACCTGCATCGGGCCGACGGCCTTGCCGTTGATGTTGACCGACAGCGGCTTCTGCTGGAAGCGGACCAGCGGACGCTCGACGGCGGCCGCAGCGGGTGCGGCCGAAGCCGCGTTCGGCGCGGACGCGCCGGTCGCTGCCGCGGCGGCGCTCGCGCCCGACGCGGCGGTTTGGGCGGTCGTCATGCGAGCACCTCCTGAATCTTTTGCGGGGTCACCGGCAGATCGGTGAAACGATGGCCGATCGCGTGTGCGATGCCGTTCACGATCGCGCCGACGACGGGAATCATCACGACTTCGGCGACGCCCTTCGGCGGATCGGTCTCCGACAGCGGCGGCAGCACGTCGCCCGTCTGCGTCCATACGGCGACGTCGGTCGCGCGCGGCAGCTGATAGCGGTTGAAGTTCCACGTGCCGTTGCCGGGGCCGTCCTCGTAGAGCGGCAGATATTCGTGCAGCGCGTGGCCGATACCCATCGCGAGGCCGCCCTGCAACTGGCCCGATACGAGCTGCGGCGAAATCTGGTTGCCGCATTCCATGATCGAGTGATGCGTGAGCAACTCGACCTTGCCGGTCGCTTCGTGCACGGCCAGCTCGACGAGCGTACCGACCGCCGTGTAGTACGTGACGGCCGCGTTGTTGCGGCTCATCGGCGGAATGAACACGCGCTTGCGGTCGAGCACGCGATAGCCGTTCGCGGTCGGCGGCAGCGTGCCGCGCACCGCGGTCGCGCCGGCCGGCACGGCGGTGCCCGGTACCGGTCCGTGCTCGTCGCCCGTCTTCGGCGCACCGATGCGCAGCGACAGCCCGTCGATCGGCAAACGCTCGACCGTGCCGCCGATTTCGAAGTCGGCGTCGGTCCATTGCCAGCGGTTGAACACGTGCACGACGGCGCCCGTCGGCAGGCCGAGCGCATGCGCCTGCTTCGCAAGCTGTTCGAAGCTGAGCGGCTCGAGCCCGTCGGCGGTCAGCTTGCCGTCGACCCAGCGCGCGTCTTCGATGCGTACCGTGTACGGCGCGGCCTGACCGCCGCCGAGGCCGCGCGACCAGATCGACATCGCGGCCGGCCACAGGCCGTAGCGGAATACGGCGCGCGCGGCTTCGCGCGTGCTGTGCGTGAAGTAGAACGCCGAGTTCGTCGCGCTCGACGGCGACGCATAGCTCGGCGACCAGCGCGGATTCGCGCTCAGGCGATCCTGGTCGGCCTGCGACATCGTGTACGGGTCGCCGCTCGTCTCGACCGGCAGATCGGGCCATTCCGTCACGGCGACGCGCACGTCGGTCGCCGGGCGGCCGAGCCATTTCGCGACCGCGACCGCCTGCGACGTCGACATCCCGGTGCCGATCTCGGCGGCCGTGTGATGCAGCGTGACCTTGCCGTTCTCGTCGAACTCGACCTTCGCGAACGATGCTTCGGCGCCGGTGCCGAAGTCCTTCTGCACGCAGGCGAAGCCGACGCCGTAGCGCTTGCCGGGATTCGCGGCCTCGAATTCGGCCTTGCGCGCGGCGCGCCGCGTCCACAGCGGGTGCTGCTTCGCGCGCTCGAGCACTTCGTCGACGCGCAACGCGCCGGCCGGAATCGCGCCCTGTGTGTTCTTCATGCCGGAGCGCAGCGCGTTGCGCAGACGGAAATCAATCGGATCGAGGTTCAGCTGCGCGGCGATCTCGTCGATTGCCATTTCGGTCGCGGCCATGCTTTGCAGCGTGCCGTAGCCGCGCGCGGACCCGGCGTCGATCGCGCGCGACGCGATCGCGACCGCCGCGAGATCGCTTTTCGGGAAGTAGTAGATCGACTGCGCGGCCGTCGCGCCGACCATCGCGACCGAAGGCGAGAAGTTCGAGCGCCCGCCGCCGTTCGCTTCGAAGTCGCCCTTGAACGACTGCAGCAAGCCGGTATTGCGGTCGACCGCGATCCGGTAATGCATGCGGAACGCGTGACGCTTAAGCGACGTCTGGAACTGCTCGTAGCGGTCGTTCGCGAAACGCACCGGACGGCCGTCCGCATAGAGCGCGCACACGAGCCCGTAGAACGGCACGTTGCAGTGATCCTTCGATCCGTAGCCGACCGTGTAGCACGGATGCACGAACAGCTTCTTCACCGGGAAGCGGCATTTCGCGACCATCGCGGCCGCGTTCTCCGCGACCTCGAGCGGCGACTGGCTTGCGACCACCAGATGCAGCGACTGCGTCGCGGCGTCGTACCAGCAGTTCGCGTTGTCCGGCTCGAGCGCGGCCGTATCGACCGACTGCGTGCTGTACTCGCGATCGAACACGAGCCAGTCCGCGGACGGATGCTCGAGCTCCGCCGCGATCTGCCCGGCATGGAACATCCCCTGCTCGTCGAGCTTGCCGTGTTCCTTGCCGTCGGGCCAGACCGGTTGATGCTTGCGCATCTGGCTCGGGAAGATCGGCGCGTCCTTCAGGCTCGAATAGACATCGTCGTCGTACGCGGTCTTGCCGCCCACGCGCACGTAGCGGAACGTGCCCCACGGATCGCGCTCGAGCGGCCCCGTGACGGCGCCGTAGCGGATCACGTCGTCGCGGAACTTCAGCGCGTTCTTCGCGAAGCGGAAGCGCGCGAAGTCGTGATAGATCAGGATCGCGACCGCATGGCCGAGATAGGCAGGCGTCTTGCCGGCGGGCAGCAGCATGTCCTCGCCGTAGAACGCCGGGAATGCGACGCCGTCGCGCGCGAGATCGTCGGCGGTGACGACGCGGTCCGGCTTCAGTTCGTCGCCGAGCCGCGACAGGTCGAATCCTTCGTAGATGCGGTCCGCCTGCGTGACGCGCAGGATCAGCGCATGCGACTGCTGCTGCGGCCAGTGCGGCATGTCGGCGGCACGCACGTCGCGGGCGAACACTTTCGAGCCCGTGACCTTCGCCATGCCGTCGATGCGGAATCGGGGGATGCCGGTGACGCTATCCCATTTGACCGGAGTGAGGAGTTTTTCTTCGAAGAGCGCCGCGAATGCGCGGCTGCCCAGCGGCGCGACATACACTGCAACGCCGGCCAGCACGCTGGCTTTCAGAAAACCCCGCCGTGACAGGCCGTGGTTTTTCATTGGGGGGAACCTCCTGATGCGGCTCGTACGGCGATCGGATGTCGCGGCGTTCGGAGCGGCGCGCATTCTGGCATTTTTTACGAGATATCGCCTATAGTATTTTTCACATGCAATAGTTATTGAATTTCTTATAACGAGATTCGGCCGCGGCGCGGCGTGCGGTCGCGGCATCGATCGCAAGCGTGTGCGGACGTGCCGGCCATGCGCCGCATATCGTCCCGTGGACAACGATCGTGCCGCTGCGCGCGCGGCGCCGCAAGCGTCTTTTCTTCGCGTGCGGCAGCCGTTCGAACGGCCAAGCACCGGTGCGCCGCGCGGCGCGCGTTCATGGTAATGTCGTGCGCATCCCGGCTTGCCGGCACCCGGCCCCGTGCACGGATCCGCCAGCCATCGCGATATCGTGTCGAGGTCGATAACCATGGCAGTCAGGGCACGTCTCCTGCACTCCGTTCTCGCCACTCCCCCGTCCGGCAACCACTGCGTGACGGACGCGCTGCGTCCGTCGATGCTCGTCACGTTGTTCGAGGACGTGCGGCCGATGGCGCTGTCCGGCCTCGCAAGCGGCTTCGTCGCGGCCGTTGCGCTGCTTCGTCTGCATGAACTCTGGTGTGCGCTCTGGCTCGTCCTCGACGTCGGGCTGCTCGCCGCGCGGCTCGCGATCGCGCGCGCTTACGTGGTCGAGCGCAACGCCGGCCGCGATCGCGCCGAATACTGGGCGATGCGCTACGCGCCCGTGTCGCTGCTCGCCTGCTTCGTGCTCGGCCTCGGCGCGATGGGCTGCGTCGATGCGGCCGACGTCGAGCTCGGCACGCTCGCGGTGATGATCGCGGGCGGCGTGTTCGGCGGCATCGCGTCGCGCAATTCGGCGCTGCCGCGCCTCGCGATGACGCAGGTCACGCTCGGCGTGCTGCCGATCGGCGTCGGCGCGCTGCTCGCCGAGCGGCCGGGTGCGTGGCTGCTGGTGCCGCCGCTCGCGATCTATCTGGCCGCGATGCGCACCGTCGTGCAACGCCACTACCGCGTGCTCGTCGCGCTGATCGCGGCCCGCCAGCGCAATGCGGAGCTCGTCGCGCGCTTCGACGCCGCGCTCACCTACATGCCGCACGGCCTCTGCATGATCGACGGCGACAGCCGCGTGATCGTCGCGAACCGGCGCACCGCGCATCTGTTCGGTTCGCCGCGCGACATCATGCTCGATACGCCGCTGCCGGACGTCGTCGCAGCGCTCGGCACCGACGCTGCGCAGCCGGACGCGGCCGTTCTCGCGGCCCGCTGCGCGGACTGGCTCGCACACGACGCGGCGCCGTTCGACATCACGCTCGCGAGCGGCCGGCAGCTCGAACTGACGCGCCATCGCGTGCCGGACGGCAACGCGGTGATCATCGTCGAGGACGTGACCGCGCGGCGTCTGACCGAACAGCACATCCGCCACCTCGCGCGGCACGATGCGCTGACGGGGCTGCCGAACCGGCACGAGCTGCATGCGGAGCTCGAACGGATGCTGTCGCGGCCGCGCCGGCCCGACACGGCGGTCGCGGTGATGTATCTCGATCTCGACGGCTTCAAGGCGATCAACGACCGCTTCGGCCATCAGGCCGGCGACGAGCTGCTCACGCAGGTCGCCGAACGGCTCGGCCGCACCTTGCGCGACGGCACGCTCGCGGCGCGCATCGGCGGCGACGAGTTCGTCGTGGCCGTCGACGATACGACGATGGACGCGTGCTCGCGCGTCGCCGCGCAGCTCATTGCGCAGATCTCGGCGCCGTACACGCTGTCGATCGGCGAGACGGTCCGCTTCGGCATCAGCATCGGCATCGCGCTCGACGACGGGCACGGCACGCCTGACGAGCTGATCCGCCAGGCCGACAGCGCGCTCTACGACGCGAAGTCTGCCGGCAAGGGCCGCTATCGATTCTATTCGAGCGGCAGCCGGCCCGTCGCGCCGGCCGCCGCAAACTGACCGCGCCGCGCGCGACTGTTTCAGTTTCGAAACGCTTTTCGCGTGCGCGGCGCGTGCCGATGTCACGTGACGTGTTCCGTAACATCGCCCGCGATACGCCGCGACGTTACGTGCAGAAGGCTGCACGATCGGCGCAGTGCGCCGCATTTCTCTCTGGCACCGTTATTGCTTCATCACGGGAAACAGACTGCCGGAGAGTGCTGCCATGAATACCGTCGAAGTGATGAGCCGCCGCGAAACGATCGACGAACTCGACGTGATCGACGGCGCATCGCTGATCCGCCGCCTCGTGTCCGGACGCCGCACGCCCGCTCGGGAAGCCTGCTGCGTCGACAATCCGCCGCTGACGCTGTACGGCGCGTATCGGCAAGGCGTCGCCGACTACGCGGCCGGCCGCGCGAATCCGTATCGTGCGGGCAGCCGGTTCTGGGCGCTGTGGGAAGAAGGTCGTATCGAAGCTGAAACGTCGGGGCGGTAGCGCACGCAAGTCCGCGCGCGCGCGACACGCGGCTCGCGCGCGTCGCGCCGCGGCCGTTTCCCGATAAGATGGCAGATCCCGTCCATCGCACGACGTTGCCATGACCGCCTCCTCCCCGTTCCGCAATCCCATCCACTGCGAAATCGATCTCGACGCGCCCGGCAAGCAGGCCGGCTATCTGCGTCTTCCGCATTCCGTGCATCGCTCGGCATACGGCTGGCTGCCGATTCCGATCGCGTCGATCCGCAACGGCGACGGCCCTGTCGCGCTCGTGATGGCCGGCAATCACGGCGACGAATATGAAGGGCAGATCATCGTGTCGCAGCTGATGCGCGAGATCGAGCCCGACATGATTAGCGGCCAGCTGATCCTGCTGCCGATGGCGAACTTTCCGGCCGCCGATGCGGGGCTGCGCGTGTCGCCGCTCGACAACGGCAACCTGAACCGCAGCTTTCCCGGCGATCCGGCCGGCACGCCGACGCAGATGATCGCGCATTACATCGAGCACGCGCTGCTGTCGCGCGCGCAATACCTCGTCGACCTGCATTCGGGCGGCAGCTCGCTGCTGTATAGCGGCGGCAACATGCTCGCGATCGATCCGCTCGACGCGGACGAGGCCGCGAAGCTCCACGGGCTGCTCGTCGCGTTCGGGCTTCCGAACGCGCTGCTGCATGGGCCGAACCCCGTGCATTCGGCGTCGGCCGCGCGCCGGCAAGGCGCAATCTCGATCGTCACCGAACTCGGCGGCGCCGGCATGGCGGATCCGTCGCTGATCCGGCTCGGCCGTCACGGGCTGCTGCACTATCTCGGCTATATCGGCCTGCTGCACGGCAAGCTCGTGCCGGATGCGCCACCGACCGTCACGCGCTTTTTGCGGGTCGACGGCGACCGGCATTTCGTCTACGCCTACGAACGCGGGCTCTACGAACCGCTCGTCGAACTCGGCGACCGCGTGACGGCCGGGCAGCCGGCCGCCTGGGTCCACTTCCCCGATACGCCGCTGCGCGAGCCCGTGCTGCATCGGTTCAAAGGCGACGGCGAAGTCGTCTGCAAGCGCGTGCCCGCGCAAGTGCAGCGCGGCGACTGCCTGTTTCAGCTCGCGGAACCCACCGACCCGCCGAGCATCGGCCGATAGGGCCGGTTCCGGACCTCTCCTTTTCCCGTGCTGTCTGCCCTGTATGGCGGACGGCACGCGTGCGCCATTAACCAACTTGACAAATTAACCTACTTGGTTACACTCGCGCATGGATACCTATGGAAAAGCGAACGCCGCACTGCAAGCTGCCGCGTCAAGGCGCTGATCGAAGCCGGCAAGGTCCGCCTGACCGCAAGCGCCGTCATCGGCGCCCGCCTGATGGGCTTCACCGAAGCGGAAGCGATCGACGTGGTGAGGGCGCTGACACCGTTCGAATTCCACAAGAGCATGACGACCTACGCCGACCACACGATCTGGCAGGACGTCTACCGGCCTTGCACGATGCGCGGCGACGTGTACCTGAAACTGACCGTCGTCGACGATGTGCTGATCGTGTCTTTCAAGGAGCGATAAAATGAAATGTCCTGCATGCGGTGCTGCCACGCTGGTCCGCGACACGCGCGACATCCCGTACACCTACAAGGGCGAATCGACCGTGATCCCGCACATCACCGGCGAGTTTTGCCCCGCGTGCGGCGAGTCGGTGCTCGACGTCGACGAGGCGACCCGTTTCGGCGAAGCGGTGTCGGCGTTCAACCGGCAGGTGAACGCGACACTCGTCGATCCGAAGTTCATTGCGACGGTACGCAAGAAGCTGAAGCTCGATCAGCGCGAGGCGGCCGAGATTTTCGGCGGCGGCGTCAACGCGTTTTCCCGCTACGAGACCGGCAAGACCAATCCACCGCTGGCGCTCGTGAAGCTGCTGAAGATTCTCGACCGTCATCCCGATCTGCTCGACGAAGTGCGTGCGGCATAAACGGCCTGCGCGCGTGCATCGATGATCCGCCGCGCACGCGCACTTTCGCGCCTCATCCCCCCGCTTTCGCTGCAAGCCTTCTGACGCTTCCCGCGAAATCCTTATCGAAATTGCTTCGTTCGTCTTCGCGCGCCGCCCCGCTAACGTATCCGAAACGGCGGCGGCCCGCCCAATGCATCGCACCGCGCACAGCGGCTGCCGCCCTCACGACAACCGCGTCGCGATAACGAACGAAATGGCCGGACCGCGTGCCTGCCGCGTCCGCATCGCGCGCCTTTCGCGATGCCCATGGCCACGACCGACCGCATCATCGACACGACCCCGCTCGACGCGCGTGCCCAGCCGCTGATCGACGCGCTGATCGACGAATACGCCACGCGCTACGACGCGTACCGACCCGACAGCCGCGCGTCCGCGCGCGAAGAACTCGCACGCTATCCGGCCGAGCTGTTCGCGCCGCCCGAAGGCGCGTTCGTGCTGCTGCTGCGCAACGGCGAGACGATCGGCGGCGGCGCATTCAAGCGCTACGACGCACAGACGGCCGAACTCAAACGCATCTGGACGCGCGCCGACCAGCGCCGCCAAGGGCTCGCGCGCCGCATCGTCGACGCGCTCGAGCAGCGCGCGCGCCGGCAAGGCTATCGCCGCGTGTATCTGACGACCGGCTTTCGTCAGCCCGAAGCGTGGGCGCTGTACGACCGCGCGGGTTATGCGCGTCTGTTCGATGCATCGATCGATCCCGAAGTGCTTTTCCATCTGCGCTTCGGCAAGGATCTCGTCGATCCCGCGCGCACGTCGACGCTCGCCGATCTGTGGGCGCCCGCGCCCGAAGCGGCCCTGCCGCGCTGACGGTCGGCCGCGGTCCACGCGCGCATCGCATTCCCCGCTTTCCACGACAACGACAGGACGTCTTCATGCCATACCGCGTTCGCCGCGCTTCGCGCGCCATCGTCACCCTCGCCGCCGCGCTCGTGGGCCTGACGGCCTTCGCCGCCGCGGCCGCCACGTTCGACCTGAGCCCCGAGCAGCGCGGCCGTCCGCGCGGCGTCGCCGATCCGGCGGTCGAGCGCGCGGTGCCCGCGTCGTTCCGGTTCGCCGAACCCGACACGCTGACGATCGGCATCGCGCCGAGCCTGCCGCCGATCAGTACGTATGCGACGGACGCGCGCACGGTCGTCGGCTTCGATGCGGACGTCGGCCAGCTCGTCGCCGACACGCTCGGACGCCGGCTGAAGATCGTCGCGCTCGCGTGGGCCGACTGGCCGCTCGCGCTCGAATCGGGCAAGGTCGACGCCGTGATCGCGAACGTGACCGTCACCGAGGAACGCAAGCAGAAGTTCGATTTCTCGACGTACCGCAAGGATCAGCTCGGCTTCTACGTGCGCAACGACAGCGCGATCCGGGCGATCCGCGAACCGAAGGACGTCGCCGGGCTGCGCATCGTGACCGACGCCGGCACCAATCAGGAAAAGATCCTGCTCGCGTGGGATCGCGACAACGTCGCGCACGGGCTCAAGCCCGTGCAGGTGCAGTACTACGACGATCACGCGATGCGGATCGTCGCCGTGCAGTCCGGTCGCGCGGACGCGGTCTTCAGCGTGAATTCGGTGCTCGCGTATCAGAGCGCGCAGCAGGGCAAGACGCGGCTCGTCGGTGCGATCAGCGGCGGCTGGCCGCGCACGGCCGACATCGCGATCGCGACGCGCAAGGGCAGCGGGCTCGCGCAGCCGCTGACGGCCGCACTGAATACGCTGATCGCGAACGGCCGCTACGCGCAGATCCTCGATCGCTGGAACCTCGCGTCCGAAGCGATCGACACGTCGCGCACGAATCCGCCCGGCCTGCCGAAGAGCTGAGCGCCGCCTCCTTTCACGCACGTCGTTCACCATGTCCTATTCGCTTTCGCTGCTCGACAAAAGCCCGATCGCCGACGGCGGCAGCGCCGCCGACGCGCTGCGCTTCACGACGACGCTCGCGCGGCGCGCCGAGCAGCTCGGCTACGCGCGGTTCTGGGTCGCCGAGCATCACGGCGCGCCGGGCTTCGCGAGCTCGGCACCGGAGATCGTCGTCGCCCACCTGCTCGCGCAGACGTCGCGCATCCGCGTCGGTTCGGGCGGCGTGATGCTGCAGCACTACAGTCCGTTCAAGGTCGCCGAGACGTTCCGGCTGCTCGCGGCCCTCGCACCCGGCCGCGTCGATCTCGGCATCGGCAAGGCGCCGGGCGGACTGCCGCTGACCACGCGCGCGCTGCAGTGGTATCACGACAAGGCCGCGAAACCCGACTTCGCGGGCCAGCTCGCCGCGCTCGACGCGTTTCTCGGCTGGGGCGTCGACGAGGATCACGCACTCGCGGGCGCGATCGCGCTGCCCGAACCGCCGCAGCCGCCGCAGCGCATCCTGCTCGGCGGATCGCCGGACAGCGGCGCGCTCGCCGCACGCCACGGCTGGCACTTCTGCTATGCCGGCCATTTCAACGGCGACGAGGCGAACCTCGAACGCTCGCTCGAGGCCTACCGAAGCGCAGGCGGCACGAAGCCGCTCGTCGCGCTGTACGCGGTCGCGGCCGAGACGCGCGATGCGGCCGAGCGGCTGACCGGGTCGCTGAAGATCTTCCGGCTGCGGCTCGCGAGCGGTCAGAGCTTCAACCTCGCGAGCGCGCAGGCGGCCGCCGAATTCGCGCGGCAAAGCGGCGCGTCCGACTACCGCATCGACGAACTGCGCCCCGCCGTGCTCGCCGATACGCCCGAGCGCGTGCATCGCGCGCTCGACGCGCTGAGCCGGCGGCTCGGCGTCGACGAGTTCGTGATCGATGCGCCGACCGCCGACCATGCGGCGCGACTCGCGTCGGTCGAATGGCTCGGCGGCGTGCAGACGACCACGCCCGCGCACATCGCACGCGCCGCGACGCACGGCGCCCCTTCCCTCGACCGCGACACGCCACACCCATGACGACTCCACGCCCGATTCCCTTCGGCCTGATGCTGCAAGGCGCAGGCAGCCACATGAACGCATGGCGGCATCCGAGCAACCCGCCGGATGCGAGCATCAACGTCGATTTCGCGATCGGCATCGCGCGCAAGGCCGAGGCGGCCGGGATCGCGTTCGCGTTCGTCGCGGACGGCCTCTACATCAACGACAAGTCGATCCCGCACTTCCTGAATCGCTTCGAGCCGCTGACGCTGCTGTCCGCGCTCGCGGCCGCGACGACGAAGATCGGGCTTGCCGGCACGATCTCGACGTCGTACAGCGAGCCGTTCACGGTCGCGCGCCAGCTCGCGTCGCTCGACGCGATCAGCGGCGGCCGCGCCGGCTGGAACGTCGTGACGACGCCGCTCGAAGGCACCGCGAAGAACTTCGGCAAGACGCATCCCGATCACGCGCTGCGCTACGAGATCGCCGACGAATTCCTGAGCGTCGTGCAGGGCCTGTGGGACAGCTGGGACGACGACGCATTCGTGCGCGATCGTGAGACCGGGCGCTTCTTCGATCGCACGAAGCTGCATACGCTCGATCATCGCGGCCGCTTCTTCCAGGTCGCCGGACCGCTGAACATTCAGCGCTCGCGCCAGGGGCAGCCGGTGATCTTTCAGGCCGGCTCGTCCGACGACGGCATCGCGCTCGCCGGCAAGTACGCGGACGCGGTATTCACGCATTCGCCGTCGCTCGACGAAACCGCGGCCTTTTCGCGGCGCGTGAAGCAGAGCGCGATCGACCACGGCCGTCGGCCCGACGACGTGAAGATCTTCCCCGGTATCGGGCCGATCGTCGGGCGCACCGCCGCCGAAGCCGAAGACAAATACCGCGCGATCCGCGATCTGTTGACGATCGACGACGCGCTCGCCTATCTCGGCCGCTATTTCGACCACCACGACTTCACGCAATACGCGCTCGACGCGCCGTTCCCCGAGCTCGGCGACATCGGCCGCAACAGCTTCCGTTCGACGACCGACCGGATCAAGGCCGACGCGAAACGGCACGGGCTGACGCTGCGCGAAACCGCGCTCGCCGTCGCGACGCCGCGCCCGAACTTCATCGGCACCGCCGAGCACGTCGCCGACGAACTGATCCGCTGGTTCGACGCGGGCGCGGCCGACGGTTTCATTCTCGGCTTTCCGGTGCAGGCGCAAGGCGTCGACGATTTCGTCGAACTCGTGATTCCGGCGCTCGAAGCGCGCGGCCGCTATCGGCGCGAGCTGCCCGGCAGCACGCTGCGCGATCACCTCGGCCTGCCGCGCAAGGCGAGCCGCTACGCGCCGCCCGATGCGACGCGCGCGCCGGCCGATGAAGCGCATGCCTAGTACGCCGCGTGCGTCGCGCGCCGTCATGCGTGCCGAGCAGCCGACGTACCGATTCGACGACCCATTCGAGGACCCTGCATCGACATGAGCGATACGACCCATCTCGGCGGCGCCGTGCCGCCGCTGCCTTCCAGCGCGCCGCGCGACACCGGCGCCGGCGCGCGCGTGCGCATCGTGCCCGCGCGCCACCGCTCGAGCCTCGCGGGCACCGTGCTCGCGGTCGCGTTGATCGCGCTCGCGCTGCACTCGATCCTGACGAACCCGCGATGGGGCTGGCCGGTGTTCGCCGAATGGTTCCTGTCGCCGCCCGTGCTGTCCGGCCTGGCACGCACGCTCGTGCTGACGCTGCTCGGCGCCGTGTTCGGGTTCGCGCTCGGCGCATTGGTCGCCTTTGCGCGGCTGTCGCGCTCGCGGCTGCTATCGGCCAGCGCATGGGCGTTCGTCTGGCTGTTCCGCTCGATCCCGCTGATCGTGCTGCTGCTGATCCTGAACAACCTCGGCTACCTGTACGAGCACGTGCGGCTCGGCGTGCCGTTCACCGGCATCGTATGGTTCGACGCGCCGACGACGGACCTGATCAGTCCGTTCGCGGCGGCCGTGCTCGGTCTCACGCTGAATCACGCGGCGTTTTCGGCGGAAGTGATCCGCGGCGGCATTCTTTCGGTCGATCAGGGGCAGCTCGAAGCGGCCGCCGCACTCGGCCTGCCGCACGGCCGGCAGACCGCGCGCATCGTGCTGCCGCAGGCGATGCGTGCGATCCTGCCGACCGCGTTCAACGATCTGATCGTGCTCGCGAAAGGCACGTCGATGGTGTACGTGCTCGCGATGCCCGAGCTGTTCTACACGGTTCAGGTCATCTATCGCCGCAATCTCGAAGTGATTCCGCTGCTGATGGTCGCGACGGTCTGGTATCTGATCATCCTGACCGTGCTGTCGGCGATCCAGGTGCAGGTCGAGCGCCACTACGCGCGCGGCGCGCTGCGCAACCCGCCGCCGTCGGCGCTGACGTTCGTGCTCGCACGCGCGGGCGCGCTGTGGCGGCGCGTCGTCGCGCGCCGCAGCGTGCCGGCCGCCGGCGCCCGCGACGACGCGGTCGTGCCGCAAGTCGGCGGCGAAGTGACCGTGCATCGCGTATCGAAACGCTTCGGCACGCAGCGCGTGCTCGACGACGTGTCGTTCGTCGCGCCGCGCGGCAGCGTGACCGTGATCGTCGGCCCGTCCGGCTCGGGCAAGTCGACGCTGCTGCGCACGATCAATCATCTCGAACGCGTCGACGACGGCATCATCGACATCGACGGCGAACTGATCGGCTATCGCCGCGACGGCGACGTGCTGCACGAACTGAAGGAGCGCGACGTGCTGAAGCGTCGCAGCGGGGTCGGGATGGTGTTCCAGACCTTCAACCTGTTCCCGCATCTGACGGTGCTCGAGAATCTGATCGAAGCGCCGCTCGCGCTCGGCACCGCGACGCGCGAGGCGGCGGAACGGACCGCGCGCGCGTTGCTCGCGCGTGTCGGCCTCGCCGACAAGGCCGACGCGTATCCGCGCCAGTTGTCGGGCGGCCAGCAGCAACGCGTCGCGATCGCGCGGGCGCTCGCGCTGCGACCGAAGGTGCTGCTGTTCGACGAGCCGACGTCCGCGCTCGATCCGGAACTCGTCAACGAAGTGCTCGACGTGATCAAGGAACTTGCGCGCTCCGGCACGACGCTCGTGATCGTCACGCACGAAATCGGCTTCGCGCGCGAAGTCGCCGACAACGTGCTGTTCATGGAACGCGGACGCATCGTCGAAGCGGGACCGCCGGCGGTCGTGCTCGACGCGCCCGCGCATCCGCGCACGCGCGCGTTCCTGTCGCACGTGCTGTAACGCCTGCGGCGCGCGATCCATTCGCTATCGAACCCGACGACATGACGATCGACCGACGACAGTTCATCGCCGCCGCACTGGCCGCGGCATCCGGCTGCGCGCCGTGGCGCGCGGCGCACGCGGTGGCCGCGACCGCGGACCTCGATCCACGCCAGCCCGGCCGCGTGCGCGCGCCGCGCGACGACGCCGCGATCCGCGCGGCAAGTACCTACCGATGGGTGCGCGACGGCGCATTCACGGTCGCGATTTCGCCGCATGCGCCGCCCGTGTCGACCTACGCGACCGATGCGCGTACGGTCGTCGGCGCCGATCCCGACTATGCGCAGCTCGTCGCCGACGCGCTCGGCCGCACGCTGGTGCTGGCGCCCATCGCGTGGGCCGACTGGCCGCTCGGCCTCACGTCGGGGAAATACGATGCGGTGATCTCGAACGTCGGCGTGACCGAAAAGCGCAAGGAGAAGTACGACTTCACGACGTACCGGCTCGGGCTGCACGGCTTCTATGTGCGCACCGACAGCCCGATCCGCGCGATCGCCGAACCGAAGGACGTCGCCGGGCTGCGCATCATCACCGGCGCGGGCACGAGCCAGGAGCACATCCTGCTCGAATGGAGCCGGCGCAACGTCGCGCACGGCCTGAAGGCGACCGAGCTGCTGTACTTCGACGACGATGCGGCCGCGCGCGTCGCGCTGCTGTCGGGCCGTGCGGACGCCGAGCTGAATCCGAACGCATCGCTCGCCTACGAAGCCGCGCGCACGGGCAAGATCCGGCGCGTCGGCGTCGTCAATGCGGGCTGGCCGGCGAATGCGGACGTCGCGATCGCGACGCGTCGCGGCAGCGGGCTTGCGCCCGCGCTGACGCTTGCGACCAACACGCTGATCGCGAGCGGCCGCTACGGACAGGCGCTTGCGCGATGGGGGCTGCAAAGCGAAGCGATCGCGCGTGCCGAAACCAATCCGCCGGGACTGCCGTCGTACTGAACCGCACATCGATGCGTGCGCATGCATCGATGCGCGCGTCCTTCGCGCTGCGCCACGCGCGTTTCATCGCAACCGGAAGCGATTCCGATTCGCGTTCTTCATTCGATTTCATCGCGTGTTCGACGGCCGCCGCGGTAAGTTTTGCGCGCGCATGCGCGCCGCATCCGGCAACGCTTGCCGGCGCACGCGCTGTTACAAAAATCGCCTCTCGCCCCGCGCGCGGATCGCCTACATTGCAACCACTTCGACGCAATCGTCGGATGTCTGCACGGGCTTCGACGGCGGTCGGTATCGCACGCCGGGCCGATGGCAAAGAAAACGAAAAGGTGTCTCGACCGACGCGCTGGCGGTATCCAGCGTACGCGGCTTGCGATGGCTGAAACGGTTTCCCCGAACGATACGAGGCGATCCGCTGCGCGGCATCCGTTGCCTGCGCACGCGCGTCGCGTCGTCGATCGGTCGGGCCGCGCCGTCGCAGCCGCACGTCAATGAGGAGCAGTCCATGCGACGCATCACCGTGCCTCACTTGCTCGTCACCCGTCTGTCAGCCGCGCTTGCCTGCGCGGCCGCCGCCGCGGCGCACGCGGACCCGGTCGTCGTATCGGGACCGAGTCCGTTCGCGGCGTGCACGATCGGCGGCCCCGGTACCAACTACGTGAACGCCGAAGTCGAACCCTGGCTCTCGGTTAATCCGGCCAATCCGTTGAACATGATCGGCGTATGGCAGCAGGACCGCTGGTCGAACGGCGGCGCGCACGGGCTCGTCGCGGGCTACACGTTCGACGGCGGCGCGACGTGGGCGCGCACGCCGCAGCCGTTCAGCGCGTGTGCGCCCGGCGGGCTCAAGTACGAGCGCGCCTCCGATCCGTGGGTGTCGTTCGGGCCGGACGGCACCGCGTACTCGGTGTCGATCTCGTTCAACCAGTCGAACAACGGCAACGCGGTGGCCGCGTCGGTATCGACGGACGGCGGGCAGACCTGGAGCAGCCCGGCCGTGCTGATCGCGAACGACGAACCGACCACGCAGTTCTTCAACGACAAGGAATCGGTCACCGCGAATCCGGTGAAGGCCGGCACCGCCTATGCGGTGTGGGACCGGCTCGAACTGCCGAACGGCAATCCGTACGCGAACCTGCATACGGCCGCGTATCGCGGGCCGACGCTCTTCTCGAAGACGGTCGACGGCGGCCGCACGTGGAGCCCCGCGAAGGTGATCGTCAGCGTCGCGTCGCGGCAGCAGACGATCGGCAACCAGATCGTCGTCGGTCCGAAGACGGGCACGCTGTACGACTTCTTCGACCTGATCCAGCCGCCGTTCAGCAAGGCGGCCGGCAAGGTCGCGTTCGTGAAGTCGACCGACGACGGCGCGACGTGGAGCAAGCCGCAGGTGATCGCGCGACTGCAGACGGTCGGCGTCACCGATCCGAACACCGGCGCGCCGGTGCGGACCGGCGACATCATTCCCGAGCCGGCGATCGACTCGGCGTCGGGGCAGCTGTACGTCGTGTGGCAGGACAGCCGCTTCAACGGCGGCCAGTACGACGAGATCGCGCTGTCGACGTCGAAAGACGGCGGCGCGACCTGGAGCGCGCCGCTGCAGGTCAACACGCCGACCGGGCGCCCGGCGTTCAACCCGTCGGTGCGCGTCGACAATGCGGGCACCGTGATGGTCACGTACTACGATTTCCGCGACCTGCAGGCCGGCAACACGACGACGCTGCCGACCGGCTTCTGGCGCAAGGTGTCGCATGACGGCGGTGCGACGTTCGTCGACGAACGCCGTGTCGGCGGGCCGTTCGACATGATGCTCGCGCCGTACGCGGAAGGGTTCTTCATCGGCGACTATCAGGGGCTCGACGTGCTGCCGTCGTCGTCGTTCCATCCGCTGTTCGTGCAGACGAATTCGGGCAATTTGACGAACCGCACCGACGTGTTCTTCGCGCCGTAAGCCGGCGTACGCGCCGCGCCGCCGCCGCGATGCAGGCCGTCGCGCGGCGGCCGTGCTGCATTCGACCATGCGCGGCCGCTCGGTTCCCGACGCGGCCGCCGCCCGCGTTCTCCGCCTTCCCCGCCTTCCCCGCCTTCCCCATCTCCTCCGCTATCTGCTCGCCGTGCATCGCGCGGCGGCGTCGGCCGTTGTCCGTTCGGTCGGCTTGGAGCCCGAAATGATATAACGTATCATTCACGATCTCGATCGTCCGATGCCGCCTGACCGGCGTGGCGGCCGAATCGAGCGATGTTCCAGCGGGTCGCTGCGCGCCGCAAACGCAACAATATATCGTATCGACATGAAACCGATTCGCGGCGCGCCGGGCTTGCCCCCGATCCGATTCCGACAGACTTCAACCGACTCATCGACCATGCGCGACCTCCCACGTCTTCCACGTCTTCCGCTCCGCCCACTCTCGCCCGTTTCGCTGATGGCGCTCGCCGCCCTTGCCCATGCGCAAACCGACACGTCCGCAATCGCTACGTCGCCGTCCTCGAACGGCGCGCCGCTCGCGCCGATTTTCGTCACCGCGAATCCGCTCGGCGACGCCGAGCTGATCGCGCCCACCGCGCAGCTGTCGGGCGATGCGCTGCTGCGCCGCCAGGCCGATTCGCTTGGCGAAACGCTGAACGGCCTGCCCGGCGTATCGACCACCACGTACGGGCCGATGGTCGGCCGCCCGATCGTGCGCGGCATGGACGGCGACCGGATCCGGCTGCTGCAGAACGGCGTGGCTGCCTACGATGCGTCGTCGCTGTCGTACGACCACGCCGTGCCGGAAGACCCGCTGTCGATCGAGCGCGTCGAGATCGTGCGCGGCCCGGCGGCGCTGCTGTACGGCGGCAACGCGATCGGCGGCGTCGTGAACACGATCGACAACCGGATCCCGCGCGAGGCGATCGATGGCCCGACCGGTGCGCTCGACGTCCGCTACGGCGGCGCGAACGCCACGCGCGCGGGCGCCGCGCAGGTCGAAGGCGGCAACGGCCGCTTCGCGTTCCACGTCGATGCATTCGATCGCGAAACCGGCAAGCTGCGGATTCCCGGCTATGCGCGCAGCGATACGCAACGCGCGCTCGACGGCCCCGACACGCCGCAGCCGGTCGGCAGCGTGCCGAACAGCGACGGCCGCGTGCACGGCGGCGCGGTCGGCGCGTCGTACACGTGGGCCGACGGGTTCGCGGGCCTGTCGTACAGCGGCTACGAATCGAACTACGGATCGGTCGCCGAAGACGACGTGCGGCTGCGCATGCGGCAGGAGCGTCTCGCCTTCGCGTCGGAGGCGCGCAATCTGCCCGGGCCGTTTTCGACGCTGAAATTCGACTTCGCGTACACCGATTACCGCCACAAGGAAGTCGACAACGGCGAAACCGCGACGACGTTCCGCAATCGCGGCTACGAGGCGCGCCTCGAGGCGCGGCACCGCAAGATCGGGCCGCTCGAAGGCGCGATCGGCGTACAGTTCGGCGGCAACACGTTTTCCGCGCTCGGCGACGAAACGCTCGTTCCGTCGACGCGCACCAACAGCGTCGCGCTGTTCGGCCTCGAGGAATGGCAGGTCGATCCGGCGCTGAAGCTGAGCCTCGGCGGACGCATCGAGCATGTCAACGTCGATCCCGATCCGGCCGGCGTCGAGAAATTCGCGGGCGCGCAATCGCGCACGTTCAACGCAGGCAGCGTGGCGGCCGGCGCGCTGTTTTCGCTGACACCCACCTGGTCGATCGCCGCCAACGTCGCTTACACCGAACGCGCGCCGACGTTCTACGAGCTCTATTCGAACGGTCCGCACGATGCGACCGGGCAGTTCCTGATCGGCAATCCGAACGCGTCGAAGGAAAAAGCCGTGTCGACCGACCTGTCGCTGCGCTATGCGAGCGGACCGAATCGCGGCAGTGTCGGCGTGTTCTACAACCGCTTTTCGAACTATCTGGCCGAATACGCGACCGGCCGCATCGTCGACGGCGACGGCGATCCGGTGCCGCGCGGCACCGACGACGCGCTCGCCGAGGCCGTCTATCGCGGCGTGCGCGCGGAGTTCTACGGCGTCGAGCTGGACGGCAAGTATCGCGTCTATGCACACAGCGGCCACACGGTCGACCTCGAGCTGACGGCCGACTATACGCATGCGCGCAACGTCGACACCGGCGAGCCGCTGCCGCGCATCGCACCGCTGCGCGCGACGCTCGCGGCCGACTACGGCTACGGCCCCTTCGGCGCACGCGCGCAGCTCACGCACGCGTGGTCGCAGCATCGCGTGCCCGCCGACGATGAACCGACCGCCGGCTATACCTCGCTCGGCGTGATGCTGACATACAAGTTCCGCGTCGGCGCAACGCACTGGCTCGCGTATCTGCGCGGCGACAACCTGACGAACCAGGACATCCGCTACGCGACCTCGGTGGTGCGCGGTTTCGCACCGCAAGGCGGACGCAGCGTGATGGCCGGATTGCGCACGACGTTCTGATTGCACTCGCCGCTCCGATTCGCATCATATCGACACTGCAATACCGGTCATTCGTCGATCGAGCGAATCGGAACGGCCGATCGTTCAATGACGAATACCGGTTTTGCCAAATGCAACGAAGCCGGTTTCATTATCCGGATATGAAACGAATGAATCGCCGGTGATTGCCTCTCGGCGCACGAATTGGCGTTGCAGCACGGCGTTGCCGAATCGCGGTTGAATTAATAGAAATAAAAATCAGGGTTTCGACGGGTAAAGAAATGACTGCGAATACCCGTTAAATGCGGCATCGGCCTGCTACGGCCGAATTCCGTTTCCCCATCCGCGCAAGAGGGCCATTGTGAAAATCACCAGAATAACCATCCAGGCAAAGCTGCTCGGCGGCTTCGGCATGCTCGCCGCCATCGTCGTCATCGTGTCCGCGATGGCGCTCAATGCACTGTCCAACGCCAACGACGAATTCTTCCGCTACATGAACGGCATCAGCGCACGCGCGCAATTGTCCGAGCAGATTCGCGAGGCCGTCGACCGGCGCGCGATCGCCGCGCGCAATCTCGTGCTCGTGACGAAGCCGTCCGACGTCGAACTCGAACTCGCCGACGTGCAGCGCGCGCACAAGGACGTGCAGGATCGCATCGCGAAACTGCAGGCGCTGATCGCGAATGCGCACGATACGACCGATCGCGCGCGCGAACTGGTGGCCGCCATCGCGCGCATCGAGCGCAGCTACGGGCCCGTCGCGCTGAACATCGTGTCGCTCGCGCAGGCCGGCAGGAAGGACGAGGCGGCCGCCGACATCGACGATCGCTGCCGGCCGCTGCTCGCGCAGCTCGTGCGGGCGACCGATGCGTACGCAACCTATACGCGCGAACGCGAACATGCGATCGCGGAATCGTTCGGCGATCGCTACGTGCGCGAACGCAACCTGCTCGCCGGCATCTGCATCGGCTCGCTGCTGCTCGCGATCGGCGGCGGCCTGTGGATCACGCGCCGGATCACCGCGCCGATCGCGGTCGCGGTCGACGTCGCGCGCACCGTTGCGCAGGGCGATCTCGGCAGTCGCATCGCCGTAACGGGCAACGACGAGACGCGCGACCTGCTCGATGCGCTCCGCACGATGAACGCACGACTGATCGACATCGTCGGCCGCGTGCGCGACTCGTCCAATAGCATCGCGCACGCCGTCGGCGAGATCGCGGCCGGCAACCTCGATCTGAGCCAGCGCACCGAGGAGCAGGCGGCGTCGCTGCAGGAGACGGCCGCGACGATGGAGGAATTCACGTCGACGGTACGGCTCAACGCGGAGAACGCGCAGCAGGCGAGCGCGCTCGCCGCGAATGCGTCCGACGTCGCGCAGCGCGGCAGCGCGGTGGTCGGCCGCGTGGTCGACACGATGACGGAGATCGGCGACAGCTCGTCGAAGATCGCGGACATCACCGGCATCATCGAAGGCATCGCGTTCCAGACCAATATCCTTGCGCTGAACGCGGCCGTCGAAGCCGCGCGTGCCGGCGAACAGGGGCGCGGCTTCGCGGTCGTCGCGAGCGAAGTGCGCAGCCTGGCGCAGCGGTCGTCCACCGCGGCGAAGGAGATCAAGGCGCTGATCGGCGCGTCGGTACAGACGATCCGCGACGGCTCGGCGCTCGCCGACGAAGCCGGCAGGACCATGGCCGACGTCACGCAGGCGGTCGCGCGCGTGACCGACATCATGGGCGAGATCGCGGCGGCGTCGGCCGAACAGAGCCGCGGCATCGAACAGGTGAACCTGACGATCACGCAGATGGATCAGACGACGCAGCAGAACGCGGCCCTCGTCGAACAGGCGGCCGCTGCGTCGAAGTCGCTCGACGCACAGGGACGCGAACTGTCGCAGACGGTCGCCGCGTTCCGGATGCCGGCCGGTGCGCCTGCGCAAGCGAGCGACGGCAGCACGCCGCCGCACGCCGCGTCTCGCTGGCAGACGGCCGCTGCATAACGCTGCACGCCGGCGAGCAAATTCCGGTCCCGCGCCTGCATCGTACGCCGCACGCCGCATGGGCGCGGCGTACGCGTATGGATGCAGACTTTTAAAACGGACGATTGGCGAGTATCCTAAAAAAGCACTCCTCGTTCGGGCTGCGAGCCGCGTGCCCCTGGCTCCGGTCCGATCGTACTGCGGTCCCGTCGCGCGCGTCGCGACCTTGGCGGCATCCGCTGCGCGCCCGGCCGCACGACCTTTCCCTCAACAACCGTCAGGAGAGCTGGTGAGCCGTCTCGTCGTCGTATCGAATCGCATTGCAGATCCCCGTAAAGCCGCGGCCGGCGGTCTCGCCGTCGCCGTGAAAGACAGCCTGCAGGAAACGGGCGGCGTCTGGTTCGGCTGGAGCGGCAAGCTACGCAGCGCCGACGCGCAGCCCGCACACGGCGACGACGTGCAGATCCAGAACGTCGGCGGCATTCAGCTCGCGACGATCGATCTCGACCCGCAGGATTACGACGCGTACTACCTCGGCTACTCGAACAACGTGCTGTGGCCGGTGTTCCATTACCGGCTCGATCTCGCGCAGTTCGACCGCCGTTTCGCCGACGGCTACCGGCGCGTGAACCAGCTGTTCGCGCGTCGGCTGCGCACGCTGCTGCGGCCCGACGACGTCGTGTGGGTTCACGACTATCAGCTGATTCCGCTCGCGGCCGAATTGCGCGCGATGGGCTGCACGAATCCGATCGGCTTCTTCCTGCACATCCCGGTGCCGCCGCCGCCGATCATGGCTGCGATCCCGGAGCACGAATGGCTGATGCGCTCGCTGTTCGCGTACGACCTCGTCGGCTTCCAGACCGAGGCCGACCTGCTCCACTTCGAGCATTACGTCGAAGCGGAAGCCGGCGCCGCGCGCCTCGCGGACGGCCGGCTGCGCGCCTTCGGCCGCACGCTGTCGGCCGGCGCGTTTCCGATCGGCATCAACGTCGACGAATTCGCGGCGCTCGCCGACGATCGCGACGGCATCGACATGTTCGAGCGGATGCGCGACGAGTATTCGCGCCGACAACTGCTCGTCGGCGTCGACCGGCTCGACTACACGAAGGGACTGCCGCAGCGCGTGCATGCGTTTCGGCAATTGCTCGAACAATATCCGGAGAACCGCAATCGCGCGACGCTGATCCAGATCGCGGCACCGAGCCGCGAGGATCTCGGCGCATACGACGATCTGCGCCGCGAAATGGACAGTCTGTGCGGCGCGATCAACGGCGACTACGGCGAGCTCGAATGGATGCCGATGCGCTACATCCATCGCACGGTCGCGCGCAAGCGGCTGCCGGGACTCTATCGCGCGAGCCGCGTCGCGCTCGTGACGCCGCTGCGCGACGGGATGAATCTCGTCGCGAAGGAATTCCTCGCCGCGCAGGACGAAGCCGATCCCGGCGTACTCGTGCTGTCGCGCTTCGCCGGTGCGGCCGAGCAGCTGAAGGAAGCGCTGCTCGTGAATCCGTACGACACGCAAGGCACCGCGCAGGCGATCCAGCGCGCGCTCGCGATGCCGCTCGACGAGCGCCGTCAGCGTCATGCCGCGCTGATGGCGACGTTGCGGCGCACCGACGTGCAGTGGTGGCGCAAGCGCTTTCTCGAAGCGCTCGCGGAAGCGGCCGAAGTCGCGGATGCGACGTAGCGCGTCGCGCGTCGACGGGCCCGCTTCGTCTGCGTCCAATCGCTCGCCGCATCGCGGCGTCACGGCTTTAAGTCCCCGTCTGTTCGCTGACCAGCAACGCGCCGTTCGCGTCGCGCACGTCGATCGAGATCGGAATGCCGGCCCGCACGCTTTCGGTCACCACGCAATACACATCGAAGCGCTCGAGCGCCTGCGCCGAGGTCGCGAGTTCGGCCCACGTGCGGCCGACCGAGAGGCGCACCGCCATCGCGCCGACGCGCACGGCGCCCGCGTCGTCCTGAACCATGTCGACGTCGACGTGTGCGCCGACCGGCTGCGGATCGACGCGCTGCCGCTCGAGCGCGAACAGCAGGCTCGCCGCGAGACAGCTCGCGACGGACGCCGCCAGCAGCCGGACCGGGTTCGGTCCGCGGCCTTCGCCGAGCGGCGGCGGCTCGTCGGTCACGACCGGCGCCAGCGTCGTGCCGGCAAACGTCACTTCGAAGCTGAAACGCGCGCGCTGCGCGACATCGATCGATACGTGCACCTCGCTCATGGCGACTCCGTCTAAGGCAAGGAAGGACAGGAAGACCGGTGCGTCGCGGCGCCGCGGGCATCGCTTGCGCGACGGGCGAACCGTATGCGGCGACGCGCGCGCAGCCGGCGGCGACCGGCGACGGGCGGCCGCCTCGAAGGCGAACACCTTCTTCAGCGATCGGGCTCGCGCGGCGGCCCGTACGCGACGAACTCGCGCTCGACTGCCGACGCGCGTTCCGGCGCGCGCGCCGGGCCGAGCGTCGCGGCACCCGCATCGCCGGCGCCGGCCGGCGGGTCGGCGCGACCGTCGATCAGCGCCTGCAGCGCGTCGTGCTCGACCACCTCGCACTGCAGCAGCCGGCGCGCGATGCGCTCGAGCGCGTCGCGCCGTTCGCCGAGCGTCGCCGCGACGCGCGCATGCGCATCGGCGAGGAGCGTGCGCACCTCGTCGTCGATCAGACGCGCGGTATGTTCGCTGCAACGGCCGTCGCCCGGATGCCAGGCATTCGCGCTTCCGGTGCGGCCGTCGCCGTCGTCGAACGTCGCAAGCCCGAGCCGCTCGCTCATCCCGTACTGCATCACCATGTGGCGCGCCATCGCCGTCGCGCGTTCGAGATCGTTCTGCGCGCCGGTCGACACGTCGCCGAACGCGAGCTCTTCCGCGACGCGTCCGCCGAGCAGCACGTCGAGACGATCCATCAGTTCGCTCTTGCGCAGCACGTAGCGGTCCTCGGTCGGCACCTGCTGCGTGTAGCCGAGCGCCGCGACGCCGCGCGGAATGATCGACACCTTCTTCACCGGATCGCAGTGCGCGCGGCACTGCGCGACGAGCGCGTGGCCGGCCTCGTGATAGGCGATCGTCGTCTTCTCCTGTTCGTTCATCACGCGGCTCTTGCGCTCCATGCCCGTCATCGCGCGGTCGATCGCCTCGTCGAAGTCGTCCATGCCGATCGCCGCGCGCCCGAGCTCGGCCGCGTGCAGCGCGGCTTCGTTCACGACGTTCGCGAGATCGGCGCCGACGAAGCCCGGCGTGCGCGACGCAAGCTCGCCGAGATCGACGTCGGCGGCCAGCTTCACGCGCTTCACGTGCACGCCGAGAATCTGCCGGCGACCGTTCAGATCGGGGCGATCGATCGCGATGTGCCGGTCGAAGCGGCCCGGACGCAGCAGCGCGGGGTCGAGGATCTCGGGCCGGTTGGTCGCGGCCATGATGATCACGCCGGAATTGGCCTGGAAGCCGTCCATCTCGACGAGCAGCTGATTGAGCGTCTGCTCGCGCTCGTCGTTGCCGGACATCGGGCCGACGCCGCGCACCTTGCCCAGCGCATCGAGCTCGTCGACGAACACGATGCACGGCGCCTTCTGCTGCGCCTGCTCGAACAAATCGCGCACGCGCGCGGCGCCGACGCCGACGAACATCTCGACGAACGCCGAGCCGCTGATCGAGAAGAACGGCACCGCGGCCTCGCCGGCGACCGCACGCGCGAGCAGCGTCTTGCCCGTGCCCGGTGCGCCGACGACCAGCACGCCCTTCGGAATCTTGCCGCCGAGCCGCTGATAGCGCTCGGGATTGCGCAGGAACGCGACGATCTGCTGCAGCTCGGCCTTCGCTTCGTCGATGCCGGCAATGTCGTCAAACGTGATGCCGGTTTCCTGCTGCACGTAGACGCGCGCGCGGCTCTTGCCCATCCCCGTGAAATCCTGCAGCCCGCCGCGTCGTCGCAGCATCAGCGTCCAGACGAACGCGAACGCGGCCAGCGGCAGCAGCCACGACGCGAGCGAGACGAGCCAGCTCGTATCCGGCGCGCCGCGGTAGCGGATGCCGGCTGCCGTCAGCGTATCGATCAGCCGCTCGTCGGGCACGCGCTCGGTCGTGAAGCGCCACGGCGCGCCGGCCGTCTTCGCGGCATCGGCATCGGACGCCGGCAGCATCGCGGCCGCCTTCGGCATGCGCAGCGTGCCCGAGATCGACGCGGAGCCGATCTCGAGATCGTCGACGAGCCGCGCATCGACGAGCCGGTGGAAATCGCTGTATGCGATCGACGTCGCCGCCGGCCGCAGCGTCAGCAATTGCGCGGCGAACAGCACGAAGAAACCCGCCGCGATCAGCAGCCCCGGGTAGTCGAATTTCCTGTCCATGGCATCGGCATGCGCGGCGAAGCCGCACGTCGTGCGCTTCGTCGTCGTTTCGTTTCGTCGCATCAATGACGCCGCGGCGTCGCCGCGGGCCTGCGCCGCCGCGCGGCATTCGCGCCGGCCGCCCGTCGCGACGCGCGGCCCGTCGATTCCAGTCTAGTTCGCGCACGCGCGTCGCGCATGCGCGGCCGCAGCACGCCGCGCGCGCCTTTCGCTGCCGGGCGCGGTCGCGCTATAGTCGCGTTCATGACAATTTCATGACAACGGCCGCCCGGTGCGGCGGCCGCAACCGCGCGGCGTCGGCCGAACGCCGGCGCATCGAGCGACATCCCAACCCGCGAGGAGCACACGACGTGAACGACACCCCCGATCGCCCCGACGACCTTCCCGACGATCCCGACCGCCGCCGTGTGCTCGGCGGCCTCGCCGCACTCGGCGCGGGCCTCGCGCTGAACGGCTGCGAAACCGCGCCCGGCGGCGCGCCGCGTTCCGCGGCCGACCTGCGCGTCGACGCAGCGCTGCGCCACCATGTGCGCCACATCGTCGTGATCTACGCGGAGAATCGCAGCTTCGCGAATCTGTACGGCGATTTCCCGGGCGTGCGCTATCCGTTGAGCGCGGTGGCGCCCGAGCAGGCGCAGCAGCTCGACCGCGACGGCAAGACGCCGCTGCCGGTGCTGCCGAAGATCTGGGGCGGCCTCGTGCCGCAGGCGCAGGAAGTGAACGGCAAGCGCTACATGATCGGCGAGCGCGACATCGACAAGCTGCCGAACGGGCCGTTCCAGCTGACGGACAAGGACCGCAAGCCGCTGCCGAACGGCGTGATCACGCGCGACCTGTGGCACCGCTTCTATCAGAACCAGATGCAGATCGCGGCGGGCCGCAACAACCAGTTCGCCGCATGGGCCGACTCGGGCGGCCTCGTGATGGGCCATTACCGCAATTCGGCCGACACGTTGCGCCTATGGAATCTCGCGCGTCAATACACGCTGTGCGACAACTTCTTCATGGCCGCATTCGGCGGCTCCTGGCTGAACCATATGTACCTGATCGGCGCACAGCCGCCGCGCTACCCGGATGCGCACAAGCACCCGCACGCGGCAAAGCTGCTGTCGGTGCTCGACGGCGACGATCCGGCCGGCACGCGGCTGAAGCTGGCCGCCGATTCGCCGGCGTCGGCGCTCGACGGCCCGCCGAAGTTCGTCGGCGACGGCCCGCTGACGCCCGACGGTTACGGCGTGAACACGATGGCGCCGCCGTACCAGCCGAGCTACGTGCCGCCGCCCGCGAACGGCAACTCCGCGTTCGCCGATCCGGACGACCATCGCGTGCTGCCGCCGCAGGTCTACGCGACGATCGGCGACCGGCTCTCGGAGAAGCAGATCGACTGGGCGTGGTATAGCGGCGCGTGGCAGTACGCGCTCGAGCATCGCGACACGGGCACCGTGCCCGATTTCCAGTACCACCACCAGCCTTTCAACTACTTCGCGAACTACGCGCCCGGCACCGAAGCGCGCCGCCGGCATTTGCGCGATGCAGGGCTCGGCGACGATCCGTCGACGAACCGTTTCATCGCCGACATCGACGCGGGCCGCCTGCCCGCCGTCGCGTTCTACAAGCCGCAAGGCAACCTGAACATGCATGCGGGCTACGCGGACGTCGAGTCGGGCGACCGCCACATCGCGACCGTGATCGAGCATATCCGGCGCGGGCCGCAGTGGGAGAACACGGTGATCGTGATGACACACGACGAGAACGGCGGCTGGTGGGATCACGTCGCGCCGCCGGTCGGCGACCGCTGGGGCCCCGGCTCGCGGATTCCCGCGCTCGTGATCGCGCCGTTCGCGAAAAAGGGCTACGTCGACCACACGCTGTACGACACGAACTCGATCCTGCGCTTCATCAGCCGCGTGCACGGCCTCGCGCCGCTCGACGGAATCGTCGCGCGCAACCAGGCATTCGCGGCACGCGGCGCGACGCCGCCCGGCGATCTGACCAACGCGCTCGATCTCGGTTGAGCATCTGTCGTCGTGCCGCGCGTGCGATCGACGAAGCGGCTCGCGGGACATCGTGCGCCGCGTCCCGCGGCAGTCGCATCCGCCGTCGCATCGCGTCGCCTTTCGTGTCGCTGAAAAAAACGCCCCGCTGCCGGTTCGGTGCCGACAGCGGGGCGTCGCGGACGATGCCGATTGTCAGGCGTCGAGACGCTGCTCGATCTTCTTCATCGTGTCGGTCAGTTCAGCCGGCAGCCGCAGCTTCAGCGTATCGAACAGCGCCGCGTGCAGCTTCAGCTCTTCGCGCCATTCTTCCGCGTTCATCGACGTGACCGCGTCGAACTGCTCGCGCGTGAAGTCGAGGCCGTCCCAGTGCAGATCGTCATACGCGGGCGACACGCCGAACGCATGCTCGCTGCCGCCGCCCTCGCCTTCGAGACGATCGAGCATCCACTTCAGCACGCGCATGTTCTCGCCGAATCCCGGCCATACGAAGCGGCCGTCCGCGTCCTTGCGGAACCAGTTCACGCAATAGATCTTCGGCAGCGTCGCGCCGGCGCGCTCCAGCTGCTTGCCGAGCTTCAGCCAGTGCGCGAAGTAGTCGCTCATGTTGTAGCCGCAGAACGGCAGCATCGCGAACGGGTCGCGCCGCACGACGCCCTGCTGGCCGGCGGCTGCAGCCGTCGTTTCGGAACCCATCGTCGCGGCCATGTACACGCCTTCGACCCAGTCGCGCGCTTCGGTCACGAGCGGCACCGTGGTCGAGCGGCGTCCGCCGAAGATGAATGCGTCGATCGGCACGCCGGCCGGGTTCTCCCAGTCGGCGTCGATCGACGGGCACTGCGCGGCCGGCGCGGTGAAGCGCGAGTTCGGATGCGCGGCCTTGCGGCCCGTTTCCTTGCCGATTTCCGGCGTCCACGTATTGCCTTGCCAGTCGGTCAGCTTCGCCGGCGGCGTGTCGGTCAGCCCTTCCCACCATACGTCGCCGTCTTCGGTCAGCGCGACGTTCGTGAAGATCACGTTTTCCTTCAGCGTCGCGAGCGCATTCGGATTCGTCTTCTCGCCGGTGCCGGGCGCGACGCCGAAATAGCCGGCCTCCGGGTTGATCGCGTAGAGCCGGCCGTCGGCGCCCGGCTTCAGCCACGCGATATCGTCGCCGATCGTCGTGACCTTCCAGCCGTCGAAGCCCTGCGGCGGAATCAGCATGGCGAAGTTCGTCTTGCCGCATGCGGACGGGAACGCGGCCGCGACGTGATACTTCTTGCCGGCCGGAGACGTCACGCCGAGGATCAGCATGTGTTCGGCGAGCCAGCCCTGATCGCGGCCCATCGTCGATGCGATCCGCAGCGCGAAGCATTTCTTGCCGAGCAGCGCATTGCCGCCGTAGCCGGAGCCGAAGCTCCAGATCTCGCGCGTCTCGGGGAAATGCACGATGTACTTGACCGGATTGCACGGCCACGACACGTCCTGCTGACCAGGCTCGAGCGGATGACCGACGCTGTGCACGCACGGCACGAATTCGCCGTCTTCGCCGAGCACGTCGTATACGTCGCGTCCCATGCGCGTCATGATCCGCATGTTCACCGCGACGTACGGACTGTCGGACAGCTCGACGCCGATATGCGCGATCGGCGAGCCGAGCGGGCCCATCGAGAACGGCACGACATACAGTGTGCGACCGCGCATCGAGCCGCGGAACAGCCCGTCGAGCGTTTCGCGCATTTCGTCGGGCGCGATCCAGTTGTTGGTCGGGCCGACGTCGTCGCGCGACGCGGCGCAGATGAACGTGCGGTCTTCGACGCGCGCGACGTCCGACGGATCGGACTGCGCGAGATACGAGTTCGGGCGCTTCGCCGGATTCAGGCGCTTGAGCGTGCCCTGATCGACCATCGCCTGACACAGCGCGTCGTATTCGGCCTGCGAGCCGTCGCACCAGACGACGCGTTCGGGCTCCGTCAGTTCGGCGATGCGCGCGACCCAGTCGATCAGTTTGCGGTGTTTGACGAAAGCGGGGGGAGCGATCAGCGGGCCGTGTGTCGCTTCGGCCAGATTGTTGTGCGACATGATGACGTCTCCAGATTTATTGGGCGGGGATCGGGGATGCGGGCGAGGCCCGCGAGATGCGGAATGCGTGCGGAGGGCAGGATGCGGCGACGCGCAGGTCGGAGCGCGCGGATTCAGCGCGTGTCGATGCCGCGAGGCGTGCGAGAGAAAGTGAAGTCTCTTGAGAGGGTGCGAACGCGAGTTTCGCCATGCATGCAACCTGCCGAACAACTCCATGACGGCCAGCATACCATCGCCGATTTGGCCCGCGCGTTGCGTTGCAACAAGAAACAAATCTGACGAACCGTCGGCACGCGCGTTGCGTACCGGTCGTTTTTACTGCTTCGCTGCGCACCGCACGTCGGACGAAACGGCCGGAACGTCCGCCGCACAAGGGTTTCGCGGACGCGGCAATTTCGGCCTGTCGCGCAGCGACGCGTGCGCGACATCGACGGGTGGCGCGTGTCCGTGTTTTCGCTACTCAGGCAAACCCTGAATTAGGTTGCGTACACAAACATCTCTCTCGCGCGTACCCGATCAAAGCGGCGCGACAGACAATCGGGAGTAACACGCATCTCTTCGACCGCGTCATCGCGTTGCCCGCGCGTAGCCGTCGACTTCGAGCGACATCGACGGGACGAATCGCTGCACACCGCGCGATATTTTGCATGCCGTGACAAAACGTCTATACTTGGACGAACTGTCAAACAGGGAAAATCGCGCGTATCGGTCGCCTGTGGCCGCGCGTTGCGACTCCCGTTTCATCCTGCCGGACCGACATGCACGATCGCCCTGCTTTGCACTCTCGGTGTAGCCTGCCGAACCGAAACGGCATCCGCTTTCACGCCGGCGCGCGCATCGCAATCTCGCCGCACGCATGCGGAGTGCGTCGATGAAGCCGAAAGCGCGAACGTCCGCCGTTGCGCAAGCGAAGCGCACGAGCCGCCGGCCCGCCGCATCGGCGGTGTCGTTGAAATCGGAGCAGGCCTCGCTGATCGAACAGGTGCAGCGCATCGCCGAAGGGCTCGGCCAGATGTTCGCGCCGTTCACCGAAGTCGTCGTGCATGATCTGCGCACGCCGAAGCAGGCGATCCTCGCGATTCACAACAATCTGTCGGGCCGCGCGGTCGGCGAGCCGGCTACCGAACTCGGGCTCGCGCGCATCGCGGACGACGATTTCCCGCCGGTGCTCGCAAACTACCCGAACCGCTTCGCGGACGGCCGCACGGCGAAGAGCACCTCGATCGGTATCAAGGACTCGAGCGGGCGCTACGTCGCCGCACTGTGCCTGAATGCGGACGTCACGCTGTTCCGCGGCTTTCAGCACATGCTCGCGCAGTTCTGCAGCACCGACGGCGACGCGGTGCCCGACACGCTCGACCCGGCGGGCGCCGATGCGATCCGTCAGCGGATCGACGCGTTCGCGACGCGGCTTGCCGCCACGCCACGCGAGCTGAAGACGGAGCAGCGCCGCGAACTGATGCAGACGTTGAAGGCGGACGGTTTGCTCGAGATCCGGCGCGCGATGGAGATCGTGTCGCAGCATCTCGGCGTGTCGCGCGCGACGGTGTACAACGATGCGAAATGATGCACGGGCGCGGCATGCCGCCGTGCCCGGCTGTTGACGGACTCTTTCACTCGAGCGACTCATGAACAAATTGCCCCTCCCCAGCTTCGACGACGTTGCCGCCGCGGCGGCGAGAATCGCCGGCCACGCGCACCGCACGCCCGTGATGACGTCGCGCACGGTCGACGACGCGCTCGGCGCGCAGGTGTTCTTCAAGTGCGAGAACCTGCAGCGCATGGGTGCTTTCAAGTTCCGCGGCGCATTCAACGCGCTGTCGCGCTTCGATGCGGAGCAGCGCCGTCGCGGCGTCGTTGCGTTTTCGTCGGGCAATCATGCGCAGGCGATCGCGCTGTCCGCGCGCATGCTCGGGATTCCGGCGACGATCGTGATGCCGCAGGATGCGCCGGCCGCGAAGATCGCCGCGACGCGCGGCTACGGCGGCATCGTCGTCACGTACGACCGCTACACCGAGGATCGCGAGCAGATCGGCCGTGAACTCGCGGAACGGGACGGGCTCACGCTGATTCCGCCGTACGATCATCCGGACGTGATCGCCGGTCAGGGCACCGCGGCCATCGAGCTGTTCGACGAAGTCGGCCCGCTCGACGCGGTATTCACGCCGCTCGGCGGCGGCGGTCTGCTGTCGGGCACCGCGCTCGCCACGCGCGCGCTGTCGCCTAACGCGCGGCTGTACGGCGTCGAACCCGAAGCCGGCAACGACGGTCAGCAATCGTTCCGCTCGGGCGCGATCGTCCACATCGACACGCCGCGCACGATCGCCGACGGCGCGCAGACGCAGCATCTCGGCAACATCACGTTTCCGATCATCCGCCGCGACGTCGACGACATCCTCACCGCGACCGACGACGAGCTCGTCGAATGCATGCGCCTGTTCGCGTCGCGTATGAAGATTGTCGTCGAGCCGACCGGTTGTCTGTCGTTCGCAGGCGCGCGACGCATGAAGGACGAGCTGAAGGGCAAGCGCGTCGGCATCGTGATCAGCGGCGGCAACGTCGATCTCGACGCGTTCAGCGCATTGCTCGCCAGCCGGCCGCAAGACTGAGCGAAGCGGCAACGCACCCTTCACGTCGCGTTAAGTTTCGCGACCTAGACTGACGAGGTGATCCCCGCAGTCCGTCGTGAAGGAGTTGCCATGAACACGCATGCGATCGTCGCCGCCGCATTGGCGGCCGCTTCCCTGTCGGCGTTCGCTCAACCGGCCGCCGTGCCGTCCGGTGCACCGCTCGCCGCACCGTGCGCCGCCGCGCCCTGCACGTCGCGCGCGTTGCCCGCGCCGCGCTTCGTCCTGGCGAAGATCGATCAGAACAATACGCCGCCCGATCGCGGCGGCGATCCGTCCGGCCGCTCGCACGGCGCGGCGCATCTGTAATGGCACAGACGGCGAACGCGAGTATCGGCCGTTCGCCCGCCCTGTTCGAGAAGCGATGCAGCCTGCGGCAAGCGAACCTGCATCATGCGTGCCCGACCCGCGTCGCGCGTTGCGCGTGCATACGCCCGCGTACCGACGCGCGCAGCACGACCATGCAGGAAAACGAGCGTGGCCGCACGCCACCGTGCAATCTACGCTGAGAGAACCGGCTCGTCCAACGGCGCGCATGTCGCGCAAAGGCGGCACCGATGCAACCCCATGATGCGGACACGCTGTTCGCCGGCTCGATCCCGGCGCTCTACGACACGCTCCTCGTGCCGCTGCTGTTCGAGCCGTACGCGATCGATCTCGCGAGGCGCGCCGCGATCATTGCGCCGACGCGCGTGCTCGAGCTCGCGGCCGGCACCGGCGCGCTGACGCGGGCGTTGTCCCGCGCGCTGCCGGACGGCACGACGCTCGTCGCAACCGACCTGAACCGGCCGATGCTCGATCGCGCGGCGGAAGTCGGCACGTGCTGGCCGGTCGTCTGGCAACAGGCCGACGCGCAGCGGCTGCCGTACGGCGACGCGAGCTTCGATCTCGTGATCTGCCAGTTCGGTGCGATGTTTTTCCCGGACAAGCCGCGCGCGTTCGCGGAAGCGCATCGCGTATTGAAACCGGGCGGCACGTTGCTGTTCAACGTGTGGGACCGGATCGCCGAAAACGAATTTGCCGACACCGTCACGCAGACGCTCGCGCGGCGCTACCCCGATCGTCCGCCCACGTTTCTCGCGCGCACGCCGCACGGCTACCACGATCGCGCGACGGTCGAAGCCGACGTGCGCGCGGGAGGCTTCTCGTCGCTGCTCTATTGCGACACGGTGCCGGCGCACAGCCGCGCAGCGACGCCCGGCGTGCCGGCGATCGCGTACTGCCACGGCACGCCGCTGCGCAACGAACTCGAGGCGATCGGTCCCGACACGCTGGCAGACGCGACCACCGCATGCACGGAGACGATTGCCGAGCGGTTCGGTGCGGGGCCGGTGGACGGCAAGATCCAGGCGCACGTGTTCGGCGCGAGCCGCTGACGGCCGGCGCAGCCGGCGCGCACTACAGGATCAACGACGCAAGGATGCTGCACCACACCGCGATCGCGCCGCCGAGAAACACGCGCCGCGCGACCGCGATCTGCGTTTCGTCGTCCGCGCGCTTCATCGGCGACGTCGCGAAAAACGGCACGCTCCCGAGGCAGGCGAAGCCGGACAGCGCAAGCGCGATCACGACGTAGTCGCCGAACTGCCACGGCGTTTGCTCGTGCAGCCCCCAGTAGCCGAGGAACAGCATGCCCATCGAAAACATCGTCGCGGCGGCCGAACTGAGCGCGGTCACGGATCCTGTCGGAAATTGCATGGGCATCCTCCTGCGCGCATCGCGCGCGCCGCGTCATTATCCGGGCGCGCAGCAGGGCAGCGCAACGGCGCTGCGCCTGTCGTCGAGTGCGTTCCGCGACGATTCGTCATACCAAACGGGTGGCACGGCGCGTCGCAAATGCGGACCCGATGCCAGCCGCGGCGCGTGGTTTTTTCGCGCCGGTGCGTGCATGAAAGATTGACGCGCGAAAGCCCTGCCCCTTACCCTTGCGCGCTGATGGTTCCCGCGAGACGGGATCAAATGGGAACGCAGTGACGGCGCACGCCGGAATCTGCGGCTGCCCCCGCAACTGTAAGCGGCGAGTCCGTGCCCTTCGCGCCACTGGGAAACCGGGAAGGCGGGCACCGGGCGGCGACCCGCGAGCCAGGAGACCAGCCATCGACCGAGGTCCAAGCAGCCGCAACGGGCGGGGTGTCCCGATGCGCAAGCGCCGCCGCCGGCGGTCGCCCGTTGCAAGGACGGCCCGACCTCAGGATCCGTCAGATGTCCACCGCTTCCGCATCCGTTTGCCCGCGCACGGCACGCACGCTGCCGTGCGCGCGCGTTCGCGCGCCTGCATGCAGCCGGTTCGGCGACACGAGCCGGCCTCGCCGGGCCACGCCACCGCCGCGCGACGGCGGCGCGCCCTGCGCCCACGTCGCCGCCACGCCCGCATCACGATAACGACTCACGCTTCATGAATCTCCGACATCTCCTTGCCACGACCACCGCCACCGCGTTCCTGTCGCCGCTCGCGCACGCCGCCGGCGACGGCGCGGCGCAGCAGCCGGCGCAGCCGTCGAACGACGCCGCGCTGCCGGCCATCACCGTTACCGACACGCGCCATCTGCCCGAATCGTTCGATCGCCGCTATGCGAGCACGCAGGTGCTCACGCGCGACGATCTCGACCGCCTGTCGCCGAGCGATCCGAGCATCACGCAGGCGCTCGCGACGCTGCCGGGCATCACGGTCTCGCAGAACGGCGGGCCGGGCTCCACCGCGTCGGTCAGCATCCGCGGCTCGTCGGCGAACCAGGTCGCGGTGTTCGTCGACGGCATCCGGATCGGCTCGCCGACCACCGGCATCGCGCCGTGGTCCGACCTGCCGACCGAGGCATTCGAACGCGTCGAGGTGATTTCCGGGCCGGCCGCCGCATCGTTCGGCGCGAACGCGATGGGCGGCGTCGTGCAGTTGTTCACGCGCCGAGCGTCGAACCAGCCGAACCGCACGACGGTGTCGTTCGGCGGCGGCTCGAACAAGACGTTCGACACGCAGCTGCGTACGTCCGGCACGGTGCCGTCGACCGGACCGCTGGCCGCGCTCGGCGGCCTCACCTACTCGCTCGGCCTGCACGATTACGCGACGGCCGGCATCGACGCGACGCGGCCGTTCGCATACGGTCACGAGGACGGCCGCAATCCGTACCATGCGCAGGACGTCGACGCGCGGCTCGGCTACGCGCGCGACAACTGGTCGGTCTCGACGTTCGCGCTCTATCACCGCTCCGATCTGTCGTACGACAATGCCGGCGGTGCGAACCGCGAGCTCGATCATCAGCTGACGACCGGCGTATCGCTCCACGTCGACATCACACCCGACACGCAGTTCGATCAGTCCTTCGGTTATGCGAACGATCGGCAGTTCTTCTATGCGGGCGATCGGACCATCGCGACCGACCGGATCGATTCGCAGCGAATCAGCACGTCGACGTCGCTGACGCATCAGACGCGCGGGCTCACGCTGCTCGGGCAGCCGCTGTCCGGCGAGACGAAGCTCGCGTACGACTTCACGCGCGAGCAGGCGTTCCTGCCGAATGACGTGGCGGGCGGCGTGCCGACGCGCAACGACTCCGCGTTCTCGCTGCATCAGTCGATCACGCTCGGCAAGGTCACGATGTTCATGGCGGGCCGTCACGAGATCATCGCCGGCCGCGCGGTCAACACCGGCAACGCGGCGCTCGCATGGGCGATCACGCCCGTCTACACCGCGCGCGTGTCGTACGGCAACGCGTTCCGGCTGCCAACCTTCAACGATCTGTACTACCCCGGCTACGGCAATCCGCGGCTCAGTCCGGAACGCAGCAATTCGGTCGAGGCGGCAGTCGACGCAAGCACGGCAATCGGTACGTTCACGGCCGCGCTCTACGACACGCGCGTTCACAACCTGATCGCATACGATCCCGTCACGTTCGGGCCGATCAATATCGGCCGCGCGCATATTCGCGGCATCGATCTGTCGTACAAGGGCACGCTCGGCCGCTCGACGCCCGTCAGCGTCGCGGTCGGCTTCCTGAATCCGCAGGACGTGACGAATCGGACATGGCTGAACCGCCGGCCGCGTCAGACCGTGAGCGTCAGCATCGATCACTCGTGGGACGAACTGCATCTGCATGCGCTGAGCACCGGCGCATCGCTGCTGTACGGCGGCACGACGTTCGACGATCCGGCCAACGCGACGTATCTGCCGTCGTATCTGAGCGTAAGCCTGCGTGCGTCGTACCGGATCAATTCGCATCTGACGGTGTCGGCGCTGCTGTCGAACCTGTTCGACCGGCAGTACATGACGGCGTACGGTTACAACACGGTCGGCCGCACCGCGTTCGGCAAGATCGCCTATACGTTCTGATCGGACCGGGCGCGCTTAGGGACGCTTCGCTGCGCGGCGTGGCTCGAGTCGGTCATCTCGTCGATTTTGATTTGCTGCATGCATCGATGTGCGGCTCGCAGGCGATCGCCGCGACCTCGGTCACGTATGCGAATGCGTCTACGCGCTCGCGCGTGACCGACAATCTCTGCAATTTCAGTTTCACGACTACACGCTGGCGGTGTTACGTAGCGTCGTGGCGCGCGCGGGCGGCCCCGCATCGCGTCGACGACGATCAGGCCATCGCCTCAACGCACATTCACGAGCGTCACGAGCGTCAGCGTGCCGTTCACGCGTTCCACGCGCACCTTCACATGGTCGCCGACATGAACGCCGCCGAGCATCGCGGGATCGGCCGCCTTGAACGCCATCGTCATCGGCGGCATTCCGACGTTGCGCAACGCGTCGTGCTTCAACGTGACCATCCCGCTGCCGGCATCGATCCGCGTGACTTCGGCATCCGTCAGCGCGGCGTCCTGCGCCGACATCGTCGGCTGGCCGCCCTTCATATCGGCCATGTCGTCGGCCGCGGCCGGCACCGGCACCGCGGCGCTGATCGCGATCGAGACCGCCGCAACGCATCCGCTCTTCATCGACTGTCTCCCCGCGCATCCGCACGATGCGCTCAAACCAGCAACGTCGCGATCGCCCATCCGATCAGCACGATCCCGAGCGCACGACCGAACCGTTCGCCGCGCGGCGCGACCTTCTCGACGACGACGATCAGCGACAGCGCGGCAATCCAGACGACGTTCATCGCGCCGCCGACGAACAGCAGCGCCATCAGCAGCCAGCAGCAGCCGACGCAATAGAGCCCGTGCCGCACGCCGAGCACGAAGCTGCCGGCGAGCCCCGGCCGCCAGTGCGCGGTCAGAAAGCCGACCGGGGAGCGGCACTGGCGCAGACACGCGCGCTTGAGCGGCGAGAACTGATAGAGGCCGGCGAGTGCGAGCACGAGCGCCGAGAGCACGGCGCTTTTCGACCACAGCATCATGCCGGAGATGAGGCCGGCCGGCTGCAGTCCCTGCTGAAGCCATGCGGCCAATACGGAGAACGCGAGCCACGCAACCAGATAGCCGGCCAGCAGACACGCGGACAAGCGCGCCGATGTCCGCGCATCCGCGCCGCGATGCCGCAGCACGCGCCGGTACAGCAGCACGAGCGGCGCCGCACCGGGCGTCATCATCGCGATCATCATCGTCCACCACATCAGGATCACGGTCGGCAGCGACGGCGCCATGCTGCCCGGATCGTCCGGCAGCCGATGCGGAAAGAGCGCGACCGTCGTCATTTCGAGCGCGGACATGCCGGTGCCCGCGCCCGTCCACACGTAAAACCAGCACAGCGCGGCCACCGCCGCCATCGCAAGCAGCGTGACGGCGCGCTCGCGTCCGAGCAGCGGGTCTGCCGGGATCATGCCGCGACGCGATGCCGGATCAATCCGTGGTTGTTCAGGTGCAGTCGCGCGAACTGCGCATAGGTTCCGTCGAGGGTCAGCGCGATGTTGCCTTGCGAGCGACCGGTGCCCGAGCCGACTTCCGCCAGCTCGTATTCGAAGCCGTGCGGCAGATCGATCCGCACGCGGTGCGCGGCGCCGGTGACCGGGTTGCGGATCGGTTCGCCCGTCAGGTCGAACACGCCCTCGACATGAACGCGGCCGCGCCGTTCGTCGACGTCCACGTCGAAGTCGATCGTCGTGAAGATCGGATCGTACGCATGCTCGAGCGTCGAGGCGAACACCGCGAACATCGTCGCAAAGGGATCGGTGTCCTGACCGGTCATGATTTTCAGCACCGCGTCGCGCTGCGCGGGATCGGCGCGCGCATCGACGATCGGCTGGCAGCGCCCGTGGCCTTCGTGAATCGGCCCCGGCCACTGAAACACGACCGCGATCTTCACGCCGTCGAGCACCACGTCGCCGTAGTGGCCGCTGTCGATCGAAATCGCACCCATCGCTTCGCAGCCGCCGTGCGTCGGCGGTGCGTTGAACTGACAAGGGCAACCGTATGAGCAATTGCAGTTGATCAATTCGGTTCCCTGAATTTCCCAAGGCGTCATGGCTCCACCTCGCGCGCGCGGTGACACGTGTCACGCTTCGAAATCTAGTGCACGGCACCGGGAAAGCAAGGGCGCATCGGCCGCGCTCGCATGCCGCGTCTGTCCGACGAAATCCTGTTGCCGGTACGCGAGCGCGACACGCGTCGCGTGCGACCTTGCGCAGCGCGCGCGATGCGCCGCGTCCGTGCCCTGCTCCTGACACGACGGTGTCAGGAGCACCGCGCTATGCTGAATCCATTCCAGTTCGCGGAGCGCTTCATCGTGCCGAACGACGGACATCCTTCTTCGCCCGCGCCGACGCGCGCCACGCATCCCGGCTTCACGCTACTGACCCTCTGTATCGCGGTGCTCGTCGCACAGATCGACACCGCCGTCGTGAATCTCGCGACGCGCGCGATCGGCGACTATTTCCACGCAGGTGTCGGCGCGCTGCAATGGGTCGTCGACAGCTACAACCTCACGTACGCGGTGCTGCTGCTGACCGGCGGATTGCTCGCCGATCTCTACGGGCGCCGCCGGATCTTCATCGCGGGCACCGCGCTGTTCACGGTCGCGTCGCTGCTCTGCGCATTCGCGCCGACGGTCGGCGTGCTGATCGGCGCGCGGGCGCTCGCCGGCGTCGGCGCGGCGCTGCTGCTGCCGGCCTCGCTCGCGATCGTACGCGTGGTATGGCGCGATCCGGTCGAACGCGGCCGCGCGCTTGGCATATGGGCTGCGTGCAACGGCGTCGCGATGGCGATCGGTCCGACCGTCGGCGGCGTCCTGATCCGGCACTTCGGCTGGCGCAGCATCTTCTTCGTCGTCGTGCCGCTCAGTGTCGCCGCGATGCTGTTCGCGATACCTGCCGTGCCCGAATCGTCGGACCGGCGCGGCCGGCACGTCGACGCAGGCGCGCAGGCCGCCGGTGCGCTCGCGCTCGGCGGGCTCGCCTATGCGGCCATCGTGCTTCGCGATACGCCGGCCATCGCCGCGATCGGCTTCGCCGTCGCGCTCGTCGCGTTTCGCGTCTTCGTCGCGATCGAGCGCCGGCACGGCGCGGCCGCGCTCGTGCCGCTCGATCTGTTCCGGCTGCGCGCGTTTCGCGGCGCGATCGCGGCGACGACCGGCATGACGTTCGGCATGTACGGCGTGCTGTTTCTGCTGCCGCTCACCTGGCAGAGCGTCGGGCGACTCGACGCGACGGGCGCGGGCCTCGCGCTGCTGCCGATGGCGCTCGTGTTCGTCGCAGTATCGCCGTGCTCGGGCCGGCTGTCCGAGCAGCTCGGACAGCGCGCGACGACGGCCGGCGGCGTAGCGGTGATTGCAGCGGGGCTCGGCGTGATCGGCGCATCGGCGGCGTCGCCGGCATTGATCGGCACCGAGATCGGCCTGGGCCTGACAGGACTCGGGATGGGGATTGCGACCGGGCCGTTGATGACGGTCGCGGTCGGCGCGGTCGATGCCGCGCGCTCGGGCACGGCCAGCGCGCTCGTCAATGTCGCGCGTATGGCGGGCGCAACGCTCGGCATCGCGGTGCTCGGCACGCTGTTCGCGGTGCTGCACGGCGGTCCGGCCGGGTTGCGCATCGCGATGTTCGCGGGCGCGGCGGTTCAGCTCGCCGGCGCAGCGGCAGCGGCCGTCGGCGTGCGGCGCGAGCGCAAGCTCGCGTGATGCGGGTCGCGCGGAATCGCGATCGAAACGGGGAAAAAACGGCGCGCTCCCGTCCCTTTGCGGTCACGGTGCGCGCAGACCGACGCGGCCGACCGAAGGTCGGGGACGGCGGTCGAGCGACAGGACGCTCAGCGGCGCGGCTGCCCGCTGCGCGGCGGGCGCGCAGGCGCGCGATCGTCCTTGTGGCGGAAGTTGATGCGGCCCTTCGTCAGGTCGTACACCGACAGTTCCAGCGTCACGCGGTCGCCCGCGAGAATGCGAATATGGTTCTTGCGCATGCGGCCCGATGCGTATGCGCCGACCACAGCGCCGTTTTCCAGCGTCACGCGGTATTTGCTGTCGGGCAGCACTTCGTCGACGATTCCGTCCAGTTCCAGCAGTTCTTCTTTGGCCAAGCCGATTCCTCCAGACAACGTGAATGATCGCAAGCTGCAACGCGGCCTGCGCGACGCCGGCATGCAATGCGGGCGGGCCGCATGGCCGCACCCGCGCGCGGTCTTACAGCGGCGTGATGTTCGACGCCTGCAGACCTTTCGGGCCGCGCTTCACTTCGTAGCTGACCTTCTGGTTGTCGGTGAGCGTCTTGAAGCCCGTACCGCGAATTTCCGAAAAGTGCGCGAACAGATCGTCGCCGCCGTTATCGGGACTGATGAAACCGAAACCCTTCGTTTCGTTGAACCACTTGACCGTACCGGTATCCATGCATGCTTCCTTGATGCGAATGAGTGAACGCACGCCCGCGACGGGCGCGAAAGAGAATCAAAGAGGGAGAGACCAACGACTGCCGCGTGCGACGCGGAGAAAGATGAGCAATCGAGCTTCTTGACGACTTCGATGTCGGACACTACCCGGTATTGCGTGCCGCGTCAAGGATTGCGGGTGCGGCGTTGGCGCGCAGCCGGTTCTCGCGCGCGGTGCGGTCCTCGCCCTGCCGCACGGAAACGCGGCGGCGGAACCGACGATGCCCGCCCGCATCGCTTCGCTTCGATCGCCGCCGCCGCCAGCATGTTACGCAGGCGCGAACCGCACGCGCCGCCACGCATCGGGATCGCGGCAGACGCCTTCGCTGTCGCGCGTCACCTCGACGAGCCCATGCATCTCGCCGCGTTCGCGCGGAATGCAGACGAGATCGAACGACCATACGCCGTCGAACACGTTCTCCGGATTGCCGGCGAAATTCAGCCGGTTGAACAGCGGCGTGATGAAGTACCACACGCGATAATCGAGCGCGGCGAACACGTCGAGCATCGCCTTCGACATGTCGCCGGCGTAATGGCTCAGATACTCGACGTAGACGATCGGACGCAATGCGCGCAGCGTCTCGCGCGCACCGCGGATGACGTTCATCTCGAAGCCCTCGACGTCGGCCTTCAGGAAATCGAGCCGCGTCAATCGCAGCGAATCGATCGTGCGCAGCGGCACGGATTCGGCGCGCGGCGCCGGATGAAGCAGCGACGACGCACCGAAGTTGTTCGGCGCACGCGGATCGACGAGCGGAAATTCGACGACGCCGTCCGCATCGCCGATCGCGTACTGATACGCCTGCACGTTGAGGCGCTCGTTCAGCGCGAGATTCGCGCACAGCAACTGGAACGTGTGGCGTTGCGGTTCGAACGCGAACATCGTGCCGCTATCGCCCACCGCACGCGACAACATCACCGTATGCGAGCCGAGGTTCGCGCCGGCTTCGACAACAGTATCGCCTTCGCGGATCATCTGTGCGAACAGAAACGGCTCGGGCTCCGACCATTCGCCGTACAACGCGAGACTTCGGCCGACGAATTCGTCGTTGGTGTTGAACAGCATCGTGCCGTAGCGGCATCGTTGTTGCGCGTACAGTGGCATCGCATCCCCCGATGATTGTCATTGTCCGCGCGATTATAGGCGGCGCGGTTGCCCGATGAACAGCGCGCGGCGTGGCGGGCGGCGCGATGCCGCACGCCGACGCATGACGGCCGCGCCGGCTCGAGCGTATTGCGCTCGGCACCTTCCCGAGCGCCACCGGAATCGGTACCATCGACTGCTTGAAACACCGGTCGCACGCCGCACTGGCGTTGCGCCGAACGCCGCACGCCGAATTTCGCCATGTCCCGGGACGCTTCTCACACCGCGCTGCTCTGGATCGTCGCTGCTGCCTTCTTCATGCAGTCGCTGGATACGACGATCGTCAATACCGCCTTGCCCTCGATTGCACAGGGCCTGCATGCCTCGCCGCTCGCGATGCAGCCGGTCGTGGTCGTCTATACGCTGACGATGGCGATGCTGACGCCGGCGTCCGGCTGGCTCGCGGACCGCTTCGGCACGCGCCGCGTGTTTTCGCTCGCGATCTTCGTGTTCGTGCTTGCGTCGATCGGATGCGCGGCATCGCATACGCTCGGTCAGCTCGTCGCGGCGCGCGCGTTGCAGGGGGTCGGCGGCTCGATGCTGCTGCCGATCGGCCGGCTCGCGGTGCTGCGCCGCGTGCCGGGCGAACAATACGTATCGGCGCTCGCGTTCGTCTCGATCGCGGCGCAGCTCGGGCCGATCGTCGGACCGACGCTCGGCGGCTGGCTCACGCAGGCGATCTCATGGCACTGGGTATTCATCGTCAACGTGCCGGTCGGCGCGATCGGCCTCGTCGCCGTGCAGCGCTTTCTGCCGCACGACCAGGCGACGCAGCCGCCGCCGTTCGACTTCATCGGCTGTGCGCTGCTGTCCGTCGCGATGGTAGCGCTGTCGCTCGCGATCGACCCGCCGATGGCCTCGCAGCGCGGTGCGTGGGCGGCTGCGCTCGCCGTAGTCGGGCTTGCCAGCGCGCTCGCCTATCTGCCGCATGCGCGCCGGCGCGCGCAGCCGCTGTTCCGCCTCGGGCTGTTTCGCGAGCCCAATTTCGGTGCGGGGCTGCTCGGCAATCTGCTGTGCCGGATCGGCACGAGCGCGCTGCCGTTCATGCTGCCGCTGCTGATGCAGGTGCAGCTCGGCTACACGCCGTTGCAATCGGGGATGATGATGCTGCCTGCCGCGATCGCGGGCGTCGTCGCGAAGCGCTGGATCGCACCGCTCGTCCGGCGTTTCGGCTACGCGGCGTTTCTCGTCGTGAATACGGGCATCGTCGGCAGCGCGATCGCCGGCTTTGCGCTGGTGTCCGCGCGGCCGGCGCCCGTGCTCGAGATCGCGCTGCTCGTCGTGTTCGGCGCGGCGAACTCGATGCAGTTCGCGGCGATGAACAGCGTGACGCTCAAGGGGCTGTCGCACGCCGATGCGGCGAGCGGCAACAGCCTCTTCACGATGATGCAGATGCTCGCGATGGGTCTCGGCGTATCGATCGGCGGCGGACTGATCAACCTGTTCGCCGCGCGCCTCGGCTCGACCGCGAGCGGCTTCATGCTCGCGTTCGTCTGCATGGGCGCGGTCACGCTGCTGTCGTCGCTCGTGTTTCGGCGCATCGATACGCCGGCCGTGCCGCGTCCCGCGACGTCGCGGCCCGCCGCGTGACGCGCGCGGCACGCCCCGGCCGCGTTCAGTTCGCGGGCCGTCGGTCGATGACGCGCTTGAGCACCCAGCGGATCGACGAGCGGTCCGCCGGCGGCTGCGCGACGCGATATTCGTCGATCTGCAGCGTGTACTTGTATCCGGGCTGATACGCGAAGCCTTCGATACCGGCATACCACAACGTCCACGGCGCGTTCGGGTCGCTGCGCACCTGCAGGCAGTCCATCGGCGCGACGCCGGTACAGCGCACGGTCTGCGGCGCGACGTAGACGGTTTTCGTGACGGGTCGGTCCTCATCGGCACGCGCGGCCGCGGCAGTCGTCGCCGCGCCGGTCTGGCAGCCGGTCAGCAGCGCGCCGGCGGCAAGCGCGAGCGCGCCGAACAGCAGGCGGGAGTGTCGAATCATCGGGTGTTCCTCCAAAAGCAAAAGGCGCAGTTAGACGAGTGCCGCGCCCGATCGTTCATCGATCGACGTCGAACGTGCCGCATCGCGGTCCTTCGCGCAACGTCGACACGCGATGCGCATGCGTCGGTCCGCTCGCTGCGCCATCGATGCCATACGACGCGCCGCAGCCGTCATCGCGGATCGCCGGCCGCGCATGCATCGTGTACCATCGGCGCTTCCCGATCGACGCGGCCGCGCGTGCATCCGACGACGATGGCGATCGCGATCGCGACGTTCGCCGTTTCATCCGCCGCGCCCTCATCGCTTCATATGACTTCACCCGTTCCGCCCGACCGTGCGCTGCGCCCGCTGCCGATCGACACGCTGACCGTGCCGGCCGCGCTCGACGGGCGCACGGGAGCGAACCGCGCGACCGGCGCGCGTGCGCAGATCGCGGCGACGAACGATCTCGACGCGGTGCGCGCGTGGCTCGCGCGTTTCGTCGATACGCCGACGACCTTCCAGAACTATCGCAAGGAAGCCGAACGCCTGCTGCTGTGGGCCGTGATCGCATGCGGCAAGCCGCTGTCGTCGCTGACGCACGAGGATCTCGTCGCGTATCGGCAGTTTCTGCTCGCGCCCGCGCCCGCCGACGTCTGGTGCGCGAACGGCGGCCGCAAGCATCCGCGCGGCGACCCGCGCTGGCGCCCGTTCTATGGACCGCTGTCGCCGGCGAGCCAGCGTCAGGCGATGGTGATCCTGAACGCGATGTTCTCGTGGCTCGTGCAGGCCGGCTATTTGGCCGGCAATCCGCTCGCGCTGTCGCGACAACGACAGCGGCGCCCCGCGCCTCGCATCACACGCCATCTCGGGCCGCCGCTCTGGCAGGCGGTGAAGGACGCGATCGCCGCGCTGCCGCGCGACGATGCGCGCGCGTCGTTCCATGCGGATCGCGCGCGCTGGGTCTTCACGCTGCTGTATCTCGGCGGGCTGCGCATCACCGAAGCCGCCGAGACGACGATGGGCCGGTTCTTCTGCCGGCGCGATGCGAGCGGACGCGATCGCTGGTGGCTCGACGTGACGGGCAAAGGCGGCCGCCGCCGGCTCGTGCCGGCGACCGACGAACTGATGACGGAGCTCGCGCGCTACCGGCGCGCGCACGGTCTCGCACCGCTGCCCGTCGCCGACGAAGACACGCCGCTCGTACTGCCGTTCGGCCAGGCGCGCCGGCCGCTCACGCGCGCGGCGCTGCACCGGATCGTCAAGCAGGTGTTCCGCCACGCGGCCGACCGCCTGCGCACGCAAGGCGACGCCGGCGCCGAACAAGCGCGCGTGCTCGAACAGGCGTCGGCTCACTGGCTGCGTCACAGCGCCGGCTCGCACATGGCGGACGGACGCGTCGACCTGCGGCTCGTGCGCGACAACCTCGGCCACGTGTCGCTGACGACGACGAGCCAATACCTGCACGCGGACGACGACTGGCGACATCGCGAAACCGAGGAAAAGCACCGCATCGACTGGTAGACGGCGCGTGCCGCGAGGCTGTCACATCGCGGCAAAACTGTGCGCCGACAATGCGCGTCACCGGGATCCCGCTCGTTTCCGGCTCGTGCTCCGGCCGCGCGCACGCTTGCGCGGCCGCGTGCTTGCGCATCCTCGTGCCCAACCCAGAACGATCATGTCGAACCACGACCCTTCCTCGCTTCCGCCGAACGAGCCGGCCACCTCCGTGTCGCGCCGCGGCTTTCTGAAACTCGCCGGCGTGTCCGGCTTCGCGACCGCCGCAGGCGGACTCGCGGCCGCCGGCAAGGCCGCCGCCGCGAATCCGGACGGCACGCCCGAACAGATCCACCTGACGTGGGGCAGCGACCCGACGTCGGAAGTCGTGATCTCGTGGGCATCGCTCGCACCGGCCGTCAATCCGCGCGCACGCATCGTCGCCGACGGCGAGCCGCCGCGCACCGTGCACGGCGTGCAGCGCCTGTATACGGACGGGCTGAACGGCGACACCGTGTTCACGTACCACGCACGCGTGCACGGGCTGAAGCCGAACACGCGCTATCGCTACGAAGTCACGGCCGACAACGACAGCAACGCCGCGCAGCCGTTCGCCGCGGCGTTTACGACCGCGCCGCGCGGGCGCGCGCCGTTCCGCTTCACGAGCTACGGCGATCTCGCGACGCCGAATGGCGCCTGGGTGCTGTCGTCGCCGCAGAGCCGCTTCGCGGTGCAGGCGGTCGAGCAGTTCCAGCCGCTGTTCCATCTGCTGAACGGCGACCTCTGCTATGCGAACCTGAACCCCGCGCATCAGCCCGACGTATGGCGCGATTTCGGCAACAACAACCAGACGTCGGCCGCGAATCGTCCGTGGATGCCCTGCCCCGGCAATCACGAGATCGAGTTCAACAACGGCCCGCAGGGGCTCGACTCGTATCTCGCGCGCTATACGCTGCCCGACAACGGCACGCGCTTTCCGGGGCGCTGGTACAGCTTCCGCGTGAGCTCGGTGCTGTTCATCTCGCTCGACGCGGACGACGTCGTCTATCAGGACGCGGCCGCGTTCGTCGCCGGGCCGGACCCACTGGTGCCGGCCGCGAGCACCGGCCGCCCGCCGATCGCGCCCGGCACGTCGTTCTACGTGCGCGGCTACAGCCAGGGCGAGCAGACGCGCTGGCTCGAGCGCACGCTGCGTCACGCGTCGCACGACGACGGGATCGACTGGATCGTCGTGCAGATGCACCAGGACGCGCTGAGTTCGTCGAAGACGGGCAACGGGTCGGACAAGGGCATCCGCGAAGCCTGGCTGCCGCTGTTCGACCGCTACGGCGTCGATCTCGTGCTGTGCGGTCACGATCACGACTACGAGCGCAGCTTCCCGGTACGCGGCTGCAATCACCGCGCGGGCGTCGATGCGAAGACGGGCGAAGTGGTCGACACGCTGCAGCCGCGGCCGGTCGGGCCGACCGATCCGGATCGCAGCCAGTTCGACACGAGCCACGGGACGATTCACCTGATTCTCGGCGGCGGCGGCACGAGCGCGCCGCTCGACGTGTACGGCGAAAACCCGGCGACCGGCTATGCGCAGGCGAAGGTCTTCACGAAGCCGAATCGACCGGTGCCGGGCACGGCGCCGAACACGTTCGTGCGCGCGGCGGCCGATGCGCTCGAGGACGCGATCTGGTCCGCGCGGCGCGACACGGGCACAGGCTACGGCATCGCGGTGTTCGATCACGATCCCGGCGAGCCGGGCGGACACACGACGATCACGATGCGCTACTACCACGCGCCCGGCGCCGATCAGCACCCGACCGCGCAATACGAACTGTTCGAGACGATCCAGCTGACGAAGAAGCGGCGCGATCGCTGACGCGCGCCCGCTCGCCGCGCCGCCTGCCGCGCCTCGCGCGCGGCCGGCGGCCGGCCAGTCGGCGCGGCACGCGGCGGTGTCGGCAGCGTTGCGCCGACACGCGTTAGACTGTCTCGATGGAACAATGCCGCTACTGCCACCGAATCCGCGATGAATGGGATTGCCACGGCGACGAATGCCGGCGTGCAATCGCGAAGGCGCTGCGCCGGCAGCGCGCAGGGCTGCCGATGGTGCCCGATCGCATCCGCAACGAAATTCCGTCCGGCGCGCCGACCCAGCAGGTGATCGCCGTGCTGTCGCGCCAGCGCCTGCGCGCACGGCGCGGCAACGAAGAACGCCGCGAGCGCAAGGAAATCGACGACGCGGACAGCGTCTGACCCGTTGCGGCCGGCTGGCCCTCATCCGGGCTGCGGCCCAACCCGTTCATCGACCTCACGCGAGGTCTCACCCGCGGGCCCGCCCGCGCGCCACGCCCTTGCACGGTCTGCAATACGTCATGGGGACGGATCGCATTTATCCCGAAATTGTTGCGTTGCAGACAAGGATCTTTCGTCCAAATCCACGTTTACCCTAGGTCGCCCGACGCCTACGATGTAATCAACCGCTGACGACATGGTGTCGGACGCGGAAAGCCAATACAACATCGGAGGTCATCATGAAATCGCTCGTTTATGCAGTCGCTGCCGCCACCGCCCTGTTCGCTTCGTTCGGCGCTTTCGCGCAAAGCACCGTGACGCGTGCGCAGGTCCGCAACGAACTCGTGCAGCTCGAACAAGCCGGCTACAAGCCGAGCCAGGCCAGCCCGCACTACCCGGCCGACATCCTCGCCGCGCAAGCGCGCGTGAACGCCCAGGCCGACAACAGCGGCTACGGCGTCCAGCCGGCGCCGGTCGTCCAGGGCGGCGCGCCGGCCGCGAAGGTGCAGAACCCGCGCGACTCGGTCTACTTCGGCCACTAAGCCGCGCCTCGCGCGCCGCGCACGCGGCGCCGCAGATGCAACGAGCCCGTCCCTGGGACGGGCTCGTCGTTTGTCCGGCGCACGGTCGCGCAGCACCGGCGCGGAGCGAGCGGCGCCGTCAGCGTAGCGCTCGCCGGCCAGCGTCGCATCGTCCGTTGCCGTTACGGCGCCATCCCGTCAGTTTCCGTCGCGCCGCGCACTGCGCACGTCGTCGAGGCGCGTGAGCGTCGCGCCGATCCGCGCGACGCTTGCGCCGCCGCGCGTCGTCGGCACGTCCGGTGCGCCGGCGGCCGCACCGTCGTCCTCTGCAATCGCGTCGTCTGCCGCACTCGCATCGTCTGCTGCGCTCGCGTCGGCCGGAGCACTCACGTCGGCCGCTGCACTCGCCTCGGCCGGCTGAATCGCACCGAGCAGTTCGCGATAGCGCACGCATGCGCTCTGCCCGCTCGCCTTCGCCGCATACATCGCCGCATCGGCCTTCATCAGCAGTTCCTCGGCCGACGCGCCGTCCGCCGGATATTCGCTGACGCCGATGCTCGCGCCCACCGCCATGCGACGCTCGCCGAGCTCGAGCTCGGCGGCCATCACGCGCTGGATGCGCGACGCGACGTCGGCGATCACGGCGGGCGAGCGCAGGTCCGAGATCAGCACGACGAATTCGTCTCCGCCGAGCCGCGCGACCATGTCGCCGCTGCGCAGCACCTGGCTCAAGCGCTTCGCGACCAGCGCGAGCATCCGGTCGCCGACCGAGTGCCCGTGCTGATCGTTGATCTGCTTGAAGCGGTTCAGATCGACGAACATCACCGCGAACGCCGCATCGACCGCGGCCGCATGGCGGATCGCCGCATCGAGGCGCTCCATGAACAGCATGCGGTTCGGCAGCCCGGTCAGCGGATCGTGACCGGCCAGATGCGCGAGCTCCCGCTGCTTCGCGCGCAGCATCGCGACCTGCGTGCGGATCTCGTCGCGCATCGCATCGAAGCAGCGCGCGAGCACGCCGATTTCGTCCGTGCGCGCGACCGGCAACCGCTCGGCAGCCGGCTCGTCGAATACATGCGTCGCCGCGCGCGCCAGCGCCTGCAGCGGCCGCGTGATCGCGCGCGCGAACAGGATCGCGAGGATGCCGGCGAACACGCTCGAGACGAGCACCATCCGCACGATGCGATCGCCGAGCCGGTTGGCCGGCGTCAGTACGTCGGTCAGCGGCCGCGCGAGGCCGAGCACCACGAAGCGATTGCCTTCGTCGCTGCCGAACGGCGTGCGCACGAACGCGTGCATACGGCCCGCCGACGCGTCGCGCTGCGCGAGATCGCTGAGCGACACGTTGGTGCGCGCACCGTCGAACAGCGCGCGCGTCGCCGGGAAGCTGTCCTGCATCAGCACGCGCCGGCCGCGGTCGAAGCCGAAGGTCTGCGACGGGTCGGGATGGACGAGGAAGTCGCCCCACTCGTTCGCGAGATAGACCGCATAGTCTTCGGGCAGATCGCGTTCGAGACGCTCGAACACGCGCGACAGTTCGATATCGACGACGAGCGCGCCGACCGTCTGCCCGCGCGCATCGACGACCGGCGTGCCGACGCGCAGGATCGGCATTCCTTCGGCCGCATGCGAGCCGGTTTCGTGATTGATCGCGATCGGCGACACGTAAATATGCCCGGGCGCCGTCGCGAGCGTATCGAACACGTAGGAAAACTGCCCCTTCTCCTGAAACGCGCTTTCCGGCAGCACGACGATGCCGTTCGCATCGCGATCGACGCGGATCCGCTCGAGCCCGAAATGCCCGCGTTCGATCAGACGAATCTGCAGATATTCGGGATGATTCGCCATGAAGCTGCGGTACACCTGCTCGAGCCGAGCGCGCGGCGCCGCGACGCGCCCCTCGCCGCGCGCGATGCCGACCGACGACGGCAGCTGCGCGAGCACGAGCGCATCGGCGGCGACGTCCGCGAGCGCGCTCGTGAAGCGCTGCGCGAGCAGGTGCGTCGACATCAGCAGGCTGTGCTGCGCTTCCTGCGCGAGCATCGTACGGTTCGCGCGATACGTGTAGTAGCCGGTCGAGCCGGATGCGATCACGCCGATGCACGCGAACAGGATCGACAGCTTCGAGGTGAGCCCGAGTCGGATCATGTGCGGAAGTGTTCCGGTCGGTCGCCCGATACGATGCGGCTCCACAGCGCCTCGCGTCGGGCGATGTTCTCGACGGGCTGTATCCATACCAGATGCTGTCCGGCGACGTCCGCGCCGAGCGGCGGGGCGAGCGTGTTCGCGAGTCCCTGGCGTTCGGTGAGCAGCGCGCCGATCGCGGGTTCGAGCATGTAGTTGATCCACGCGAACGCGAGGTCCGGCCGGTCGGCACCGCGCGTGACGGCCCAGCAGTCGAGCCACGCGAGCGCGCCTTCGTCCGGAATCGCATAGCCGACGTCCGCGCCGGCGCGGCGCAGCAGCTGCACCTGCTGCGTGCCGTAGTTGCCGAACATCAGCGCCGCGCGATGTTCGACGAACAGCGCGGTCGCTTCTTCAGGAAGCGTGTAGTACGTGAGCAGATTGCGGCGCAGGTCGACCAGCTTGCGCGCGACGACGAGCGTCTGCGCAGGCGTCAGCCGAAACGGATCGCGATAGCCGAGCGCGAGCGCGGTGAACGAGAAATTGTGCTGCGCGCTGTTGAAGTCGAGCACCTTGCCGCGATAGCGGCGATCCCACAATGCGAGCATCGAACGCGGTGCGGCAGGTACCTGCCGGCGATCGTAGATCACGCCCATTGACGAATACGTGAACGGAATCCCGTAGACCGCATCGCCCTGCGCCAGCCCGCCGATCGCGGCGAGTTGCTGAAACGCCGGCAGTTGCCGCCGGCGGTTCGGAATGCGCGACAGGTCGATCGGCGCGAGCAGCTTGCCGCGCGCATAACGCTGGATCTCGGCCGTGTTCGCCGCGAGCACGTCGTACGGCGGCGGCGACGCGCTATGCATGCGTGCCCACAACGCTTCGTCGGAATCGACGAACGTCACTTCGACGCGCGCCCCGAACTGCGCTTCGAATGCGGCGACCGCGTCGCGATCGGCGTAGCCCGGCCACGCGAGCACGCGCAGCACGTTGCGGTTCGCAGCTTCGGCGGAGAACGCGACGATCGGCGGGCACAGCAAGCCGAGCGCCAGCTTCACGAACATGCGACGCGCCGCGCCGCGTTCAGGCGAACGCACGCCGATTCTGCTGATCAATGGATCCCCGCTTGAATCGCTCGGCTGCATTCGACTGTCCTTTTTTCGAGTCGATGCGATATGCGCAAACGACACCATAAAAAGCACGGCCGCGCAATCGGAACAAGCCGCACGACACGGCGCCCGATACGGTCGGGATCGGACACCGCATCGGACACCGCCACGGACCCACGCGCGAGCGAGCGCCTCCGAACGTTGCGCACGCATCGAGCGCTAACGCATCGCGCGGTGCATGGCGACGGCCGCACACATTCCTCTGATCGTTCAATCGTACGGGCGGAGCGGGCGCATGACCGATCGCCGGTCGAGGGCGGCGAGGTCCGACAGCGGCACAGCGTCCCGCACCCAAGCGACGTCGACGCCGCGCTAACGCCACGCCTGCGTAAATTCCGCGATCACGCGCGACAGATGTGCACGCATCGCCTCGCGCGCGCCGTCCGCATCGCGCGCCATGATCGCCGAGAAGATTCGCTGATGATCTTCCTGCGACGCCTCGCGCAATGCGGGCGAATGAAAGTGCTGCTCGATCTTGTCCCACAGAGGATCGCTGCGCGCACAGTCCCACATGGCCGTGACCATATGCAGCAGCACCGTATTGCCCGTGGATTCGGCAATGCGCAGATGAAACTGGCGGTCGGCCGCGTGGTAGGCGGCCTTGTCGCCCATCTGCTCGCGCATCGTCGTCAACGAGAAAAACAGCCGGTCGAGATCCGCGTCCTTGCGCTCGGTCGCCGCGAGCGCCGCGACCTCCGCCTCGATCAGCCCGCGCGCGCGCAGCGTCTCGATCGGCCCCGGTCCGCGAGGCAGCTCGAACGAGACGGGCCGCGCGGCATCCGCCGCCGACACGTAGATCCCCGAGCCGACGCGCACCTCGACGATGCCCTGCACCTCGAGCGCAATGATCGCCTCGCGCACCTGCGTGCGGCTCACGCCGAACTGGTCGGCCAGGCTGCGCTCGGACGGCAGCCGCGCGCCCGCTTCGAGCGCGCCGGACGCGATCATCGCGTGAATCTGCCGTGCGAGACCGATATAGGAACGGTCGGCGGCATCGGTATCGCGGGAAGTGGGCAGGCTGGAAAGATCGGTCATCGAAGGCTCGTCACGGGCGGGCCGGCATCGTCGCGGCGCCGGGTCGCGAAAATGGTACACCAATTTTCGCTGCCACCCTACTCGCGTCGGTTCTCATCATGTGGGAATCCACGGCGTCGGCGCCCTATGCGATCGCGGATTTGGCCGGACAACTGGTAAACCACTATCCCGCCAGATTGGCATACCAATCATAATGCGCTCACCGACGACGGAGGTCGCGCCGGTCGCGGCCGCCCGTCGCTCATCCCTCACCGCCCATCAGGAGCCGCTCCCGTGAAGATGTCTTTCCGCTGGTACGGCGAGTCCGATCCGGTCTCGCTGCAGTACATCCGTCAGATTCCCGGCGTCACGCATATCGTGTCCGCGATCTACGACGAACCGGTCGGCGAAGTGTGGCCCGCGCAGAAGATCGACGCGCTGAAGGCGACGATCGAGCGTGCCGGGCTGCGCTTCGAGGTCGTCGAGTCGGTGCCCGTCCACGAGGACATCAAGCTCGGCAAGCCGAGCCGCGACCGGCTGATCGACAACTACCGTCAGACGATCCGCCATCTCGGCGCGGCCGGCGTGCGCGTCGTCTGCTACAACTTCATGCCGGTGTTCGACTGGACGCGCACCGAGCTGTCGAAGACGCTCGACGACGGCTCGACGTGTCTCGCATTCAGCACCGAGGCGGTCGAGCGGATCGACCCGAGCGCCGGCATCGCGCTGCCGGGCTGGGACACGAGCTACGGGCCCGATGCGCTGCAGGCGCTGCTCGCCGAGTATCGCGACGTCGACGAAGCCGCGCTGTGGGCGAATCTCGAATACTTCCTGAAGGCCGTGATCCCGGTCGCCGAAGAAGCAGGCGTCAAGATGGCGATCCACCCGGACGATCCGCCACGTCCGATCTTCGGGCTGCCGCGCATCGTGAAGGACCGCGACGATCTCGCGCGGATCCTGCGCATCGTCGACACGCCCGCGAACGGCCTCACGCTCTGCTCGGGCTCGCTCGGCGCGGGCCCGCAGAACGACGTCGAGGCGCTGGTGCGCGAGTTCGGCGCGATGGGCCGCATCCACTTCGCGCACATCCGTAACGTGAAGGTCGACGCGGCCGGCAATTTCGAGGAGACGGCGCACCTGTCGAGCTGCGGATCGCTCGACATCGCCGCGATCGTGAAGGCGTATCACGACACGGGCTTCACCGGCTACGTGCGGCCCGATCACGGCCGGATGATCTGGGGCGAGACCGGCAAGCCCGGCTACGGCCTCTACGATCGCGCGCTCGGCGCGGTCTATCTGAACGGACTGTGGGAAGCGCTCGCGAAATTCGACCGCGCGCCGCAGCCGGCGTAACCGTCATCGCCTTCGAGGCGGCCGGCGCCGCGGATCGCCGGTCGCCCGCCACGACATTCCGCGCGGAGACACCTCATGCCACGCATCCGATGGGCCATGATCCTGATGTGCTTTCTGGCCAACGTCATCAACTTCATCGATCGCGCGAACCTCGCGATCGCGGCGCCCAGCATACGCGCGGATCTCGGCCTCGACGCGGTCGGCATGGGTCTCGTGCTCAGCGCCTTCTTCTGGACTTACGCGTTTCTGCAGCTGCCGGCCGGCTGGTTCATCGACAAGGTCGGCGTACGCGTGAGCCTCGCGCTCGCGGTCGGCTGGTGGTCGCTGTTTACGGTCGCGACCGGCGCGGCGCGCGGGCTTGCCCAGCTCGTCGGCGTGCGGCTGATGCTCGGCGTCGGCGAAGCGGCCGCGATCCCGTCGTTCGCGAAGGTCGCGTTCAACTGGTTCCCGCGCAGCGAACGCGGCCTCGCGAGCAGCATCTTCGACAGCGGCTCGCGCGTCGGCTCCGCGCTGTCGCTGCCGCTCGTCGCATGGCTGATCTCGATCGTCGGCTGGCGCGGCTCGTTCGCGGTCACCGGCGCGATCGGCATCGTGTGGACCGCTGCATGGTGGTTCGTCTATCGCGACCCGGAACGCTACCGCCACATCGCGCCCGATGCGGTCGACGCGCTGCTTGCGCAGCGCGGCGCACCGGCCGTCGCCGACACGGCCGACCTGCCGACCGTGTCGTGGCTCGACCTGTTCCGCTACCGCACCGTGTGGGGCATGATGATCGGCCTGTTCTGCCTGAACTTCGCGATCTACTTCTTCATCACGTGGTTCCCGAGCTATCTGCTGCAGTCGCGCGGCTTCTCGCTCGCGTCGCTCGGCACCTGGGGCATGCTGCCCGCGCTGCTCGCGATTCCGGGCGGCTGGCTCGGCGGCTACGTGTCGGACAGCCTGTTCCGTCGCGGCTGGAGCGCGACCGCCGCGCGCAAGACCTGTCTCGTGCTCGGGATGCTGCTGTCGTCGTCGATCGCGCTGTCCGCGTTCGTCGACAACGTGTGGGTATGCCTCGCGCTGTTCGCGCTTGCCTATGCGAGCCTGTCGTTCGCGGGTGCGAACGTGTGGACGCTCGTCGGCGAAGTCGCGCCGACGCCCGCGCACGTCGCGTCGCTCGGCGGCATCCAGAACTTCGCGGGCAATCTCGCGGGAATCTTCATCACGACGTTCACCGGCGTGATGCTGTCGCTGACCAAGGGCTCGTTCGTCGTGCCGCTCGCGGTGGCCGGCGCGCTCTGCGTGGTCGGTGCGCTGTCCTACCTGTTCATCGTCGGCAAGGTCGAGCCGCTGCCGGTCCCGCGCGATCGCGCAGCCGCGCGCAACGCGGAGCCGAACGCGGCTTAATGCGTGAGGCCGGCGGCGCGCGGCGGGGATGGGCCGCCCGCGCGTCGCCGCGTCGCTTTCCTTTTCCGCGCACGCATCGGACAATGGCTCGCGCTCGCCGGCGCGGCCTTTCCCTGGGCCCGCTCGGCGGCACCGCCGCCTGCCCAGCCCGATGAAACGCTACGAAACCCTCGCGCATACGATCGCCGACGAAATCCGCCACGGCAACCTCGCCGCCGGCACGCGGCTGCCCTCGCTGCGGCAGATCATCGCGCAGCACGGCGTCAGCCAGTCCACCGTGTTTCGCGCGTACTACCTGCTCGAACAGTGGGGCCTGATTCGCGCGCGCGAACGTTCGGGGTACTACGTCGCGCCGGGCGCCGTTGCGCCGGGCGCCGTCGCGCCGGGCGCCGCCGCGCCCGGGCCTGCGTCGTCGGAATCGCGCGCGTCCGGCGGCGCCGCATCCACGCGCAAGGTCGACATCAGCGATCTCGTGTTCTCGGTGCTCGACGCCGCGACGCAGCCCGGCATCGTGCCGCTCGGCTCCGCGTTTCCGTCGCCGCAGCTGTTTCCGCTGCCGCGCGTCGCGAAGTCGCTCGCGCAGGCCGCGCGGCGCATCAGCCCGTGGAGCACCGTCGTCGATCTGCCGCCCGGCAACGAAGCGCTGCGCCGGCAGATCGCGCTGCGCTATCTCGCGACCGGCATCGCACAACCGATCGACGAGCTGGTCGTCACGAACGGCGCGCTCGAAGCGCTGAATCTGTGCCTGATGGCCGTCACGCGGCCGGGCGACGTGGTGGCCGTCGAATCGCCCGGCTTCTATGCGGCACTGCAGGCGATCGAGCGGCTCGACCTGCGCGCGGTCGAGATTCCGGTCGATCCGCACACGGGCCTCGATCTCGATGCGCTCGCGAATGCGCTCGATCGCCACGACGTACGCGCATGCTGGTTCATGACAAATTTCCAGAATCCGACCGGCGTCACGTTGTCGATCGAGAAAAAGCGCGCGCTCGTCGAACTGCTCGCCGCGCGCGACGTGCCGCTCGTCGAGGACGACGTCTACGGCGAGCTGCATTTCGGTCCCGACTATCCGCTGCCGGCCCGCGCGTTCGACCGCCACGGCCTCGTGATGCATTGCAGTTCGTTCTCGAAGACGCTGGCGCCCGGCTACCGGATCGGCTGGGCGGCGGCCGGCCGGTTCGCCGAGAAGGTACAGCGGCTGAAGCTGATGACGACGCTGTCCGCCAGCATTCCCGTGCAGGCCGGCATCGCGAACTACCTCGAATACGGCGGCTACGATCGCCATCTGCGCAAGCTGCGCGGCGCGTTGCAGGCGCAGCTCGACCGCATGGAAGACGCGCTGCGGCGCTGGCTGCCGCCCGGGGTCGACTGGGTGCGCCCGGAAGGCGGCTATTTCCTGTGGCTCGCGTTCCCCGATGCGATCGACGCGATGGAGCTGCATCGGCAGGCGATCGCGCGCGGCCTCAGCGTCGCGCCGGGGCCGCTGTTCTCCGCCGCGCGCGATTTCGCGCGCTGCGTGCGCGTGAACTTCGGCCATCCATGGAGCGGCGACATCGAACGCGCGATCCGCGTGCTCGGCGAACTCGCCGCCGGGGCGGCCGTGCGCCGCGAGGGCTGAGCGGCCGCGTGTCCGCCGATTCGTTCAGATGAAAAAAACGGGCCGCCCTCAGGCAGCCCGTTCGATCTCGCCGGCGCCGGCCGGCGCTGTCCCGATGCGCGCGCCGGCGCGCCTTCAGCGCGCGGCGACCGGCCGCTCGAACGCGCGCAGGATCTTTTTCTCGAGCGCGATGTAGTCGCGACCGAAATGATGATCGCCGCCGGTGCGGATCACCTCGACGCCGGTATTCGCGAGTGCCGGGCACATCGTGTCCTGCTCTTGCGCGCCGTAGAAGCACTGGACGATCTGCGGCGGCACCTTCGCGATTTCCGGCGCGACCTTCAGCGCATGCTCGCTCGCCGGCATCCCGAGCCAGCCCGTGACGCGGATCTGGAAGTCGGCCGCCGGCGCGAAGCCGAGCAGCGACATCACCGACACCTTGTCGCGCAGATCGGCCGGCAGCCGGTTGTACGCGAACGGCATGACGTCCGCGCCGAACGAGTAGCCGACGAGCGCGACGCGGCTCGCATGCCAGCGCTTCATGTACGTGCGCATCACGCGCGCGAGATCGCGGCTCGTCTGCGCGGGCGGCTTCTCGCTCCAGAAGTAGCGCAGGCTGTCGATGCCGACCACCGACACGCCGTCGCGCTGCAGCGCTTCGGCGATCGTCTTGTCGAGATCGCGCCAGCCGCCGTCCCCCGAGATCACGATCGCGAGCCGGTCGCTGCCGCCGTTGGCCGGCAGTTCGACGAGCGGCAGGTCGGACACGTCCTGCTCGTCGGCACTGCCGTCGTCGTGCAGATGCGCCGCGACGAGCGACACGAGCTTCGCCGTATCGCCGGCCGGCACCATGTCGACGAAGCCCGGCATCGCGCGGCGCACGATCGTCGGATCGGGCGGGCACGGCTTGAAGCGCGGATCGAGCTTCGCGGCCGGCGCGACCGCGACGACGCCGGCGATCGTGTTCTCCGGCGCCATCGCGAGAATCTGCTTCGCGATCGCGCCGCCCTGCCCGACGCCCGCGACGATCGGCGTGTAGTAGCGCGACGACTGCGCGAGCCGTTCGAGCTGATGGCTGACCGCCTCGGCGTCGCCGTCGAGATGGTGGCAAGTCTCGGCCTTCGCGGCGAGCGTCTTCGCATAGCGCTCCGCATCGACGCCGACCGTCATCGCGCCGGCTTTCGCGAGCGCGTCGGCGGCCTGCTGATCGGCGGCCGTCCAGCCGGCCTCGCGCGAGAACAGCACGACGAAGCCGCGCAGCGGGCCGTTCGGCTTCGTCACCGTGACGGGCCCGTAGCGGCCGCCGGGCACCGTTTCGGTCTTCGTCGCGACCGGCTGCGCGGCGAGCGCGGCGCCGGCCAGCATCCATCCCGCGCAGGCGATTGCGGCCCGCGCGATTCCCTTCTTCGACATCATGAGCGCCGACCTCCAGCCAGCAATGACAGATCCGCGAGCGTGACGAACACGCCGACCGAACCGGACGCCGCGAGATAGCGCGGTTCCCAGTGCGGTTCGAACTTGCTCTTGAACGCACGCAAGCCGCGGAAGTTGTAGAAGCGTCCGCCGAAGCGCCACACCATCAGCCCGACCCGGTGCCACGGCGACGGCATCTTCGCCGCCCCCATCCCCGAGAACGGCGCGATGCCGAGGCTCAGCTTGCGGAAACCCGCTTCCTTCAGATGCAGCGCGAGCTGCGTAAACAGATACTCCATCGCGTACGGCGACGCCTCCGGCAGATGGCGCATCACGCCAACCGTCGCCTCGGTATTGAGGTCGGTCGTCATGAACGTGACGAACGCGATCGGCTTGTCGGCCTGGCGCACGAGCATCACCGATTGCGTCGCGAGATAGCCGTCGTGGAACGCGGCGACCGAAAAGCTCTTCTCGCGCGCGTCGCGCGTGTCGAGCCACACGTTCGATATCTCGCGCAGCACCGGCAGCGCGGCCGGCACGTCGGCCGGTGCGATGACCTGGACCGACAGCGCGTCCTTGTCGCCGCGACGCAGCGCATAGCGCAGATGCGAGCGATGCGAGCCCTTCAGATCGAACTCGTCGAGCGCGATATGCGCTTCCTCGCCGAGCTTCATCAGCGTGAGCCCGGCATCGAGATACAGCGGCAGCGCGTTCGCGCGCACCTGATAGAACGCCGCGCGCCCGCCGTGACGGTGCGCAAGTGCGATGAACTTGCCGATCAGCGCCGGCCACTCGTCGCGCGGGCCGACCGGATCGTAGAGCGCGGCCCACGTGCGGCCGTACTTCGCATACATCAGGAACGCGCGCCGCGAGTCCGAGAACAGGAACGACTTGTCGCCCATCAACGCGAGACCGGCATCACTGCACTCCTGCGCGCGGACGATTCGCTCAGCGTCGAGCAGATCCTGCGGCGTGGGCTTGGTGAAGCGGCCGGGCGCCGGACGCAGCAGCTGCCACAGCGCGAACATCGCGACGAACACGCCGGCCGCGAGCGTCGCGCGCAGCGCCCGCGGCGCGCGCGCATCGAACGAGAAATGCGACCAGAGCTCGCGCGTGTAAGGCACGTCGCGGAACGCGAAGCACAGCACCCACACCGCGAGGATCAGCACCATCGTCACGGACACGAACCAGCTCAGCGTGAAGCGCTCGGCGAGCAGCGACGAATGACGGTTGAAGCGGCGCCGGCTCACGAGCAGCAGGACCAGCAGCGTGCCGAGCACGCCCGCCTCGACGAATGCGAGTCCCTTCGCGAGCGACAGCGCGAGGCTTGCGAGCGTCAGCACGAAGGTCATCCACCACGCGCCGTCGAGCCGGCGCAGCAGCCCGCGCGCGACGAACAGCAGCGCGACGCCGAGCACGCTGCAGATCACCTGCGAGCCTTCGAGCACCCAGAGCGGGATGACGTTGCGCAGGATCGCGATGCGATGCCAGAACGCGGGCGTCGCGCTCGAGATCACCAGCATGCTGCCGACCGCGAACGTGACGAGGCTCAGGAACAGCGGCGCGAGCTGCGACACGCGCGCGGCCTGCCGCGACACGAGCCGGCGCCGCAGCGCGCGGCCCTCGAACGCGGCGAGCAGCCCCGCGGACAGCACGAGCGGCACGCCGAAGTAGATCGCGCGATAGGCGATCAGCGCGGCCAGCATCGCATGCGCGGGCACGGCGCTGCCGAGCGTGAACACCATCGCCGCTTCGAACACGCCGATCCCGCCCGGCGTATGACCGATCATCCCGAGCAGCAGCGCGGCCGCGTAGACGGTGATGAACGTCGGGAAGCCGACCGGCGCGGCCGGCAGCAGCACCCAGAGCGTGAGGCCCGCGGCGATCACGTCGAACACCGCGGATACGATCTGCGCGACGAAGTCGCGCCGCGCGGGCACGTCGAACGCGAGCCACTTGAAGCGCGTCACGACCGGCCGCGCGGCGGCGCCGCACATCATCGTCATCGCGGCCAGCACGACGAGCAGCACGATACCGATCGCCGTCATCGCACCGGGCGCGACGTGCAGCATCGCGCCGAGCGTGCCGGGCACGCACACCATGCCGATCGCCGTCATCCATATCAGCGCGAGCGCGAGCGTGGCGCTCGTGAACACCGTCATGCGGCCGATCTGCGCGGGCGTCACGCCCGACACGCCGTACACGCGCGCGCGCACCGCGCCGCCCGTCAGCGCGCCGAAGCCGGTCGCGTTGCCGAGCGCGGAGCCGGCGATCGCGCCGATCCACAGCGCCGCACGCGGCACCTTCGCCGCGACGTAGCGCAGGCCGACCGCGTCGCGCGCGACGAGCGCGACGTAGCTGAGCGCGGTCGCGGCGAGCGACGCGCCCCATTCGCCGGCGGACATGCGGCGCAGCTCGCGGATCACCGACCGGTAATCGACGGATTGCGACAGGTGCTGGAAAACCAGGATCAGCAGCACGCCGATGCCGAGCGCGAGCAGCGGCGACAGCACGCGCTCGTTGCGGATCAGCGCCGCGACACGGCCGATCGCCGACGCGGCACGGCCGGGCGAACCAGGGTGGCGGGAGGACATAGATTATTCGCGGTGATGCATAGCGGTCGCGGCGCGGATGCGAGGCGGCGACGAATCGGGTTGTTCTGCTTGGGCGGCCAACTGCGGAGCCACGCGAGCGGCGCCTGGATCAGAAACGGCGAGTATACGAAAACTACATTACAAAATCTTTCAGTCTGGGCGGGCGGCCGCGTCGTGAGCCACGCGGCGCGATCGTCCGGCCCGCACACGTCAAACATGCGCACGGAGCGCATGATAGCCGGAATCGGCCGCGTTGTTTCATCGGATGAATCGTATGCGCGTGATCGCGGAGCAATCGGCGCGGGAGCGGCGTGCTAGGCCGGCCTCGCCTGTTCCCGCAGCACGTCGATGAACGCGCGGAGCTTCGCGGGCACGTGCTTGCGGTTCGCGTAATAGAGCCACATCGGCGGCAGCGCGCGGCACGCGCCCGGCAGCACCTCGACGAGCGTGCCGTCGCGCAGGTCGCGCTCGACGCGCGCGCGGATGAACGCGAATGCGATCCCGACGCCCGCGCGCGCCGCATCGATCACCGCATCCGCGTCGTTGGTGATGAACGCGCCTTCCGGGTCGAGATCGACTGCGCGCCGGCCGTCGCGCAGCAGCCACTTGTGCAGCCGTCCGCTCTCGGGGAACCGGAACCGGATGCATGCATGCGCGTCGAGTGCGGCGACCGACGCCGGCGCGCCGCGACGCGCGAGGTAATCCGGCGACGCGACGAGCGCGCACGACAGCGCGGGCGCGATCCGTACACCGATCATCCCTGGCTGCAGCCGGTCCGCGAGACGAATGCCCGCATCGAAGCCGTCGTTCACGATGTCGACAAGCGCGTTTTCGTAACGGATCTCGAGCCGGACCTTCGGATAGCGCCGGTGAAACGTCGCGAGCATCGGCGCGATCACCTGCGTGCGCGCGAGCGGCAGCGCGGTCACGCGCAGCAGCCCGCTCGGCTCGTCGTGCGCGGCGTTCAGCTCGTCGCGCGCCTGCGCGATCTGCCGGTATGCGGCCTCGGTGCGCTGCAGATAGCGCTGCCCCGCTTCGGTCAGGCTCACGCCGCGCGTGCTGCGGTTGAACAGCTTCACGTTCAGCTCGCCCTCGAGCTGGCCGATCGCGAGGCTGACCGCGGCCGGCGTGAGCCCCAGCGCGGCCGCCGCGCGCGTGAAGTTGCCGGACGTCGCGACGCTCATGAATACGTGCAGCCCGGCCATCGGATCGCGTCTTCTCATCATTAAAAAAACTTGAAACGCTTGCGAGCGGAATGCCGATTTTCGCATATACGGGAACGCCCTACACTCGTGCCGTCGTCTTCGGAACCGGTTACCTCGGCGATCGGTTCGGCCACCTTCCACACAACGAGGTCACACATGGCACAGAAACGCATTCTCATTACCGGCGCGGGCAGCGGGTTCGGCCGCGAGGTCGCGCTGCGGCTCGCGCAGCAGGGTCACGACGTGACGGCCGGCGTGCGCGTCGCGTCCGAAATCGCGACGCTGACGGAAGCCGCGACGCAGCGCAGCACAGCGCTGCGCGCGATCAAGCTCGACGTGACATCCGCGTACGACCGCGCACGCGCGGCCGACGCGGAGATCGACGTGCTCGTGAACAACGCGGGTGTCGGTGAAGCGGGCGCGCTCGTCGACCTGCCGGTCGAGATCGTCCGCGAGCTGTTCGATGTAAACGTGTTCGGCCCGCTCGATCTCACCCAGCAGGTTGCGCGCGGGATGCTCGCGCGCAAGCACGGCAAGATCGTCTTCGTCTCGTCGATCGCGGGGCTGATCACCGGCCCGTTCACCGGCGCGTACTGCGCGTCGAAGCACGCGGTCGAATCGGTCGCCGAAGCGATGCACGCGGAACTCGCGCCGCACGGCGTGCGCGTCGCCGTCGTGAATCCCGGCCCGTACAGCACCGGCTTCAACGACCGGATGATGGAAACGCCCGCGCGGTGGCGCGATCCGGCCGTGCATTTCGTGACGCCGTCGCGGCTGTCGTTCCCGCTCGAACAGCACGATCCGGAAGAAATGATCGCCGCGATGATCCGCGTGATCGTCGGCGAAGGCGGCGCATTCCGTACGCTGCTGCCGAAATCGGCCGAAGCGTTCGTGCGCGAGGAGCAGGCGCACGCGTGGACGCGCATGCAGTAACGGCCGGCGCGGCCGCGCGACGAGCCGCTCAGTACACGTCGCGCACGTAGCGCCGCGCCTTCGCGAGCCGCGCGACGTAGTCGTTCGCGGCCTCCTCGGACATCCCGCCGTGCTCGGCGACGACCGCCTTCAGCGCCGCGTCGACGTCCTTCGCCATCCGCGCGGCGTCGCCGCACACGTAGAAGTGCGCGCCCTCCTCGAGCCAGGCGAACAGCTCGGCGCCGTGCTCGCGCATCCGGTCCTGCACGTAGATCTTGTCGGCCTGATCGCGCGAGAACGCGAGATCGAGCCGCGTCAGGAAGCCGCTGTCGCGCATCGCGGTCAGTTCGTCGCGATAGTAGAAGTCGGTCTGCGCATGCTGCTCGCCGAAGAACAGCCAGTTGCGTCCGCGTGCGCCGCACGCCTGCCGCTCGTGCAGAAAGCCGCGGAACGGCGCGATGCCGGTGCCGGGGCCGACCATCACGATCGGCACGTCGCCGTTCACCGGCGGCCGGAAGTGCGCGGACTTCTGCACGAACACCGGCACGCGGCCGTCTTCCGCGCGATCGGCGAGAAACGTCGAGGCGACGCCTTTGCGTGCGCGCCGCCCGTTGTGATAGCGGACGGCCGACACCGTCAGATGAATCTCGCCCGGATGCGCGCTCGGGCTCGACGCGATCGAGTAAAGCCGCGGCTGCAGCCGCTTCAGCATGCCGACCAGCTCCGCGCCCGACAGCTCGACCGGAAACTCGTGCAGCACGTCCGCGAGCTGCTGCCCCCACAGCCACTGCTTCAGCTCGGCCTTGCGGTCGTCGCGCAGCAGCGTCTTCAGTGCGCCGTTTGCGCTGCGCGACGCAATGAACGCGAGCGTGTCCGGATGCGGGCGCGTGATGTCGAAGTGGCGCGCGAGCGCGTCGCCGAGGCGCGTGTCGCCGACGCCCGGCACCGACACCGGCGTATCGGCCTTCAGCGCCGTGACGGCCAGCAACTCGTCGACCAGTTCGGGGCAGTTGGTCGGCCACACGCCGAGCGCGTCGCCGGTTTCGTATTCGAGGTTCGCGCCGTCCGTCGACAGCGACACGTAGCGCGTATCCTTCGCGGCGCCCGGACGGTTCAGCCGCAGGTTCGCGACGAGCTTCGACGGCGCCGGATGCGCCTTGGTCGGCAGCAGCCCCGCTGCGTTGTCGGCGCCGGCCGGCACCGCGTGCAGCGCGGCGTCGGTGTCCTTGATCCGAGCGACCACGCGTTCGAGCCACTGGTCGGCGTCGCGCTGAAACTCGACGTCGCAGTCGACGCGCGCGCAGAGCCGCGTCGCGCCGAGCTCCGCGAGCCGCGCATCGAGCCGGCGCCCGTGGCCGCAGAACTGGTCGTAGTTGCGGTCGCCGAACGCGAGCACCGCGAAATGCACGCCGTCGACGCGCGGCGCCGCGTCGCCGGCGAGCGCGTCCCAGAACTCGCGGCCGTTGTCGGGCGGGTCGCCGTCGCCGAACGTGCTCGTCATCAGCAGCACGTATTGCGCGCTCGCGAGCGACGCGACCGGATAGTCGGCCATGCACGCGGTGCGGATCTCGAAGCCGGCGTTCATCAGCTGCGTCGCGTAATCCTCGGTCAGCGACTCGATGTTGCCGGTCTGCGATGCCCACAGCAGCACGACCTTGGGCCGCGTGCGCACGATCCGCACGCCGCCCGGCGCGGGCGCGGAGGCGTCCGCCGGCCGGGCGCGCGGCGCGGCGTCGGCCGCATCGGACGGCGTCGCGCGGCTGAACAGCCCCGCCAGCATGCCGTCGAGCCAGTAGCGCACGGGCGGCGCGAGCGGCGCCAGCGCGGGCAGCACCGGCACGCCGCCTTCGCGGCGGCCCGCGCTCGCCTTCAGCCCGCTGACGAGGCCGGCCACGTACGACCGCTCCGCGTCGGTCAACGGCGGCGGCGCGAAATCGGCCACGCCGAGCGCGGCCGCGAATGCATCGATGTCTGCCATGTCGAATTCCTGGGTAGCGGCGGCCGGCACCGGCGGCGTCGCCGGCGCGCTGCCGACCTCGTCGGCGTCGGCCCGTTGCATCGCCTCGGGCTCGGCCGCGAACGCGCCGGTGTCGACGCGGCGCAGCGCGACCGCGCAGTATTTCAGTTCCGGCTGCTGCGATTCGGCGTCGATCGCGTCGTGCGTAACCGCGTTGATGCAGAGGTCGTCGCCGTACACGTCGTTCCAGTGCATCGGCGCGAAGCACTGGCCGCGCTGGACGCGCTCGGTCACGACGGCCGGCAGCACCGCGCGCCCGCGCGCCGAACGAATTTCGACACCGTCCTTCGCACGCACGCCGAGCGCACGCGCGTCGTCGGGGTGCAGCTCGACGAACGGCCGCGCATTGAGCTTGTTCAGCATCGCGACCTTGCCGGTCTTCGTCATCGTGTGCCACTGGTGCTGCAGCCGGCCGGTGTTCAGCACGATCGGGAACGTATCGTCGGGCAGTTCGGCCGGCGCGACGTGCGGCCGCGCGAAAAAGCGCGCCTTGCCGGACGGTGTCGGAAACGCGAGACGCGGCGCGCGCGCGGCATCGCCCTCGCCTTCGGCCGCGTGTGCGGTGCGCAGCGTCTGACTCACGCCGTCGTTCAGATAGCGCAGCGGATGGCGCTCGCGCGCCGTGCCGGGCGCGACGGGCCATTGCACGGGCCCTTCGCGCAGCACCGCGTGGCTCGCGCCGCGCAGGTCGTAGCCGGTCGCCGGATTCGAAAAGCGCACGATCTCGTCGAACACGTCGGCCGCCGACGCGTAGTCGAACGCGTCCTCGAAGCCCATCGCGCGCGCGACCTCGGCGACGATCCGCCAGTCGGGCAGCGCATCGCCGGGCGGCGCGACCGCCTGCCGCATCAGCGTCATGTTGCGTTCCGAGTTCACCATCACGCCGTCGCCCTCGGCCCACAGCGCACCGGGCAGCAGGATGTCCGCGTAGCGGTTCGTTTCGGTATCGAGAAACGCATCCTGCGCGATCACGAGCTCGGCGGCCTGCAGCGCGGCGATCACGTTCTGGCGATTCGGCACGGTCGCGACCGGGTTGGTGCCGATGATCCAGCACGCCTTCACGTCGCCGGCCTGCATCCGCGCGAACAGGTCGACGGTGCCGCCGCCCGCCTCCGCGCGCAGCGTGCCGTGCGGCACGCGCCATAGATCCTCGACGAACCGGCGGTCCGCTTCCGACAGCGTCGAACGCTGGCCCGGCAGCCCGGGCCCCATGTAGCCCATCTCGCGGCCGCCCATCGCGTTGGGCTGGCCCGTCAGCGAGAACGGGCCGCTGCCGGGCCGGCAGATGCGGCCTGTCGCGAGATGCAGATTGCAGATCGCGTTCGTGTTCCAGACGCCATGCGTGCTCTGGTTGAGCCCCATCGTCCAGCAGCTCGTCCACTCGGGCGCGTCGCCGATCCACTGCGCGGCCGTGCGGATGTCGGCTTCCGCGAGGCCCGTGATCGCGGCGACGCGCTCGGGCGTGTAGTCCGCGAGAAACGCGGGCATCGCGTCCCAGCCTTCGGTGAATTCGCCGATGAACGCGCGATCGATGCGGCCGTTCGCGTGCAGCAGATGGAGCAGCCCGTTCATCAGCGCGAGATCGGTGCCGGGCCGGATCTGCAGGAACAGATCGGCCTTGTCGGCGGTGCCCGTGCGGCGCGGATCGACGACGATCAGCTTCGCGCCGGCCTTCACGCGATCCATCATGCGCAGGAACAGGATCGGATGACAGTCGGCCATGTTCGCGCCGATCACGAAGAACAGGTTCGCGCGATCGAAGTCCTGGTACGAGCCCGGCGGGCCGTCCGCGCCGAGCGACTGCTTGTAGCCGGTGCTCGCGCTCGCCATGCAGAGCCGCGAATTCGACTCGATGTTGTTGGTGCGCACGAAGCCCTTCGCGAGCTTGTTCACGAGGTACTGCGCCTCGATCGACAGCTGCCCGGATACGTAGAACGACAGCGCGTCCGGGCCGTGCGTGTCGAGCACCGCGCGCAGGCGGCGCGCGGTCTCCGCGATCGCGTCGCGCACCGGCAGCGGCACGTGATCTTCGTCGCGCGCACGCCGCACGAATGCGCGGTCGAGCCGCCCGGAGCGGCGTAGCGGGACGTGCGCCGACGAGCCCTTCGTGCAAAGCCGCCCGAAGTTGGCCGGATGATCGGGGTCGCCCGAGACCTTGACGACCTCGCCGTCCTCGACGTGCAGCACCATCCCGCAGCCGACGCCGCAGTACGGGCATACGCTCTTCACGCTGGTGGCGGTCATGCGCGCTCCGCGATGGTCAGGCCGCGACCCACACGTAGCCGTCCTCGACGCGCGACGGATACGCGTTGACCGACTGCTCGGGCGCTTCGACGCACTCGCCGGTGCGCAGGTCGAAGTGGTGCTTGTACAGCGGCGAGGCGACCACCACGCGCTCGCCGAGGCTGCCGATCAGCCCGCGCGACATCACGGCCGCGCGCGAGACCGGATCGACGTTGTCGATCGCGTACACGCCGCCGTCGCCGTGCGCGACGTGGAAGACGGCGACCTGTTCGCCGTTGACGAGTGCGCAGACGCCGGTGTTCGGCACGATGTCGTCGAGTGCGCAGACGCGCGTCCAGGACAGCGGAAGACGATCGTTCATCGGACTCTCCTTGAAGATGACAGTGGCACGGATCAGACGGTTTCGGATTCGGCAACCCGCTCCGCCGCGACGACCGGGATCGCGACGCGTTTGCCGCCGACGCGTTCCTCGGGCGTGGCGGGCCGGATCTGGCCGCGCGTTTCGACGAACGCGATGGTCGTGTCCGGCGCATCGCTGTTGACGAAATGGCGGAAGCGGCGGCGCGTGTCGGGATCGTTGACGGCCTTCTTCCACTCGCACTCGTACGTGTCGACGACGTGCTGCATGTCGGCCTCGAGTTCGGCCGCGATGCCGAGCCGGTCGTGCACGACGACGTCGATCAGGTAGTCGAGGCCGCCTTCGAGGTTGTCGCGCCACACGCTCGTGCGCTGCAGCCGGTCGGCGGTGCGCACGTAGAACATCAGGAAGCGGTCGATATAGCGGATCAGCGTGTCGCGATCGAGATCGGCGGCGAGCAGCTCCGCATGCCGCGGCTTCATCCCGCCGTTGCCGCAGACGTACAGGTTCCAGCCCTTCTCGGTCGCGATGATGCCGACGTCCTTGCCCTGCGCTTCCGCGCATTCGCGCGTGCAGCCCGACACGCCGAACTTGATCTTGTGCGGCGCGCGCAAGCCCTTGTAGCGGTTCTCGATGTCGATCGCGAGCCCGACCGAATCGTCGACGCCGTAGCGGCACCACGTCGAGCCGACGCACGACTTCACGGTGCGCACGGCCTTGCCGTACGCATGCCCGGATTCGAAGCCGGCCGCGATCAGCTCTTCCCAGATCGACGGCAGCTGCTCGACGCGCGCGCCGAACAGGTCCACGCGCTGGCCGCCGGTGATCTTCGTGTACAGCCCGTACTTCTTCGCGACCTGCCCGACGGCGATCAGCCCTTCGGGCGTGACCTCGCCGCCCGGCATGCGCGGCACGACCGAATACGTGCCGTCGCGCTGGATGTTCGCGAGGTAGTAGTCGTTCGAATCCTGCAGCCCCGCATGCTCCTTCTTCAGCACGAATTCGTTGAAGCACGACGCGAGAATGCCTGCGATCGCTGGCTTGCAGACGTCGCAGCCGAGCCCGCGGCCGTGCTTCGCGAGCAGATCGTCGAAGGTCCGGATCCGCTCGACGCGCACCAGATGGAACAACTCCTGCCGCGAATACGCAAAGTGCTCGCACAGATGGTTGTTGACGGCGAGCCCTTGCTTCTTCATCTCGGCCTTCATGATCTGCGTGACGAGCGGCACGCAGCCGCCGCACGACGTGCCGGCGCCCGTGCACGACTTCAGCGCGCCGAGACTCGTCGCGCCGTCGTTCACTGCCGCGCAGATCTGCGACTTCGACACGTTGTTGCACGAGCAGATCTGCGCGCCCGCGGGCAGCGCGTCGACGCCGAGCGCAGGTTTCGCCGCGCCGTCCGACGACGGCAGGATCAGGAATTCGGGCTGCTCGGGCAGCTCGATGCGGTTCAGCATCATCTGCAGCAGCGTGCCGTATTCGGTCGCGTCGCCCACCATGACGGCGCCGTGCAGGAACTTGCCGCAGTCGGACACGACGAGCTTCTTGTAGATCTGCCGACGCTCGTCCGCGTACAGATAGGTGCGGCTGCCGGCCGTCGTGCCGTGCGCGTCGCCGATGCTCGCGACGTCGACGCCCATCAGCTTCAGCTTCGTGCTCATGTCGGCGCCCGCAAACACGGCGGTTTCGCCGGTGCGGCCCGCGAGCTGCTTCGCGACCACGCGCGCCATGTCGTAGCCGGGCGCGACGAGCCCGTACACGGTGCCGTTCCACGCCGCGCATTCGCCGATCGCGTAGATGTCGGCATCGCTCGTACGGCACGCGTCGTCGATCGCGACGCCGCCGCGCGGGCCGATCTCGAGCCCGCAGGCGCGCGCCAGTTCGTCGCGTGCACGGATGCCGGCCGAGAACACGATCATGTCGGTATCGAGATGCGTGCCGTCCGCGAACACCATGCGATGCGTACCCTCCTCGCCGTCGACGATCTCGAGCGTGTTCTTGCCGGTATGGACCGTCACGCCGAGCGCCTCGATCTTCGCGCGCAGCATGCGGCCGCCGCCGTCGTCGACCTGCACGGCCATCAGCCGCGGCGCGAATTCGACGACGTGCGTATCGAGCCCCATGTCGCGCAGCGCCTTCGCGCATTCGAGGCCGAGCAAACCGCCGCCGACCACGACGCCGCGCTTCGCGCGCGCGCCGCACGCCTGCATCGCTTCGAGATCCTCGATCGTCCGGTACACGAAACAGTCCGCGCGATCGTGGCCGGGCACCGGTGGCACGAACGGGCGCGAACCTGTCGCGAGCACGAGCTTGTCGTACGCGAGCGTGTCGCCCGACGCGAGCGTGACCGTGTGCGCGGCGCGGTCGATCGACACGACGCGCGCATTGAGCCGCAGGTCGAACTGCGGATGGCGCGCGAAGAAGCCGGGCTCGACGAGCGAGAGGTCGTCCGCCGATTTGCCCGCGAAGAACTCGGACAGATGCACGCGATCGTAAGCCGGACGCGGCTCCTCGGCGAGCACGGTCGCCTGCACCGCCGCGGTTTCGGCGGCGACGCATTCGAGGAGCTTGTGGCCGACCATCCCGTGGCCGATGACGATGAGTTTCATGATGGCGTTTCCTTCGGTCGATCAGTTCGCGGCGTTCGCGGCAGCGAGTGCGCGGTCGCGCAGCTCGGCCTCGCGCGCCTTGTGTTCTTCGCTAAAGCGCACGGCCATCGCGCACAGCGCAGTTGCCGTGACGGCGAGTCCGAGCAGGCTCAGCGCGTGCTGCACGTCGCCGACGCCCTTCAGCAGGAAGCTCGCGGCGACCGCGCCCACGTTGCCGCCCGCACCGACGATCCCGGCGACGCCGCCGAGCGCCTTGCGGTCGATGAACGGCACGAGCGCATAGGTCGCGCCGCACGCCATGTGCGTGAACAGGCCGAAGGTCAGCATCGCGACGAGCGCGATGCCGACGCTCTGGGCGTGCGAGAACCAGATCAGCCCGAGTCCTTCGCCGACGATCAGCGCGCAGAGCAGCGTCGCACGCACGTCGAGGCTGCGGCGCGCGGCGACCTTGTCCGACAGCCAGCCGCCGAGTGCGCGCGCAAACAGCGCGAGCAGCCCGAACAGGCCGGCCGCGAGGCCCGCATCCTTCAGCGACAGATGGAAGTGATCGACGTAGTAGAGCGCGGCGATGTTGTGGATGAACACTTCGACGCCGAAGCACGCGCCGTACGTGACGAACAGCATCCACACGCGATAGTTCGCGCACGCGGTAAAGAAGCTCGCCCAGCCGCCCTTCTTGCCGCTGTCGATCGTCACGCCCGCTTTGCGCAGCGCGATGAAGTCGCCTTGCGGGCAGTCCTGCGCATAGCGCCAGTACGCCCATGCCATCGCGAGCATCGCGATGCCGGGCACGACGAGCGCGGCGCGCCATGCCGAATCGTCGCCGAGGCCGAGCATCAGGCCGGCCGCGACGAGCAGCGGCATCAGCGCCTGCGTCGCGCCGGCGCCCGCGTTGCCCCAGCCGGCCGTGGTCGCATTCGCGGTGCCGACGACGTTCGGCGCGAACATCACCGACGTGTGGTACTGCGTGATCACGAAGCCCGCGCCGATCGCGCCGATCCCGAGCCGGCAGATCAGGAACGACAGGTAGTCGTGCGTGAACGACACCGCGAACACCGGAATCGCGCCGAGCACGAGCAGGCCGACGTAGACGCGGCGCGGACCGAAGCGGTCGCACAGCGGGCCGACCAGCAGCCGCACCGCAATGGTCGCGGCGACGGCGGCGATGTTGATGTTCGCGACCTGTGCGGCGCTCAGATGGAATTCACGTGCGATCAGCGGCATCAACGGCGCGCACGCGAACCACGCGAAGAAGCAGACGAAGAACGCCATCCACGTCAGATGGAACGCGCGCATCGGCGCGGTGCGGAGGCTGAAGAGATCGATACGGGTAGCTTTGTCGGTCATGTCATCCGCCAAACGAAAAACGGCGTCCTGCGCACACGGTCTCGTTAGTCGAGAGCCGGTGCGTAGGACGCCGTTGCCCATGAAGCCCGTTGCCGGGCGCGTCGGTATTCGGTACTGCGAGCCGGATCGCCGTTGATCCGCCCGGACGCTGTTACGCAAGCGCCGTGCCAATGACGCGGCCAGCGCGCCGCAACGCCCGCCGCGCAAGGCGCGCGCGGCATCGGACCATGCGCGCGGCGCCCCTGCTGACGACGCACGCCGACGCAGCGAGGCACAGATGTGGTGCGATGCAGCACTGAAGCCGTGCGACATCGCGGTGCGCGGCAGCCGCCAACGATGCACGTCGATGCGGCATCGCGTCGGCTCGCATCGCGCGGCCCTGCACGCGCACCGCGCGATTGCGCCACGCATCGCGATGCGCGCGATACCGGTTGGCCCGGATATTGCTGAATCGAAAGCGGACATCGGCAACGACGCCGATGTGCAGTGTCGGAACGAGCGGCCCGTCGATGCGGACGGGCAAATCGGGACAACGGCGTCCGTTGCGTGCGCGGCATCGCCGGGTGCGGCCGTCATATCGGCTGCCGACGCTGCCGCAATGACCGCGTTAAACGACCGCCCGCCCGGGCGGCGATGGAATACGACATGACGACTGGAAAAGTCACGCTGCTGGGCGCCGGGCCCGGCGATCTCGATCTCCTCACGCTGAAGGCCGTGAAAGCGCTGGCGGCCGCCGACGTGCTGCTGCTCGACGATCTCGTCGACGCGCGCATCGTCGAACTCGCGCCGCATGCACGCGTCGTGCGCGTGGGCAAACGCGGCGGCTGCCGCTCGACGCCGCAGGCATTCATCGAGCGGCTGATGCGCCGCTACGCGCTGCGCGGCGCGCACGTCGTGCGCGTGAAAGGCGGCGATGCATTGCTGTTCGGCCGCGCCGGCGAAGAACTCGCGACGCTGCGCGCCGCCGCGATTCCGGTCGAGATCGTGAACGGCATCTCCTCGGGCTTCGCGGCCGCCGCGAGCCTTGGCGTGTCGCTGACGCACCGCGAGCATTGCCAGGGCGTCACGTTCGTGACCGCGCATCGGCAGGATCACGGCGAGCCCGACTGGGCGCAACTCGCGGCGACCGGCACGACGCTCGCGATCTATATGGGAATGAGCCGCATCGAGCGCATCGCCGCCGGGCTGCTCGCCGCATTGCCCGCGTCGACGCCCGCCGCAGCCGTGCAGTGGGCCGGCACGCCTGCCGAACGGCGCTGGATCGGCACGCTCGGCGCGCTGGCCGACGGCGTCGAAGCGGCAGGGCTCGGCAGCCCCGCCGTGATTCTCGTCGGCGCGGCGATCGGCGAAGCGGGCGCGCTCGCGCTCGATGCCGATCGTGCCGCCGCCCTGTCGCGGGCCGCGTAGCATGCGCGGCGTCATCCCGCCTCTCGTCGAATCCCGCGTGCGGGCTGGCTGCGGCACGCGACGCCGATACGTCGTCGCGTGTCCGATTCCGTCCGCCATCGATCCGCAACCGTTCCCGTTCGTGCAATGAGCTCGCCCGTTCTGTCCGGCCGCTTGCGCGTGCTGCTCGTTACCGACACCGACAAACCGATCGGCGAACTGCGCACCGCGCTCGCGCAGCGCGGCTACGACATGCTCGCCGACGTCGCGACGCCCGCGCGTCTGCCCGCCGCCGTGGAGGAGCAGCGTCCCGACGTCGTGATCATCGATACCGATTCGCCGTCGCGCGACACGCTCGAACAGCTCGCGGTGATGCACGCGACCGCGCCGCGTCCGGTCGTGATGTTCAGTCACGACGCGGATCAGGCGCTGATCCGCGCGGCCGTGGGCGCGGGCGTCAGCGCGTATCTCGTCGAAGGGCTGTCGGCCGAGCGGCTCGCGCCGATCCTCGAAGTCGCGCTCGCGCGCTTCTCGCACGACGATGCGCTGCGTCGCCGGCTCGCCGACGTCGAGCGCGAGCTCGCGGAGCGCAAGCTGATCGACCGCGCGAAGCGCCTGCTGATGGATCAGCGCAGGCTGTCCGAGCACGACGCATACGCGACGCTGCGCAAGCGCGCGATGGATCAGGGGCTGCGCATCGTCGACGTCGCGCGCCAACTGCTCGATGCGTCACCTTCGTCTTCCTCGTCATGAATACTTCGCCCCCCGCAGCGCCCGAACGCTGCCATCTCCGCATCGGCTTCGTCGCGCTCAGCGACGCGGCACCGCTGATCGTCGCGCAGCGCCTGAAGCTCGGCGCGGCGTACGGACTCACGCTCGAACTGAGCCGCGAGCCGTCGTGGGCCGCCGTGCGCGACAAGCTGCTGAGCGGCGAGCTCGACGCCGCGCATACGCTGTACGGGCTCGTGTGCGGGCTGCAGCTCGGCATCGGCGGCCCGCAGGCCGACATGGCCGCGCTGATGGTGCTGAACCGCAACGGTCAGGCCATCACGTTGTCGCGCACGCTCGCCGACGCCTATCGCGCGCACGGCAGCGTGCGCGACGCGTTCGCGACGCTCGGCCGCAAGCCGCTGCTCGCGCAGACGTTCCCGACCGGCACGCACGCGATGTGGCTGAACGCCTGGCTCGCGTCGCACGACGTCGATCCGCTGCACGACGTGCGCAGCGTCGTGATTCCACCGCCCGAGATGGTCGCCGCGCTCGCCGGCGGCGAACTCGACGGCTTTTGCGCCGGCGAGCCCTGGCATGCCGTGGCCGATGCGTGCGGCGCGGGCCGCACGGTCGCCGTCACCAGCGAGATCTGGCCCGACCATCCGGAGAAGGTGCTCGCGAGCCGGCGCGATTTCGTCGCGCTCTATCCGGCGACGTCGCGCGCGCTGATCCGCACGCTCGTCGACGCGTGCGCATGGCTCGACAGCGCCGCGCACCGGCGCGAAGCGGCCGACTGGCTCGCGTCGCCGGACGCGCTCGGCGTGCCGGCCCGGCTGATCGCACCGCGCCTGCTCGGCGACTACGGAGCGGGGCCGTTCGCGCAGCCGCCGTTGCCGATCCGCTTCCACGACGGCGGCGCGGTCAACCGGCCCGATCCGCGCGACGGCCGCTGGTTCCTCGCGCAATACCGGCGCTGGGGCATGCTCGATGGGCCGCACGACGACGCGGGCATCGCCGCGGCGATCGCGCAGACCGCGTTGTATGATGCTGCGGTCGCCGAACGCGGCACGACCGGCGCGTGATGGGCCGAACGCGCTGCACCGCGCGCCGGCAAGCCGGCATGGGGGCGCGGCCTCACGCGCGTCGTTGCGCAAGTGCAGGCCCGCCACGGCTGGCACGCGCCGCCGCCGTTCGGGACGACGCCGTACCGCCCGCTCCGTCCCCCGATCCGAACCGATGCCGAAACGATCGCGCACAACGCTCGACGTGCTGCTCACCGAGATCCGCGCCTGCCGCGCATGCGAAGCCGACCTGCCGCTCGGCCCGCGCCCCGTCGTGCGCGCGCACCGCGATGCGCGCATTCTGATCGTCGGCCAGGCGCCCGGCGCGCGGGTCCATGCGAGCGGCATTCCATGGGACGACGCGAGCGGCAAGCGGCTGCGCGACTGGCTCGGCGTCGACGCCGACACGTTCTACGACGACACGCGCTTCGCGATCGTGCCGATGGGCTTCTGCTATCCCGGCCGCGGTGCGAGCGGCGACAATCCGCCGCGTGCCGAATGCGCGCCGCTGTGGCTCGAGCGGCTGCTCGCCGAGCTGCCGTCGATCCGGCTGACGCTGCTGATCGGCCAGTACGCGCAGCGGCATTTCCTGCGCGACACGCGCAAGCCGACGCTGACCGATACCGTCGCCGCATGGCGCGACTACGGTCCCGACGTACTGCCGCTGCCCCATCCTTCGCCGCGCAATCAGGCGTGGTTCAAGCATCATCCGTGGTTCGACGCCGAAGTCGTGCCGGAGCTGCGGCGGCGCGTCGCGCCGCTCGTCGCCGGCTGAGCGCGGGCCGCGCCGATTCCGGCCACGCGCGGTTCGCTGTACCATCGCGGCTCCACAGCGTCACGAACCGCAGAATCCGTCATGTCCTCCCACGCCCCGCCGCGCCTGTACGGGATGCCCGAACGCAGCGACCGGCTCGACTTCTACATCCGCGATCAGGCGTCGCGGCAGGCGATCACCGAGCCGCACCGGCACGCGTATTTCCAGATCCAGTTCAATCTCGGCGGCGACACCGAGCAGCGGATCGGCGGCGTCACGCGGCCGTTTCCGCGCGGCGCGCTCGCGTTCGTGCTGCCGTATCGCGAGCATCTGATTCCGCATCCGGAAGGCGCGCACTTCATCGTGATCAACTTCAGTCAGGCGTTCCTGCGCGCGGATCTCGACGTCGATCCGCTCGATCTCGAGGACGTGCCCGCGCACCGTTTTCCCGAACTGACGCCGTTCCGCTTCCAGGAGCATCTCGATTTCATCCTGACCGGCGACACGTTCGACGAGGCGCGCCGCCTCGCGCTGTGCATGATCGACGCGGACCGCGCGCGCACGTTCGGCTCGACGACGCTGCTGCGCGGCTACCTGCTGCAGCTGATCGGCCTCGTCTGCACGCAGTACGCCGGTGCGCTCGACAAGCTCGCGCAGCGCGGCGCACAGCGCGCGGGCCGGCGCGATGCGCTCGCGCGCGTGCTGCGCCACGTGCGCGCGAACCTGACGCGCGAGGATCTGACGCTCGCGGCGACCGCGGAAGCGGCGTTCCTGTCGCCGAACTACCTTGCGCATCTGATCCGCAAGGAAACCGGCAGCACGTTTACCGATCTCGTGACCGAGCGCCGGATCGCGCTCGCGCAGTCGCTGCTCGCGCATACGAGCCGACGCATCGCCGACATCGCGCGCTCGGTCGGGTTTCGCGACGAAGGCTATTTCGCGCGGCGGTTTCGCGCGCGTGTCGGGGTGTCGCCGAAGGCGTACCGCGATGCGAACGCGGCGCTGCCGGTTGACGACGACGCGTGAGCGGCAAAGGCGTGAGCGGCGCGGGGTTGATGGGGACGGTCGGCGAGTGGACGGCGCGTCTCGGACCGCGGGCGGGCGATCGGTGCGGTTGCCGCATGTTGCGTGCTGTTCGGCGATTTTGATTTTCTGACTTGCGCCTTTCGCGGGTCGCCACTCGCCGGTCACCATTGGCCTGCCGCTTTCGCGCTTTCCGCCTTTCGCTTTCCACCTTTCGCTTTCCACCTTTCGCTTTCCGCCTTTCACCGCCCGCTTTCCACTTCCTGGTTTCCGCTCCCCGCCCCGCGCGCGTAGTTTTGTCCCGGTAAACCGCAAATGCGTCGCATCCGGCCGCGCGCGGCTCGGGTATCGTTCAGGCATGCCGGCCCGCGCGTCGCGCGCGCCGCTGTCCGTCTTTCTGTCGAACGAGGCCATCCGATGTCCGAAACCGTCATCGACGCTCCCGAGCGTCCTTCCGTCGAAGTCGATCAGTCGTCCGCGCGCTTTCCGCTGCGCCGCGTATTCTGCGTCGGCCGCAACTATGCGGATCACGCGCGCGAAATGGGCGCCGATCCCGACCGCGAACCGCCGTTCTTCTTCATGAAGCCCGCCGACGCGATCGTGCCCGCGCGCGGCACGGTGCCGTATCCGCCGCTGACGCAGGACCTGCATCACGAAATCGAGCTGGTCGTCGCGATCGGCACCGGCGGCCGGTCGATCGACCCCGCGAACGCGCTGTCGCACGTGTGGGGCTACGGCGTCGGCGTCGACCTGACGCGCCGCGACCTGCAGGCCGAAGCGAAGAAGCTGAGCCGTCCGTGGGACTGGGCGAAAGGCTTCGACGCGTCGGGCCCCGTGACTGCATTGCGCCCCGCATCGGCGATCGGTCATCCGGCGACCGGCCGAATCTGGCTTGCGGTGAACGGCGACACGCGCCAGCAAGGCGATCTCGCCGACATGATCTGGGGCATCCCGGACGTGATCGCCTACGTGTCGCGCTCGGTCGAGCTGAAGGCCGGCGACCTGATCTTCACCGGCACGCCGGCCGGCGTCGGCGCGCTGCAGCCGGGCGATCGCGTGACGGGCGGCGTCGACGGCGTCGCGACATTCGAGTTCACGGTCGGCGTGAAGCCTTAAGCGCTGTGCACGCACGTTGCCGATGTGAATCGGTTGCGTGCGCAATGAACTTGCCGCGGCGTGTGCGTAGCCGATTGCGGGGCATACCGCGGCACCCTTCCGGACGTGTTTCAAGTACGGCGCGATTGCGTTCGCGCTGGCTGTGTCGCGCACATCGAACGCGCGCACGGCACGCGGCGGGCGACGAGGCCGAAGCAACAACCGCATGCGGCTGCGGCTTTCGCCCTTGAAGCGCCTCACGCGGAAATCGGCAAGCGTCGTCACCTGCCGAGCGGCGTCACTCCGCCGCGATCGCATCTGCGCCGGCCGCGTCGCGCGCATCGAACGACCGCACACAGCACGCGGCGAGCAGCGCCGCCGCCGCGGACAGCAGCATCATTGCAAGCGGCGCATAGGCGGCATTACGCGGCGTCACGACCGCGCTCGTCAACGACGACAGCGCAGCGCCGCCCGCGATCGTCATCGCGCCGGCAAGCCCGGACGCGCTCCCGGACAGCTCCGGTCGCACCGACAGCGCGCCCGCATGCGCGCCGGGGTTCGTGAACCCGTTGCCGAGCCCGACCAGCACGCACGGCCCGAACCACGCAGCCGCATGCGTTGCGCCGCCGACCTGGAGCGCCAGGGCGATCAGTGGCCCCGCGCACGCGACGATGCGGCCATACAGAATCGTCGTCGCGAGCGGATAGCGATGCGCGACGCGGCCCGCAAGAAAGCTGCCGCATACGAAACCGGCCGTGATCGTCCCCATGCAGACGCCGAGTTCGGCCGGCGCGATCGCGAACACCGCGCGGGCCGCGAGCGGCGCGCCGGCGAGGAACGCGTAGAACGTACCGGTCGAAAACGCCATGCACAGCACATACGCCCAGAAGCGGCGCGCGCGGAGCAGCGCCGGATACGCGCGGAACTGGTGGGCGAGCGTCGGCGACCGGTTCGTATGGGTTTCGGCGAAATCGAACATACACCACGCGCACAGTGCGACGCCGACGGCGCCGAGTAGCCAGAAGTTCGCGCGCCAGCCGGCCGCCTGTTCGAGCGCGCCGCCGAGCGTCGGGCCGATCATCGGCGCGAACGCGGCCGCCATCGCCGCATAACCGATCCGGCTCGCCGCGCGGCTGCCGCCGGCGGCGTCGCGGATCGTCGCCATCGAGACCGGATACACCGACGTGATCGCGGCCTGCATCAACCGGCACGCGAGAAACGTGCGGATGTCGGTCGCCAGCGCGCAGCCGATTGCGCCGAGCGTGAACACGCCGACGCTCGTCAGCACGATCGGGCGCCGCCCGAAGCGGTCCGATAGCGGCCCCATCAGCAATTCGAGCGATGCGGCGAGTGCCGCGTAGCCGCCGATCGCGAGCCCGACGAGCGCATAGTCCGCACGCAGGTCGCGCGCGATGGCCGGCAGCGACGGCAGGAACAGACTCAGCGGCAGCACCGAGAACGCACACAGCAGCATCAGCGTCGTGCGCGCGGGCGCGCCGGTGGCCGGACCGAACGGATTCGATTGCAAGCGAATGCCCTCCGCGCACGCGCGCGAGGCCGTGCGCAAACACCAGAAAATCCCGATCGAATCGGGAAGACGGGGATGCGGCGCACACAGAGCCGCGATCGGCGGGTGCGTGCGCGGGAAGCGGCAGTCGAACGGGTCGCGCAGGCCGGATCGGCGCTGCGCGACGCTGCACGCGATGATGGTAGACAGGCGCGGCGACCGCCGTCAACGCGCTATCGCATGCGCACCGACACGAACCGGCGTGCGTGGTTGCGCTGGATCAGCACCGCGATGACGTCGCCGCCGTTCGCCTCGAGCGCCGGCACGTCGGCCGGCGATTCGAGCAGCGTGTCGTTCAGCTCCAGCACGACGTCGCCCGGCTCGATGCCCGCACGCGCCGCCGGGCCGCGCACCGCGTCGACCATCATGCCGACGGGCAAGCCGGTCGATCGCCGTTCGTCGTCGGTCAGCGGATGCATCGTCAGCCCGAGGCGGTCGCCGTGCTGCGGCGGCCGCACGGCGGTACGCGTGACGGTCGCGGTCCCGACCGGCGCGGCGGCCGTCTGCATGGCCGGTGCCGCGCGCGCGGCGGTTGCCGCGGGAACGACGTCTTCGCCGTCCGTGCCCGCTGTACCGGCTGCGCGCAACGCGGGCGCGCCGGCGTCGGTCGCGCCCGAGCCGGCGGAGCCCAGGCCGGCCGCCCCTACGCCGGCCGCGCCAGCGGCGGCCGACCGCGTCGCACTTGAGCTGGCGGCGCTTGCCCCAGCCGCGCGTGAGCCGGCTGCAACCGAGCGGCTCGTACTTGAGCCGGCTGAACCGGCCCCGGCTGCGCCCGAGCCGGCGGCGACCGCGCGGGTCGTCCCTGAGCCGGCCGCGCCTGGGCGCGTCACGCTCGAGCGGGCCGCACTTTGGCCGGCCCCCAGATCAGCATTCGATCTAACGACGCGTGATCCGGCCGTATCCGGGCCGGCGCCAGTTGCGCGGACCGCGCCTGAACCAGCCGCATGCAAATGGGTCGCAGCTGCCCCGGCCGTCCCAGCTCCGGCCGTCCCCGCTCCGGCCGTGCGCGAGCCGGCCATACCCAAGCCATTCGCACCCAAGCCCGTCGCCCCGCTCTCGTCCTCGCCACCGCTCCCACCGGCAACACCGGTCACACCATCGGTGCCGACCGCATTCGCGCCTCGATCGTCGTTAACCGCGACCGTCAGCACGACCGGCGCGCGATTGCGAATCAGCCGCATCGGCGCCTGCTCGCCCGGCGCCAGCGTCGTCGCGAGGTCGTTCAACTCGGCCGCGCCCGCGACCGGCCGATCGCCGAACTGCACGATTACGTCGCCCGCGCGCACGCCCGCCACCGCGGCAGGCGAACCGGCCTCGACGCCGTCGACGAGCGCACCGGAGGCGCGAGGCAGCCCAAGCGCCGCCGCCAGCCCCGCGCCGACGTCCTGCACGTCGAGGCCGAGCGCATTGGCGCCCGACCCGCGCGCCGCCTGCGCCGGCGGCTGCAGTTGCGCACGCAGCTTCGCGCTGAGCGCGATCGGGATCGCGAACGTGAGGCTCGCGTAGCGATCCGCGCCCGTATAGACCTGCATCGCGATACCGACCACGTTGCCCGCGCGATCGAACACCGGGCCGCCGGAGTTGTCGGGATTCACCGCGATGTCGGTCTGCAGGAACGGGAACGCGCTGCCGTCCGGCAGCCGGCGCGGCGTCGCGCTCACGATGCCGGCCGTGACCGTGTTGCCCGCGCCGTCCGACGCGCCGATCGTCATCACGGGCTCGCCGGCACGCACGCGTGTCGCTTCGGCAATCGGCACGTAAGGCAGCCGCGTGCCGTCGATCCGCAGCACCGCGACGTCGCTCTGCGGATCGACCGCCACCACGGTCGCGCGGAATTCGCGGCCATTGGCGAGCCGCACCGTCGCATCGGTCGCGTCCCCGATCACGTGGGCGGACGTGAGGATCGCGCCATCGGGGCTGACGATGAAGCCGGACCCGCTACCGGTAATCGCGCGCGGCGACGTATCGGGCGCCGGCGGCTGCGGGCCCTGCGCGCGCGGCGGCGCACCGCGTCGGAAGAATGCGGCGAGCGGATCGTCGGGATCGAGAATTGCGAACGTCGGCTCGCCGGTCTGCGGATCGAACGCGCTCGTGCGGATCGTGACGACCGCCGCGCCGTAGCGGTCGACGATCGCCGGAAAACCGTCCGACGCGACGTCGGATGCCGCGGGCGAGCCGCCGCCGTTGTCGACAGGCAGTGCGAGCGTCGCCGCGAGGCCGGTCGGCGGCGGCGAGGCGACGGCGAGCGCGAGCGCGGGCAGCGCGGCGCGAAGGACGGCGCGGGCAAGCGTCTGGCGAACCACGGTGCACCTCCCCCGGGCAGTCGCGGCAACGCGCTGCGCGACACGCGCAGACACCCGACAAGCACCGGTACACGCCTCCATTTATAGCTCACGCGCGTCTGTCGAGCAGCCGGACGCAACCCGTACGCCGGGTCCGCGTCGCGCCGCAAAACCGTAATGGCATTCGTTCCGGACAAAGTCCGCGGTTCGTCAATCCGAACATTCACCGCGCACGATGCACGACCACGACGCGAGGCGCAGATGACGCACCGGCACTTATTCGGGCCATGCGGTCGCGCGGCGATCGAGCGCGTCGCGTACCGCGCGGGCGAGATCGTCGAGCGCATAAGGCTTGCCGATCAACGCGACGCCTTCGTCGAGTTTGCCGTCATGGAAGATGATGTCGCGCGTATAGCCGGACGCGAACAGCACGCCGGCGCGGTACGGCGGCGCGCTCGCGATCCGCGCGAGTTCGCTGCTGCGCACGGCGCCCGGCATCACGACGTCGGTAAACAGCAGATCGAAGCGCTGCCCGCTCTGGATCAGGCGCAGCGCCGCATCGCCGTCCTGCGCGGACAGCACCTTGTAGCCGAGCCGTGCGAGCATCTCGATCGCCGCGAGCCGCACGTCGCAATTGTCCTCGACGACGAGAATCGTCTCGCCGCCGCGCGTGGCCGGCGCGCTCGCGGGCTTGTCGGGTTCGCGCTCCGTATCGAGACAGCGCGGAAAGTAGAGATCGACGGTCGTACCCTCTCCTTCGGCGCTGCTGATATGCACGCAGCCGGCGCTCTGCGATACGAACCCGTGCACCATGCTGAGCCCGAGACCGGTGCCCTGTCCTTCCGCCTTCGTCGTGAAAAACGGTTCGAACGCGCGCAGCTTCACGCGCTCGGGCATGCCGTGACCGTCGTCGGCGACCGACAGCCGCACGTAGTCGCCGGCCGGAACGCCCGCCTGCGCCGCGCGGCGGTCGGTCGACGCATCGACGGCGGCCACGGCGATCCGGATCGTGCCGCGCTCGTCGATCGCGTCGCGCGCATTGATCACGAGATTCAGCAGCGCGCTTTCGAGCTCGTTCGGGTCCGCGTAGATGTGCCAGCCGTCGTACGCATCCTCGATCGACAGCTCGATCGACGCCGGCAACGTACGCCGCAGCATCTCGGCCATCGCTTCGACGAGCCGCATCGGATTGAGCACGGTCGGCACGAGCGGCTGCCGGCGCGCGAACGCCAGCAGCTGCGACGCGAGCTTCGCGCCGCGCGACACCGCATTGCTCGCGACGGCGACGCGCCGTTCGAGTTCCGCGTTGCCCTGCGCCAACAGCTGAATCAGCTGCAGGTTCGCCGCGATCACCTGCAGCACATTATTGAAGTCGTGCGCGACGCCGCCGGTCAGGCTGCCGATCGCCTCGAGCTTTTGCGCCTGCCGCAGTTGCGCCTCCATCGCGACGCGGGCCGCAACCTCTTCGGCGACCCGCTGCTCGAGCGTCTGCGTGAGCTGCATCAGCGCGTATTCGGCCTCGTGGCGCCGCGCCTCCGCCACGACCTTGGCGGTCGTCTCGAACACGATCGCGATGACGCCGGCCGGCTGCCCGTCGTCGTCGAATACGGGGCTGTAGCCGAGGTCCATCCAGACGTCCTCGGGGCGGCCCTGGCGATACAGCACGAGCTGCTTGTCGCGATAGGTCAGCGTGCCGCCGGCCAGACAGGTGTCGACCACGTGCCGGTTGAACGACGCGACTTCCGGCCAGCCGACCTCGACCGGCTTGCCGAGCAGGAACGGATGGCGCCCGCCGGCAAACGACGCATAGGCGTCGTTGTAGAGCATCGTGCCTTCGCGGCCCCACAGGATCACCAGCGGCGACGGCGACGCGAGCACGAGCCGCACCGCGGCGGCGAGGCTCGGCGGCCACGTCGAACGCGGCCCAAGCGGCGTGTCGCTCCAGTCGAACGTCGCGACACGACGCGCCATCTCGCCGCCGCCCAACTCCGGACTGCCGCTCACCGACAGTGCAAACTCCGACTCGACAGAAATTTCGCTCATACGGTAACGCTCACGCGATCTGGAAACTTTTGCACGACCCAACGTCGATCCGTTGCCCGCCGGCCGCTCCGGCGGCCTGTCCCGCCGCATCGGCACAAGGGCTGCAGCGTGCAGCAAGCACCGTTCCCGCGACGCTTCCGCGGTTCGATCTTCGCCGCCCGCGGAGAGGCGGCCGACGTGACGAGCGTGTAACCGCATCGCGGGCGCTCCGGCTGGACGCACGCATCTCGCTCCGCGCGCGACGCGCGTCACGCGCCGCCGATCCGCTTCGCGATCGCGGACAGCGTGCGCAGCATCGGCGCGAACGCATCGGCCGACGTATTGCCGAAGCCCAGCACGAGCCCGTTGCGCGACGATTTCGCGTGCATCGAAAACGCGGACAGCGCAAACGGCCCGATGCCGTGCGCCCGCGCCGCGTCGACGATCGCGCGGTCGCGATAGCGCGCCGGCAGTTGCAGCGCGAGATGCAGCCCGCACGGGCCGCCTTCGACGCGATGTTCGACGCTGAGGCTGTCGTCGAGCGCCGCGAGCAGCGCGTGGCGCCGATCGCGATAGAGCCGGCGCATGCGGCCGAGATGCCGGCCGTATTCGCCGGTCTCGACGAAATCGGCGAGCGCGATCTGCACGTGGCGCGTGCCGCCGCGCAGCATCTCCGGCAGCGCCGGCCGCACGGCGGCGAGCAGCGCGTCGGGCAGCACGAGGAAGCCGATGCGCAATGCCGGAAACATCGTCTTGCTGAACGAGCCGAGATAGACGACCGGCGAATCGGCTGCCAGTCCATACATCGCGCCGATCGGTTCGCCGGTATGGCGGAACTCACTGTCGTAGTCGTCCTCGACGATCCATGCGCGATGCCGGCGTGCGGCATCGATCAGCGCAAGCCGCCGCGAAATCGACAGCACCGCGCCGGTCGGGAACTGGTTCGACGGCGTCGTATAGACGACGCGCGGCGTCCGCTCGCGCCAGTCCGCCTCGGTCGCGCGCAGCCCTTCCGCGTCGACCGGCATCGGCACGACGTCGAGGTTGGCCGTCTGCATCGCGGTGCGCGCGCCGCGGTAGCCGGGATCCTCGACCCACACCGTATCGCCGGGATTCGTCAGCAGCTGCGCGCACAGCGCGATTGCGCCCTGCGCGCCTTCGGTGATCACGATCTGCTCGGGATCGCAGCGCACGCCGCGCGTCACCGCCAGATGGCGCGCGATCGATTCGCGCAGCGCGGGTTCGCCGAGCGGATCGCCGTAGGCGAGCAGGTCGCGGCCCGTGCGGCGCAGCGCGCGGTCGATCGCGTGCCGCCACGCGTCGATCGGGAAATGCGACAGCGCCGGCACGCCGGGCCGAAAGCCGTGCGTGTCGTCGCTGTCGCCGACGCTCGGGCGAATCCGCTCGAGGCGCTGCGCAACCGCGGGCGGCGCCGTTCGCCGGCGCGGCGCCGCCGGCCGCGACAGCCCGACCACGCGCGTGCCGCGACGATCCGACTGCAGAAAACCCTCTGCGACAAGCTGCTCGTACACGGCCGCGGTCGTATTGCGCGACACGCCGAGCAGGTCGGCGAGCGCGCGCGTGCCCGGCAAACGCGTACCGGCCGGCATCGCGCCGCCGAGAATCGCGCCGCGCACGCGCTGCAGCAGTTGTCGCTGCAACGAAGGCGCGCCCGGCGCGCGGGACAGCGGCGCATCGAGCGGCATCGGCGAAACGGAATCGAGAGGCGGAACGGTCGTCATCGGAGCGGGCGAAGGCAAGCGGTCGGCGCCACGCGCGTGGCACCATAAATTCGGCGGCGTCTGGCACTTCTCATGGTACCTCGACGCGACTACGATCGTCTGCACGCCGGCATGTCGCCGGCCGCCAACCGACGCGAGACCGACCTTGCCCACCCTGACGAACGCCTATCGACAGCCCATCGGCCAACCGCTTCCCGACTGGTCCGCGCGCCCGCGCCCGGAGCGCATCGTGCTCGAGGGACGCTACTGCCGTCTCGAACCGCTCGACGCCGACCGTCATGCCGCCGATCTGTACGCCGCCTATGCGCAAGCGCCGGACGGCAGCGACTGGACCTATCTCGCGCACGGCCCGTACGACGACGAAGCGAGCTACCGCGAGTACGCACGCGGCGCGGCGACGAGCGCCGATCCGCTGCACTACACGGTGATCGACCGCGCGACGAACCGCGCGGTCGGCACGCTCGCGCTGATGCGCATCGATCCGGCGAACGGCGTGATCGAGGTCGGCTCGGTGACGTTCTCGCCGCTGCTCAAGCGCACGCCGGCGTCGACCGAAGCGCAGTACCTGCTGATGAAGTATGCGTTCGACACGCTCGGCTACCGGCGCTACGAGTGGAAGTGCGACGACCTGAACGCGCCGTCGCGCAAGGCGGCCGTACGGCTCGGCTTCCGCTACGAAGGGACGTTCCGGCAGGCGATCGTCTACAAGGGCCGCAATCGCGACACCGCGTGGTATTCGATCGTCGACGGCGAATGGCCGGCCGTCGCGGCCGCGTTCGACGCGTGGCTGTCGCCGGACAATTTCGACGCCCAAGGCAGCCAGCGCCAGTCGCTGACGGCGATCCGCGCCACGCAGGCAAACGCGCGCGATGCCGCGCGCCGCGCGAACGAGGCGACGCGCGTCACGGTGCGGCCGCTCGTCGCCGCCGACGAAGCGGCATGGCGTCCGCTGTGGCAGGCTTATCAGGCGTTCTACGAGACCGCGCTCGGCGATGCGGTATTCGCGACCACGTGGGCTCGGCTGATGGATCCGGACGAGCCGATGTTCGTGCTCGGCGCGTTCGACGCGTCCGGCGCGCTGATCGGCATCGTGCATGCGATCTACCACCGGTCGTGCTGGACCGAAGCGCCGTATTGCTATCTGCAGGACCTGTTCACCGCACCCGACGCACGCGGACAAGGCGCCGGTGCCGCGCTGATCGAGGCCGTGTACGAACGCGCGCGCCGCGACGGCGCGAGCCGCGTGTACTGGCTCACGCACGAGACGAACACCACCGCACGCGCGCTGTACGACCGGCTCGCGAACAACGCGGGATTCATTCAGTACCGCAAGGACCTGAAGTAATCCCGCAAAGGACTGAAGCAACGCGATGGCCGCGCCGCAACGCGCGGCATTGCGTTCAGCCGAACGCGTCGGCCGGCTCGTCCATGGGCTCGCTCGCGTCGACGCGTGGCGTGTCGCGCGGCAGCGACGCCGGGCAGATCATCTCGTCGCCGTTCGCCGGCACCGGGCGGCGCACCGGCCGGAACACGGGCTCGCCCGGCGCGATCGGCCGCCCCGAGATCGCGCAGCGGCCCGGCTGCACCGCGGTTCGCAGCCGCCAGCGCTGCTCGCCGTAATGACAGCGGCCGCTCTCGACCCAGCGTACGAGCAGGCTGTCGTCGGCCGCTTCGAGCACCGCGACGAACAGTTGCGCGCGCAACGGAGAGGCGATCGCGCCCGCGTGCTCGCCGACGTCCGCGTGCGGCGGCGAAACGGGCGGCGCGGCGGCGGCATCCGGCGTCGCTGCGCGGACCGGTCGTTCGATGCGGTTCGACATGCTTGATGCTACTCCCTGAAAGAGTGACTCGGATCGACGCTCAGCGCCGCGCGGCCGGTTCGCGCAACAACGACAGGCCGAGCGCCGCACCGACGACGGCGGCGGCGATCATCAGTGCGATCCCGCCCGACCAGCCGAGCGCGCCGACGATCGTGCCGATCGCGAGCGGCCCGATCACCTGGCCGAGATAGTTGCCCTGCACGACCCATCCGATGCCGAGCGGCGCGAGAGACGGCGACGGCACCGACATCGGTGCGCACGCGAGGATCGTCGCGGGCAGCAAACCCGCGATCGCCGAAAACGCGAAGCCGAGCGCGACCGCGACCGGCGCGGGCGTTGCCGCCGCGAACAGTCCGGCGCCGGCCGCGCCGATCGCCACCGACGTCGCGGCCATCACGATGCCGGGACGCGCGCCGCGCGCGAGAAGCCAGCCGGCCGTGAGATTGCCGATCACGCACGATGCGACGATCGCGGCCGCGATCAGTCCCGCCGCACCGACCGATACGCCGAGACGCTGCATCAGGAACACGGGCAGGAACGTCATCGCCGCGAAGAACTGCACGTTGTACGTCGCGAAGGCAAGCGCGAGCAGCGTCGTCGCGCGCGATGCGACCACGTCGCGCAGCGCGGCGCCGAGGCGCGGCGCGTGCGCATGCGCGTCGTCCGGCGGGTCGGCGGACGTCGTCATCGGCAGCGCGGCGGCCGCGGCGAACGTCAGCACCGCGGCGGCGACCCAGCCGCTGCGCCAGCCGCCGAGCAGCGGCCCGACGACCATCGAGAGTGCGATGCCGGCCGGCATGAAGGTGCTCCACAGGCCGAACACGACCGTGCGCGACGCGGGCGGCGTCACGCGGTTCAGCACGGCCGGCGCCGCGACGACGACGATCACGAAGCCGACGCCTTCGGCGACGCGCGTGGCGAGCAGCACCGCGAAGCTGTCCGCGACTGCGCCGGCGACGCTGGCGACGCCGAGCGCGACGAGTCCCGTCACCAGCAGCCGCCGATCGCCCCAGCGCCGCACGAGCAGCCCGGCCGCGATTCCGCCGAATACGCCGACGAACGGAAAGACCGACATGATGGCGCTCAGCGACGCGAGCGAGCCGCCGAACTGTTGCTGAAGCGACGGCAGCGCGATCGTCGCCTTGCCGACGTGCAGCGCCGACACGATGCTCGCGAGCACGACGTTGACGACGGCCGCGCGATAGCCGCGCGACGGCGTGGCGGCGACCGACGCCGCGACAGACGATTCGGTCATCTGCGATCTCCGTTGTAAGCGGTCGCGCGCATCGGCGTATCCGTTGCGGGCACGAGCGAACCGGCGCCCATCATACAAATTGAAGTTCACTTCAAGTAAAGGGGTGCAGCGCGCAACGATGCGTTTCGCCGATCGAGGCAATCGGCGTAATGGTGCGGTCGAGCCAATCGGCGTAATCGGCGTAATCACCGCAATCGAGCCGATCGACGCAATCGGTGCAATCACCGCGTATTGCTGCGATGCAGGCCACGCGTATGCGCGCCGCGCGACGACCGGTGCGCAATCGACCGCGCGGTTCTCGGCCGCGACACACCACAGTCGACGCGCATCCGTCTCGCAAACCGTCTCAATCGGCTGAGACGAACGTCCCAGCGTCTCACCCGCCGCCCGATGCGCACGTGCAGCACCGCGCGTCGGCGCATTCGCACGGCGCCTTGGCCGGCGCGGCTGCGCACGATGGTGCGCCGCCCATCGCCTGCCCCGCGCCGCGCTCGCACGCCACACGCAGCACGCTGGCCCCGTTCCTGCATGCGGTGCGTCGCGCGATCGCACAGCGCGCCACGGTGCCGCGCATCGCGGCACGACGACAGACAACCCACGGAGACAACAACATGAGTACACCCGCATCGAGTTCCGCCCGCAGCATGAAGGCCGCCGTGTGGCGCGGCCGCCGCGACATCCGCGTCGAAGAGGTTCCCGTGCCCGAGCGGCCGCCGGCCGGCTGGGTGAAGATCCGCGTGCACTGGTGCGGGATCTGCGGCTCGGACCTGCACGAATACGTCGCCGGCCCCGTATTCATTCCGGTCGACGCGCCGCACCCGCTGACGGGCCTGAAAGGTCAGTGCATCCTCGGTCACGAGTTCAGCGGCGAGATCGCCGAGCTCGGCGACGGCGTGACGGGCTTCGCGATCGGCGACCGCGTGACTGCCGACGCCTGCCAGCATTGCGGCACCTGCTGGTACTGCACACACGGGCTCTACAACATCTGCGAAAACCTCGCGTTCACCGGACTGATGAACAACGGCGCGTTCGCCGAATACGTCAACGTGCCCGCCGAACTGCTGTACCGGCTGCCCGACGGCTTCCCGACCGAGGCCGGCGCGCTGATCGAGCCGCTCGCGGTCGGGCTGCACGCGGTGAAGAAGGCCGGCAGCATCGTCGGGCAGACCGTCGTCGTAGTCGGCGCGGGCACGATCGGGCTGTGCACGATCATGTGCGCGAAGGCAGCCGGCGCGGGCCGCGTGATCGCGCTCGAGATGTCCGACGCGCGCAAGGCGAAGGCGCTCGAAGTCGGCGCGAGCGTCGTCATCGATCCGAAGACCTCGGACGCGATCGCCGAGGTGAAGGCGCTGACGGGCGGCTACGGCGCCGACGTGTCGTTCGAATGCATCGGCCACACGACGACGGCGAAGCTCGCGATCGACGTGATCCGCAAGGCCGGCAAGTCGGTGATGGTCGGGATCTTCGAGGAGCCGGCGCCGTTCAACTTCTTCGACATCGTGTCGACCGAGAAGGAAGTGATCGGCTCGCTGGCCTACAACGGCGAGTTCGCGGACGTGATCCGCTTCATCGCCGACGGCCGGATCGACGTGCAGCCGCTGATCACCGGCCGCATCGCGCTCGGCGACATCGTCGCGCGCGGCTTCGAGGAACTCGTCCATCACAAGGACCGCAACGTGAAGATCATCGTGCAGCCGGCGACGTAGCCGGCACGGCGCGGTCGGCGCGGCCGCGCGATGCCGGCTGTTTCCTGCCGTGCACCGCCGCACCCGGCATCAGGCGATTCTTCGATATACTGGACCGCACAACTTTCGCGCATGCCCGCCCGGCGGGCGCCTTGGTCCGCCCGGCCTCCGCATGCGCGTCCTGTCCACACACACGCGAGAGTCGCCCGTGAAACCGCGAGCCGGCCTGATCCTCGAATTCGTCGTGAACCTGCTGCTGCCGTGGGTTGCCTACCGCGTCGCGCATCCGTATTTCGGCGAAACCGGCGCGTTGTATGCCTCGGCGGTGCCGCCCGTCGTCTGGTCGATCGTCGAGTTCGTGCGGTCGCGGCGCGTCGACGCCGTGTCGCTCGTCGTGCTGTTCGGCATCGCGCTGTCGATCGTCGGGATGGCGCTCGGCGGCAGCGCGCGGACGCTCTTGATGCGCGAGTCGCTCGCGTCCGGCGCGATCGGCGTGGTGTTCCTGCTCTCGCTGTTCCGTGAACGGCCGCTGATCTTCTATCTCGCCCGCGCGACCGTCGCACGCGAGATGGCCGGCGGCGCGGCGCGCTTCGAGGCCGTCTGGGCCGAACAATCGGGGCTGCGGCAGATGCTTCGGCTGATGACGTTCGTCTGGGGCGTCGGGATGACGCTCGAGATGCTGCTGCGCTGCTGGATGGTCGCGACGTGGCCGGTCGAGCGCGTGCTGGTCGTGTCGCCGATCATCGGCTACGCGGTGTTCGGCGGGCTGCTCGCCTGGACGTTCTGGTACCGGCGGCGGATGCGCGCCCGCAACAGCGTCGACATCCCGACCCGCGAAGGGCTCACGGAAACCGCAGGCCCCTGAAGAGCGGCCGGTTCCCGGCCGGTGCGGCCTCGCAGCGGCGCACGGCCGCCTGCCTGTATCGCTGCGGTATGATGCGCGCCATCTTGTCTGACGAATCCGCCGCGCCGCATGACCGCCCTCTCTTTCCCCTTCGTCGCGACGTGGTTCGCGCTGTTCGCGTCCGCCGCGCTCGCGTGGCATCGTCCGCTGCGCCGCGCGAGCCTCGTGCTGGCCGTGCTCGGCTATGCGGGCGCGCTCGCGCTCGGCGAACTCGCGCCGATCGCGCTGCTGCCGCTCGCCCTGCTGGCCGCGATTGCGTGGAGTGTCGCGCCGGGCCGTCCGCCGACGCTGCGCATCGTCGCGCACGTCGCCTTTGTCGCGCTGGCGATCGCATTGAGCCTGCATCTGCTGCCGGGTTTTCATAATCTCCGCGTGATCGGCCCCGTGCGCTTCACGCCCGATGCGGTGCCGTTCACGATGTACCTGAACCTCGACAAGCCGCTCGTCGGACTCTGGCTGATGTGGGTGCTGCCCCGGATCGCGCCCGCCGTGCCGATCTCACGCGCCGTGCGCGTCGGTGCCGCCGCAGCCGTCGCGACGGCCGGCGCCTGTCTCGCGGGCGCACTCGCGTTCGGCCTCGTCGGCTGGGCGCCGAAATGGTCGTCGTCCGGCTGGCTGTGGCTCGCGAACAACGTGCTGCTCGTCACGCTCGCCGAAGAGGCGCTGTTTCGCGGCTATCTGCAAGGCGGGCTCGAACGCGTGCTGCGCCGGTTCTCGTGGGGTGCGCCCGCGGCGCTCGCGATCGCCGCGCTGGCGTTCGGCGCCGCGCACGCGGCCGGCGGCTGGCCGTGGATCGTGCTCGGCACCGTCGCGGGCATCGGCTATGGCATCGCCTGGCGACGCGGCGGGCTGTTCGCCGCCGCGCTCGCGCACATCGGGCTGAATCTCGTGCACTTCGCGCTGTTCACGTATCCGATGCTCGCCGCCGCGCGCTGACGGCAAGCGGCGCCGCGCGATGCGTGACGGCGCCGTCAGTTGAACCCGGCGACCGCGTGCGGCACGTACGGACGTTCGAGCGTCGCGATCTCGTCGTCGGTCAGCTTCAGGTCGAGCGCGGCGAGCGCGTCGTCGAGCTGAGGCAGCTTCGAGATGCCGACGATCGGCGCGGTAACGCCGCGCTTCTGCGCCACCCAGGCGAGCGCGACCTGCGCGCGCGGCACGTTGCGCGCGGCCGCGATCGCGGCAACTGCATCGACGATCGCGCGATCCGCATCGGCCGTCGCATCGTACAGCCGCTGGCCGACCGCATCGCTCTGCTGCCGCTCGGACGATTCGTCCCAGTTGCGCGTCAGGCGCCCGCGCGCGAGCGGGCTCCACGGAATCACCGCGATCCCTTCGGCTTCGCAGAGCGGCAGCATTTCGCGCTCCTCCTCGCGGTACAGCAGGTTCAGGTGATTCTGCATGCTGACGAAGCGCGTCCAGCCGTGCTGCCGCGAGGTGTAGAGCGCCTTCGCGAACTGCCACGCGTACATCGACGACGCGCCGATATAGCGCGCCTTGCCCGCCTTCACGACGTCGTGCAGCGCCTCGAGCGTCTCCTCGATCGGCGTGCTGTCGTCCCAGCGGTGGATCTGGTACAGGTCGACGTAGTCGGTGCCGAGCCGCTTCAGGCTCTGGTCGATGTCGGTCATGATCGCCTTGCGCGACAGCCCCGCGCCGTTCGGGCCCGGCCGCATCCGGTAGAACACCTTCGTCGCGATCACGACCTCGTCGCGTTTCGCGAAGTCGCGCAGCGCGCGACCGACGATCTCTTCGGACGTGCCGTCCGAGTACATGTTCGCGGTATCAAAGAAGTTGATGCCGGCTTCGATCGCGCGGCGGATGATCGGGCGGCTTTCCGCTTCCGGGAGCGTCCACGGGTGCGTGCCGCGCGACGGTTCGCCGAACGTCATGCAGCCGAGCACCAGCTTCGACACTTCCAGTCCTGTGGATCCGAATTTCACGTATTCCATCGTCTGCCTCGCCAGTCGGGTTGAGCTTGCGGCCGATGCGCGCGGAAACACGACGAAGCGTACGCACGCGCAGCGGCCGAAACGTCGCATGTTATACCGGCCCGCGCGCGCCTGCAGGCGCGCGGATCGGTGCGGCGGACGTCAGCGGATCTGGTCGGCGATCGGCCGCAGGAATTCGGAGAAGCCGGTCAGCATGATCTGCACGCCGACGCACAGCAGCAGGAACGCGGACACGCGCATCGCGACCTTCGTCCCTTCGGTGCCGAGATAGCGCGCGAGCAGCGCGGCACGGCTGTACGTGAGCCAGATCACGACGCCGATCAGTGCCGACACCGCAACCGATACGATGCTCGACAGCATGAATTCGGAGAGCTTGTGCGTGCGGTTCGCGTTCAGCGCGATCGCGGTCGCGATGGAGCCCGGGCCGACGGTCAGCGGCACCGTGAGCGGGAAAAACGCGCGCGTCATGATCGCGTTCGCGTCGATCGGCTTGACGGGCGTATCGCCGCCGCCCGGCACGTCCGGTTCGTTCAGCATCTGCCAGCCCGACACCGCGACCGCGAAGCCGCCGCCGATGCGCAGCGCCTCCATCGAGATCCCGAAGAAATGCAGCACCGGCGTGCCGACGAAGAACGCGACCATCAGCACGATGAACGCGTTGAACGCGACCTTCTTCGCGAGCAGATGCCGCTCGTGCTCGGTCAGCGTTTCGGTGCGTTCGAGAAACAGGAAGGCGATGCCGATCGGATTGATGATCCCCATCAGGCCGGTGAAACCGAACAGGATCTCGGAGATAAGGCGGTGAACGATCATCGGCGCGAACAAACGGTCGGGGCTGGGCCGGCGGCGTGCCGGGGGTCACGCATTGTAGAGCAAGCGCCTGGCGCCGCGCGCAAATCGCGCACCGTGCATGTTGCGCGCGAGGCGGGCGCGTGCGGCGCGAGCGCGAGGCGCGGCCCTGCGCTTATTCCGCAGCGGGCTCCCACGCAGGCGGACGCTTCGCGAAGAACGCGGCGAAACCCTCCTTCGCTTCGTCGGTCGCGCGCACGCGCGAGATCGTCTGAGCGGTGAACGCCGCGCGGGCGTCCGACGGCGGATACTCGCCGATCGCATCGAAGAAGCGCTTGATCTCCATCAGCGCGTTCGGGCCGTTGCGGCCGAGTTCGGCGAGCGTCTTGTCGAGCGCGTCGTCGAGTGCATCGAGCGGGACGGCCTGATGGATCAGCCCGATCGCGACCGCGTCGTGCGCGCTCAGCTGCGTCGCCGTCAACGCGAGCCGGCGCGCCTGACGCTGGCCCACTGCCTCGACCAGATACGGACCGATCACGGCCGGCAGAATCCCGAAGCGCGCCTCGCTGACCGCGAACCGCGCGTGCTCGCTCGCGATCACGATGTCGCAGGCCGCGCAGAGGCCGACGCCGCCGCCGAACGCGTGGCCCTGCACGCGCGCGACGGTCGGCTTCGGACACTGCCGGATCGCGCGCATCATCGCGGCGAACCGCTCCGCGTCGCGCAGGTTCGCGGCAGCGTCGTTCGCGCTCGCACGCTGCATCCACTGCAGGTCGGCGCCGGCGCAGAACGCGCGGCCGTCCGAGCGCAGCACGATCGCACGCACACCGTCGCGCGCGCCGAGCACGGTAAACGCGTCGGTCAGCTCGGCGATCATCGTCTCGTCGAATGCGTTCAGCACGTCGCCGCGCTGCAATGCGACGGTCGCGATGCCGCGCGCATCGACCGTCACGGCCAGAGTCTTCAATCCATCCATCGAACAGGTTTCCTCGCTAAAAGACAGCAGCGCCCGCCACGGCGCCGCGATTACGCGGCGATCCGCCGGTCGACCACGCGTCGCGCCTTGCCGGTCGCGCTCGCCGGAATGCCGCCCGCGGCCAGCACGGTCACGCCGGCCGACACACCGATCATCGTCTTGATGCGATGCTGCAGCGCGCGTGCGATCTCGGCTCGTTCGCCGTCGGTCGTGCTCGCGGTCGCTTCGGAGCGCAGCTCGACCGCGAGGTCGAGCCGGTCCATGTGCCCGTCGCGCGACAGCGTGATCTGGAATTGGCCGGACAGCTTCGGCTGCGCGACCACGAGTTCCTCGATCTGGCTCGGGAACACGTTCACGCCGCGCACGATCAGCATGTCGTCGGAGCGGCCGGTGATCTTCGCGAGGCGGCGCATCGCGCGCGCGGTCGGCGGCAGCAGCGCGGTGAGATCGCGCGTGCGATAGCGGATCACCGGCATCGCCTCCTTCGTCAGCGACGTGAACACGAGTTCGCCCTCGCTGCCGTCCGGCAGCACCTCGCCCGTCACCGGATCGACGATCTCCGGATAGAAGTGGTCTTCCCAGATCACCGGGCCGTCCTTCGTCTCCACGCATTCGCACGCGACGCCCGGGCCCATCACTTCGGACAGCCCGTAGATGTCGAGCGCATCGATGCCCGCGCGCGTCTCCACTTCTTCGCGCAGCGCCTGCGTCCACGGCTCGGCGCCGAAGATGCCGATCTTCAGCGACGACTGCGCCGGGTCCATTCCCTGCCGCACCATCTCGTCGATCAGGTTCAGCATGTACGACGGCGTGACGAGGATGATCTTCGGCTCGAAGTCGCGGATCAGCTGTACCTGCTTCTCGGTCTGGCCGCCCGACATCGGCACGACCATGCAGCCGAGCCGTTCCGCGCCGTAGTGAATCCCGAGCCCGCCGGTGAAGAGTCCATAGCCGAACGCGTTGTGCAGCGTGTCGCCGGACCGGCCGCCCGCCGCGCGGATCGACCGTGCGGTGACGTTCGCCCACGTGTCGATGTCGCGCGCCGTGTAGCCGACCACGGTCGGCTTGCCGGTCGTGCCGCTCGACGCGTGCACGCGCACGACCTGCTCGCGCGGCACCGCGAACAGCCCGAACGGATAGTTGTCGCGCAGATCGTGCTTCGTCGAGAACGGAAACTTCGCGAGATCGGCAAGCGTTTTCAGATCGTCCGGACGCACGCCCGCCGCGTCGAACGTGCGGCGATAGTGCGCGACGTTGTCATACGCATGGCGAAGCGACCATTTGAGGCGCTCGAGCTGCAGCGCCTGCAGTTCGTCGCGGCTGGCGGTCTCGATCGGCTCGAGCGCGGCGGCGGGGTGCGTCGGGTAAGTCATCGGGGTGCTCCTCCAAGGGAATATGTCGTTGTCGTGATCGGGATCGCGGCTACGCGCGCAACGACCGGCCGGCCGCGTGCCGCGCGGCGATGCGCGGCGAGACGCGATAGCGGTCCTCGCCGTAGCTCGCGGCGAGGTTCGACAGCACGCGGTACACGCGGCCGACGCCGATCGCGTCGGCCCACGCGAGCGGGCCGCACGGGTAGTTGACGCCCTTCTCCATCGCGAGATCGAGATCGGCGGGCGAGCAAACGCCCTGGTTCACGGCGTCGGCCGCCTCGTTCGCGAGCATCGCGACCGTGCGCATCGCGATCATTCCCGGCACGTCGCCGAGGCCGATCACGCGGAAACCGGCCTGCTGGAACAGGCCGACCGCGTCCGCGTACGCGGCGTCGCTGCATTGCAGCGCACGCGCGAGCGCGACGACGCCGGCCTGCGTGTAATCGCGCGCGAGATCGACGAGCACGAGATCGGCCATACCGGTTTGCGCGGCGCGCTCGGTCGCGGTGCGGCCGTCCGTCAGCGCGATCGACGCGCGGCCCGCCGTCGCGATCAGCTCGTGCGGATGCGCATCCTGCACGCGCGCGCCCGCGATGCGCTCGGCCAGGCGCGCATGCAGCGCGGCGGCCGGGCCGTCGACGGCGAACAGCACGACGTCGACCGGCGCGTCGCGCGGCGGTTCGACCTCGGCGACGGGCGGCGCAGCGCCGTCCGCATAGGAATAGAAGCCGCGCCCCGACTTGCGGCCGAGAAAGCCCGCGTTCACGAGCTCCTGCTGGATCAGCGACGGTGTGTAGCGCGGATCGTTGAAGTACGCGCGGAACACCGATTCGGTCACCGCGAAGTTCACGTCGTGGCCGATCAGGTCCATCAGTTCGAACGGCCCCATCCGGAAGCCGCCGGCGTCGCGCAGCACCGCGTCGATCGACGCGGGCGTGCCGCCCTGTTCGTTCAGCACGCGCAGCGCCTCCGCGTAGTACGGCCGCGCGACGCGATTGACGATGAAGCCGGGCGTCGACTTCGCCATCACGGGCTTCTTGCCCCACGCGGCCGCGGTCGCGTAAAGCGCCTGCGCGACCTCGGGCGCGGTCGCGAGCCCGCTGACGACCTCGACGAGCGCCATCAGCGGCGCCGGGTTGAAGAAATGCAGGCCGGCGACGCGCTGCGGCGCGCGCAGCCCGGCCGCAATCGACGTGATCGAGATCGACGACGTGTTGGTCGCGAGCAGACACGCATCGTCGACATGACGTTCCAGCGTCGCGAAAATCTCGCGCTTCACGTCGAGCCGCTCCGCAGCCGCCTCGACGATCAGCGCCGCGGGCGCGAAATCGGCGAGCGCGCGCACGGCGCAGATGCGGCCGCCGGCGGCTTCGGCCTCGGCCGGCTCGAGCCGCCCTTTCTCCGCGAGCCGCGCGAACTGCGCACGAATGCCGGCCAGCGCCTTGTCGCAAGCGGCTTCGTTCAGGTCGTACAGCAAGACCGTGTGGCCGGCCGCGGCCGCGACCTGCGCGATACCCGCGCCCATCGCGCCGGCGCCGATCACGCCGACGACGGCCGACAGCGGCAACGCGCCGGGGTTCGTCGAATGTGCAGAAGAAACAGCCATCGCTTGCGATCCGTCATCAAGTGGAAGTGCGAGCGATTATAAACCGACCGGTCGGTAGATTTATGTCAGGGCGAGCCCGAATTTGTCGGGCAACGCAGCATGACGGAAGCTGCGACGACACAAAATCGACATGGCCGGGCACTTTTTTCGAACAGAAAGGTCAATGTAAGCGTTCGAAAACGAGATAACGGTCCCGGAACGCCTGATAAGATTCGACGAATCGCCGGCTTTCGGGGGAAAACCGCGTGTCGAGCCGACATCGGCGCCCGGCGTCGATCATGCGGGGCCGGAACGGCGCCGCCGCCGAGCCGCCGGCCGCATCGAACCGTTTCATCCAGCGACGGGCTCCGGCCCGCCCGCACCCGTCGCGGCCTCGCGGCCGCACACCTCGGCGACGCTGCCGCGCCGCCATCCTTCAGCTGCATCGTCCTCGTTCGGCGGATTGTCCGGCCGGGCTTCGTCAACCCGTGGCGACGCATCGCGCGTCGCCACTCGAATAAGGAAACCCTCCATGCCGATCTCGTCCAACCAGCTCCCACGCTGGACCCTCTGGGCCCCGCTTGCCGCCTGGCTGGTGCTCGCGCTATCGCGCGTCGTGCCGGCCGAAGGCCTCGTCATCGCGCTTTTCGCCGCCGCGCTCGCGGGCGCCGTGTTCGCCGCCGTTCACCATGCCGAAGTGGTCGCGCATCGCGTCGGCGAGCCGTTCGGCACGCTCGTGCTCGCGGTCGCCGTGACGGTCATCGAAGTCGCGCTGATCGTGTCCGTGATGCTGGGCGCCGGCCCCGAGAAATCGGGCCTCGCGCGCGACACCGTGTTCGCCGCCGTGATGATCATCTGCAACGGCATCGTCGGGCTGTGTCTGCTCGTCGGCGCCTGGAAGCACGGCGAACAGGACTTTCAGGGGCGCGGCGCGAGCAAGGCGCTCGCGGTGCTCGCGTCGCTGTCCGTGTTGTCGCTCGTGATGCCGAACTATCTGAGCGCGGCGCCCGGCCCGATGCTGTCGAAGTCGCAGCTCGCGTTCGCCGGCGTGTCGTCGCTCGTGCTGTACGGCGTCTTCGTGTTCGTGCAGACGGTGCGCCATCGCGACTACTTTCTCGCCGATCACGACAGCGCGAACGAGGCCGTGCATGCGGCGCCGCCGAGCGGCCGCACCGCACTGATCAGCCTCGCGCTGCTGTTCGCGAGCCTCGTCGCGGTCGTACTGCTCGCGAAGCTGCTGTCGCCGGCCGTCGAGCATGCCGTGATGAAGCTCGGCGCGCCGGAAGCGGCGGTCGGGATCGTGATCGCCGCGCTCGTGTTGCTGCCGGAAGGGCTCGCGGCCGTGACGGCCGCACGCGCGAACCGGCTGCAGACCAGCATGAATCTCGCGCTCGGCTCCGCGCTCGCGAGTATCGGGCTCACGATCCCGACGGTCGCGGCCGTGTTCATCTGGGTCGGCCAGCCGCTGACGCTCGGCATCGGTCCGATGGAAACCGTGCTGCTGGCGCTGACGCTGCTCGTCAGCACGCTGACGCTGAGCCAGGGTCGCACGACCGTGCTGCACGGCGTCGTGCATCTGTCGCTGTTCGCCGCGTATCTGTTTCTGTCGGTCACGCATTGACCTGTCGCCGGGCCTGGCCGCACGTCGATTCAAGCGTGCGGCCGGGCCGGCGCTCTGCCCCTTTCCCCTCGCCTTTTCGCTTTGAGCCTTCCTGCGTCGCACTCGCTCGCCGGCGCGCCCCTCACGCGATGCCGCCGTCCGCGCTTTCCGTCAGAAACCGTTCGACCATCGCATTGAATACCGGCAGCGCCGGATTGTCGTTGTCGGTCCGCCACGCGAGATACAGTTCGGCCGCGACGTCGACGTCCGCGAGCGGACGAAACACGACGCCGTCCACGTGCAGCTCGCGCGCGGACGCCGGCACGAGCGCCGCGCCGAGCCCCGCGCGTACGAGGCCGAGGATCGTATGCGTCTGCCCGACGTAATGCAGGTAGTTCGGCAGCCGCCCGGCGCTCGCGAACATCCCGGAAATCATGTCGTGGAAATACTTGCCTTCGTTCGGCGAATACGCGATGAACGGCTGGCGATCGAGATCGTCGGGGCCGATCCGTTTGTGCACGGCGAGCGGCGCGCCTTCTGCGACCGCGACGAGCATCGGCTCGCGCTGCACGAGCCGATATTCGAGCGGCTGGCGCGCGGCGCGCTGGCGCACGAACCCCGCATCGAGCATCCGCGACGCGAGCGCGTCGATCTGCACCGTCGACACCATCTCGCGCAACTCGACGTCCACGTCCGGCAAGGCGTGCGCCGCATGCGCGAGCAGCATCGGAATCATCCGGTATGCGCTGACCGCCGTGAAGCCGAGCGTGATGCGGCCCGCGCCGCCGTGCGCGACGCGCTGCGCGGCCTGTTCGGCCCGCGCCGAGAATTCGAGGATGTGCCGCGCGTCGCGCAGAAAGCGTTCGCCGGCCGCGGTCAGACTCACCTGCCGGCTGCTGCGCTCGAGCAACGCGATGCCGAGCGCATGTTCGAGCAGCTGGATCTGCCGGCTCAGCGGCGGCTGCGTCATGAAGAGCCGCTTCGCCGCGCGCCCGAAGTGAAGTTCCTCGGCGACCGCGACGAAGCAGCGAAGCTGGTGCAGTTCGATCATTCAAGCGTTGAATCAATCAATAGGCGTTTGATGTTAGGCCAACATCGATGCGATTCCTATACTCGGTTGCACCCGATGCGCGACCCGCGCCGCGCACGCCGACCGAGACTCTGATGACCATCGATATCCTGCTTACCCAGCCGCTTCCCGAATCGATCGACGCCGAACCGTCCGCCCGCTACGCGGTGCATCGGCTATATGCGACCGATGAGCCGGACGCATTGGTCGCGCGCGTCGCACCGCGCATCCCGGGCGTCGTGATCGGCGGCGTCGACGGCTTGTCCGCCGCGCTGATGGACCGGCTCGGCGCGCTCGAAATCGTCGAGATCAACGGCATCGGCACCGACGCCGTCGATCTCGAACGCGCCCGCGCACGCCGCTCGTGATCGGCTACTTCGTCGCGCACACCGGCTCGTTTGCCGGCGCCCTGTGGTTCGTCGCCGCGCACGGGCTGATCGGCATCGCCGCGTACGCGTGGCTTGCGGGCCGCTTCTAGCGGATTCGCGTCGCAGCGGACGGGTGATCGCCGCGGTTCAGGATCGCGCGTTCGGGCGATACGCCCGCGCGCCGCATCACGCTCGCTTCAGGCCGCCGCTTTGCGCCTGCTCGGTCGTCAGCCGGTCGAGCTCGCGCAGGTCGTTCTCCAGCGCCGGCGTCAGCGTCGTGCGCAGATGGTCGAGGAACGTGCGGATCTTCGCGTCGAGATAGCGGCGCGTCGCATAGACCGCATAGACGCTGACGGTCTGCAACCGGTATTCGGGCAGCACGCGGATCAGACGCCCTTCGCGGATATCGTCGAGCACCGTATAGAGGGCGACGCAGGCGATCCCGCGCCCGGCGCGCACCGCGACGCAGAGCGCGTCCGGCACGTTGACCTGGAACGGCGCGGGCTGCAGTTCGTACACGGTCTCCTCGCCGTCGGCGCGTTCGAGCCGCCACTCGCTCGCGGGCGACGCCGGTGTGTCGAGACGCAGGCACACGTGATTCGGCAGATCGTCCGGCGTCTGCGGCGTGCCGTGCCGCGCGAGATAGTCGCGCGACGCGACGAGCACGCTGCAGCTCGTGCCGCAGGTCTGCGCGACGTAGCCCGAATCGGGCAACTGCGACGCCGTGACGATCGACACGTCGTACCCTTCCTCGACGAGGTTCGGCATGCGCTGCGCAAGCGTCAGCTCGACCGACACCTCGGGGTTGTCCTCCTGATAGCGGACGATCGACGATACGACATGACTCTGCCCGAGCCCCGTCATCGCATGGATGCGCATTTTCCCGCTCGGCCGCAGCAGCGCATTGCGCGCCTCGGCGTTCGCGTAGTCGATCTCCGCGAGGATCGATTTCGCGCGCTCGAAATAGCGCTCGCCGCTTTCGGTCAGACCGAGATGACGCGTCGTGCGATGCAGAAGACGCGTCTGCACGTGCGCTTCGAGATTCGACACGGCGCGCGACACCTGCGCCGTGGTCGCATCGATCTCTTTCGCGACCGCGGTGAAACTGCCGGCTTCGACAACGCGCACGAACAGGCGCATGTTTTCGAGCATGTCCATTGAATTGGCTTCGGGAGAGTCTGTGGGGAGAAGGCGTCGGCCGCGTGCGCGTCAGCCGGGCGATGCAGCACGGCCGCGAACCGCGCGACATCGCTCACCGTGCCGGGGAGAAGGCGGGAGAGCGGGCATGGCGGACGGGGTTCTGACATAGCGGGGATTCGGTGGCCGGAATTGTACGCCGCCGCAGACAAATTTGCGCAATGACGCACGCGGCGGCTTTCATCGAATGAAAGGTTGCCGCAAGGAACGCGCGTCGCCTGCGCGCAACGCGTTGATGCAGCGCGACAATTTGTATCACGACGCGATATAATTCCGGCCCGGCCCGCGGCATGCCGCCGCGATGCGTCCGATCTTTTCAACCGTTACGTCCATGTCGTCAGGCTCCTCCCCGTCGCGCCGCACGCTGCGCCAATGGCTGCACAGCTTCATTCCCCACCCGATGACGCTCGGCTGGCGCGAGCGCCTGCGTTCGTGCACGGGCGCGCTCGTCGGCATTGCGACGGTCGGCGTCACGATGCGGCTGCTGCCGGGCGTGCCGGGCCTCGTGCCGCTGCTGGTCGCGCCGATGGGCGCCTCGGCCGTGCTGCTGTTCGCGGTGCCCGCGAGTCCGCTCGCGCAGCCGTGGTCGATCATCGGCGGCAATCTCGTCGCCGCGACCGTCGGCGTCGCGTGCGCACAGTGGATCGCGGATCCGATCACGGCGGCCGCGGTCGCGATCGCCTGCGCGATCGGCGGGATGTTCGTGCTGCGCTGCGTGCACCCGCCATCGGGTGCGGTCGCGCTCACGGCCGTGGTCGGCGGCCCCGCGATCCATGCGCTCGGCTTCGGCTTCGTGCTCGAACCGATTCTGCTGCAATCGGCGATCCTGCTGTCGGCCGCGCTCGTGTACCACGCGCTGACCGGCCACCGCTATCCGCACGGCAGCGCGCGCGGCGACGCGAAGCCGCAGGCGGCGACGCCGGCACGCGGCGGCTTCAGGCGCGAGGATCTCGACGCGGTGCTCAAGCGTCGCAGCGAATGGCTCGACGTCGATCCGGACGATCTCGAAACGCTGCTGCGCGAAACCGAAATGCAGGCCTATGCGCGCACGTTCGGCCAGCTCACGTGCGCGGACCTGATGACGAAGAACGCGATCAGCATCGCGCCGTCGACGTCGATCACCGCGGCCCTCACGCTGCTCGACCGTCATCGCGTGAAGGCGCTGCCCGTCGTCGACGCGGACGGCCGGCTGACCGGCATCGTCACGCGCGCGGACCTCACGCGCCCGCTGCGCCGGCCTGCCGCGCTTTGGCAGCGCCTGTCCGCGCGGCTGCCGGAATCGTTCGGCGGCCAGCCGCCGAGCGTGTCGACCGTGATGACGCGCGACGTCGCGTCGGTGCCGCAGACGCTGCCGCTGACCGCGCTCGTGCCGCTGTTCACGCATTCGGGCCACCACCATATTCCGGTCGTCGACGCGTCGCGCCGGCTCGTCGGCATCATCACGCAGACGGACCTCGTCACGGGCCTGTACCAGCAGACGCAGATACTCGAAGCCGCGTAACGCGCGGGAAAGCCGAACAACGCAAACATCGTTCAAATACGGTCATTTATATCATGTTGTGATATATTGGCGCGCTATTGAAACCGACCTTCCGCCCCTGCGATGACCGATAGCCGACGTGCGCTGACCAAAAGCGACTTCCAGCAACTGTCCGAATTCCGCTACCAGATGCGGCGTTTCGAACGCTTCTCCGAGCGCGCCGCGCAAAGCGAAGGCGTGACGCCGCTGCAATACCTGCTGCTGCTGCACATCAAGGGCTATCCGCACCGCGAATGGGCGACCATCGGCGAACTCGCCGAGCGGCTGCAGGCGCAGCATCACGGCGTCGTCGCGCTCGTCACACGCTGCGAGGCGCTCGGCCTCGTGAAGCGCAAGCCGAGCGAAGCCGATCGCCGGCAGGTCGAGGTGCACCTCGAGCCGGCAGGCGAAACGCTGCTCGCGCGCCTCGCGGCGATGCATCGCGCCGAGCTGAAGTCGCTCAAGGGCGCATTCCAGGTTCCCCAGATCGATTACTGACCTCCGTTTTTCCGACTCCGATGAACGCACCGCACAAACGCGATTTCTCGACCAACGAACGCCTGCCCAGGATCGCGTTGCTAGCCGCCGTGATCGGCCTGCTCAGCACGCTCGCGGCGTTCGTGCTGTTGAGCCTGATCCATCTGTTCACGAACCTGTTCTTCTTCCAGCAGTTCTCGTTCGCTGACCGCTCGCCCGCCGGCAACATGCTCGGCGCATGGGTCATCGCCGTACCGGTGATCGGCGCGCTCGTCGTCGGCCTGATGGCGCGCTTCGGTTCGGAGAAGATCCGCGGGCACGGCATCCCCGAAGCGATCGAGGCGATCCTGTTCGGCAAGAGCCGCATGTCGCCGAAGGTCGCGGTCCTCAAGCCGCTGTCGTCGGGCATCGTGATCGGCAGCGGCGGCCCGTTCGGCGCCGAAGGCCCGATCATCATGACGGGCGGCGCGCTCGGCTCGCTCATCGCGCAATGCGTGCACGTGACGGCCGCCGAGCGCAAGACGCTGCTCGTCGCCGGTGCGGCCGCCGGCATGACGGCCGTGTTCGGCACGCCGGTCGCCGCGGTGCTGCTCGCCGTCGAGCTGCTGCTGTTCGAATGGCGGCCGCGCAGCTTCCTGCCGGTCGCGCTCGCCTGTGCGGTCGCCGGCTTCGCGCGCGCGCTGTTCTTCGGCGTCGAGCCGCTGTTTCCGCTGACGACGGCCGCGCCCTCGCCCGTCGCGCTGCTGTCGTGCCTCGTCGCGGGCCTGCTGTCCGGCGTGCTCGCCTGCGGGCTGTCGGCGGCGCTGTATCGCGTCGAGGATACGTTCGCGAAGCTGCCCGTGCACTGGATGTGGTGGCCCGCGCTCGGCGCGATCGTGATCGGCGTCGGCGGCTGGCTCGAGCCGCGCGCGCTCGGTGTCGGCTACGACGTGATCGGCGATCTGCTGCATCAGCACATCGCGCTGCAGATTGCACTCGCGTTGCTCGTCGTGAAAGCCGTGATGTGGGTCATCGCGCTCGGCTCGGGCACGTCGGGCGGCGTGCTCGCACCGTTGCTGATGCTCGGCGCGGGCCTCGGCACCGTGCTGTCGCCGGTGCTGCCGGGCGGCGACCCGGCGCTCTGGCCGCTCGTCTGCATGGCGGCGACGCTCGGCGCAACGCTCGGCGCACCGCTGACCGCGATCGTCTTCGCATTCGGACTCACGCACGACGCGAATGCGCTGCTGCCGCTGCTCGCCGCGACGCTTGTCGCGCACGGCTTCGCGACGGTCGTGATGAAGCGCTCGATCATGACCGAGAAGATCGCGCGCCGCGGCTATCACATCTATCGCGAGTACGGCGTCGATCCGCTCGAACGGCACGACGTCGGCGAGGTGATGACGCCCGCCGACTCCCTCGTCGCGATCGACGGCACGGCGACGCTCGAGACGGTGGCCGCGCAGTTCTTCGGCGCGCAGCAAACGCATCGCGCCTATCCGGTCGTGCAGAACGGCCGGCTGCTCGGCGTCGTCGATCGCGCGTTCGTCGACGCGCAGCGCGCGCAACGCACGCCCGACACGTCGATCGCGACCGCGCTCGCCGATCGCGCGCCGGCGATCGCGCTGGCGCACGAGACCTGCCGCCTCGTCGCGTCGCGCCTCGCGATGCTCGGGCTCGAGCGGCTGCCGGTCGTCGACGATCCGCAATCGATGCGCCTCACCGGGATCGTGTCGCGCAGCGATCTGATCAAGCCCGCGCTTCAGCATTTCGACGACGAACACAAGCGCGAGCGCTTCCGTCCGATCGTGCCGGCGAATCTGCGCGATCCGGGCGCGCGCAAGGCGGGCTGATGCGGTCGCGGGGCCGGGGCCGCATTGCCGCGTTGCGCTGCCCCGCGCCGCACCGTCGCTGCGTTTAAAGTTGGTTGACAATTAAGCAGACGAAAATTTGTCATCATGGCACTCATGCGACGGGGCCATCAGCGGTCTTCCCAGCCATTCCAACCTCGCAGTTCGATAACGACAATCAACGATCCGGCGCGCGACGCGGCATGGCGGCAACGCATGCTGCGTCGCGATCGCCGCGATCGTCGCGTTGCCCGATCGCCGAACGCGGCGCGTTCGTCGATGCGCAGCTCGTGAAAAACGGATGCCGCAATCGGCCGGCGAGCGTGCGCCCGTTCGACAAGGACGTCTCGGCAACCGCCAGCACTTTCCCCGGTAGAACGAAACGCGCGATCAGCGCCCGCTTGCGACGCACTCGCAATCCATCGGCGCCTGCGCACGAATGCTGCAAGGCGATCTTCGAATTCCCATACGTGAATGAGATGACGCGCGGTACGAACTGCGCGGCATCACTTAGCGCGCCTATCGTTTTCGTACTCGCCCGGCCGGTATTGCGCGCCACTCTGCGATGGCGGACCTGCGGCGCGAGAAACGGCATTGGCGAACGCCTGCCGTTGAGTGCATTTCAATTGCACGCAAGATCGCGTCGACCGGAATGGCCGGCAAAATTTCGGAAGGACGCGACGACGAGAGTTGGCGCAACCAGCCGGCCACCCTGCTGACAAACACGTCGGCACACGACGCGCTCGAAGGCGCCCGGGAAACGGCCGCCGCGCTGCTGCAGGTCTCCGCGCGAAGCGCGAAGCCCACCCTCATCGCGACCTCCACACCCGACGATCCGACGACGATCGACGCGATGACGCACGCGTGCGCCGCTTCCGCTTGCCCATGCCGCGCCGCTCGATCGGCACACCGTACTTTCGGCGGTCGGACCGCGCGACTGCCGCACCGTCGAGCGCGAAACCGGCCGCTCGCGAACACCGCACCGCGAGCGGCCGCCCCACCTTCAGAACTTCCACAACAGGTTGCCGTACAACGCGTGATCGCTGACGTGGCCGCCGACCTGGCCGCTATACGACAGTCCCACCGACAGGTTCTTCGTGACGGCCGCATCGACGCCGACTTCGAGCACCGCAGCGTCACGCGCGACCGGCACGCCGACCACGTTGAACGGCGTCCCGCCGCTCGCGAACGACAGCGTCGAACCGGGCTGCGTATTGCCGAACGCATGCCGCCAACCGACCGTGCCGTACGCGGAGACCTTGCCCTTCGTCGTGACCGCCAGATCGGTCGACGCACGCACGCCGAGCGTCGAGAAGCCGAGCCCGCTCGTGCGCGATTCGCCCTGCAGCGCGGCCGCGCCGCCGCTCTCGTTGAAGCCGCCGGTATGCACGCTCGCGTAGGCGAGGCCGACGAACGGCTCGAGCGCGACGTTGCGAATCGCGGTCGAGTAGCCGATCTCGGTGAACACCTGCGTCGCGTTCGCGTCGTAGCTGGCGGTGTCGTGATCGGCGAAGCTGCCGAACGACGGATTGCGCTCGCTGTGCACGCGATACCACGACTGCGCGAGGCCGCCCCGGATGTTCCACGCGTCGTATCGGCCGCTCGCGTACAGCGCGATCGTCTCGCCGTTCACCTTCGCCGATTCGTTCTGGTCGGTATTGAGCAGGCTGCGCGATGCGCCGCCCGCGATACCGACGCGCCAGTGGCTGCTGACTTCCGCGTCCGTACCGACGATGAAGCCATACAGGTTGCGGTCGATCGATGCGACGTCGTCGCCGTCGAAGCGGCTGTGCGAGCCGTAGATGCGGCCCCACACCGCCGGCTTGAACGACTTCGCCGGCGTACAGCCGTTCTCCGCCGCAAGCCGACGATCGAGCGACGCCGCATGATCGTCCGCCGACACCGGCGCCTCGCAGCCGCACAACGCCCCGCCCGGCTGCGAGCCGAGACGCGCGCGATCGAGCACCGCGTCACGCACGTAGCGGCTGTCCGACAGCAGCACGCTACGCGTGCTCGGATACAGATCGCCGGCCAGTTGCGCGAATGCGCGGCTCGCGGTCGGCGCATCGGCCGTCAGCACCGTATCGAACAGCGGGTTGCCGGCGCCCAGCGTGCCGACCGCGCCGGCCGCCGCCTGCCCGTCGGGCGTCGAAGCCACCGAGGCAAACGGCGTGCCGTTCGGCGCGAGCGACAGCAGCACGCGCGATGCGTCGTACTGGAGCGTCGGCGTGAGGAACGCATACGTCGAGTTCACCGCGCTGAATTGCCCTTGCACGCCTGCGCCCGCATTGACGATCGTATAGAGCTTGCCCGGCTGATACTGCCCGGTCGCCGCGACGACCTGCACCGTCCCGCCGTTGAGCGCGGCCGAACCCGTCACGTCGAGGCCGCCGCTTTGCTGCGGCGTGGCGCCGACCTGCAGCGTCGAGCCGGGCTGGAACGTCGCGTTGCCCGCCACCTTCAGCGGCTGGCCGAGCTGCAGCACCGATGCGGTGCCGCCGCCCGACACGACCAGACCGCCGATCGTGCCCGTTCCCGTGACCGTCGCGCCGTTGCCGACCGTCACCGGCGAGTTCGCCAGCGAACCGGTGACGGCGAGCGTGCCGCCGGTCACGTTCGTCGGGCCGGACAGCGTGTTCGTCCCGCTCAGCACTTGCGCGCCCGTGCCGGCCAGCGTCAGCGGGGCGGTGCCCGACAGCGTGCCCGCGAACGTACCGGTGCCCGCCGTGTTCACCGTCAGCGGCGTGCTGCCGAGGTTCACGTTCGAGCCCGTCGTGCCCGACAGCGCGCCGATCGACTGCGGTGCGGCCGAGCCCGCCAGGTTCAGCGTCGCGCCGCTGCCCGCGAGCGTCACCGGGCTCGTCGGCGCGAGGCTGCCTGCGCCCGACAGCGCGAGCGTGCTGCCGCTGCCGATCGTCGTGCCGCCGGTGTACGTGTTCGCGCCGGTCAGCGTCTGCGTGCCGCCGCCCTGCACCGCGAAACCGCCGCTGCCGGCGATCGTGCCGCCGAACACGCCGCCCGCGGGGCCGGCCACGGTCAGCGTATTGCCGCCGAGGTTCACGGTCGAACCGGCCGTGCCCGACAACGCGCTTGCCGTCTGCGGCGTCGTGGCACCGCCGACATCGAGCGTCGCACCGTTACCGGCCAGCGTCAGCGCGCTGCCGGCCGACAGGCTGCCGGTGCCGCCGACGGCCAGCGTGCTGCCGGTGCCGATCGTCGTGCTGCCGGTGTACGTGTTCGCGCCGCTCAGCGTCGTCGTCGACGGGCCGTTCACCGCGAGGTTGCCGCCGCCCGAAATCGGGCCGCTCAGGCCGAGGTTGTTCGCGCCGCCGACCGTCAGCGTCGAGCCCGTGCCGAGGTTCACCGCGTTGCCGAGCGTCGTGCCGGCCACACTGGTGCCGAGCGTGCCGCCGCTGCCGCCGACGCTCAGCGTGCCGCTGCCGAGCGCCGTCGGCGTGCCGGCCACCAGCGTGCCGCCACCCGTGACGAGCGTGCCGCCTGTGTAGCTGTTGGCGCCGGAAAGCGTCGTCGTCGCCGGGCCCGTGAGCGCGAGCGTGCCGCTGCCCGAGATCGGGCCGCTCAGGCCGAGGCTGTTCGTGCCGCCGACCGTCAGCGTCGAACCGCTGCCGAGATTCACCGCGTTGCCCAGCGTCGTGCCCGGCGTGCTCGCGGCCAGCGTGCCGCCCGCGCCGCTCGTGTTCAGCGCGCCCGTGCCGAGTGCCGTGTTGCTGCCCGCGATCAGCGTGCCTCCGCCCGTCAGGTTCGTGCCGCCCGTGTACGTGTTCGTGCCGGTCAGCGTTTCGGTGCCCGTACCCGACAGCGTCAGGCTGCCGCCCGTGCCCGCGATCGTGCCGCCGTACGTGCCGTTGCCCGTGCCGCCCAGCGTCAGGTTGTTGCTGCCGAGGTTCACCGTCGAACCGGCGACACCCGAGAGCGTGCCGGTTGTTTGCGGCGTGGTCGCGCCGCTCACGTCGAAGGTCGCGCCGGCACCGGCGAGGTTCACCGGGCTGCTCGACGAGAGGCTGCCGTTGCCGCTGATCGCCAGCGTGCCGCTGTTGATCGTCGTCGCGCCGGTGTAGGTGTTGTTGCCCGTCAGCGTTTCAGTGCCCGTGCCCGACAGCGTCAGGCCGCCCGTGCCGCCCACCGTCCCACCGAACGTGCCGTTGCCCGAACCGCCGAGCGTCAGCGTGTTGCCGCCGAGGTTCACGGTCGAACCCGACACACCCGACAACGCGCCCGTCGATTGCGGCGTCGTCGCGGCGCTTACATCGAGCGTGGCGCCCGTGCCGGCCAGATCGATCGCGCTGCCGCCCGAAAGACTCCCGCCCGCACCAACGGCGAGCGTGCTGCCGCCGCCGATCGACGTGTTGCCGGTGTACGTGTTGGTGCCGGTCAGCGTCGTCGTCGACGGACCGTTCACGGCCAGATTGCCGCTGCCCGAGATCGTGCCGCCGAGGCCGAGGTTGTTGGCACCGCCGACCGTCAGCGTCGAACCCGAACCGAGATTGATCGCATTGGTCAGCGTCGTGCCTGCGACGCTCGTGCCGAGCGTGCCGCCCGCGCCGCTCGTGTTCACCGCGCCGGTGCCGAGCGCCGAGCTGTTGCCGGCCAGCAGCGTGCCGCCGCCCGTCAGGTTCGTGCCGCCTGTGTAGGTGTTCGTGCCCGTCAGCGTCTCGGTGCCCGTACCCGCCAACGTCAGGCTGCCGCCTGCACCCGCGATCGTGCCGTCATACGTCCCGCTGCCCGAACCGCCGAGCGTCAGCGCATTGCCGCCGAGATTCACGGTCGAACCCGCGACACCCGAGAGCGCGCCCGTCGATTGCGGCGTCGTGGCGGCGCTCAGGTCAAGCGTCGCGCCGGCGCCGCCCAGATTCACCGCACTGCCGCCCGACAGAGCGCCCCCCGCACCGACAGCGAGCGTGCTGCCGTTGCCGATCGTCGTATTGCCCGTGTACGTATTCGTACCGGTGAGCGTCGTCGTCGACGGGCCGTTCACGGCCAGATTGCCGCTGCCCGAGATCGTGCCGCCGAGGCCGAGGTTGTTAGCACCGCCGACCGTCAGCGTCGAACCCGCACCGAGATTGACCGCGTTGTTCAGCGTTGTGCCTGCCACGCTCGTGCCGAGCGTGCCGCCTGCGCCGCTCGTGTTCAGCGCGCCCGTGCCGAGTGCCGCGCCGTTGCTCGCGATCAGCGTGCCGCCGCCCGTCAGGTTCGTGCCGCCCGTGTAGGTGTTGTTGCCCGTCAGCGTTTCGGTGCCGGTGCCCGCCAGCGTGAGGCTGCCGCCCGCACCGGCGATCGTGCCGTCATACGTGCCGCTGCCCGTGCCGCCCAGCGTCAGGTTGTTGCCGCCGAGGTTCACCGTCGAACCCGCGACACCCGACAGCGTGCCCGTCGTCTGCGGCGTGGTCGCGCCGCTCAGGTCGAACGTTGCGCCCGCACCCGTCAGGCTCACCGGTGTCGTCGCCGACAGGCTGCCGCCCGCGCCGATCGCGAGCGTGCCGCTGTTGATCGTCGTCGCACCGGTGTAGGTGTTGGCGCCCGTCAGCGTTTCCGTGCCCGTGCCGCTCATCGTCACGCCGCCGGTGCCGGCGATGTTGCCTGCGTAGGTGCCGTCGCCCGACCCGCCGAGCGTCAGGTTGTTGTTACCGAGGTTCACCGTCGAGCCCGCCACGCCCGAGATCGTGCCCGTCGATTGCGGCGACGCGGCGCCGCTCAGGTCGAGCGTGGCGCCGGCCGCCGTCAGGCTCACCGGGCTGCTCGACGAGAGGCTGCCGTTGCCGCTGATCGCGAGCGTGCCGCTGTTGATCGTCGTCGCGCCGGTATACGTGTTGTTGCCCGTCAGCGTTTCGGTGCCCGTGCCCGACAGCGTCAGCCCGCCCGTGCCGCCGATCACGCCCGCATACGTGCCGCTGTCCGCGCCGGCGAGCGTCAGCGTATTGCTGCCGAGGTTCACGTTCGTGCCCGTGCCGCCCGACAGCGCGCCGGTCGTCTGCGGCGACGTGGCCGCGCTCAGGTCGAGCGTCGCGCCCGTGCCGGACAGGTCGATCGTGCTGCCCGACGACAGCGTGCCGCCCGCCCCGACCGCCAGCGTGCTGCCGCCGCCGATCGTCGTGCTGCCCGTGTAGGTGTTGGTGCCCGACAGCGTCGTCGTCGCCGGACCGCTGACGGCCAGATTGCCTGCGCCGGAAATCGCGCCGCCCAGCCCGAGATCGTTCGTGCCGCCAACCGTCAGCGTCGAGCCGCTGCCGAGATTCACCGCGTTGCCCAGCGTCGTGCCCGGCGTGCTCGCGGCCAGCGTGCCGCCCGCGCCGCTCGTGTTCAGCGCGCCCGTGCCGAGTGCCGAGCTGCTGCCCGCGATCAGCGTGCCGCCGCCGGTCAGGTTCGTGCCGCCCGTGTAGGTGTTCGTGCCCGTGAGCGTTTCGGTACCCGGGCCCGACAGCGTCAGGCTGCCGCCCGCGCCCGCGATCGTGCCGCCGTACGTGCCGTTGCCGGTGCCGCCCAGCGTCAGGTTGTTGCTGCCGAGATTCACCGTCGAACCGGCGACACCCGACAGCGTGCCCGTCGTCTGCGGCGTGGTCGCGCCGCTCACGTCGAAGGTCGCGCCGGCACCGGCGAGATTCACCGGGCTGCTCGACGAGAGGCTGCCGTTGCCGCTGATCGCCAGCGTGCCGCTGTTGATCGTCGTCGCGCCGGTGTAGGTGTTGTTGCCCGTCAGCGTTTCGGTGCCCGTGCCCGACAGCGTCAGGCCGCCCGTGCCGCCGACCGTCCCGCCGAACGTGCCGTTGCCCGAACCGCCGAGCGTCAGCGTGTTGCCGCCGAGGTTCACGGTCGAGCCCGCAGTGCCTGACAACGCGCCCGTCGATTGCGGCGTCGTCGCGGCGCTTACATCGAGCGTGGCGCCCGTGCCGGCCAGATCGATCGCGCTGCCACCCGAAAGACTCCCGCCCGCCCCGACCGCGAGCGTGCTGCCGCCGCCGATCGACGTGTTGCCCGTGTACGTGTTGGTGCCGGTCAGCGTCGTCGTCGACGGACCGTTCACGGCCAGATTGCCGCTACCCGAGATCGTGCCGCCGAGGCCGAGATTGTTCGCACCGCCGACCGTCAGCGTCGAACCCGAACCGAGATTGATCGCATTGGTCAGCGTCGTGCCTGCGACGCTCGTGCCGAGCGTGCCGCCCGCGCCGCTCGTGTTCACCGCGCCGGTGCCGAGCGCCGAGCTGTTGCCGGCCAGCAGCGTGCCGCCGCCCGTCAGGTTCGTGCCGCCTGTGTAGGTGTTCGTGCCCGTCAGCGTCTCGGTGCCCGTACCCGCCAACGTCAGGCTGCCGCCTGCACCCGCGATCGTGCCGTCATACGTCCCGCTACCCGAACCGCCGAGCGTCAGGTTGTTGCTGCCGAGGTTCACCGTCGAACCGGCGACACCCGACAGCGTGCCCGTCGTCTGCGGCGTGGTCGCGCCGCTCACGTCGAAGGTCGCGCCCGCACCGGCGAGATTCACGGGGCTGCTCGCCGACAGGCTGCCGCCCGCACCGATCGCCAGCGTGCCGCTGTTGATCGTCGTCGCGCCGGTGTAGGTGTTGGTCCCCGTCAGCGTTTCGGTGCCCGTGCCCGACATCATCAAGCCGCCGGTGCCGCCGATCGTGCCCGCAAAATTGCCGTTGCCGGAACCCGCCAGCGTCAGCGTGTTGCCGCCGAGGTTCACGCTCGTGCCCGACACGCCGGACAGCATGCCGCTCGTCTGCGGCGTCGTCGCCGCGCTGATGTCGAGCGCCGCGCCGGTGCCGGCGAGATCGAGCGCGCTGGCCGCCGACAGACTGCCGCCCGCGCCGACCGCGAGCGTGCTGCCGCTGCCGATCGTCGTATTGCCCGTATAGGTGTTCGTGCCGGTGAGCGTCGTCGTCGACGGGCCGCTGACCGACAGACCGCCGTTCCCCGAAATCGCACCGCCGAGGCCGAGATCGTTCGCGCCGCCGACCGTCAGCGTCGCGCCTGCGCCGAGATTCACCGCATTGCCGAGCGTCGTGCCGGCGACGTTCGTGCCGAGCGAACCGCCGTTGCCGCTGACGTTCAGCGCGCCGGTCCCAAGTGCGCTGCCGTTGCCGGCGATGAGACCGCCGCCGCTCAGCGTCGTGCCGCCGTCGTACGTATTCGTGCCGGTGAGCGTCGTCGTCCCGCTGCCGGTCTGCGCGAGGCTGCCGCTGCCGGAAATCGTGCCGCTCAGGCCGAGATCGTTCGCGCCGTTCAGCCCGAGCGTCGCGCCCCCGCCGAGCGTGATCGCGTTGCCGAGCGTCGTGCCGCTCACGCTCGCGCTCAGCGTGCCGTTGCCGGTCACGTCCAGCGCGCCGGTACCGAGCGCGGTGTTGCTGCCGACGCTCAGTCCGCCGTTGCTCAGCGTCGTCCCGCCGCCGTAGGTGTTCGCGCCGCCGAGCGTAGTCGTGCCGCTGCCCGACTGCACGAGGCCGCCCGCACCGGAAATGATGCCGTTCAGCCCGAAGTCGAACGCACCGCCGAGATTCAGCGCCGAACCGGCGCCGAGATCGACCGCGTTCGCGAGCAGCAGGTTGGCCGTGCTCGCGCTGAGCGTGCCGCTCGTGCCGGTAACGCTGAGCGTGCCCGTGCCGAGCGCCGTGTTGTTGCCGACCGACAGGCCGCCGGCATTCAACGTCGTGCCGCCCGAATAGGTGTTCGCGCCGGTCAGTGCCGTCGTCCCCGTGCCGCTTTGCGCGAGACTGCCGCCGCCCGAGATGATGCCGCTCAGACCGAGGTTGTTCGTACCGCCGAGCGTGAGCGCCGAACCCGTGCCGAGGTTCACGGCGTTGCCGAGCGTCGTGCCGGCGCTGCGCGCGGCGAGCGTGCCGCCCGCGCCGCTCGTGTTCAGTGCGCCCGTGCCGAGCGCCGACGCGTTGCCGGCGACGAGCGTGCCGCCGCCCGTGAGGCTCGTGCCGCCCGTGTACGTGTTCGCGCCGTTCAGCGTTTCGGTGCCGGTGCCGGAGAGCGCGAGGCTGCCGCCCGCGCCGGCGATCGTGCCGTCGAACGTGCCGCTGCCCGTGCCGCCGAGCGTGAGGCTGTTGCCGCCGAGATTGACGGTCGCGCCGGCCACACCGGACAGCGCGCCCGTCGTCTGCGGCAGCGTCGCGCCGCTCAGGTCGAACGTCGCGCCGGCGCCGGCCAGGTTCACCGTGCCGTTCGCGGCCAGGCTCCCGGCGCCGCCGATCGCCAGTGTGCCGCTGTTGATCGTCGTGCCGCCCGTATAGGTGTTCGCGCCGGTCAGCGTCTCCGTGCCGGTGCCGGACATCGCGAGCCCGCCTGCGCCGCCGATCGTGCCGCCGAACGTGCCGTTGGCGGTGCCGCCGAGCGTCAACGTATTGCCGCCGAGATTCACGGCCGAGCCGGCTGCGCCGACCAGCCCGCCCGTCGTCTGCGGCGACGTGGCCGCGCTGAGGTCGAGCGTCGCGCCCGCGCCTGCCAGATCGAACAAGCTGCCGCCGGACAGGCTGCCGCCCGCACCTACCGCGAGCGTGCTGCCGTTGCCGATCGTCGTGTTGCCGGTGTAGCTGCCCGCCCCCGTGAGCGTCGTGATCGACGGGCCGCTCACCGCGAGATTGCCGCCGCCCGAAATCGCGCCGCCCAGGCCCAGGTTGTTCGCGCCGCCGACCGTCAGCGTCGCGCCCGCGCCCAGGTTCACCGCATTGCCGAGCACCGTGCCGCCGACGCTCGTGCCGAGCGAGCCGCCTGCGCCCGTCACGTTCAGTGCCCCTGTGCCGAGCGCCGAGCCGTTGGCCGCGATCAGCCCGCCGCCGCTCAGCGTCGTGCCGCCCGTGTACGTGTTGGCGCCGAGCAGCGTCGTGATGCCTGCGCCGGTCTGCGCAATGCCGCCGTCGCCGGCGATCGCGCCGCCGAGGCTCAGATCGGCCGCGCCGTTCAGGCCGAGCGTCGCGCCGGCGCCGAGGTTCACCGCGTTGCCGAGCAAGGTGCCGGCGACGTTCGTGGCGAGCGTGCCGCCCGCCCCGCTGACATTCAGCGCACCGGTGCCGAGCGCCGCGCCGTTGCCCGCGATCAGTCCGCCGCCGCTCAGCGTGGTGCCGCCCGTGAACGTGTTCGCGCCGAGCAGCGTCGTCGTGCCGGTGCCGGTTTGCGCGAGGCTGCCGTTGCCCGCGATCGTACCGCTCAGCCCAAGATCGTTCGCGCCGTTCAGCCCCAGCGTGACGCCGGCACCGAGATTGACCGCATTGCCGAGCGTCACGCCCGGCACGCTCGCGCCAAGCGAAGCCGAGCCGTTGACGTCGAGCGCGCCGACGCCGAGCGCCGCGCCGCTGCCGACGATCAGGCTGCCGCCCGTCAGCGCCGTGCCGCCTGCGTAGGTGTTCGTGCCGATCAGCGCTTGCGAGCCGGTGCCGGAAAGCGTCAGCCCGCCCGCACCGCCGATGTTGCCCGCGAAAACGCCGCTACCGCTGCCTGCGAGCGTCAGGTTGTTCGAACCGAGATCGATCGTCGAACCCGCGACACCGGACAGCGTGCCGATCGACTGCGGCGTGGTTGCACCGGCGATGTTGAACTGCGCGCCAGCGCCCGTCAGGTTGACGGGACTCGACGCGGCGAGGCTGCCGCCCGCGCCGATCGCGAGCGTGCCGCTGCCGATCGTGGTGCCGCCGGTAAACGTCTCGGCCGCGGTGAGCTTCGTCGTACCCGGGCCGCTCACGGACAGACCGCCCGCGCCGGAAATGATCCCGCCCAACTCGAGATCGTTCGCACCGCCAACCGTCAGTGCCGCGCCCGCGCCGAGCTGGATCGCATTGCCGAGCACCGTGCCGCCGACGGTCGTGCCGAGCGAGCCGCCCGCGCCCGTCACGTTCAGCGCGCCCGTGCCGAGCGCGCTGCCGTTGCCGGCCAGCAGCCCGCCGCCGCTCAAGGTCGTGCCGCCCGTGTACGTGTTCGCGCCGAGCAGCGTCGTGATGCCCGTGCCGGTCTGCGCGAGGCCGCCGTCGCCGGCGATCGTGCCGCTCAGGCCGAGATCGTTCGCGCCGGTCAGCGCGAGCGTCGCGCCCGCGCCGAGGTTCACCGCGTTGCCCAGCGTCGTGCCGCTCACGCTCGCGCCGAGCGCGCCGCCGGCGCCCGCGACGTTCAGCGCGCCGCTGCCGAGCGCCGTATTGCTGCCCGCGAGCAGCGTGCCGGCGCTCAGCGTCGTGCCGCCGCCGAAGGTGTTCGCACCGGACAGCGTCGTCGTCCCCGCGCCGCTCAGCACGAGGCCGCCGGTGCCACCGATCGCGCCGCTCAGCCCGAGGTCGTGCGCGCCGTTCAGCGTCAGCGACGCACCGTTCAGGTTGATCGCATTCGCAAGCGACGCGCCGGCGGCCAGATCCGCGCTCAGCGAACCGCCGAGGCCGCTCACGTTCAACGCGCCGCCGACGCCGAGCGCGCTGCCGCCTTCGACGATCAGGCTGCCGCCGCCGGTCAGGCTCGCGCCGCCGGTAAACGTGTTCGCGCCGGACAAGGTCGTCGCGCCAGTGCCGCCGAGCGCCAGGCCGCCCGCGCCCGAGATCGCGCCGCTCAGGCCGAGATCGGCCGCGCCGTTCAGCCCGAGCGTGGCGCCCGCGCCGAGGTTGACCGCATTGCCGAGCACCGTGCCGCTCGCGTTCGTCGCGAGCGAACCGCCGGCGCCGATCACGTTCAGCGCGCCCGTGCCCAATGCCGCCGCATTGCCGGCGACGAGGCCGCCGGCACCGAGCGTCGTGCCGCCGCTAAACGTGTTCGCGCCGAGCAGCGTCGTCGTGCCGGCGCCGGTTTGCGCGAGGCTGCCGCTGCCGCCGATCGCGCCGCCGAGGCTCAGGTCGACCGAGCCGTTCAGGCCCAGCGTCGCGCCGGCGCCGAGATTCACCGCATTGCCGAGCAGCGTGCCGGCCGCATTCGTCGCGAGCGTGCCGCCGGTGCCGGTCACGTTCAACGCGCCCGTGCCCAACGCCGCCCCACTGCCCGCGACGAGCCCGCCACCGCTCAGCGTCGTGCCGCCGCTGAACGTGTTCGCGCCGAGCAGCGTCGTCGTGCCGGTGCCGCTTTGCGCGAGGCCGCCGTTGCCGCCGATCGCGCCGCCGAGGCTCAAGTCGGCCGCGCCGTTCAGGCCGAGCGTGGCGCCTGCGTCGAGGTTCACCGCGTTGCCGAGCAGCGTGCCGCTCGCATTCGTCGCAAGCGAGCCGCCCGCGCCGCTGACATGCAGCGCGCCCGCGCCGAGCGCGGAGCCGTTCCCGGCGATCAGTCCGCCGCCGCTCAGCGTCGTGCCGCCCGTGAACGTGTTGATGCCGGTGAGCGTCGTCGTGCCCGTGCCGGTTTGCGCGAGACTGCCACTACCGCCGATCACGCCGCCGAGGCCGAAGCTGGCCGAGCCGTTCAGGCCCAGCGTGACGTTCGGGTCGAGATTGACCGCATTGCCGAGCACCGTGCCGCCGACGCTCGTGCCGAGCGAGCCGCCCGCGCCCGTCACGTTGAGCGCGCCGCTGCCGAGCGCGCTGCCCGTGCCGACGACGATGCCGCCCCCGCCCGTCAGATTCGTTCCGCCCGTGAACGAATTGGCGCCGTTCAGCGCCAGCGTGCCGGTGCCGTTCACGTTCAGCGCACCGCTGCCGCCGATCGCCCCCGACAGCGCGAGCCCGTTCCCGCCGTCGATCGTGAGGCCGCCGTTCAGGCCGCCGTTCAGCGTCACGTTGTTGAGCAGATTGACGCCGGCCGCGCCGGCCTCGAGCGTGCCGCCGCCGGCGACGATCGTGCCGGTGCCGAGCGCCCCGGTGCCATGAACGATCGCGGTGCCGCCCGTCAGCGACGCGTCGGTCGCGGTCGACGCGCCGGTGATGTCCCACGTGCCGCCTTGTACGGCGAGGTGATTGAAATTGGCGAACGTATCGACCGCGATGGCGCCGTTCGTCGCGCCGCCGGCGGCCGTGTTCAGTTGCAGGTTGAGCGTGTTGTTGCCGCCCAGCCCGGCGTCGACGCCGAGCCCGACCGACGACCCGGTCAGCGCATTGAACGTGTTCGACGTGCCGAGCGCCGCGCCCAGCGAGACGTTGCCCGTGACGGTGCCGGCATTCGTGAACGTGTTCCCTGCGCCCGGCGTGCCGCTGGGCGCGAGCACCACCGACCCGTTGATCGTGCCGCTGCTCGCGTTGGTGAAGTTGGTCTGCGCGCCGCCCGACGTGGTCACGACCTGCGCGGTCGGCCCCGCGCCGAAGCCGAGCAGGCCGGTCGTACCGATCATGCCGGCGTTCGTGATGTTGGTCGTGCCGCCGATGCCGTTGTTTACGGTCAAAGCCGGCCCGTTCACCAGCGAGCTCGTCGACCCCATCATCACGCCCGTGCTGGTGTTCGTGACGTTGACGGTGCTCGCCGACGCGCTATTGCCGACCACCGTGCCGTTCGACACGACACTCAGCCCGGACAACGCGGGGTCGATCCGGCCGTTGTTGGTCAGCGTGACGCCGCTGCCCGTCAGCGACAGCGCGGTGCCGCCGAACAACGGCACCACGGAAATGGTCGCGCCGGACTCGACGGTCAGGTTCAGATTGTTCGTGCCGTTCGAATAGGACGTGCTGGCTCCGGTACAACTGACGGACGTCGTTCCGGTGCAGGCAGCCAGGGCGTCGGCGGGGACGATCCCGGCGCCGATCAGCGCGACCAGCATGCCGGTCGGGACGAGGAATTTCGGACGTGCTTCCGCGCGCTTTTTATTCGATCCCATGCGCATACGCATAATCACACCTTCCCATTAAAGAGCATCAACGACACAGAGCCATTCCTTTCACACACTCAAATCGGAAGGAAAATACCGGCATGCGTTAATCGATATTTTTGGCAAATACCTTCCCGCCGCCAATTCGGAACGGATGGCATGGATTAACAACTGACGAGAATCAATCGACGAGCATTATTCGATCTTCATTTTTTTGCTTTTACGCCCCCTCCGGTAATTTTTTCCCTCTTCACGGTTTGCTGTTTCGCGCGAAACGGCTTTGCCGCCCGTTCGTCCGCTCCTCGTGCATCGCTCGATACGAATCAAACGGCATCCGAACGTGGATCGACGCTGCGTCGGGGCGCTCCCGCCCGTAAGCGAACACTGAGTTCAGCAGTGAAACAAGCGAACTTCAGCCGTTCCGCATGTCGATTCATTAATGAATGCCGCTTGAGCCGCGCGCCTCCCGTGTTGATCGCGAGTCAAATATAGGCCCGAGTCGCAAACGTTTTCCACGAACTGGAAAGCATTTTGTCAAAACTCAACAATCTTTCCGTGCGATGTAATCACTTGTATGCTCGATGTAAATCTAATGCCGTAACTACGCGCCGCCGATCGTTAAAAAAGGCAAAAAAATCGAATTCCCGGACGCCGGCCTTTTGCTTAATCTGCTTTAATCGATTTACATCACATCCGACGCATTACGATTTTCGTCTCGCGAACGATAACGACGTGTCCAAGGGAGAATTTCACGATGGTGACGTTGAACATCAATAACCGGCGGGCGGAAGTCGACGCCGATCCGTCGACGCCGGTGCTCTGGGTGCTGCGCGACAACCTCGGGCTGACGGGCACCAAGTTCGGCTGCGGGACGGGCGACTGCGGCGCATGTACCGTGCACGTCGACGGCCGGCCGGTGCACAGCTGCACGCTGGCGCTGTCGTCAGTGGGCAGCGCGCGCATCACGACCTCCGAGCACCTGGCCGACGATGCGGTCGGCAAGGCCGTCCTCGATGCGTGGCTTCGGCACGACGTCGCGCAATGCGGCTACTGCCAGAGCGGCCAGATGATGAGTGCGGCCGGCCTGCTGCGCAGCAACAAGGCGCCGAGCGATGCCGATATCGACAGCGCGATGGCCGGCAATCTGTGCCGTTGCGCCACCTACCAGCGCATCCGCGCCGCGATTCACGATGCGGCACGGGCACTCGCCTGAGCCTGCCGGGAGATAGCGATCATGCGTATTGGCACTGCCGGGCGTCCGGCGCTTAGCGACGTCGTCCACGCCGAGGCTTCTCCTGCAACCGGCGCCGCGGCGCCGATGCCGGGCCGGCGCGGCTTCCTGAAACTCACGATGGCGGCGAGCGGCTGTCTCGCGCTCGGTATCCCGCCGCTGCGTGCGCGCGCCGAAGCCGGCGCCGTGCTGCGGAGTTCGCCACCGCAAGCATTCCTGATCATCGCGCCGGACAACACGGTGACCGTCGCCGTGAACCGGACCGAGGCCGGCCAGGGCGTCAGCACCGCGCTGCCGATGGCGTTGGCCGACGAACTCGACGCCGACTGGCCCAACGTGCGCACGGTCCTCGCGCCGGCCGGCGAGCCGTACAAGGATCCGGTGACCGGTATCCAGATGACCGGAGGGTCCACGTCGGTCAATCATTCGTTTACGCAATACCGCGAGCTCGGCGCGTCCGCGCGCGCGATGCTGGTCGCGGCGGCCGCGCAGCGCTGGAACGTCGATCCGGCCACCTGCCGCACCGCGAACGGCGTCGTGACGTCGGGCAATCATCGCGCGACCTACGGCGAGCTGGCGCCGGACGCAATGGCGATGCCGGTGCCGCAGCACGTGACGCTGAAGTCGCCCGACTAGTTCCGCCTGATCGGCAAGCCGACGCCGCGCGTGGATGCGCGCGCGATGCTCGACGGCTCGCTGAAGTACGGAATGGACTGGCGCCTGCCGGACATGATGGTGGCCGTCGTCGCGCGTCCGCCGCGTTTCGGCGGACAGGTCGCGAGCTACAAGGCGGCGGCGGCACGGGCCGTCAAGGGTGTCGTCGAAGTCGTCGAGATTCCGACCGCGCGCGGCGGCACGGGCGTCGCCGTGATCGCGAACGGCTACTGGCCGGCCAAGCTCGGCCGCGATGCGCTGCAGGTCACGTGGAAGGACGCCGGCTCGACCGTGTCGTCCGCCGAACAGATGCAGGCCTACAAGCAGCTCGCCGGCACGCCGGGCACCGTCGTGCGCACGGCCGATGCCGGCACCGCGCCGGCCGCGGCGACGCGCATCCGCACCGACTACGAATTTCCCTATCTCGCCCACGCGCCGATGGAACCGCTCAGCTGCACGGTCGACGTCGGGCCGGCGAGCTGCGCTTGCGGAATCAAGATCTGGGGCGGCTCGGCGATGCAGACGACCGATCGCGCGGCGGTGGCGAAGGCGCTCGCCGTCGCCCCGGAGAAAGTGCAGATCTTCACGCTGACGTCGGGCGGCGACTACGGGCGGCGCTCGACGCCGACCTCCGACTACGTGGTCGAAGCGGCGCACGTAGCGGCCGCGTATCTGGCGGCCGGTCATCTCGGCCCCGTCAAGACGATCTGGACGCGCGAGGACGACCTGCGCGGCGGCTACTACCGCCCGATGGTGCTGCATCGCGTCGACATCGGCGTCGACGGCAGCGGCGGCGTGCGCGACTGGCAGCATGTCGTCGTCGGCCAGTCGGTGCTGAAGGGTTCGCCGCTCGCGCCCGCGACGATGCGCAAAGGCGGCACCGATCCCGATCTGACCGACGGCGTCGCCAACAACCCGTACGGCTTCCCGATGCAGCTATCGGTTCATCAGCCCGACGTCGACGTCCCGGTCCAGTCCTGGCGCTCGGGCGGCCATACGCATACGGCCTTCGTGATGGAAACGCTCGTCGACGAGCTCGCGCACGCGGCGCATCAGGACCCGGTCGCGTACCGGATGGCGCGGCTGTCCGGTCCCGAGCATGCGCGCCATCGCGAGGCGCTCGCGCTCGCCGTCGACAAGTCGGGTTACGGGACGCGCACGCTGCCGGCCGGGCATGCGTGGGGCGTCGCGATGCACGAAACGGCCGGTACGGTCGTCGCCTACGTGACCGAGGTGTCGATTCAGGCGCAGCAGCCGCGCGTGCATCGCGTGACGGCCGGCGTGTATGCCGGGCGCATCGTGAATCCGACCGGCGCGGAAGCGCAGATTCAGGGCGGTGCGCTGTTCGGCCTCGCGACGACGAAGCCCGGTTTCGCGATCGACGTCGACCACGGCGCCGTCCGCAACGCCAGCTTCGTCGACTACCCGCCGGTGCGGATGCAGGAAGCGGCGCCGGTCGACGTGTTCTTCGTGCCGTCCGACGCGCATCCGACCGGCTTGAGCGAAGCCGGCGTGCCGCCGATCGCGCCGGCGGTCGCCAACGGCGCGTTCGCGCTGACCGGCCAGCGGATGCGCGCGCTGCCGTTCGCGCCGATGCTGGTCGCCTCGACGGCGCCGACGCTGCCGGCCGCGGCTGAGGACGATCCGTACGCCGACCTGCCGGCCGGCGGCTGCCGGCTTCCGCGCAAGGCGAAGTCGGCGGCGCTCACGCCGAAGGTCAATCACAGCCAGGCCGGTGTCGGGCAGCCGAGCGCGGTGCCGAAATTCCTGCGGCCCAAGCGGCGTGCCGGGATTCCGTGTATCGATGCGCTGAAGAAGGGGACGGTCACGTAACGGGCAAGCGGCGAGACGGACCTGCCGGTGGTGGCGCATACCGGGCGCGGCAGGTTCGTCGCGAGGTTCTCGAGCGGCGACGGTGCGCCGCCCTTGCCGATCGTGGCGTACCCTTCGGGCCGGTCGATACGCACGTCGACGAGACGAGACGAGACGACACGGCACGACGCAGGCTGGCTCACCTACCGATGCCGCGCCCGGCGCGCCGGCATCGCGACGAAAAACAGGCGCCCGTTCATTCGTTTGCGACCGGAACGTGAACCGAACGCGAACGGAACGCGTGGCGGAACTCACACGCGCAACGGTGCGAAAGAATCCGCGCCTTATCGGCTAGCGCCCTCGCTCCACCGCCCACGCCGCGCCCCACGCCATCATCGCCGCGCCGATCGACACGACACGCTCAATCGTCCAGCGGCTCGACCGTCACGGCGACCTTCAGCTCCTGCCCCGCCCCGCCCCCGCGAATCACGCCGCGCAGCGGCGCCACGTCCGCATAGTCGCGGCCGATCGACAGCATCACGTAGTCGTCGCCGGGCGCGCGATCGTTGGTCGGATCGAGCTGCAGCCAGCCGCCGTCTTCGGGCCACGCCGGGTCGTACACGGCGGCCCATGCATGCGACGCGTCCGCGCCGATCAGGCGCGGTTGCCCGGGCGGCGGCTGCGTCAGCAGATAGCCGCTGACGTAGCGCGCGGCGAGCCCCAGCGAGCGCAGCGCGCCGATCATCACGTGCGCGAAATCCTGGCACACGCCTTTACGCAGCCGCAATGCATCGAGCGCGGTCGTCGTGATGTCGGTGCTGTTCGGCGTGTACGCGAAGTCGGCGTGAATGCGCCGCATCAGATCCCATGCGGCCTGAACGAGCGGCCGACCGGGCGTGAAGCTCGCGGCCGCATACGCGGCGAGCGCCGGATCGCACGGCACGTGCGGCGACGCGAACACGAACTCGCTCGCCGCATCGTACGGCTGCCCCGCGCGAAACTGCAGGCGCTCGCGCACGGCTTCCCAGGCGGTCGCATGCGCGGCGGCGGGATGCGCGATAGCCTGCGGCGGCTTCCCGCGCGCGCCCTTCGACCAGGCGGGCGCGCTCACGCGCACGGTGCTGCGGCTGCGCACGAACAGCGCATCGTGCGGCTGATTCAGCGCAAACGACGCACGCGCGTTGCCGAACGCATCGATCTCGGTGCCGATCGATTCGGGCGCGGGCTCGATGTCGAGCGAGAACGACAGCAGCTGCTGGCGCGGCGTCGCGAGCGGCTGCAGCCGCGCCTGATGCTGCGCCGATTCGACGCGCGCCGCATAACGGTATTCGGTATCGTGCGTGACGCGCAGCAGCCGGCCCGGCGCGGCATCCGCCGTGGCGGGCGGCGTCGCGTCGACCGCTCCGGCCGGCGTCTTCGTTGTGTGTTTCGACGTCACCATAGCGCTCTGCCCGCCTCGCGCACGTGGCTGAAATAGCGCTCGCCGATGCGGTTCGACAGTTCCCACACGGCCTTCGCCGTCGCATCGAGCGCGGCGAGCAGCGCCTCGTGCCGGCCGTCGTCGCCGGTCTCGCAGAGCTCGTGCAGCGACCATGCGGCGACGTCCGGAATCGTTTCGGCCAGTTCGGACAACGCATAGCCCTCGCTGCGCTCGACCTTCGTCAGCCGGCCGCGCAGCGCCTGCACGACCCAGCCGAGCGAACGCGGGTTGTCGGTGTCGAGCACGACGAGCGACAGCAGCGGCGCGACGTCGAAACCGCGCTGGAACCGCGAGCGGAACGTGATCGTGCTGTCGAACAGTTCGAGCACGAGCTCGAAGCCGTCCTGACGATGCACGGCGCCGCCGTCGAACGCGAAGCGCAGCACACTGCACAGAAAGTCGAGGCGGTCGATCTGCCGGCCGATCGACAGCAGCCGCCAGCCGTCGTCGCGCGTCATGTTGTCGGTCTGCGCGCCGGTGATCGCGCCGAGCAGCAGGCCGAGGCGCTCGAGCAGCTGCAGCGCTTCGTTGCCGATCTGCTCTTCGGCTTCCGGATGATCGGCGCTGTCCGCGAACAGTTGCGTCGCGTCGTCGATCAGCCGCCACTGGTCGCTCGACAACCGCTCGCGAATCGCGGCGGCCGCGCCGCGCATCCCGAACAGGCAGGCCGCGATCCCCGACGTGCGATCTGCACCGCGCGTGAGCGACGTCGCGAGCGCGTGCTGAAACGCGCCCGGCGCATCGACGGCATTCGGCGCATCGGCCGCGACGAGCCCCGTGTCGCGGCACAGCGCGTCGATCAGCTCGAGGTGCGCGGGGCTCTCGACATCGTCTTCGCCGCGCAGCCGCTCGAGCGCCGCGCGCGCGAGCCGCATCAGGTTGGTCGCGCGTTCGGTGTAGCGGCCGAGCCAGAACAGGTTCTCGGCCGCCCGGCTCGCGATCGCGCGCGGCCGTTCGACGAGATCGTCGGGGCCGAGACGCGTCTGCAGCAGCGTCGTCGAATCGACGATGCCCTCGGTCATCACCCACGTATCGACGGTGCTGCCGCCGCGCGGCATCGGCGCATTGAACAGCGCGTCGCGCGTGCCGACGCGCGACAGCCCGCCCGGCAGCAATCGCCAACGCTGCGCGCCATCGGCGAGCGCGAACACGCGCAGCAGCAGCGGCTTCGGCACGATGCGCGCGCTGCCGTTGCCGTCCGGCGCGCCGTGCGTGCGCCACGTCGGCGCCTGCGACAGCGGCAAGTCGGCCTGCACCGTGTATTGCTCGGGCCGCGCGAGAATCCGCGCGCGCCATTCGGCAAGCTGCGCCTGCGTGAGCCGCGCGCCGATCACCGGTTCCTGCACGCCGGCCGACGCGCCGTCGGCCGGATACGACGGCCGTACGATGCTGCGCGCGAGCTGCGGCAACGCGTCGTCGCACGCGGCCGCTTCGCCGCACCACCACGAATGCACGGCCGGCAGCGTGAGCGTCTCGCCAAGCACGGCTTCCGCCAGACGCGGCATGAAGCCGAGCATGCCCGGCGATTCGAGAAAGCCGGAACCCGGCGCATTCGCCAGCAGCACGTTGCCCGCGCGCACGGCCTGCAGCAGCCCCGGCACGCCGAGCAGCGAATCGGGGCGCAGCTCGAGCGGATCGAGCCACGCGTCGTCGACGCGCCGCAGGATGCCGTGCACGGGCTCGAGCCCGCGCAGCGTCTTCAGGAACACGCGGTTGTCGCGCGCGGTGAGGTCGCCGCCTTCGACGAGCGTGAGGCCGAGGTAGCGCGCGAGGTACGCATGCTCGAAATAGGTCGCGCTGTGCGGCCCCGGCGTCAGCAGGACGATGCGCGAATTGCGCCGCGCCGGGCTGAGCGCCTGCAGGCTCTGCAGCAGCGACCGGTACGCGGACGCGAGCCGCTGCACGCGCAGCCCGCGAAAGCCGCGCGGAAAGAGCCGCGACACGATCAACCGGTTTTCGAGCAGATAGCCGAGGCCGGCCGCGCCCTGCGTGTGCTGCGCGACCATCCGCCACTGGCCGTCCGGCCCGCGCGCGAGATCGAAGGCGACGACGTGCAGCCAGGTATCGCCCGGCACGCGCGCGCCGCGCATCGCGCGCAGATAGCCGGGATGTCCGGTGACGAGCGCGGGCGGCAGCAGGCCGCGCGCGAGGATCGTCTGCGGGCCGTAGAGGTCGGCCATCGTCGCGTTGAGCAGCCGCACGCGCTGCAGCACGCCGCGCTCGATCGCGACCCAGTCCTCGGGCGTGACGATCATCGGCAGCAGGTCGAGCGACCACGGGCCGGCCGCGCCGTCGCCGGCGCGCTGTTCGTGCAGCTGATAGAACAGGCCGTTCTCGCGCATGCGCCGCTGCAGTGCGTCCGCGCGGCGGTCCAGATCGGCAACGCCGTCGCTGCCTATCGCGGTGAAGAAGCTGCGCCACGCCGGCGCGAGCGCGGGCGCATGGAGGCCCGCCACGCTGCCGCGCAGTTCGTCGTAGCGGCCGGCGGCGGCCGGCGCGGCGAGCGCGGCGGCCAGCTCGGCCGCATCCGGGTGTGCGCCGGTATCGAAGAGCGTGGGCATCGCGTCGGCGAGAGCGTCGGGGTGAATGGGCGACACGGTGTCGTTCCGTCGTCAGCGGGCAGGCGCGCGCGTGCGTGCCCGGATCGGCAAGCGGCGGGCGGCCGCAGCCTGCCCGCATCCTAGCACTGCGGCCCGTGCGCCGCGAGGTCGAAAGCCGTGCATCGTCGTCGGTTCCCTCATCGGCCGCTCAGGGCCGGCGCAAGTCGAGCGTGAACGGGAATTCGCGGCTCGGCGCGGCCGCCGCGACGTCCATCCGCCCCGGCGTGTGTCCCATCGCGACGAAACGCGCGAGCCGGCGGCTTTCGGCTTCGTAGGCATTGACCGGAAACGTCGCGTAATTGCGCCCGCCCGGATGCGCGACGTGATACCGGCAGCCGCCGAGCGAGCGCTGCAGCCACGTATCGACGACGTCGAACGTCAGCGGCGCATCGACGCCGAGCGTCGGGTGCAGCGCCGACGGCGGCGACCACGCCTTGTAGCGCACGCCCGCGACATATTCGCCGGCCGTGCCGGTCGGCTGCAGCGGCAGCGCGCGGCCGTTGACGGTCACGACGTGCCGGTTGTCGTTCAGCCCCGTCACGCGCACTTCGAGCCGCTCGACCGACGAATCGACATAGCGGACGGTGCCGCCCACCGCGCCCTCCTCGCCCATCACGTGCCACGGCTCGAGCGCGCCGCGCAGCGTCAGCTGCATCCCGTTTACGGCGATCTGGCCGAACAGCGGGAAGCGGAATTCGAAGTGCGGCGCGAACCACGCGGCGTCGAACGCGAAGCCGCTGTCGCGCAGTTCGTTCAGCACGTCGTCGAAGTCCATCTTCACGAAGGCGGGCAGCATGAAGCGATCGTGCAGCGCGGTGCCCCAGCGCGTGAGCGGCGTCGTATACGGCGCGGCCCAGAAGCGGGCGATCAGCGCGCGCAGCAGCAGTTGCTGCACGATGCTCATCCGCGCATGCGGCGGCATCTCGAACGCGCGCAGTTCGAGCAGGCCGAGCCGGCCCGTCGACGAATCGGGCGAATACAGCTTGTCGATGCAGAACTCGCTGCGGTGCGTGTTGCCGGTCACGTCGATCAGCAGGTTGCGCAGCACGCGATCGACGAGCCAGGGCGGCGTCGGCTCGCCGCCCTGCACGTGACGCCGGATCGCCGCGAACGCGATGTCGAGCTCGTAGAGCTGATCGTTGCGCGCTTCGTCGACGCGCGGCGCCTGGCTCGTCGGCCCGATGAAAAGCCCGGAAAACAGATACGACAGCGACGGATGGTTGAGCCAGTACGCGATCAGGCTCGCGAGCAGATCCGGGCGGCGCAGGAACGGGCTGTCGGCCGGCGTCGCGCCGCCGAGCACGACGTGGTTGCCGCCGCCGGTGCCGACGTGGCGGCCGTCGACCATGAATTTCTCGCTCGAAAGCCGCGACTGCCACGCGGCGTCGTACAGGAATTCGGTCTGCGCGACGAGGTCGTCGAAATTCGCGGCCGGATGAACGTTCACCTCGATCACGCCGGGATCGGGCGTCACCTGCAGCATCTTCAGCCGCGCGTCGCGCGGCGGCGGATAGCCTTCGAGCACGAGCTTCACGCCGAGCGCCTGCGCGGTCGCCTCGATTGCCGCGAGCAGGTGCAGGTAGTCGTCGAGCGCGGCGAGCGGCGGCATGAACAGATACAGGATGCCGTCGCGCACTTGCGCGCAGAGCGCGGTGCGCGTGACCCACGCGGCCGATTCGAAGCGGTCGGGGTAGCGCGATGCGTGGGTGTCGTGCGCGTCCTGCGCGTCCTGCGCGTCGTCGCGCTTGCCGTCGTCGAGCCACTGCATCACCGTCTGCGCCGGCGCTTCGCGATGCACACCGGGCACGTAGCGCGGCGCGGCGCCCGCATCGGCCGACGCGGCCGGGCCGCCATAGCGCGCGCGCAATGCGGCGGCATCGGGCAATGCCTCGGCCGGCGCGAACGGATCGCGTTCGTACAGATGCGGATAGTCGCCGGCCGCCACCCACGGCAGCGAATCGAGCGGCAGCCGGTAGCCCATCGGCGAATCGCCCGGCACCAGATACATGCGCTCGTCGCGGAAGAACCACGGGCCGGTCTGCCAGCGCGGACCGTCGAGCGGCGGCGGGCCGTCCGCGCGCCGGATCGGCAGCACGTAGCCGACGACGCTGTCGAGCCGCTGGTCGAACACCTTGCGTAGCCGCGCCCGTTCGAGCTCGTCGTCGACGCGCGAATCGAACGGATCGACGTTGACGGGCAGCCGGCGTTCGCGCCACAGGTAATACCAGACGTCTTCGTAGCCGGGCCGGATGAACTCGCCGCTCAGCCCGAGCCGTGCCGCGAGCGTGTCGATGAAGCGCTTCGCGTCGGCGGTGCTCAGCGCGGACGGCTCGCGTTCGTCCGCGAACAACGACGGGTCGTCCCACACAGGCTCGCCGTCCGCGCGCCAGAAGATCGACATCGCCCAGCGCGGCAGCTGCTCGCCCGGATACCACTTGCCCTGCCCGACATGCAGAAAGCCGCCGCGGCCGTATTCGGCGCGCAGCCGCTGCACGAGCGCCGTCGCATAGCCGCGCTTGGTCGGCCCCAGCGCGTCGGTGTTCCATTCGGCGCCGTCGCGGTCGTCGATCGACACGAAGGTCGGCTCGCCGCCCTGCGTGAGCCGCACGTCGCCGGCCGCGAGCGCGCCGTCGACCTGCGTGCCGAGCGCGCGCACCGCCTGCCACTGCGCGTCGGAATACGGCTTCGTCACGCGCGGCGATTCGTACACGCGCGTGACGGTCATCTCGTGTTCGAACGCGACCTCGCATTCGTCGATCAGCCCGTCGACCGGCGCCGCGCTCGTCGGCTGCGGCGTACAGGCGAGCGGAATGTGCCCTTCGCCGGCGAGCAGGCCCGACGTCGGATCGAAGCCGATCCAGCCGGCGCCCGGCAGATAGACCTCGCACCACGCATGCAGGTCGGTGAAATCGACCGACGTGCCGCTCGGGCCGTCGAGCGACTTCTGGTCGGGCGCAAGCTGGATCAGATAGCCGGACACGAAGCGCGCGGCGATGCCGAGATGCCGGCACAGCTGCACGAGCAGCCAGCCGCTGTCGCGGCACGATCCCGAGCCGAGCTCGAGCGTCTGCGCGGGCGTCTGCACGCCGGGCTCCATCCGCACGAGATAGCGGATGTCGCGCTGCAGCCGCTGATTCAGCGCGACCAGGAAATTCACGGTGCCGGCCGGCGTGCGATCGACGCCGTCGAGATACGCGCGGAACGCCGGCGCGGCGCTCGTCTGCGGATCGCAGGCGAGATACGGCGCGAGTTCGATCTTCAGCGCCTCGTCATAGCTGAACGGATACTGCTCCGCGCTGCTTTCGAGGAAGAAGTCGAACGGGTTGTACACCGACATCTCGGCGACCAGATCGATCGTGATGTCGAAATGGTCGGTGCGTTCGGGAAACACGAGCCGCGCAAGATGGTTCGAGAACGGGTCCTGCTGCCAGTTGATGAAGTGCCGGGCGGGCTCGACCGTCATCGAATACGCGACGATCGGCGTCCGGCAGTGCGGCGCGGGACGCAGCCGCACGATCTGCGGGCCGAGATTGACGAGCCGGTCGTAGCAATAGCGGGTGGCGTGGTGCAGCGCGACGTGGATGGGCATGGGAGCTCGGATCGGGGTTGGGTCGGGCCGGCGTCGCGCCGCCTCGACGCGTCGCGCGCGGCACGGCGGTGGCGACGCGCGGGTGCGTCAGACAAGTTCCGGAGACTGCGCGACGCTGATGTCGACGCCCACGGCGATCGCGCCGATGCCGGTCACCGGCTGCGCATCGCGGCAGTCGAGCCCGACCGCGATGCGCACGTAGCGCTCGTCCGGGCAACGGTTCATGAACGGATCGAAGCCGACCCAGCCGAGCCCGTCGACATGCGCCTCGGCCCACGCGTGACCGGCCGGCGGTTGCATCAGCGCGACGGGCTGCGGCCGCGCATCGAGCGCCGCCTGCGCATGCGCCGGGCCTTGCGATTGCGACTGCGACTGCCCGGCGTGCGATGCGCCGAGCACCTGCTGCATGCCGTCGCCGATCTGCAGCGCAAGCGCCTTTTCGCGTTCGCCGCCGGCGTTCTGCTTCGCGTCGGCGACGCGCTGCATCGCGCCGTCGGCCAGCACATAGCCGGAGACGAAGCGCGCCGGGATCTTCAGCGCGCGCGCGGCCGCGATGAACGCATGCGCATGGTCGCGGCTCGTCCCTTCGCCGCTTTGCAGCGCGGTCTCCGCATCGACCGGCGTGTCGGTGCCGTCCCGCGCATAGGCGATGCGCTCGTGCACCGCGGTCATCAACCAGTGCAGTGCGTCGAGGCTGCGCGGCTCGAGCGGCAGCGCGCCGGCCAGCGCGCGCACGACGTCGCCCGCTTTCGTCAGCACGGTGTCGCGCTCGAACAGCCACGGCGGCGCATAGCCGTCGGGATCGCCGACGATGCCGGCCCGGTCCTGCGTCTCGACGACGCCGGCCGCGACGACGACGATCTCCGGTTTCGCGCCGCGATCGTGCCGCACGAGATCGATGCGGTTGCCGAGGCCGTCGGCGTAGGACAGCGTCGGCTCGGCGCCGTCGATCGTGACCTGCCAGGCGCGCACCGTCTGGCCGGGCCCTGATTGCGGGCGCAGCCGCAGGCGCTGCAGCGCGTGCGTCGCCCGCTCGTCGAACTGGTAACGCGAGATGTGTCGGATCGCGAGTCGCATGGCAAGCCTCAGTCGAAGTTGTATGCCTCGGCGATGTCGACGCCGAGGTTGTTGTTGCGGCCGATGAAATCGGTCAGGAATTCGTGCAGCCCGCTCTTGAAGATCCGCTCGACCGACGTGTCGGACAACATCTGCAGAATCTTCGCCGCCGTGTCGTGACACGGATGCGTGACGCCGTAATCCTTCGCGAGCAGGTTCAGGCTCGACACGACGCGCCCGTAGCAATAGCGCAGCGAACGCGGCATGCGGCCGTTCAGGATCAGGTAGTCGGCGATGTTCACCGGCTTGTACTGCACGTCGTACACCCAGCGGTACGACCGGTGCGCGGCCACGCAGCGCAGGATCGTCTCCCATTGGTAGTTGTCGAGAATCGTGCCGACGTGCGACACCGACGGCAGCAGCAGGTGGTACTTGACGTCGAGGATTCGCGCGGTGTTGTCCGCGCGCTCGACGAACGCGCCGATCTGCGCGAAGTCGAAGATCTCGTTGCGCAGCATCGTGCTGTAGAAGCTGCCGAGGATCATCGCGGTTTCGCGCTTCACCTCGTCGAGCACCGCCGGCAGCGCGCTTTCCGGCACCGGCTGCGCGAAGGCACGCCGCAGCGCGAGCCACGCGCCGTTCACGCTCTCCCACGCCTCGCGCGTGAGCGCCGTGCGCACCATCCGCGCGTTCGAGCGCGCGGCGTCGATGCACGACAGCACGCTCGACGGGTTGTCGCGGTCGCGCAGCAGATAGTCGGTCACCGTATCGGCCGCATACGCGTCGTATTTCTGCCGGTAGCCGTGGTCGGCGCCCGAGCTGACGAGCACCGACGACCATTCGGCGGGCGCGTCCGACGTGCGCGTGAGCGCCATCCTCAGCCCGGCATCGACGATGCGCGCGATGTTCTCCGCGCGCTCGATATAGCGGTACATCCAGTAGAGGCCGCTCGCAGTCCGTCCCAGAAGCATCTCGTGTCCACTCCGTGTTCGTTCGATTCGCGCGGCGCGTTCGGCGCGCGCGTGCGTCGCACTCAGTCGGCCAGCACCCAGGTGTCCTTGGTGCCGCCGCCCTGGCTCGAATTGACGACCAGCGATCCCTCCTTGAGCGCGACGCGCGTGAGCCCGCCCGGCGTGATGCGGATGCGGTCGGACACGAGTACGAACGGGCGCAGATCGACGTGCCGCGGTGCGAGCCCCGCTTCGGTGAGGATCGGCGTCGTGGACAGCGCGAGCGTCGGCTGCGCGATGTAGTTCGCGGGACGCACGCGCAGCTTCGTTGCGAACGCATCGAGTTCGGCCTTCGATGCGCACGGCCCGACGAGCATCCCGTAGCCGCCGGAGCCGTGCACTTCCTTGACCACCAGTTCGTCGAGATGATCGAGCACGTACTTCAGGCTGTCGGCGTCGCCGCAGCGCCAGGTCGGCACGTTCTGCAGCAGCGCCTTGCGGCCCGTGTAGAACTCGACGATCTCCGGCATGTACGAATAGATCGCCTTGTCGTCGGCGATGCCGGTGCCGGGCGCGTTCGCGATCGTGATGTTGCCGGCGCGGTAGACGTCCATGATCCCCGCGACGCCGAGCACCGAATCGGCGCGGAACGTGAGCGGATCGAGAAACGCGTCGTCGACGCGGCGATAAAGCACGTCGATCGGCTGGAAGCCCTCGGTCGTGCGCATCGCGACGCGCCCGTCGATCACCTGCAGGTCGCTGCCTTCGACCAGATGCACGCCCATCTGGTCGGCGAGGAACGAATGCTCGTAGTAGGCCGAATTGTGGATGCCGGGCGTCAGCACGGCGACGGTCGGGTTGTCCGCGTTGCCGCCCGGCGGACAGACGGCCGCCAGCGACTGGCGCAGCATCTGCGGATAGGTTTCGACCGGGCGCACCTTCACCTGCTGGAACAGCTCCGGAAACAGCTGCATCATCGTCTCGCGGTTTTCCAGCATGTAGGACACGCCGGACGGCGTGCGCGCGTTGTCCTCGAGCACGTAGAAGTCGTTCTCGCCGGTGCGCACGATGTCGACGCCGATGATGTGCGTATAAACGTTCCCCGGCGGCCGGAAGTCGATCATCTCAGGCAGGAACGCATCGTTGTGCGCGATCAGGTGTTTCGGCACGATGCCCGCGCGAACGATCTCCTGGCGGTGATAGATGTCGTCGAGGAACGCATTGAGCGCCATCACGCGCTGCTCGATGCCGAGCGACAGCCGGTTCCATTCCGCGCCCGAGATGATGCGCGGAACGATGTCGAACGGAATCAGCCGCTCGGCGGCCTCCGCGTCGCCGTAGACGGCGAACGTGATGCCCGTCCTGCGGAACACGCCTTCCGCGTCGTGGGCTTTCTGGGCGAGGCTCGCGGGGTTCTGCGTGTCGAGCCATTGCTTCAGGCGCGCATAAGGCAGCCTGACCGTGTCGCCGGATTGCAGCATTTCATCGAACGGTTTCATCGACTTGTTCTCCATCGTTCTGCCGGCATTACGCATGCCGGACCGGCGTACACAGTGCCCTGCAAGGAGCGTGCCTTCCGGATCCCCCGCTTTCGCGCCGCATCGGCGCCGCCGGGCATGCCGCCGCACCACGGCGGTGCAGCGTTCGCCGCGAAGCGCCGCATCGATGCGCCGCGATCGCGCACGCGCGCGTGCATCGCGGCCGGCATTTTGCAAGCGCGTTAACAACTTGTTTCGGAATTGTCGGAACCGCGTCCGACGACGGCGACTCTCACTTCCACGCAGCGTCGCTGCGCTTCCCACTCAATCAATCACGACTCGAGGGAGATAACGAACGTGAAATACTTACCGCTCATCGCATTGACCGTGGCAATTTCTGCTCATGCAGCCGGCCCTGCCGTGCAGAATGTGGGACAAAGCCAGAAGCCGGCAGAAGACGTGTCGGCCTGTATCGCCAAGACGTGGGCCGACAAGTCGCAGCAGCAGGTGATCTCGCAGAACGTGCTCGCGAACGGCCTCGCAACCGACGTGTACGTGCCGGGTCAGCAGCCGCCGAACGGCGCCGCCGCGATGGTGCGTCCGTCGTGGCAGGCCGGCGCGAAGACGTGGGTGGGCCTGCGCGGCGACGCAGCGGCCGCCAGCGACATCAACGCGTGCCTGTAACGGCCGGCGCCGGACGGCGTTGCGCCGTCCTTGCACAAACAGCGAGCCCCGCTTCGGCGGGGCTTTTTTTGCGGTGCGATGCGCGCTTACAGATAGCTGCACACGTAATCGAGCGTCTCGATCACCTCGATGTCGAAGCGGCTCTTGCCCGGCACCGAGAACGATTCGCCCGCGCCGTAGGTCTGCCATGTGTCGCTGCCGTCGAGCTTCACGCGGCACTTGCCGGCCTGCACTTCCATCAATTCGGGGGCCTCCGTGCCGAAGTTGAGCGCGCACGGCAGGATCACGCCGAGCGTCTTGCGCGTGCCGTCCGGAAAGAGCACGGTATGCGACACGCACTTGCCGTCGAAATAGACGTTCGCGCGTTTGACGACCGACACGTCGTCGAATTGGGTAGCACTGGTCATGAAATGTCTCTCGTTGCTGAATGGAAACGCCTGAACGGCGATGAATCGCAGGCCGGCCGCGACGGCAGGCCGGCCGTCATGATACCGGCTCGCGGTCGCGGCCTGTTCGTGGAACCCGCATACGCGTCGCGCCCTAGCGCAACCCCTTGCGACGTGCGGAGTCGCGCAGGCAGTCGAGCAGCATCGCGGCGGCCGGCGTCAGTGGACTGTCGCGGCGCGTGATCACCTGCACCGACACGGCCGGCAGACGCTCGCGGATCGGCAGCACCGCGAGCCGGTCGCGCGCCCATTCGACCTCGAGCAGCTGCTCGGGCATCGACGCGAGCAGATCGGCGCCCGTCATCAGGCTGTGCGCGAGACCGAAGCTCGGACATTCGACGACGCGCGTCGGCACCGGCAGCCCGTACGCGACGAACGAATTGAACAGCACCTGCGTCGAGCTTTCCGGCGACGGGTTCATCAGCCAGTCGGCGTCGACGAGATCGGCGAGCGACGTCGCCGACGCGAGCGGATGCTCCTTGCGCGCGACGATCAGCGAACGGCTCGCGTACAGCTCGGCGTGATCGAATTCGGCCGCGAGCAGTTCGGGCACGACGACGGCCACCGCGAAATCGAGCGAGCCGTCGTGCAGCCGCGGCAGCGCGACGCCCGGAAATCCTTCGACGAAACTCACGCGCGCGACCGGAAAGCGCCGGCGAAACGCGCGAAACGCGTCGGGCAGGATCGTGACCGCCGCGGCCGGCGTGATCGCCGCGGCGACCGAGCCCGTCATCGCGCCTTGCGCCTGTTCGATGTCGTCGCGTGCGCGCTGCATCTCGGCGACGATCAGCCGCGCGCGCACCTGCAGCTGCTGACCGAATGCGGTGAGCTGCACGCCGCGCGCGGTGCGCACGACGAGCGACACGCCGAGCGCGATCTCCAGCTCCTTCACGGCCTTCGTCAGCGCGGCCGGCGACACGTTCAGCCGGCGCGCGGCCGCGCGAATGCTGCCCTCTTCCGCGACGGTGACGAACGCTTTCAACTGGTGATATTTCATGGCGGCAATGCGCGATTCGTGGAAACCCGAAGCTGTCCGGCCGCGCCGCGTCAGGGTATTCCCGGCGGCAACCGGCGGTAAGCACCGAAGCAATTTATCAGCTTCTGGTACGCAAAAGAAATTTATATGCTTGCGGGTCATAAGCGCATCAAACGCCTCACCCGCCCCACCGGAGACACCATGCCCGCAGCCGTGAACCCCGTCATCCCCGGCATCGCCGCGATCGCGCCCGAACTCATCGACGTGCGGCGCCGCATCCACGCCCATCCCGAACTCGCCTTCGAAGAAACGCTGACGAGCGATCTCGTCGCCGAGCTGCTCGCCGGCTGGGGCTACGAGGTGCATCGCGGGATCGGCAAGACCGGCGTGGTCGGCGTGCTGCGCGAAGGCCAGGGTGCCCGCACGGTCGGCCTGCGCGCCGACATGGACGCGCTGCCGCTCGCCGAAGCGACCGGGCTGCCGTATGCGAGCCGTCACGCGAACAAGATGCATGCATGCGGCCACGACGGCCATACCGCGATGCTGCTGTGCGCGGCGCGCCACCTCGCGGCCACGCGCCGCTTCTCCGGCACGCTGAACCTGATCTTCCAGCCGGCCGAGGAAAACTTCGGCGGCGCGAAGGCGATGATGGACGACGGGCTGTTCGACCGCTTCCCGTGCGATGCGATCTTCGCGATCCACAACATGCCGGGCCGCGCGGCCGGCGACATGGCGTTCCGCAGCGGCGCGACGATGGCGTCGGCCGACCGCGTGACGATCACGCTGCGCGGCGTCGGCGGTCACGGCGCGATGCCGCACTACGCGCGCGATCCGATGTCGGCGGCAGGCAGCATCATGGTCGCGCTGCAGACCATCGTCGCACGCGAAGTCGATGCGCAGCACGCGGCGGTGATCACGGTCGGCAGCGTGCAGGCCGGCGAGACCTTCAACGTGATTCCGGAAACGGTCGTGATGAAGCTGTCGGTGCGCGCGCTCGACGCCGACGTGCGCGCGCTGCTCGCGCGCCGCATCGAAGCGCTCGTGAAGGGCCAGGCCGAGAGCTTCGGCGTGACGGCCGACGTCGACTACGACTACGGGTATCCGGTGCTCGTCAATCATGCGGAGCCCACGGCCTTCGCGGCCGACATCGCGCGCGGCATGCTCGGCGACGATCGCGTGCAGATCGACGCGCCGCCGCTGATGGGCAGCGAGGACTTCGCGTTCATGCTCGAAGCGCGGCCCGGCTGCTATGCGTTCATCGGCAACGGGATCGGCAGCAAGGGCGGCTGCATGGTGCACAACCCCGGCTACGACTTCAACGACGACATCCTGGCGATCGGCGCGAGCTACTGGGTGCGCGTCGCCGAAGGCTGGCTCGCGGCCTGACGGCCTGTTCTCACGCCGCTGTGCGCTTATCGGGAAATCCCATGGAAACGTCTACCCTTTCGTTCGCCGGTACGCCGGCCGATGCACCGACCGCCGCGAAAAAGCGCCGCCTGATCGCGGCGGCCGCCGTCGGCAACGCGCTCGAGTTCTACGATTTCACCGTCTACAGCTTCTTCGCGATCCTGATCGGCAAGCTGTTCTTTCCGGTCCATTCGTCGTTCGGGCAGCTCATGCTCGCGGTCGCGAGTTTCGGCGTCGGTTTCGTCACGCGGCCGCTCGGCGGGCTCGTGATCGGCATGTACGCGGATCGCGTCGGCCGCAAGAAAGCGATGATCCTGACGCTGCTGCTGATGGCGCTCGGCACCGCGATGATCGCCGTCGCGCCGACCTTCGCGCAGATCGGCATCGCGGCGCCGCTGCTGCTCGTGCTTGCGCGTCTGCTGCAAGGATTCGCGTCGGGCGGCGAAGTCGGCGCATCGACGACGCTGCTGCTCGAACAGGCGCCGCAGCATCGTCGCGGGTTCTACGCGTCGTTCCAGTTCTCGAGCCAGGGGCTCGCCGCGCTCGCGGGCGCGCTGACCGGCGTCGCGCTGACGTCGACGCTGAGCGCCGCGCAGCTCGAAAGCTGGGGCTGGCGCGTGCCGTTCGTGATCGGCACGCTGTTCGTGCCGCTCGGCTACTGGCTGCGCCGCACGGTCGAGGAGGTGCCGTCGGCCGCGCACGCGCCTGCCGAGAAAGTCGCGTCGCTGCCGCTCGCGGACGTGCTGCGCTATCACGGCAAGGCGGTGTTCGCGGGGCTCGGCGTGACGATCGGCGGCACGTCGATCCACTACATCATCGTGTTCTACATGGCGATCTACGGCGTGCAGGTGCTGCATCTGCCGACCTGGCTGTCGATGACGGCCGGCTGCGTCGCGGGCGCGATCCTGATGCTCGCGACGCCGATCGGCGGCTATCTGTCCGACGTGGTCGGCCGCAACCGGATCGTCTGGTGGACGCGCGTTGCGCTGATGCTCGCGATCTACCCGGCCTTCATCGCGCTGAACCGCTGGCCGGGCGCCGTGTCGCTGCTGTCGATCATCGCCGCGCTGTCGGTCGTGCATGCGATCAACATCGGCGCGACCGGTGCGATGCTCGGCGAACTGTTCCCGCGTGCGGTGCGCGCGACGGGCGGCGCGCTCGTGTACAGCGTCGGCGTCGCGATCTTCGGCGGCTTCGCGCAATTTTTCGTCACCTGGCTGATCGCGGCAACCGGCAACCCGAACGCGCCGGCGTGGTATGCGATCGGCTGCGGCGTGCTGACGCTGATCGCGGTGCGGTGCATGGACGAAAAGGCCGGGCACCCGCTCGACTGACGAGCGGGCGCCCGAAAGCTGCACGACGGCCGCAGACGCGTACGGCACGCAGTGCGCCGCGCTGCCATGCCAAGGACACGGGCCCGCCGGGCCCGTGTGTCTTTTATGGCATGTGCCGCTCAGAACGTATGCATCATCCCCACGTAGGCGCCCGTCTGCGATTCGCCCGTCATCGGGCTCGTGTTCGGCGACGCATCGCGCGGCGTCGCGAGCAGCGAGAAGTTCGAGTTGCCGCCGTTGCGCACGTACGCGACCGTCCCGTACAGGAACGTGCGCTTCGACAGGTTGTACGTGGTGCCGAGCACGTACATGATCGCGTGGCCGGACGGATCGTGCGACGCATCGCCGCCGCCGTCGCCGACCTTCACGTAGTAGCCGCCCGCCGTCATCGCCCATTGCGGCGTCGCCGCATAGGTCGCGCCGAGCCAGTAGTGATCCGCGCGATCGGCAACGCCGGCCGGGCTGTCCGGCGCCTGGTAGTGCGTATAGGCGCCCTGGATCTTGAACTTCGAAATCTTGACGTTCGCGCCGACGAAATACTCGCGCGATGCCGTGAAGATGTTGCTGAACTTGCCGTTGTTGTCGCGCAGCTCGTCGTAGATGCCGCGCACGTCGAGCACCGGCGAATGGTACGAGATCATGATCCCGTCCGAGCGGCCGAAATCGTCGGCCGCGCCGTAGTTGAAGCCGCGCGACTGGTTGCCGAACGCGTACTGCGCCTGCAAGTCGAACCCGCCGATCACCGGGCTGTGATACTCGATGTTGTTGCTCGTCTGCTGCCAGTTGCGGCCGCGCACGAGCGACGCCGATGAAAACGCCTGCTGCACGAACGGATCGAATTCCCACACGCCGTCGCTGTCGATGAACAGGTTGCGGCCGGCCTGCAGCTGGCCCCACGTGTCGCTCTTCAGCCCGACGTACGCGCGCCGCGACCAGAGGCGGCCGCCACCGGTGCGGCCGTTCATTACCTGGAACGCGGTCTCGAGGTTGAACACGGTCGACATCCCGCCGCCGAGATCCTCGACGCCCTTCAGCCCGAACATGCTGGTACCCCAGTCGCCGCCTTCGGCGCTCCAGCGCGTCGCGCTGCCGTTCGGCGTCGCGATGTGGTTCAGGTATTCGACGCCGCCGTCGATACGGCCGTACAGCGTCACGCTGGTCTGCGCGATCGCCACCGCCGGTGCGACGGCCGCGATCAGCGATGCGAAGTATGTGAGTCGCAAAGTGATGCCCCCTCGGAGTCTCGACCGTCCGACGCGCGCCCCATGCGCGCGCCCGGTCATCCGCGATCGATCGAAAACCGACCGGGCCCCGCCGCGCACAGCGCGAGCAAGCCGCCCGAGATCGCGATGTTCTTGTAGAAATGAATCATGTTGTTGATCTGCTCGCCGCCCGTCATCGTCCAGTAGCGGTGGCCGATGAGCGCGGTGCCGATCGTGTACAGCGCAAGCAGCAGCGCGAGCGGCCGCGTCTGGAAGCCGACCAGGATCGCGATCCCGACGACGAGTTCCATCACGACCGCGATCGCGGCGGACACGATCGGCGCAGGCGCGCCCTCGGTGCCCATGAATGCGATCGTGCCGGAGAAGTCGACGATCTTCTTCCAGCCGAACATCACGAACAGGATCACGAGCAGGATACGGGCAAGCAGCAGCAGCACATCGCGCTGAGACGCGAGAAACGGTTGGTTCGGTGTCATGGTATTGATCAGCGAAAGACGATGCGCGTGATGCGCACCGCATTGCGAACGAACCGGAGCGGGCGGCCGCACGTGCCGCCCGCCCCGCTCTGCAACAACCGGCATCGGGCCCGCCCGATGTGCTGTGCTCCTCCTGTTCCTATCGGTTGCGCCGTGTCGGCGCGCCCGACTATGTCAGCGCAGCTTCGCGACGTCCTGCTCCGTCACCTTCGCCGCCGGATTGCCGAACTGCGCGGTCACGTAGTTCGTCAGCGCGGCGATCTGCGCGTCGTTCAGATCGTAGCGGAAAGCGGGCATCCCGATATCCTCGCTGCCGATCTTGCGCTGCACGCCGTTCAGGATCACCTGCACGAGGTTCGACGGATTCGACGCGCCGACGGTGGAGTTGTGGAACAGCGACGGGTAATAGCCGTCCGGCGTGCCCTTGCCCTGCATCTGGTGGCACGTCGCGCAGTTGCCGAGATACAGCCGCGCCGGATCGATGCCCGACGACGCGAGCGCGACACCGCGCAGCTTCAGCCCGTCCTCGGCCGGCTTGCCCCACGACGACCGCGGCTGCTTCGCGTTGCTGTCGGCAACGGCCGGCACCGTGCGGACGTACGTGGCGATCGCACCGATGTCCGCTTCGGTCATCTTCGAGAAGCTGTGCTCGACCGCCTCGGCCATCGGCCCGGCCGCCTGCGCGACGCCCGGCACGCTGCCGGTGCGCAAATACTGCACGAGCTGCTGCTGCGTCCAGCTGCCGATCCCCGCATTCGGGTCCGACGTGATGTTGTAGCCGTCCCAGCCGGCGAGCACCGACCCCGCGAGGAAGCTGCCGCCGGTTTCGTCGAGCGACTTCTCCTGCATCGCGATGCCGCGCGGCGTGTGGCACGTGCTGCAGTGCGCGAGACCCTGCACCAGATACGCGCCGCGATTCCATTCGGCGCTCTGCGACGGCTTCGGCTGGTACGGGCCGTCCTTCAGGAACAGCCAGTTCCAGATCTTCAGCGGCCAGCGCATGCTGAGCAGCGCGGGAATCTCGTTCTTCGGCGGCGCCTGCTTGACCGGCTCGACGCCGTGCATGAAGTAGGCGTACAGCGCGCGTACGTCGTCGTCCGTGATCTTCGCGTACGACACGTACGGCATCGCCGGATACAGGTTGTCGCCGTTCTTCGACACGCCGTGCCGCACCGCGCGCTCGAAGTCCTCGAACGTCCATTTGCCGATGCCCGTATCGGGATCGGGCGTGATGTTGCTCGTGTAGATCTTGCCGAGCATCGGTACCGGCATGCCGAGGCCGCCCGCGTACGGCTTGCCGCCCTTCACGGTGTGGCAGGCCATGCAGTCGCCGGCGGTCGCGAGGTATTCGCCGCGCTTGACCAGCGCCGGATCGGCCGCATCGGCCGCGCGCGCGAAGCCCGGCAACGCGAGGCAGCCGGCGATGAGGAAAGTGAGAGTAGATTTCCGCACGGTCAGACTTCCTTCTTCAGCGTGTCCGACATCCGCAGCGCGAGCGCGGCGATCGTCAGCGTCACGTTTACGGTACCGACGGTCGGCATCGTCGCGCTGCTCGAAATGAACAGGTTCGGATGGTCGAACGTGCGGCAGTCCTTGTCGACGACGGAGTCGCGCGCATCGGCGCCCATGATCGTCGAGCCCGTGATGTGATTGTTCGGCGCGAATTCGTCGTTGAACACGACGTCCGTGCCGCCGAGCACCTTCGCGGCGGTCGCGTAGACCTCGCGCGTATGCGCGGCGCCGCGCTTCACGTAGTCGTCGATCGCATACGTGATCTCGGGGCGCGGAATGCCGATCGCATCGGTCGCCGTCTTGCTCGGCACGATGCGGTTCTCGGGTTGCGGCAGGATTTCGTGGAAGCAGTCGAACTGCACGTAGCGTGCGGAACGGTCGCGGATCTGCGCGTCGAGCTCGTCGGGCTTCATCAGCTTGCCGGCCTTGAAGATCTTCTGCGTCTCCTGGTCGATGCGCGACAGGTTCGACAGGTGGATCTTCTTCGCCGCTTCGGTCGCGCGGAACGGACCGTCGCGGAAACCGATCAGCGACGTCATCTCCTGCGGGCCGCGGCCCGGCCACAGCTTCTCGCTCGCATAGAACGACACGCCGGTGCCCGGATGGTCCATCAGGTTGCGGCCGACCATGTCCGAGCTGTTCGCGACACCGTTCGGGAAATCGCGGTTCGCGGACATCAGCAGGATCTTCGGCGTCTCGATGCCGTTCGCGGCGAGCACGAAATACTTGCCTTCGACGCGATGCTCGGCGCCCGTCTTGTCCTTGTAGAGCGCTGCGACGATGCGCTTGTCCGGGCCCGTCTCGAGCTTGTAGACGACCGCGTTCTCGATCAGCTTCGCGCCGGCGCGTTCGGCCTTCTCGACGTGCACGATGCCGTTGTACATCGCGCCGATCGGGCAGATCGGCATGCAGTTGTTGTTGCCGCAACAAGTCGGGCGGCCGTCGTACGGGCGGCTGTTGCGCGCGACCGGCTCGGTCACGACATGGAACTTCGGATCGTAGTTGTTCAGCGCCGTCTTGATGGTCTGCTCGTTGAACGACAACGGCAGCGGCGGCATCGGATACGGCTGCTTGCGCGGCGAGTACAGATCTTCCTCGGGGCCCGGGCCCCACACGCCGAGCTCTTCCTCCGCGCGCTGGTAGTACGGCTCGAGATCGTCGTACTGGATCGGCCAGTCGCGGCCGACGCCGTACACGCTCTTCATCTTGAAGTCGTTCGGAATGAAGCGCCACGCCGACGCGGCCCAGTGCCACGTCGTGCCGCCCACCGCGCGGATGTACTGCGAGTTGAACTTGTGCTCGCCCTTCAGGATCAGGTAGTCGTTCGGCGGGCCGTACTCGGGATGCGGCGCCCAGGGGCTCGACGGGTACGGCGCCATGAAGTCCATCTTGTCGGGCTGATTGCGGAAGCGCTCGACGATTTCCCAGCGCGGCATGCGCGGGCCCGCTTCGAGCAGGATCACCGCCTTGCCCGCCATCGCGAGCTGATGCGCGACGATCGCGCCCGCGACACCCGATCCAACGACGACGACGTCGGCCTTTTGCGTATCGGTATCGGCCATCAGGCTTGCCTCTCGATCGGTTTGTCGGCCCAGAAGCCGGGTTTGTTGGGGCAATACGAACGGATCACGAGCGTATCGGACACGACGCCGAACATTAATGCTTCCTCGTACGTAATCACGACGTTGTCGACGATGCCGAGATACCAGGCCTCGAGGATCGTCAGTGCGAGCGATTCCTGTTCAGGCGTCAGCGAACCGGACGCGAGCGCGCCGGCGAGCTGCGGCAGGCTGTCGGCCGTCTTGAACGAGCCCTTCTGCAGCGCCTGCAGCAGGCGCTCGCCGATCACGCGGCTCAGCCCTTTCTTGCCGGTCAGCGATTCGGAAAGCGTCATGAACGTATCGAGCGGCGCAGTGCCGGGGTTGTCTGCAAGCGCCCGCAATGTCAGCGAACCCGTGAGGCCCGCTGCGGTCAGCGCCAGCGCGCCTTGCAACCATTGACGCCGCGTGATGCCTGATGCGGCTGCGTCGCCGTGGCGACGCGAGTGGGGAGTGTTGTCGTTGTGCATGTTTCCTTCTCTCGAACACCGGATTCGGGAAAACCACGCTTGATATTTCTCAAAAATCGGCGCGGACCTGAAATGTACGCGCACATTCCGGAACGGACAATGGTTTTATAGTCCATTCAATGTGTCGCCATTCGTAACGATCGCCATTTCGCTGCATTTTTGTGTCGTCGGCGCGACACGTGTGCGACACGAAGCATGTCGCGTTCCGCCTCACAGACGCTCGGTTAGAATCGCGTGCAATCAAACAGAAAGCTTCCCTCCGAGGGCATCGAGCGATGAAGCAACGCAAACACGATAACAAACCTGAGCGAATCCATCATCCCGATCGCGCTCGTCGTCTCTGGCAGGCAGGCGCACTCGCGGCGCTCGCCGGCGCCGCGGCGCTGTCGCTGCATGCGGGCGCGGCGCGCACCGTCAGCGTCTCGCCGCAAGGCACCGTCACCGAAGTCCGGCAGGCCGTCGTCAAGTTCGACGAAGCGATGGTCGCGTTCGGCTCGGCGTCCGCGCCGAATCCCGCGCGCGTGACCTGCACCGACGCGGCTGCCGCGCGCGGCCAGGGCCATTGGCTCGACGACAAGACGTGGGTCTACGATTTCGAAAACGACCTGCCGCCCGGCGTTCGGTGCGCGGTCGCACTGAACGACACGCTGCGTTCGGTCGCGGGCAACGCGCTCGGCGGCCCGCATCGCTTCGCGTTTCAAACGGGCGGACCGTTCCCGGTATCGGTGCGGCCCGGCGCGCGCGAGATCGAGGAGCGGCAGGTGTTCGTGCTGAAGCTGAACGGCCCGGCCGACGAGCGCTCGGCGCTCGCGAACATCTGGTGCGAAGCGGCCGGCATCGGCAACCGGATCCCCGTCGCCGCCGCGGACGGCGCGACGCGCACCGCGCTGCTCGACCACTTCGGCTGGAAGCGCGACGCCGCGCGCGTGCTGACGCTGCAATGCGCGCAGGCGCTGCCGGCCAGCGCGAAGATGCAGCTCGTGTACGGCAAGGGTGTCGCGAGCCCGAGCGGCATCGCGAACGAGACGGAGCGGCGCTTCGACTTCACCGTGCGTGCGCCGTTCGCCGCGAGCTTTTCGTGCGAGCGCGAGAACGCGAACGCGCCGTGCACGCCGCTGCGTCCGCTGACGCTGACCTTCAATGCGCCGATCGCGCGCAAGGACGCGGAAGCGATTCGGCTGCGCGGGCCGGACGGCGCACTGTCGCCGACCTTCGCGGCCGACGACCGCAGCGACGAAGTGACGACCGTCACGTTCGCCGCGCCGTTGCCCGCGCAGGCCGCGCTGACGATCGAGCTGCCGACGCGGCTGCACGACGTGACGGACCGCCCGCTCGCGAACGCGGACCTGTTCCCGCTCGCGACACGCACCGCGCCGATGCCGCCGCTCGCGAAGTTTTCGTCGGGCACGTTCGGCATCGTCGAGCGTTTCGCCGAGCCCGATACGCCGGCACTCGTCCCCGTCACGCTGCGCAACGTCGAAGCCGATCTGCACGTCGCGGGCCTGAACGCCGGCGATGCGCAATTCTCGAACCTGAAGGTCGACGACGACACGGCGATCCGCGAATGGATGCGCAACGTCGAGCGCTTCGACAACTGGGCGATGACGGCCGGCGCGATCGACGAACGGATGCCCGGCCTGCTGACGCGCAAGGGCCAGCACCCTGTCTACGTGCCGCTCGCGGCCGGCGAGCGAATGCCGGCGCCGAAGGATCGCCGCATCGACGTGCGCTCGCTGTCGCTGCTCGGCGGCGAGCGCGGGGTGCAGACGCTCACGCTGCCGAAGGCCGACCCGAAGACGCTGCGCCCGTTCGAGGTCGTCGGCGTGCCGATCGACAAGCCGGGCTTCTACGTGCTCGAACTCGCGTCGCCGGCGCTCGGCCGCTCGCTGCTCGCGAAGCCGTCGACGATGTACGTGCGCACCGCCGTGCTCGTCACGAACCTCGGCGTGCATCTGAAACAAGGCCGCGACAACAACCTCGTCTGGGTCACGACGCTCGACAAGGGCAAGCCGGTGCCGAACGCGCAGATCCGCGTATCGGACTGCAACGGCGACGAGATCGCGGCCGGCAAGACCGACGCGCAAGGCCTGCTGAAGATCGACGGGCCGTTCGAGCCCAAGCGTGAATGCCGCTCGTCGGATACCTTCAACGACTACTTCGTGTCGGCACGCGTCGACGATCCGAAGACGGGCCGCGACATGGCCTTCGTCAGCTCGAACTGGAACCGCGGGATCGAGGCATGGCGCTTCAACGTGCCGACCGACACCGACCATGCGCCGACCGTGCGCGCGCACACGGTGTTCGACCGCACGCTGCTGCGCGCGGGCGAAACTGTCTCGATGAAGCATTTCGTGCGCACCGAGACGCTGCAGAGCCTCGCGTTCCCGTCGCAGTATCCGACGCGCGTGACGATCCGCCATCTCGGCAGCGGCCAGACCTACAAGCTGCCGCTCACGTGGGCCGCCGACCATAGCGCGGACACGCAGTTCGCATTGCCGGCCGCCGCGAAGCTCGGCGAATACAGCGTCGAGCTCGAAGACGGCCCGGACGATGCGCCGACCAGCAGCATCTACAGCGGCAGCTTCCGCGTCGAAGCGTTCCGGCTGCCGGTGCTGAAAGGCACGATCGGCGCGCGCGATGCGCAGACGAGCCCGCTCGTCGCCGCGAAGGAAGCGCCGCTCGACGTGCAAATCGACTACGTGTCGGGCGGCGGCGCATCGAACCTGCCGGTGCAGGTGTCGGCGCTGATGAAATGGGCCTCGCCGCCGTTCGCCGACCGCTTCGAGGATTTCAGCTTCACGCCGTATCGTCCCGACACCGGCGACGGCATGGCCGACGACGATGAACAGGACGACGACGACCGATCGTCCGCGAACGGCGATCCCGACGCGACGAAGCTGATCGCCGACAAGCTGCCGCTGACGCTCGACCGCAACGGTGCTGGCGCGATCACGCTGAAGGGGCTGCCCGCGATCGACGCGCCGAAGCGCATTGCGCTCGAAGCGACCTTCGCGGACCCGAACGGCGAAGTGCAGACGATCCGCGGCGACACGATGCTGTGGCCCGCCGCGGTGGTGGCCGGGATCAAGGCCGGCCGCTGGGTGTCGGTCGGCCAGCGCGTGCCGGTGCAGGCGCTCGCGGTCGACTTGCAGGGCAAGCCGCGCGCATCGGTGCCGATCGAGATCAAGGGCGTCGCACGGATCACGACCTCGTCGCGCAAGCGGATGGTCGGCGGCTTCTACGCGTACGACAACAAGAGCGACACGCGCGATCTCGGCGTGCTGTGCTCGGGCAAGACCGACGACAAGGGCCGCATGGCCTGTGACGCGACGCTCGAACAGGCCGGCAACGTGCAGCTGATCGCCGTCGCGAAGGACGGCGACGGCCGCACGTCGAACGCCTCGACGTCGGTATGGGTCACGCGCGAGGACGAACTCTGGTTCGGCGGCGACAACACCGACCGCATCGACGTGATCCCGGAGAAAACCGCGTACGAGCCCGGCGAGACCGCGCGCTTCCAGGTGCGCATGCCGTTCCGCTACGCGACCGCGCTCGTCGCGGTCGAACGCGGCGGCGTGATGGAAACGCACGTCGTCGAGCTGAACGGCAAGAATCCGACGGTCGACCTGAAGGTCGACGCAAGCTGGGGGCCGAACGTCTACGTGTCGGTGCTCGCGCTGCGCGGCCGGATTCGCGAGGTGCCGTGGTATTCGTTCTTCACGTGGGGCTGGAAGGCGCCGGTCGAATGGGCGCGCGCGTTCTGGCGCGAAGGCCGCCACTACGAGGCGCCGACCGCGTTCGTCGATCTGTCGAAACCCGCGTTCCGCTACGGTCTCGGCGAGATCAAGGTCGGCACCGGCGTGCACCGGCTCGGCGTTACGGTGACGACCGACGCGACGCGCTATACGGTGCGCGGCACCGCACGCGCACAGGTCAAGGTCACGCTGCCGAACGGGCAGCCGGCGCCGGCCGGCACGCAGATCGCCGTCGCGGCCGTCGACGAGGCGCTGCTCGAACTGATGCCGAACGCGAGCTGGGATCTGCTCGACGCGATGCTGCGGCGTCGCGCATACGGCATCGAGACCGCGACCGCGCAGATGGAAATCGTCGGCCGCCGGCACTTCGGGCGCAAGGCCGTGCCCGCGGGTGGCGGCGGCGGCAGCGCGCCGACGCGCGAGCTGTTCGACACGCTGCTGCTGTGGAACCCGCGCGTGACGCTCGACGCGAACGGCAGCGCGACCGTCAACGTGCCGCTGAACGATGCGCTCACGCGCTTTCGGATCGTCGCGATCGCGGCGGTCGGCGCCGATCGCTTCGGCACCGGCAGCACGTCGATCCGCAGCACGCAGGATCTGCAGCTGATCTCCGGGCTGCCGCCGCTCGTGCGCGAAGGCGATGCGTTCCGCGCGCAGATCACGCTGCGCAATACGACGGACCGCGCGATGCAGGTCGCCGTGACGCCGCGCGTGACGGGGCTCGACCTCGCACCGCAGACCGTCTCGATCGCGGCGAACGCGGCCGCCGAGGTCGGCTGGACCGTGACCGTGCCCGAGCAGGCGCTCGACGCAACGGGCGCGCTGAACTGGCGCATCGAAGCGGCGGAGCAAGGCGGCAAGCGCGCGTCCGATGCACTGGCCGTCGCGCAGAAGGTCGTGCCCGCGTTGCCGGTGACCGTGCAGCAGGCGACGCTCGCGCAGGTCGACGGCACGCTGACGGTGCCCGTTTCGGCGCCGGCCGGCGCCGTCGTCAATGCGCAGGGTGCGCCGCGCGGCGGCATCGCGGTGTCGCTGCAGTCGAAGCTGGCGGACGGCCTGCCCGGCGTGCGGCGCTGGTTCGAGCGCTATCCGTACCGCTGCCTCGAGCAGCAGACGTCGCGCGCGATCGGCCTGCGCGATGCCGCGCAATGGCAGGCGCTGGTCGCGCGCATGCCCGTTTATCTCGACGGCGACGGGCTCGCCAGCTACTTCCCGCCGGCGTCCGACGACGCGCACTCGGGCAGCCCCACGCTGTCGTCCTATCTGCTCGTCGTATCCGACGAAGCCGGCCGGCTCGATCCGCGCTTCGCGCTGCCGGAAGACCTGCGCACGCAGCTCGAGGCCGGGCTCGCGCGCTTCGTCGACGGACGCATCGAGCGCAACAGCTGGGCGCCGCGCCAGGACCGCGACCTGCGCAAGCTCGCGGCGATCGAGGCGCTGTCGCGCTACGGCGCCGCGCAAGCCCGCATGCTCGGATCGATCGAGATCGCCCCGAACCAGTGGCCGACGTCCGCGCTGATCGACTATCACGCGATCCTCACGCGCGTGAAGGACATTGCGCAGCGCGACGAGAAACGCGCGCAGGTCGAGCAGATCCTGCGCGCGCGCCTCACCTATCAGGGCACGCAGCTCGTGTTCTCGACGGCGCGCGACGACGATCTGTGGTGGCTGATGACGAGCAACGAGACCAACGCCGCACGCCTCGCGCTCGAATTCGCGGGCGATCCGGCGTGGAAGGACGAGATGCCGCGCGTGACCGCCGGCCTGCTCGCGCTGCAACGTCAGGGCGCATGGCAGACGACGACGTCGAACGCGCTCGGCCTGCTGGCCGTCGAACGCTTCTCGCGCACGTACGAGAGCGCGCCCGTCGCCGGCACGACGAAGATCGCCCTCGGCGACAACGAGCGCACGATCGCGTGGTCGCAGCCGCCCGCGGCCGCCGACGCACCGGCATCGGCCACCGCCGCGACGCGCGCGGCCGCTGCGCGCAGCGTGCTGATGCCGTGGCCGCGCACCTCGCAGGCGCCGGCCACGCTGTCCGTCACGCAGGACGGCACGGGCCGCCCGTGGGCGACCGTCGAAAGCCTCGCGGCCGTGCCGCTGCGCGCGCCGTTCGCGGCCGGCTACCGGATCACGAAGACGGTCACGCCCGTGCAGCCGGCCGTCAGCGGCGTGCTGACGCGCGGCGACGTCGTGCGCGTGCATCTCGACATCGACGCGCAGAGCGACATGACGTGGGTCGTCGTCAACGATCCGATTCCGTCCGGCGCGACGATCCTCGGCTCGGGCCTCGGCCGCGATTCCGAAGTCGCGACGCAGGACGAGAAGCGGCCCGACGGCGCCTGGCCCGCGTTCGTCGAACGCGACTTCGACGGCTACCGCGCGTACTACGACTATTTGCCGAAGGGCAAATTCTCGGTCGAATACACGGTGCGGCTGAACAACGTCGGCACGTTCGGGCTGCCGCCGACGCGCGTCGAGGCGCTGTACGCGCCGTCGGTGTATGGGCTGTGGCCGAATCCGCCGGTCACCGTGAAGCCGGCCGCCGCGAGCCGCCCATGAGCGCGACGCGCGCGCCGAAGTCGCCGCGGTTCGCGCGCATCGCAGGCCGCCTGCTGCTTGCGACCGCGCTCGCGTTCGCGGCGCCGGCCATCGCGCACGCGCTGCCGAGCTACGACGACGTACGCGGAGCGTGGCGCAGCACCGACTGGGTGCTGCTTGCCCGCGACGGCACGCCGCTGCAGCGCACGCGCGTCGACCTCACCGAGCGGCGCGGCGACTGGGTGTCGCTCGCCGACGTCTCGCCCGCGTTCCGCGAAGCGATCGTCGTGTCCGAGGACAAGCGCTTCTACGCGCACAGCGGCGTCGACTGGCGCGGAATCGCGGGTGCCGCGTGGGGCAATCTGTGGAACGAGCGCACACGCGGCGCCTCGACGGTGACGATGCAGCTCGCGGGCCTGCTGGGCGATTCGCCGCGTCGTTCGGGGCAGCGCTCGCTGCCGCAGAAGGCCGTGCAGGCGATGGACGCGCTGCGCCTCGAGCGCAGCTGGCGTAAGGACCAGATTCTCGAGGCTTATCTGAACCTCGTGCCGTTTCGCGGCGAGACGGTGGGGCTCGCCGCGCTGTCGCAGGTGCTGTTCGCGAAGGCGCCGTCCGGCCTCGATACGCGCGAGGCCGCGATCGCCGCCGCGCTCGTGCGTGCGCCGAATGCAACGCCGGCGAAGGTCGCCGAACGCGCGTGCCGGATCCTGCGCGACATGCGCGCCGCCGACGCTTGCACGTCGCTCGACGGCTACGTGCAGCTCGTCACGGCGCGCCCCGCCGCCGCGGTCCGCGACGACGGCGCGGCGCTCGCGCCGCATTTCGCGCGGCGCATCGCCGCCGAAGTACGGCCGGCCGCGGGCGCGCGCGTGCGCTCGACGCTCGATGCGTCGCTCCAGCGCTTCGCGCGCGATACGCTGACGCGTGCGCTCACCGAGCTGAACGCGCCCGCGCACCGGCGCAACGTGCAGGACGGCGCGGTCGTCGTGCTCGACAACGCGACGGGCGAAATCCGTGCGTGGGTCGGCTCGTCCGGCGCGCTGTCGAGCGCACGCGACGTCGACGCCGTGCTCGCGCCGCGTCAGGCCGGGTCGACGCTGAAGCCGTTCCTGTACGCGCAGGCGATCGACGAGAAGCGGCTGACCGCGGCGTCGCTGCTCGACGACGCACCGATCAACCTCGCGGCCGGCGGCGGACTGTACATCCCGCAAAACTACGACAAGGACTTCAAGGGCTGGGTCAGCGTACGCAGCGCGCTCGGCGGCTCGCTGAACGTCCCGGCCGTGCGCACGCTCGTGCTCGTCACGCCGCACCGCTTCGCGCGCACGCTGACCGCGCTCGGCCTGCCGCTCGCGCAGGAAGGCGACTACTACGGCTTCAGCCTCGCGCTCGGCAGCGCGGACGTCACGCTGCTGTCGCTGACGAACGCCTACCGCGCGCTCGCGAACGGCGGCGTCGCGCGCAAGGTCGTCGACCTGCCGGCGCCGGCGTCCGGCGCCGCGTCGCCCGCGCGCGCAGCGGACGGCACGCGCGTATTCAGCGAAGCCGCCAGCTTCATCGTCACCGACATCCTCGCCGACAACAACGCACGCGTGCGCACGTTCGGCTTCGACAACCCGCTTGCGACGCGCTTTTTCTCGGCGGTGAAAACCGGCACGAGCAAGGACATGCGCGACAACTGGACGATCGGCTATACGTCGCGCTATACGGTCGGCGTGTGGGTCGGCAATGCGGACGGCTCGCCGATGTGGGACGTATCCGGCGTGACGGGCGCCTCGCCGGTCTGGTCGGCGATCGTCGGCTATCTGCACCGCGACGTACCGAGCCGCGCGCCGCGCGCACCGTCCGGTGTCGAAGCGCGCCGCATCGCGTTCGAGCGCGACGTCGAGCCGCCGCGCAACGAATGGTTCGTCGCGGGCACCGCGCTCGACACGATCCGCCTGGCGGCGCCGGTCACGCCCGACAAGAACGGCACGCGCGCGCCGTTGACGATCGGCGCGCCGACCGACGGCACGATCTTCGCGATCGATCCCGACATTCCGCCGAAGCACCAGCGGATCTGGTTCGAGCGCACGGCCGGCCGCGCGGCGCGGTTCGCGTGGCGGCTCGACGACAAGATCATCGGGCACGGCGATCGCATCGCATGGATGCCGTGGCCGGGGCGGCACCGGCTCGAACTCGTCGATGCGCGCGGCAACGTCGCCGATGCGATCGGCTTCGAGGTGCGCGGCGCGTTCGCCAAACCCGACGCGCGCAAGCCGTAAGGTCGGCGCGCGTCGGTTCGCGGGCCGCGCGCGGAAGCCGGGGGGCCCGCGTGGGCGACATTGCGGCTTGCTGCCGTTGCCCGACGCTGCATTGCGCGCCGCCGCCGAGTTTTTTGGTCATCCCTCATTCGCGCGCCGCGCGCCGAAGCCGGGTGCCGGCGTGGGCGGCAGTGCCGCTTGCTTCGGTTACCTGACGCCGCATCGCGCGTCGCCGCCAAGACAGACAAGCGTCGCGCACATCCCGGACATAGAATAGGAGCGGCGCCACGCGCGCCCCACTCCGGCTGCCCCTTTCCCCGAGCGTCCGCGACCATGAACCCTCTCGCCCTGCGCTTCATCCGCTCCGCGCTGAGCACCGGCTGCGCTGCCGCGCTGACGACGCTCGCGGCCTGCAACGGCGACGCGTGCTTCGGCCTCGACGTCTGCTTCAACGACGGCACGCAGCCCGTCGCGGTGTCGGGCACGGCCGCGACCGGCCATGCGCTCGCCAGCGCACCGGTCACCGTCAGTTGCGCGCAAGGCTCGGCGACGACGCTGACCGACGGCGGCGGCCACTACCGCGTCACCGTCGACGCGACGCTGCCCTGCGTGATCGCCGTGACGTCGGGCGGCACGACGCTGCATTCCCTCGCCTATGCGGGCGGCACCTTCAACACGACGCCCGAAACGGAATTGCTGCTCGTCTACCTGGCCGCGCAGCTCGGCACGAATACGGCCGGCCTGATCGGCAATTTCCAGGGCACCGCACGCTATCGGCAGGCGATGGGCAGCGCGGACGCGGTGCAGGCCGCGCAATCGGCAGTGGTCGCGAATCTGCAGCAGCAATACACCGTCACGCTCTCGACACCGACGTTCCTGACGACGCCGTTCACGGTCGGTCAACCGGGCGTCGACGGCGATCTCGACGCGCTCGCAAAGGCCGGCGCGATCGACTCGACCGGGATGCCGGCTGCGGCGGCCGTTGCGCTGCTGACGCAGTCCGGCGCGGCGCATCCCCTGTGAACGCTGCGCGCGCTTACGCGGTCTCGCCGCTCCCGCATGCGACGGTCGCGGCCTGCTGCTGCGTCAGATAGCGCAGCAGCTTCGTCACCATCCAGACGACGACGAACGACAGCGCGACGAAGAACAGCGCGAGCGGCGTCAGCACCTGCACCGAGACGAAGCCGGCGAGCCCCATCATCGCGGACGACACGAGCAGCAGCGCGCAGCCGAGAATCGCGCTGGTGAGCCCCGCGATATGCGGGAACAGCGAATTGCCCTTGGCCATCAGCGTCGGATACATCGCGCCTGCGCAGAAGCCCATCACGAGCACCGGCGTCGCGAGCGTCCAGACGCGCAGGCCGACGGTCAGCGCGAGCACGAGCATCGCGACGGCCGCGCACGCCATCGCGCGTGCGCCGATGCGCAACCGCTGCTCGGCGCTCGGCAGGCCGCGTCCGTGAATCCGGTTCGACAGGCCGCCGAGGAAATACATCAGCCCGATGCCGAGCGCGAGATAGCCGAAGAACGTCGGCGGCTGGTGCAGCGTGTTCTGCACCATGAACGGTCCGACGATGTTGAACACGAGCAGGATGCTGTAGCACAGGCCTTGCGCGAGGAAGCAGCTCTGGAATACCGGGCTCGCCAGCACCTTGCCCGCATTCGCGATCAGCGTGCGCGGCTCGAGATGAACGGGCTTCGGCAAGGTCTCCCGGTAGCGCCACAGCAGCGCCCACATCACGAGCGAATACACGAGCAGGAACACGAGGCACGCGCGCCAGCCGAACCAGGTCTGCAGATGCGCGCCGATCACCGGCGCGACGATCGGCGCGAGCCCCCACGCGATCGACATGTAGGTGAACGCGTGCATCAGCGCCTGCCCCGAGAACGAATCGGTGATGATCGCCTTCGCGAGCAGGTTCGTCGTCGCGATCCCGAAGCCCTGCAGACAGCGCGCGAGCACGAAGGTCTCGAGGTTCGGCGCGCCGAGCGACAGCAGGCAGCCGATCGTATAGATGACGAGACCGAACGCGAGCACGCGCTTGCGGCCGTACGCGTCGGCGATCGGGCCGAAGATCAGCTGACCGAGCGCATACGCGGCCATGTAGCCCGACACGCTCGACTGGATCGCCTGCGGCGTCGTCGCGAACGAGCGTGCCATGTCGGGCAGCGCGGGCACGTAGATGTCGATCGCGAGCTGGCCGGCGGAAGCGAACAGGCAGATCAGGAACAGCAGGAAGCGCGGCGAGTTCGACTCGCGCGCGGAAGCGAGTGTGGGATTCATGAGGACGGGAACGATTCGAACGGCGGCGACGCATCGCCACGTCGTTCGAAATGCGAACACGTGTGCGCGGCGCGTGGGTGCGTATTGTGCCTGTTGTTGCGCGGCACGATGCGATTCTCCCTGGCACCGGTGCGGTTGAACCCGGATTGCGGCGGCCGGCCGTGCGTGCATCGCCCCGCCCGCAGCCCTTGCGCCCCGCCATGCCGCCGCGGCTCGGCGCCTGTCCCGATTTTTAATTCTGACTTAAGCTTGCCGACGCATAGTCACGGTGGCTCGCTGCGCGAGCCGCACGATGAAGTGGAATGTCATTCGATCAGTTTCGCTCGATGGAGAAACAACTATGCGATTCCGTTCGTACATGGCGGCGGGCGCGCTGGCACTGATGCCGGTCCTCGCTCTGGCCGGTCAGGCAGCAACGGCCCCCGCCGCGCAACCGATGTTCGTCAATGTGAACGGGCAAGCCGTGCCCGTGAAGGCCGAGACGCGCGTCGTGCAAACGGCCGCCGGTCCGATGAAGGTCAGCACCTGGAGCTGGCATAGCCCGAACGGCAGTGCGAGCTTCGAGATGCAGACCTCGACCGGCGGCATGCCGCCGGCCGCCGCGCTGCGGCAAATCCAGGCCGCCGAGCTGCAGATGCGTGCCGCCCAGGCGCAGATGATCGCGATGCAGCAGCAGATGATGGCGCTCCAGCATGTCGCGCTCGCAAATGCGTTCGCGATGCCGATGCCGCAGCCGGTCGCCTTCGCGATGCCGATGTGGGCGATGCCCGAGCCGGTCGTCGTGCTCGTGCCGGCGCAGCCGCCCGCGAAACGCCCGGCTGCACCCGCCGTGCCGGCCGCGCGCGGCCCGCAGGTCAGCATCTGACACTGCGTACGCATCGCATGCCAGAACCGCCGGCGCGTGCCGGCGGTTTTTTTATCTCCTCCCGCAGCGAGCGCGCCTGCACGCCCGCGCCGCGCGCGGTACTTCTCGGTACTTTCCGCCGGTTGACACGCGGCCCCGCCCTCCGCCTATACTCCTCGCAGCGCCAACGGATTGTTGAACAATCCACCATCCGAATTGACGCCTGACCGGCCACTGCAAAGGCTTCCGGCCGACCGCCCGTATCCGCCACCTTCGTCGAGAGCAACGCGTCATGTCCAGCTATCCCGCCGCTTACCAGGTCACCAAAGGCTCCGTCCTGAACGTCGACAAATCGTTCTATGCCGCGATCGCGCAGCGTCGCGACGCGCGCGAGCGCATCGAATCGCACGTCGTGCCGATCCGCAGCGGGTTCGCCTGGACGGTCCCGGCCGGCCACGTGTTCCGGATCGTCACGCTCGAGGGGCCGCAGGTCGCCGATCTGAACATGTGGAACCTGCACAATCCGCGCGAGCGGATGTGGGCGTCGCGCACGCGTCAGTTGCAGGCGGCGCACGTGACGACGTTCGATCGCCTGTGGTCGACGCTGCCGTATCTGCGCCCGATGGCGACGATCACCGACGACACGCTCGCCGACTACGGCGTCGACGGCGACGGCGGCCGTGTGCACGACCTGCTCGGCACACGCTGCGATCCGTACGTCAACAAGCTGCTGACCGGCGAGGACTTCCATTTCCACTGCCACTCGAACCTCGTGCGCGCGGTTGCGCCGTACGGGCTGACCGAATTCGACGTGCACGACGTGCTGAACGTGTTCCAGTGCACGGGCCTGAACGACGACGACAAATACTTCATGAAAGCCTGCCCGGCGAAACCGGGCGACTATCTGGAGTTCTTCGCCGAGATCGATCTGTTGTGTGCGATGTCGACGTGCCCGGGCGGCGATCTGTCCGTGCCGATGTGGGGGCCCGACGCACGCGATCCGATCGACGTGTGCCGGCCGCTCGGCGTCGAGATCTACCGGCTCGATTCGAGCCTGCTCGCAGGCTGGTCGTCGCCGGCCGTCGCGCCGTATCGCGGCCAGCACGGGATGCAGCCGCCGCAGGCGAGCTGGCAGCACGACGGCACGGCGTGACAAAGCCCGTAGAATGGCGAAACGCCGCCGGCCGGCCACGCCGGCGGCGATCGGACAGGAGCGAACGGACAGCATGGCAAGCGAAAAAGCGAGAGGACAATCGGTCGCCGACCGGATCAGCCATCAATTGCGCGAGCACATCATCAGCGGCAAGCTGCCGCCCGGCACCGCGCTGATCGAGATGGACCTCGCCGCCGAATACGGCACGTCGCGCAATTCGCTTCGCGAAGTCCTGCATCAGCTTGGCCGCGAGGGGCTCGTCACGTTCGTGCGGCACAAGGGCGTGGTCGTGCGCACGCTCAATCGCCAGGACGTACGCGATCTGTACGTCGCGCGCCGCACGCTCGAACTGCATGCGCTCAATACGGCCGAGCTTGCGCAACCGGTGCTGCTCGACAAGATGCAATCGGCGATCCGCGCGGCCGAGCGCGAACTCGCGAAAGAGAACTGGCAGGCCGTCGGCACGCATAGCCTGCGGTTTCATCAGCATATCGTCGCGCTGCAGAAGTCCGCGCTGCTCGACGAATTCTTCCGGACGATCTCTGCGCAGCTGCGTCTCGTGTTCGCGTCCGATCCCGACGAGAAACGCGTGCAGACGCCCGACTGGATCGAACGCGAATACCGCATCTACGATCTGCTCACGCAGAACCGCCGAAGCGAAGCCGTGACGGTGCTCGCACGCTATCTCGACGATTCCGAGCGCATGCTCGTCGACGCGATCCGCCGCACCCATCGCGACGCCGCGTAGCGCACGCAGCGCACGCCGCATGCATGCCGCGCGATGCGGCACGCATGCGACGACGGCGGGCCAGCCTTACACGTCGTCGCCGGCCGGCAGCGCATAGCTGCCGTCTTCGCGATGCGTTTCGCGCCCCGTCAGCGGCGGATTGAACACGCAGACCAGATGCAGATCGCCGCGCGTCGCGCGCAGAATGTGCGCGTCGTTCCGGTTCAGCGCGTAGACCGTGCCCGGCGTGATGCGGTGCACGTCGCCGGTTGCCGTATCGACCACCTCCCCTTCGCCTGCGACGCAATAGTTGGTCTCGAAGTGATGCTTGTAATGCAGATGCAGCTCCGCGCCTTCGTGCACGCGCGTTTCGTGAACGGAATAGCCGACGCCGTCCTGCTTGACGATCATCCGCTTGCTGTCCCAACCAGGCCCGCTTGCGTGGCGTTCGGTGTGGGCAATGTCGGCCGATCTTACGACGATCATGAGCACCTCGGAATGGTGACGATGAAAAACGGCAGGGCGTGCCCCGCCGACGGGAAACGGTTCATCTGCATGCGTCCAGCGCGTGTTCGACGCGCACTGCCGCATCGAGCAGGCTTGCATCGCCGCCGCGGCGTCCGGTCATCAGCAGCCCGATCGGCCTGTTCCGCCGGCGGTCCGCCGGCACGCTGATGCTCGGCAGATCGAGCCGGTTCGCGAACTCGGTGAGCCGGAATGCGCGCGCATTCTGCGCGAGATAGACGGCGGTGTCGGCCAGCTCGGGCATACGCGGCGGCAGCATCGGCACCGTCGGCGTGAGCACCGCGTCCGCTTCGCCGAGCGCCGCGTCGTACGAGTCGGCCAGTGCGCGCAGACGCACCAGCGCAGCCGCATAGTCGTGCGCACGCACCTGCTCGCCCGCAGTGATGCGTGCGGCGACGAGCGGGTCGTAGCGATCCGCGCACGCCGCGAGCCGCGCGCGATGCAGACTGAACGCCTCGGCCGCGATGATGCCGCCCTCGCGCGCAGCCGCACCGGCCTCGACGATGCAATCGAGCCGCTTGCGCTCGATGCGCGCGCCGCACGCGGATAGCCGCGACAGCCACGCGTCGAACGCCTGCGCGACCGCTGCATCGGTGTCGTCGGTCGCGAAGCGTTCCGGCACGACGAAATGCAGGTCGCCGATTCGCGCAGGCATAGGCGCAGCCGCACCAATCGCACGGCCGTGCAGCGCGGCGTCCGCATCGCGGCATCGCGCGGCCGTCGCGGCGATCAGGCCTGGCACGTCGAACGTCGTCGACAGGAATTGCATGCCCGCATCGGGATAGCGGCCGCGCGAGGGCTTGAACCCCGCCACGCCGCAGAATGCGGCCGGAATGCGAGCCGATCCGCTCGTGTCCGAGCCGACCGACAGATCGGCGACGCCCAGCGCGATCGACACCGCGGCGCCCGAGCTCGACCCGCCTGCCACGCGCTCGCGATGCGCGTCGAGCGGCGTCGCCGGCGTGCCGTAGGTGCGGTTCACGCCGAGCGCGCCGTACGCGAACTCCGTCATCGCGGTCTGCGCAATGAGCACGGCGCCGGCGCGTCGCAGCGCCGCGACCACTGCCGCGTCGGTGCGCGCCGGCGGATCGTCGGCGAGTACGCGCGAGCCTGCATGCGTGACCCAGCCTTCGCAGTCGAAACACGCCTTCACCGTCAGCACCGCACCGGCCAGCGGCGCGGCGCCGCCGTGACGCGCGCGCCGGTCCCATTCGTGCGCCTCGGCGAGCGCCGCCGCGTCGCGACGCGCCAGCCATGCGGTGCCGATGTCGTCCGGATGCGCGGCCGCACGGGCAATGCATGCGCGCAACCGGTCGACGCAGGGGCGCGCGTCGCGCCGTTCGTCGTGCGGAAAATCGAAGCCGTTCATGCGTGAGCCTCGCGTCCCATCATGCGAAGTGAACATGCCGCAGAAAATCCTTCACGCGTGCGTCGCCGCTCGCCCGTATGCGCTCGGGCGGCACGTCGTAGAGGATGCGGCCGTTCTCCATGAAGACGATGCGGTCGGACACCTTGAACGCGAAGTTCATTTCGTGCGTGACGATGATCATCGTCATCCCTTCCTTCGCGAGCGTCTCGACGACTTTCAGTACTTCGCCGACCAGCTCCGGATCGAGCGCCGACGTCGGCTCGTCGAACAACATGATCGACGGGCGCGTCGCGAGCGCACGCGCAATCGCGACGCGCTGCTGCTGGCCGCCCGACAGCTGGTGCGGATACTTGTTCGCATGCTCGAGCATCCCGACCTTCGACAACAGCGACAGCGCCTGCACGCGGATCGCATCGGTATCGGCCTGGCGGTGATAGCACGGCGCCATCATCACGTTCTGCAGCGCGGTGCGATGCGGAAACAGGTTGAAGCTCTGGAACACCATGCCGATATCGAGGAGGCGGTCGTTCGGCACGCGCGGCGGATGCGCGCCCGCCGCACGAATGAACGGCGCGCCGTACAGCTCGATCTCGCCCGCGTTCAGCGGCGCCAGCCCATTGATCGTGCGGATCAGCGACGTCTTGCCGGACCCCGACGGCCCGATGATCGACACGACTTGCCCGGGCGCGACGTCGAGATGAATGTCCTTCAGCACTTCATGGCGGCCGTAGCGCTGCTGGATGCCCTTGAGCCGCAGTGCGAACTCGGCGGTCGCACGCGGCCGTGGCGCGGCGGCCGCTGCCGACAGCGGCAGCGCCTCACTCGCCGGCGCCGGCTGCGCCGCCGTGCGGCGGCTGACGTCGAGATGCCGTTCGAGATAGCCGAGCAAACGGCTGAATACCGTGACGATCAGCACGTAGTAGAACGCGACGGCCAGCATCGTTTCGAACACGAGGAAGTTCTGCGTGTACAGCCGTTGGCCGACGAGCAGAATCTCGGCGAGCGAAATCACCGACACGAGCGAAGTGAGCTTCACGATCGTGATGAACTCGTTCGCGAGCGCCGGCAGCGCGATGCGGATCGCCTGTGGCATCACGATCATGCGCTGGATGCCGGTGAAGCGGATGCCGAGCGCACGGCCGGCCTCGAGCTGCCCGCGCGGCACCGACAGAATGCCGCCGCGATGGATCTCCGCGAAATACGCCGTCTCGCTGAGCACCATCGCGATCAGGCCGGCCGTGAACGGATCGGACAGCACGGTGCTGGTCGCGGGAAACACCTGCGGCAGGTTGTAGATGAACACGAGCAGTACGAGCAGCGGCAGGCTCCGGAAGAACCAGATATAAGCGGCCGCAGCGCGTTTGAGCGCCGGCTGATGCGACTGCCGCGCCAGCGCGACCGGAAAGCCGAGCAGCACGCCGAACACCCACACCGACACGCTGAGCTTCACGACGACGACGCATGCGCGCCAGAAATCCTTGTCCCACAACAGCTGCAACGCATAGTGCCAATCGAACTGCATCGGAGACTCCTCAACCGGCGGAAGGGAAAGCGGCCGCCCGCGCATCGCGCGAGGCGAACGGCCGCCGCTGCGGCGTACGCGCGAACGCGTGCGGCTACTTCGCGGTGCCGAGCGCGGCCGCGACGTCGGCGGCCGTCGGCTCCTGCAGCCCGTACTTCTTCACGAGACTGCCGTATTCGCCGCTGCGCTTCGCGTCGTTCAGCGCACCTTCGAGCGCGTGCTGCAGCCCGCCGTCGCCCTTCGTCACGCCGAGGCCGATCACGATCGGATACAGCAGCGTCGTGGAGCTCGGCTCGACACGCCCGTTCGTCTGCTTCGGAATGCCCTGCGCGACGGCCGCGTCCTCGATCTGCACGTCGACGGCCTTCGACATCAGCGCGGACGTCGCCTCCGGCGACGTCGGAAATTCGAGGATCGCGATTTCGCCGCGGCCCGCCGGCTTGCAGGTGTCGGTCGAGATCGCGCGCAGCTTCGGCGTCCACGACGCGCCCTTGATCGAGCCGACGCGCTTGCCGCAGAGTTCGTCGGGCGTTTTCGGCCGATACGCGCTGCCCTTCGCGACGAGCAGCGATGCGCCCGTCTTCAGGTACGGCACGAAGTCGACCTGCTTCACGCGATCGGGCGTCACGTACAGCGCGGAGGCGACGACATCGAAGCGGCGCGCCTTCATGCCGAGAATCAGATCGGGAAAGCGCGTGTCGAGGAAGACCGGCTCGAGCTTCAGATGCGTCGCGAGCATCCGCGAGAACTCGGCATCGAAGCCGGCCGGCTTGCCGCCGTCGAGATAGGCGTACGGCGGATAGGTGAGATCGGAGCCGATCAGCAGCGTGCCGGGCTTCACCGTCTGCAGCGGCGCCGCCGATGCGAGCGAAGCCGCGAAAGCCAGCGGCACGAGCGCGCCGCGAAGGAAACGTCGAAGCGAAGACTGACCGGACATGGCGTGACTCCCGATTTTTCGGCTATCGCGCAAACGGCTCGCAACTGCGCCTGCGCGCCGCCCCATGCGGCTCCGCAGGTTTTTACGCCGAAAATTGTTGAACAATTTCGGCCGATTCTGACCAGTTCAAATTGAAATCTGAATCCGGGTTTACGCCCGGACCCGATGCGGGCATGCGGAGCGTGCGCGCATGCATGCGATCGCGCGGCGTGCGGGCGCGTGTGGGAACAAAAGGGAATCAACGATGGGTGAACACGACGCGGATCGGCGGTTCAGCTGCGTCGCGCGGAGGGAACGGCACGTGCATCGGCAAGCGACGTCGCGCGGGCTGCGCGCGCCGCGTTGCAGGCTATGCAACGGATCGTGAGACGGCCGCACCGGCATCGGACGGCCGCGATGTTTCGCCGATCATACGACGCATGCGTCGTGCGTGCCGAACGGCGCACGCATGCGATACGACGCGCCGAGCGCGTGCGAATCAGTACTGCGCCTGATCGGTAGGATTCTTGAAGAGCTGCTTCATCTCCGGCGACAGCGGATAGTTCAGGCTCACGCCCTTCGGCGGGATCGGCTGCATGAACCAGCGATCGTAGAGCTTCTCCGCTTCACCGGATGTCTGCATCTTCGCGATCACGCCGTCGACGACGCGCTTGAACGCCGGATCGTCCTTGCGCATCATGCACGCGTAGTTCTCGTGCATCAGCGGCGTGCCGGTCACCGTATAGGCGCCCGGATTGCGATCCTTCGCGATCTCGCCGTACAGCAGCGGCTCGTCCATCACGAACGCGACGGCGCGGCCGGTCGTCACGTTCATGAACGCTTCCGCATGATCCTTCGCGCTGATGATCGTCATGTTCATCCCCTTCTCCTCGTTCAGCTTGCGCAGCAGCCGCTCGTCCGACGTGCCCGCCGTCGTCGCGACCGTCTTGCCCGCGAGGTCCGGGAAGTCCTTCACGCCCGAGTCCTTCCGCGTGCTGAAGCGGATGCCGTACAGAAAGATGCTGTTCGAGAACGCGGCCTGCTTCTGCCGTTCGAGCGTGTTCGTCGTCGATCCGCATTCGAAGTCGATCGTGCCGTTCTGCAGCAGCGGAATCCGGTTCTGCGACGTGATCGGAATCTCCTTCACCGTGAGGCCCGGCAGGCTCAGGTCCGCCTTCAGCTGATCGATGATCCGCGCGGCGATGTCGCGCGAGTAGCCGATATTCTTCTGCTGATTGTCCGAGTAAGAGAACGGCACCGACGATTCGCGGATGCCGAGCGACACGACGCCCGTGTCCTTGATCTTCTTCAGCGTGCCGGTCAGCGCCTGGGCATGCGCGGCGCCGGCCAGCGCACAGGACAACGCGACAGCGGCCCAACGAAAGCGGCGATCCATGCTTTTCTCCTGACAAAACGTTGATCGAACCGCGATCGTACGCCCGACAAAATTCGCGTCGCATCAGGGAAAGCGTAAGGAAACGCAACCGTTTGCCGTCGCGCACGCATTTCTGTGCGAATCGCCTCAAGAAGCCGCCGCGGCAGCCGTTACCCACAGCAAGGCGCACGCGGCATCCCGCCGCCGCGCCCGCAGCAACGGGTCCGGCGCGGCCGGCCCGGGTTCCACGCCGGCACGACGGCTTCCTAACGAGGATCGAGTTTCAACATGAGCGCCAAACGTCTCAACCTTGCCGTGGCACGCGCTGGCCACGCGCGCATGCTCGCCGGCATCCTGTCGGCCGCCGCCCTCCTTCCTCTCGCGGGCTGCGGCGGAGGCGGCGGCGACGGCGGCACGACGCCGCCGTCGAACGCGTCTCCGGCACCGACGCCGACGCCCGCGCCGGCACCGAGCGCGCCGCCGGCATCGTCGGGCAACGGCGCGTGCACGACCTCGCAAGCCGCCGCGCAGATGGCCGCTCAGAGCGTCGCGCCGACCGAACCGCCGGTCGATCATCTGATCGTTCGGCTGAAAACGTCGACCGCCACGCATGCAATGGCGGCCGCCGACACCGCATCGCGCTTCGACGCCGTGATCCAGCGCTCGATCGCACGCTGGAATGCGCCGGTCGGCACCGCGCGCGCCTATGCGAGCACCGCCGCGCAGACGTCGCTGAACGTGCAGGTCGAGCGCACGATCTCGAACGGCGCGGCCGTGCTCGCGCTCGGCCAGCGCATCGCCGCGGCCGACGCCGACGCGCTCGCGCAGGCGTTCGCGGCCGATGCCGACGTCGACTACGCGGAACCCGATCACCGGATGAACGTGCGCGACACGCCGACCGACCCCGACTACAACCAGCAGTGGTATCTGTTCGATCAGACCGGCGGCGTCGATCTGCCGGCCGCCTGGGATCGCACGAAGGGCTCGCCGAGCGTCGTCACGGCCGTGCTCGACACCGGCTATCGGCCGCACGAGGATCTCAACGCGAACCTGCTGCCCGGCTACAGCTTCATCTCCGACATCAACGTCAGCAACAACGGCAAGACGCGCGGCAGCGACGCGACCGATCCCGGCGACTGGGTCACGCAGCAGGAACTCGACGATCCGAACGGCCCGTACTACCACTGCGAAAGCCAGCCGAGCAACAGCACGTGGCACGGCACGCGCGTGATGGGCGTGATCGGCGCAAACGCGAACAACGGCATGGGCATCGCCGGCGTGTCGTGGCTCGGCCGCATCCTGCCCGTGCGCGTGCTCGGCAAATGCGGCGGCTCGACGAGCGACATTGCCGATGCGATGCGCTGGGCGGCCGGCATCCCCGTCAACGGCGCGCCGAACAATCCGACGCCCGCGAAGGTGATCAACCTGAGCCTCGGCGGCACCGGCGCGTGCAGCACGACGTTCCAGCAGGCGATCGACGACGTGACCGCGAAGGGCGTGACCGTCGTCGTCGCGGCCGGCAACGACGGCCAGTCGACCGCGCTCGACCAGCCCGCGAACTGCCGCGGCGTGATCGCGGTCGGCGCGACCGATTCGACCGGCCGCCGCGCGTCGTTCAGCAACTTCGGCTCCGACGTCGCACTGAGTGCACCGGGTGTCGGCATCGTGTCGACCGCGAATTCGGGCACGACGACGCCGGGCACCGACACGTACGGCCCCGCGAACGGCACGAGCTTCGCCGCGCCGCAGGTGAGCGGCGTCGCCGCGCTGATGCTGTCGGTGAACGGCAACCTGACGCCCGCGCAGATCCAGCAGAAGCTGCAAGGCGGCACGCGCGCCGCGAAGCTCGCCGCGGGCACGTCGTGCACGGCGGCGCCGGCCGGTTCGGGCATCCTCGACGCAGGCGCGGCGGTCGCGTCCGCGGCACCGTGACGCACGCGAGACAGCCGCGCACGCATCGCGTCTCGCGGCTGTCTCGCGGCCTGTATCGCGGCCTGTCTCGCGGGCACCGCCCCCGCGCGAAGCATCGAGCGGCCGGCAAAAAGGGTTGACGCTTAGCAGCACGAGCTATTACCATCGCCCCCGTCTGATTACATGGAGTGTTCTGTGAACACCGATGCGAGTTGTAGTTGGCGCTTGGCCAACTTGACTGCTGCCTGAGGAAACTGCGCAGAGCCTCGTCTTCTGCCGCATCCCGGGAAGCAGGATGCGGCGCCCTTCCGGCCTGACCGGCCCGATTCCCCGCCGAATTTTTCGATGATGTCGAACGACACGCGTGCGCCGTCGCGCGCGTGCGTTCGTGCCGCGCGCGGCGTTGCCGCGTGCGTTTTCCGTTCGCGCGCCGACCGGCCGCATGCGTTCGCGCATGCGTGGCCGCCGTTCGGCCGTGCCGTTGACCCGTTACCGACAGGAGCGCAGATGAACCCGGACGACAGTAGTCGATTACCGCTCGCCGGTGCGCCGTGGCGCATCGTCCGATCGGTCGCGCCACGCGCGCCGGCGAGCGTTTCCGCCGTTACCGAATCACCCCCGATCGCGCGCGATGCGACGCGGCGGGCTGCGCGCGTGCGTCGCTGACGTCACGGTCGCTCCCGCCGCCGCGCCGCGCGCCAGGAGCGACCCATGACACAACGCATTCCAACGAAGAAGAAACAGCGCGGCTTCGTCGCGGCCGGCACAGCTGCACGCCACGATACGCAGATCGTGCGCGCTGCGCAGTATGCGGCGCAGCCGCTCGACGAGCTGCTGAAGATCCTGCAAACGACCACGCGCGGTCTCACCGAAGCGCGGGCCGCCGAGCGTCTGCAGGACGACGGCCCGAACGAAATCGCGCACGACAAGCCGCCGCACTGGACGATCCAGCTGCTGCGCGCATTCCACAGCCCGTTCGTCTACGTGCTGCTGGTCCTGGCCGCGATCAGCTTCCTGACCGACGTGTGGTTCGCGGCGCCCGACGACCGCGATTACGTCGGCACCACGATCCTGCTCACGATGGTCGTGATCAGCGCGGTGCTGCGCTTCGTGCAGGAATTCCGCTCGCTGCGCGCGGCGGAAAAGCTGAAGGCGATGGTGCGCACGACCGCGACCGTGCTGCGCGCGACGACGGCGACGGCGGAACCGGCGCGCCGCGACGTGCCGATGCGCAACGTCGTCGTCGGCGACGTCGTGCATCTGTCGGCCGGCGACATGGTGCCGGCCGACGTGCGGCTGCTTGCGTCGCGCGACTTGTTCATCAGCCAGGCCGTGCTGACCGGTGAAGCGCTGCCGGTCGAGAAGTACGACACGCTCGGCGCGGTCGCCGGCAAATCCGCGAACGCGCATGCGCCGGGCGACGCCGGCAACGTGCCCGTGTCGCCGCTCGATCACGAGAACGTGTGCTACATGGGCACGAACGTCGTCAGCGGCACCGCGACCGCCGTCGTCGTCGCGACCGGCGAAGACACGTACCTCGGTTCGCTTGCGCGCAACGTCGTTAGCCACAAGCGGATCGAGACGAGCTTCGACCGCGGCGTCGCGAGCGTGAGCTGGCTGCTGATCCGGTTCATGTGCGTGATGGTACCGATCGTGTTCATGATCAACGGGCTGACCAAAGGCGACTGGCTCAGCGCACTCACGTTCGCGCTCGCGGTCGCGGTCGGCCTGACGCCGGAAATGCTGCCGATGATCGTCAGCGCGAACCTCGCGCGCGGCGCGGTCGCGATGGCACGCCGCAAGGTCGTCGTCAAGCGGCTCAATGCGGTGCAGAACTTCGGCGCGATGGACGTGCTCTGCACCGACAAGACCGGCACGCTCACGCAGGACCGCATCATCCTCGAGCATCATCTCGATGCGTCCGGCTATCGGAACGAGGACGTGCTGCGCCTCGGCTGGTTGAACAGCTTCCATCAGAGCGGCCAGAAGAATCTGATCGACGCAGCCATCGTCGCGCGCGCGGACGAAATCGGCGACTCGGTGAAGCCGCACGGCTACCGCAAGATCGACGAGCTGCCGTTCGACTTCGTGCGCCGCCGCCTGTCGGTCGTCGTCGCGGACGCGCACGGCGCGCATCTGCTGATCTGCAAGGGCGCGGTCGACGAAATGCTCGCGGTATCGACGCATGTGCAGGACGAGCACGGGCTGCGTCCACTCGACTTCACCGCGCGCCAGCGGCTCCTCGAACAGGCGAACGCATACAACGAGGACGGCTTCCGCGTGCTCGTGCTCGCGACGCGCGCGATCGCGCGCGGCGACGAGCGCGAACAATACCGCACCGCCGACGAACGCGATCTCGTCGTGCGCGGCTTCCTGACCTTCCTCGATCCGCCGAAGGAATCGGCCGCGCCGGCGCTCGCGGCGCTGCGCGAGAACGGCGTCGCGGTGAAGGTGCTGACCGGCGACAACGCGATCGTCACGATGAAGGTCTGCCGGCAGGTCGGCCTGTCGCCCGGCACGCCGTTGCTCGGTCCGCAGATCGACGCGCTCGACGACACGGCGCTCGCCGATGCGGTCGAACGCACGACCGTGTTCGCGAAGCTTACGCCGCTGCAGAAGGCGCGCATCGTGAAGGCGCTGCAGGCGAACGGCCATACGGTCGGTTTTCTCGGCGACGGGATCAACGATGCGCCCGCGCTGCGCGATGCCGACGTCGGCATCTCTGTCGACACCGGCGCGGACATCGCGAAGGAAACCGCCGACATCATCCTGCTCGAGAAGAGCCTGATGGTGCTCGAGGAAGGCGTGATCAAGGGCCGCGAGACGTTCGGCAACATCCTGAAGTATCTGAACATGACCGCGAGCTCGAACTTCGGCAACGTGTTCTCGGTGCTCGTCGCGAGCGCATTCCTGCCGTGGGAGCCGATGCTCGCGACGCAGCTGCTCGTGCTGAACCTGATCTACGACACGTCGCAGATGCTGCTGCCGTGGGACCGGATGGATCCCGAGTTCCTGAAGAAGCCGCGCAAGTGGGAGGCCGGCAACATCCGCCGCTTCATGCTGTGGGTCGGCCCGACCTCGTCGGTATTCGACATCACGACCTACGTGCTGATGTGGACCGTGTTCGGCGCCGGCGCGATGTATCACCTGCACGGTGGCAGCGGCGGCCAGATCGTGATGAATTCCGGCTGGTTCATCGAAAGCCTCGTGTCGCAGACGCTCGTCGTGCATCTGCTGCGCACGCAGAAGATCCCGTTCCTGCAGAGCACCGCGTCGCTGCCGGTGCTGCTGTCGACGATCACGGCGATCGCGATCGGCTGCTGGCTGCCGTTCTCGCCGTTCGCCGACGCGCTCGGCTTCATCCATCTGCCCGGCAGCTACTGGCTGTGGCTCGTCGCGACGATGGCCGGCTACATCGTGCTCGCGCAGATCGTGAAGACGATCTACGTGCGCCGCTACAAGCAGTGGTTCTGAATTTCCGCGCATCGATGCGGCCGGCGCGCGCCGGCCGCCCCATCCGACAGGTGATCCAATGAAAAGAATTCTTCCGTACGCGGCCGCGGGCGCGCTGCTCACACCGCTCGGCGCGATGGCCGCGCATCCGCTCGTCAGCGACGATACCGGCACGCAGGGCAACGGGAACTGGCAGTTCGAACTGAATGCCGAGCAGACGCCGCGGCAGCCCGACACCGGCTACCGGCAACTGTGGAACGCGACGCTCACGCGCGGCTTCGGCGAGCGCGTCGATGTGTACGTGAACGCGCCGTATACGAACCTCGAGACGCGCACCGACGACAGCGGGTCCGGTTTTGGCGACGTCGAAATCGGGATGAAATGGCGCTTCGTCGAGCGCGGGCCGCTTACGCTCGCGTTGAAACCGAAGTTCACGGTGCCGGTCGGTAACGGCCGGCGCGGCCTCGGCACGGACCGGCTCGGCGCGGGCACCACGTTGCTCGCGCAGTTCGACGTCGCGCGGTTCTCGTTCCTCGCGAACGCCGGCCTCACGTATCAGCCGACGCGCGAGCACGATCTCGCGTCGATCTGGGCCGTGTCCGGCGCGGCCATCTACCATGCGACCGACCGGCTGCAACTCGCGCTCGACGTCGGCACGTCGCGCAATCCGACGCGTGGCGCCGGTGCGAATCCTGCGTTCGCGATCGCCGGCGCGATCTATTCGCCGACGCCCTGGCTCGATGTCGACGTCGGCTATCGACGCGGGCTGAACGACCAGACCGATCACGCAGTGATGGCCGGCGTGACCGCTCGCTGGTGACGCGCGCGCGATGCATCACCGTGCCGCACGCGCGCCGCGCGTGCGGCACGCCTCTTCATTGCGCGTCGTTCGCGCCGAACAGCTGCGCGCACACCGCGCGCCCTTCGTCGGTCAGCGCGGCGCTGCCGGTGCCGTCGTCGTGTACGTCGGTCGCCGTCAGGCCGGCCGCGTCGAGCTGCGTGAGCACGCGGCGCAGCCTGCTCATCGGCAATTGCGCGCGCTTCGCGATCTTCGGCAGCGACCATCGCTTGCCGGACGGATCGGCGGCGGCATCGTTGAGCGTCGCGAGCGTCGCGACGAATGCGGGATCGAGCGGGGTGTCGTCGGATTCGGAGGTCATCGGTTCGTGACCGGCGGCGCGGCCGGCAAAGTCGTTCGGCAAGCGACCGGCCGGTTCGCGCCGGTCGCGCACACTATACCGCTTCGTTCATACGCGGCCGCGCGGCGGCTGGATCGCAGCGCGCATGAACGTGACGAAACGCGTCGTCACGGGATCGTCGCGCTCGGATACCCACGCGAGCCCGACACGCCATTTCGCGTCGCGGCCGTCGAGCGGCAGCACCGTCGCGTCGCGCAGCAGATACTGCGCGCCCGACGGGATGAACGCGACGCCGACACCGGCCGCCACCGACGTCAGCACCGACTGCACGTCCTCCGCCTGCTGCGTCACATGCGGCACGAAACGGCGCGCCATGCACCATCGATCGATCTGCGCGGCGAGCCCGGCCCCGCGTGCGCGCTGCAACGCGATGAAGCCGAGTTCGTTCAGCACGTCGAGATCGGCCGGCACGCGCTTGAAGCCGAGCTGCGGCGGCACCGCGAGCGCGAGCGACTCGTCGATCACGCGGCACGACGACAATCCGTCGTCGGCCGGCAGCCGCAGAAAACCGGCGTCGAGCTTGCCCGCGCGCAGGCGGCGCGTCTGCTCGGCCGACGACAGGTCGCTCAGCGTCACCGCGATGCCGGGATTCAGCCGCCGGAACTCCGCCACGAGCCGCGGCACCAGCGTCAGCACCGACAGGCAGATACCGAGCCGCAGATGGCCACGCTGTCCGCTCGCCGCTTCCCTTGCGCGCGCAACGATCTCGTCGGCATCGCGCACGAGCGCCTGTGCATCGGGCAGGAAGCGCTCGCCGAACGGTGTGAGTTCGGCACCATGCCGCCCGCGCTCGAACAGCTTGCCGCCGAGGCTCGCTTCGAGCGCGCCGATCTGCTTGCTCAGTGCCGGCTGGCTCATATGCAGCACATCGGCCGCCCGACTGAAATGGCTCTGCTCGGTGACGGTCAGAAAGGTTCTCAGCAGCTTCAGTTCCATTCTTGAAGGGAATCGAAACGATCGAAATATTCATTTTACTGATTGAATGACATGGCGTTCAATGGAGGCAATCCCTTTCCGGACTATCCCGTCATGACCTTTCATCCTGCGTCCGCGTGCCCGAACGATGAGTCGTGCGAGCCGATCGTCGCGAACGAATGTGCGATCGCACCCGATGTGCCGGCGCCCGCGCGCGAAGCCCGGCGCGCCGACGGACGCCGCGGCCGCTTTCGCCTCGACGACGCGCCACCGGACGAGGCACGACCGCGCATCGTGACGGGATCGATTGCGGTCAGCTTCGCGATCGTGTCGCGGCGCAACTGGCCGCGTTAAGGCCGGGCGCGCGATCGCGCCACGATCGCGTCGCGCGTCTCCATAGCGCGCGCGTATTCGCCCGCATTGCGCCGCCCTCGTCCTCCGCACGGCAGTAAAAACGCCCGATCTCTGCGAAAAATCGCCTCCCTTTCCCGCTGTCCATCGTCATCGCGCCGCGATCGACCGTATAATTTTCCGCTCCCCTGACCGCTCAACCATGCCACGCTGCGTCGTCGCGCGTGAAAAGGAGCTTTTCGCTTGACCGGCCTCATCGCGCGCCTGCCTCTCGCCCGGACCACCCTGCTCATCGCGTTGTCGATCCTGACGTTCGCGTTCGCGACGAACGCATCGTCGGCGCAACGCCACCCGCCCCAGCGCGCGGCGCATGCCGTGCCGCATGCGAAAGCCGTCAAGAAAACGGTCAAGAAAAAACCTGTCCAGCGCAAGAAAAAGGCCGTCAAGCATCGCCGCCCGCGCGTGAAGCACCACGCAATCAAGCGCCACGCGGCACCGGCTCCGCAGCAGCGTCGCGCGAAACGCACGACGGCGGCCCGTCCGCATCCCGCCGCGAAACCGCGCCTGCTGGCGAGCTGCGGGTACAACCCGCGTGCGGTCCGATCGCTCCATTCGCGCGCCGCCTACGTGCTCGACGTCGATTCCGGCACGCCGCTGCTGGCCCGGAATGCGCGCACGGTGCGACCGATCGCGTCGATCTCGAAACTGATGACGGCCGTCGTCGCGCGCGATGCCGATCGACCGCTGAACGGCGTGCTGCGCGTCACCGCGAACGATCGCGACACGATCAAGTTCACCCGTTCGCGCCTGCAGGTCGGCTCGGAGCTGTCGCGCCGCGACATGTTCCATATCGCGCTGATGTCGTCGGAGAACCGCGCGGCCGCCGCGTTGAGCCGCGACTATCCGGGCGGCCGCGCCGCCTTCGTCAAGGCGATGAATCGTGAAGCGCGCCGGCTCGGCATGCGCCATACACATTTCAGGGAACCGACCGGGTTGTCCCCGCACAACGTGTCGACGGCCGAGGATCTCGCACGGCTCGTCGACGCGGCCGCACAGGATCCGCTGATCCGCTACTTCTCGACCGACAGGTCCACGACCGTGCGCCCCGGCGACGGCGAACTGCTGTATGTGAATTCCGATCCGCTCGTCCGCTATCGCCGCCTGCCGATCCGCCTGCAGAAAACCGGCTTCATCAACGAATCGGGTCACGGCGTCGTGATGCGCATGCGCGTGAAAGGTCGCCGCACGACCGTCGTGCTGCTCGGCGCACCGACGCGCGCCGGCGTCTCGAGCGACGCGATCAGGATCCATCGCTGGCTGGCCTGCTCGATTCAGTAAACGTGCAGGCAGCCGGCGCATTCATCTTCGGGAGCAATGCGATGCCGGACGAATACCGCTTCAACGCATTCGGACGCCATCTCGCCGTCGTCCGCCGAAGCGACGGCTGGGCCGTGTTCGATCTCGGCGTCGAAGGCAAGCGACGCCCGGCCGACCTGCATATTCCGCCCACGCTCGCCGCCGACGAACTCGCGCAGTATCTCGGCGATCTGCTGCATGAAGCCGCCACGCCGGGAAACAGCGAGGTCGTGCCCATCGCGCCGCCCGATCGCGACGGTAAATCCGGCTGAGCGCATCGCGGCGCCCGCCTGCTGTCGTTGCAGTCATCGATGGATCGACGTCCGGCCGCCCCCCGACCGCTTCAATTCCTGAACCCGCCTGTCTGCCGCCTGCTTTCGTCGCGACGCGCATCGCGCTGCATCGTCGATAATTAGACAGTTAAACTTGCAAGTCTAACTGTCTTGTCCTAAGATCCGCCTCATGAACGCCGCACGCAAACCGAACCTCACCGCCGATGCCGTTGCCACCGAGCTGACGCTCGCCGTCGGCCAGCTGATCCGCCGGCTGCGCTCGGAAGTCGCGTCCGACGGGCTCGGCATGTCGCAGACGAGCGCGCTCGCGCGGCTCGAATCGAACGGCCCGATGACGACCGCCGATCTCGCCCGCGCCGAGTCGATGAAGCCGCAATCGATGAAGGCGATCCTCGCGAGTCTCGAAGAGGAAGGTCTCGTCGAACGCGAGCCGCATCCGACCGACGGTCGCCAGATCCTGTTCCTGCTGACCGCGGCCGGCCGCGAGGCGCGCCGCAAGCGCAGCGCGGCCAAGCACCGCTGGCTCGGCGCCGCGATCGAGCGACTCGATCCCGAAGAAATCCGCACGCTCGCCGCCGCGATCCCGCTGATCAGGCGGATCGGCGACAAGTGAGCCACGCGCGCGGCGATGCCGCCGCATCCGTTCGCGCGCCCTTCCCGTTCCCCGTCCATTCCATGGAGTCCCCATCATGAGCGCAACCCGTCTCGACACAAACACGGCGCTGGTCGTCATCGACCTGCAGAAAGGCATCGTCGCGCTGCCCACCGCGCATCCGGTCGGCGGCGTGATCGAACGCACGCGCGAACTGCTCGACGCATTCCGCAGCCGCGGCCTGCCGGTCGTGCTCGTCAACGTCGCGGGCGGCGCACCGGGCCGCACGCAGCAGCAGGTTCGCCTCGACGCGCTGCCGGCCGACTGGACCGAGCTCATCGCCGAACTCGACCGGCAGCCCGGCGACCATCTCGTCACGAAAAAAACCTGGGGCGCGTTCACCGGCACCGATCTCGACGCTTACCTGAAGGCGGCCGGCGTCACGCAGATCGTGCTGGCCGGCGTCGCGACGAGCATCGGCGTCGAATCGACCGCGCGGCAGGCGCACGAACTCGGCTACAACGTGACGCTCGCCGTCGACGCGATGACCGACCTCAACGCGGACGCCCATGCGAACAGCGTCGAGCGCCTGTTCCCGCGCCTCGGTGAGACGGGTTCGACGCAGGACATCGTCGCGCTGCTCGACCGGCGCGGCGCGTGAGCGACGAACGTACGCAACCGGCGCCGGCCCGCGCGGGCGGCGGACTCGATCCGTCGATCTGGAAGGTCAGCGCGGTGGCGATGCTGGGCTCGCTGCTGTCGCAGCTCGACGCGACGATCGTCAACGTGTCGCTGTCGAGCGTCGCGACGGATCTGCACACGAGCCTGTCGACGATCCAGTGGGTCACGAGCGGCTATCTGCTCGCCCTGACGCTGGTGCTGCCGCTGAACGGCTGGCTCGTCGACCGGATCGGCGCGAAGGCGCTGTACTTGTGGTGCTTCTCCGCGTTCACGGTGACGTCGGCGCTGTGCGGGCTCGCGTGGTCCGCGCCGTCGCTGATCGCGTTTCGCGCGTTGCAAGGCATGAGCGGCGGACTGCTCGCGCCGATGGCGCAGATGATGATCGCGCGCGTCGCGGGCCAGCAGATGGCGCGCGTGATCGGCTATGCGGCCGTGCCCGTGCTGCTCGCGCCGATCCTCGGCCCGGTCGTCGCGGGCGCGATCCTGCAGCACATGTCGTGGCGCTGGCTGTTTCTCGTGAACCTGCCGGTCGGCCTGCTCGCGCTTGCGCTCGCTGCCTGGCTCCTGCCCGGCGATCGCGAAGAAACGCAGCCGCGAGCGCTCGACTGGATCGGGCTGTCGCTGTTGTCGCCGGGGCTCGTACTGTTCCTGTACGGCGTCGAGCGCATCGGCGAGGCGCTCGGCATCGCGGCACTCGCCGCCGCGGCGCTGCTGCTCGTTGCCTTCCTGCGCGTCGAAACGCGCAAGGGCGATCGCGCGCTGCTCGATCTCGCGCTGTTTCGCCGCAAGGTGTTCGGCGCGGCGGCCTCGACGCAGTTCCTGTCGAACGGCGCGCTGTTCGCGGGCCAGATGCTGATTCCGGTGTTCCTGATCCAGGCGTGCGGCCGTTCGCCCGGCGAGATGGGCTGGCTGCTCGCGCCGATGGGACTCGGCATGCTCGTCACCTATCCGTCGATGGGCGCGCTGACGGGCTGGTTCGGCGTGCGGCGGCTCGCCGCCGCGGGCGCGATGCTCGCGCTGCTCGCGACACTGCCGTTCGTCTATCTCGCACTGCGCGGCTACGATCCCGTCGTGCTCGTGCCCGCGCTATTCCTGCGCGGGATGGGACAGAGCGCGATCGGCGCGCCGTCCATTACGGCTGCTTATGCGTCGGTCGAACGCCGCGACCTGCCGATGGCGACCACGTCGCTCAATATCGTGCAGCGCCTCGGCGGGCCGACGTTGACGACGCTCTGCACGCTGTTTCTCGCATGGCGGCTGCGGGTCGATCACGCGGCGGGCGGCGACGCGCACGGTACCGCTTACGCCTGGGCGTTCGGCCTGCTGTGCGTGCTGCACGCGTCGAGTTTCGTCACCGCGCTGCGCCTGCCGCTGTGGTCCGCCGGCGCAGGCGGCCGCCGCGCGGCACCGGCATCAAACGACTCGCGTTGAACGCGCCGGGTCGCACCACGTCGCGCACGCCTGCGCGGCGACGAACGGCGCGACCGCGTTACGGCAGCCACATCGGCACGATCGCCCCTACGAGCAGCAGGCCGAGGCCGACGTTCAGGCGCCGCCACTGCCGCTCGGTGCGCAGCATGCGCGCGAACAGCAGGCCGGCGAAACACCACAGCGACAGCGGCCGCGCCGATCCTGAAAGGCTTTGCGCGCGTGCGCACGGCTCCTGGCAGCGGCAGCACGCCGCGGGAACACCACCGTGAAGCCGCCCGCGACGGCCGGCATACCGACGATTCGCGCATAGCCGGGCACGTCCCGCATGTCGGTCGATGCGAGGCGAGACGCCCGCGAGGATGTCGCGCATCGCCACCCTGCGGCGCGCCGCCAGAATCGCTCGGCACGCGTATGCGCGGCGCCACGCTTGCACGGCTATCCGTCATACGCGGCGACGATGGGCGAGCCCGTTGCGCGCGTCGCGCCTCATACAAGCATCGAACGGCCGCCGCGGCGACTGTCGCCGCTGACTGCGACCGTCGCAGCACACGCCCGGAACCCGATGGCACAATCGCTGTCCCTTTCAAGTGCCCTTCAGCGGGCACGCGCCGCATCGCGGCGCCGATTCCATGCAACAGAAGGACCGCACCACCCGCTATGACTTTGAATGAATCCTGGTTCGCGCCGCTCGTCGGCACGCTCGTCCTGCTCGCTGCCGCCGGCGTCGTCACCGCGGCCGTCCATTTCCTGCTGTTTCGCGTCGTCGCGCGGCTCGCGCGGCGCTCGGCCACGCGCATCGACGATGCGCTGTTCCAGTTCGGCGCGTTCAAGTGGCTGAACCGCATCGTCCCGTTCGTCGTGATCAAGCTCGGGCTCGGCGCGGTGCCCGGCCTGCCGGACGCCGCCGCGCAGGCCGCCGACAAGGTGCTGTTCGCGCTGATCGTGTTCGTCGTCACGATGACGATCAGCGCGACGCTCTCCGCGCTCGAGCATACGTACCGCACGACGCGCCGCGAACAGCCGCGCCTGTCGCTGAAAGGCGCAATGCAACTCGTCAAGCTCGTGATGTTCATCACGGCCGCGCTCGTCGTGATCGGCGACGCGACCGGCAAGCAGATCGGGCTGCTGCTGTCCGGCATCGGGGCGATGTCGGCGGTGCTGATGCTGATCTTCAAGGACACGCTGCTCGGGCTCGTCGCCGGCGTGCAGCTGTCGTCGAACGACATGCTGCGAATCGGCGACTGGATCACGATGCCGTCCGCCGGCGCGGACGGCACGGTGATCGACATCACGCTGAACACCGTGAAAGTCGCGAACTTCGATCACACGATCATCACCGTGCCGACCTGGAAACTCATCACCGAGAGCTATCAGAACTGGCGCGGGATGACCGAAGCGGGCGGCCGCCGGATCAAGCGCGCGCTGTTCATCGACGCGACGAGCGTGCGCTTTCTGACGAACGACGAGATCGCGCGGCTCGAACGGCTCACGCTGCTGAAGGACTATCTGGACGAAAAGGTCGACGCGATCGCTCAATGGAACGGCGCGCTCGGCGCGGCGGCCGAGTGCCCGGCAAATCGCCGCCAGCTGACGAACCTCGGCACGTTTCGCGCATACGTCGCGAACTATCTGCAGTGGCATCCGCGCATCCGCCGCGACATGACCTGCATGGCGCGCCAGCTGCCGCTCACCGCCGAGGGCATTCCGCTCGAGCTGTACTGCTTCACCGACACGACGACGTGGGTCGACTATGAAGCGATCCAGTCGGATCTGTTCGACCATCTGATCGCGGTGCTGCCGGAGTTCGGGCTGCGCGTCTACCAGCATCCGTCGGGATTCGACATGCGCGAGATGACGGGTGCCATGCGTGCCGATGCACGCCGCGCCGCCGCCGAATCGAGCGACGACCCGGAAACCGCGATCGCCGCATAGCGGACAGCCGCGCCGCGCGGCGTGCTCACGCGGCCGCGCATTCGGCGGCGAGCCGCCCGAGCACCTTCAGCGCCTCCTCCATCTGCCGCGACCATGGATAGCTGTAGTTGAGCCGGATGAAGTGCCGGTAATCGGCGCCCGCCGAGAACATGTGGCCCGGCCCGACCGTGATCCGCTGCGCGAGCGCGAGGCGGTACAGCTTCATCGCATCGACCTGCGGCGGCAACTCGACCCACAGCACGTAGCCGCCCTGCGGCTGCGACAGCCGCGTGCCGTCCGGGAAGAATCGCCGCACCATCGAGCTCATCAGATTCGCCTGCTGCGCGTAGTGCTTGCGCATGCGCCGCAGATGGAAATCGTAGCCGTCGTATTTCAGATATTCGGCGATCGCCAGTTGCTCGATCGCAGGCGTCGCGAGCGTGTTCAGGAATTTCAGCTTCTCGACCTGGTCGCGATAGCGGCCCGGCATCGCCCAGCCGATCCGGTAGCGCGGCGACAGGCTCTTCGTAAACGACGCGCAATGCAGCACGAGCCCGTCGCGGTCGAACGACTTCAGCGCGCTCGGCGTCGCGTCGCCGTAGTGCAGCTCGTGATAGACGTCGCTCTCGATCGCCGGCACGCCATGCTTCGCGAGCATTTCGACGAGCGCGCGCTTGCGTGCATCGGACATCTGGAAGCCGAGCGGATTCTGGAAGTTCGGCATCACCATGCAGGCGGCGATGCGCTCGCGTTCGAGGATCCGTTCGAGCGCGTCGAGATCGATGCCGTCGACCGGATGCGTCGCGACTTCGAGCGCGCGCATGCCCAGCCGCTCGATCGCGTGCAGCATCGCGTAGAACGTCGGCGATTCGACCGCGATCGTATCGCCCGGCTTCGCGACCGCCTGCAGGCACAGGTTGATCGCTTCGGTCGCGCCGATCGTCATCACGATCTCGCCCGGCTCGACGACGACGCCGCGCTCCGCATAGCGGCGCGCGATCTGGCGGATCAGTTCCTGGTTGCCGGGCGGCAGATCGTCGATCACGCCCCAGCGCGTGCGGCGCCGGCCGATCGCCTGCGCGTAGCGCGCGAGCCGCTGCACCGGAAACTGCGACGCGTCGGGATACGGCGAACCGAGCGGCACCGCATCGTCGCGCGCGATCGAACGCAGCGTCGACAGCACGAGCCGGCTCACGTCGACCGCTGACGGCTCGGCCGCCGGCGTCGACGCATGCAGCTCGGCCTGCGCCGGCGCGTCGAGACGCGCGCGTACGAAATAGCCCGACTGCGGCCGGCTTTCGATCAGGCCGCGGCTTTCGAGCAGCAGATACGCGCGCAGCACGGTCGTCACGCTGAGCCGGTGCTGGCGGCTCGCGTGCCGTACCGACGGAATCCGGTCGCCGGGCCGATAAACGCCTCGTTCGATCTGCGCGTGCAGATCGTCGGCCAGTCGTTCGTAACGCTTCACGCGCCTCCCTTTCAATCCGCCTTCAACCACACAGCTGCGATGCGCACTGTGCGAATCGCCGCAACTGTACTCTTTTTTGAAGTGAACAGGTGTACACACAGCGCATGCGGTGCCGCGCGTACTGTGCACGCATCGATCCCGACAGACGCATCATGAGAAAGAAATCCGCCACCGCGCGCATCGAGCCGTACACCCACCCCGCCGCCGGCTGGGGCGCGCTGAAAGCCGTCACGATCAACCTGATCAAGGAGAAGGTCGCCGGCGGCAACTACCGCACGCTGCTGCGTCAGAACCAGCCCGACGGCTTCGACTGCCCGGGCTGCGCGTGGCCCGATCGGCAGCACGCATCGACCTTCGAATTCTGCGAGAACGGCGTGAAGGCCGTCGCGGCCGAAGCGACGAGCAAGCGCGTGACGCCGGCGTTCTTCGCCGAACACACGGTGACCGAACTGCTCGAACAGTCGGATTTCGAACTCGAGCAGCACGGCCGGCTCACCGATCCGATGGTGTACGACGCGCAGACCGACCGCTACGTGCCGATCGCGTGGGACGACGCGTTCGCGCTGATCGCGCGGCATCTGCGCGCGCTGCCCGACCCGAATCAGGCCGCGTTCTACACGTCCGGCCGCGCGAGCAACGAAGCGGCGTTCCTGTATCAGCTGCTCGTGCGGATGTACGGGACCAACAACTTTCCCGACTGCTCGAACATGTGCCACGAGGCGACGAGCCGCGGGCTGCCGGCGTCGGTCGGCGTCGGCAAGGGCACGGTCACGCTCGACGATTTCGAACATGCGGACACGCTGCTGATCTTCGGTCAGAACCCGGCGACCAACCATCCGCGCATGCTCGGCGAACTCCGTGAATGCGCGAAGCGCGGCGCGACGATCGTGTCGATCAATCCGCTGAAGGAGCGCGGGCTGGAGCGTTTCGCCGATCCGCAAAGCCCGCTCGAGATGCTGACGATGTCGGGCACGCGGATCGCCTCGACCTTCATCCAGCCGACGCTCGGCGGCGACTTCGCGCTGATCAAGGGCGTCGCGAAACGCGTGCTCGAACTCGACGACGCGGCGCGCGCCGCCGGTGCACCGCGCGTGCTCGACACCGCGTTCATCGACGCGCACACGGCCGGCTTCGACGCGTTCGCCGACGATCTGCGCGCCGAAAACTGGGCCGCGCTGACCGCCGAAAGCGGCGTGCCGTACGAGCAGATCGACGCGCTCGCGCAGCTTTACGCGCGCAGCGAGCGCGTGATCGCGACGTGGGGCATGGGGATCACGCAGCACAAGCATTCGGTCGCGACCGTGCAGATGCTGACGAACCTGATGCTGATGCGCGGCAACATCGGCCGGCCCGGCGCGGGGCTGTGCCCCGTGCGCGGCCATTCGAACGTGCAGGGCAACCGCACGGTCGGCATCGAGGAAAAGCCGACGCTGTCGTTCCTCGAACGGCTCGGCCGCGTGTTCGACTTCGAGCCGCCGCGCGAACACGGGTACGACGTCGTCGAGACGATCGAGGCGATGCTCGACGGCCGCGTGAAGGTCCTGATCGGCCTCGGCGGCAACTTCGCGATGGCGACGCCCGACACGCCGCGCACGTGGGAAGGGATGCGCCGCTGCAATCTGACGGTGCACATCACGACGAAGCTGAACCGCAGCCATCTGATCCACGGCCGCGACGCGCTGATCCTGCCGACGCTCGGTCGCACCGAGGTCGACCTGCAGGACAACGTGCCGCAAGGCGTCACCGTCGAAGATTCGATGAGCATGGTGCACGTCTCGTACGGGATGAACCGGCCCGCGTCGCCGAACCTGATGTCGGAGCCCGCGATCGTCGCGCATATCGGTCACGCGCTGTTCGGCAGCGACAAGGTCGACTGGCTCGCGTACAAGAACGACTACGCGAAGATTCGCGACGCGATCGAAGCGACGCTCGACGGCTTCTACGACTACAACGCGCGCATCGCGCGGCCTGGCGGCTTTCATTTGCGCGTCGCATCGCGCGACCGCGAGTGGCTGACGCCGAACGGCAAGGCGAACTTCATCGCGCACGCGCTGCCGACCGACACGCCGATCCAGCGCGCACGTGCCCTGCACGGCGAGCGGCTGATGACGCTGATGACCACGCGCTCGCACGACCAGTACAACACGACCGTCTACGGTCTCGACGACCGCTATCGCGGCGTGTTCGGCCAGCGTCGCGTCGTGTTCGCGAACCGCGACGATCTCGCGATGCTCGGCCTGAAGGCGGGCGACTGGGTCGACATCGAAACCGTGTGGCACGACGGCATCGAGCGCCGCGCGAACGGCTTCCTGCTCGTCGAATACGACATTCCGCGCGGCTGCATCGGCGCGTACTACCCGGAAACGAATCCGCTCGTGCCGCTCGACAGCGTCGGCGACGTCTGCAACACGCCGACCTCGAAATCGATTCCGGTGCTGCTGCATCGCGCCGCCGCGCCGACCCCGGTCGCCGCGTGACGGAGTGCCGCGATGATCGTTCGTCCGCGCGAGCACTGGCTGCGCATGCTGCTGGTGTGGAACGGCTCGGTGCTGCCGACGATCCTGCCGCAGCTCGTGCTGACGCTCGTCATCAGCCTGGTCGCTGTCTGGGGCGGCGGCCGCGTGCTCGGCGAGAAGGTGCCGCTGAACCCGACGCCATTTACGCTGATCGGCCTGACGCTCGCGATCTTCGCGGGCTTCCGCAACAACGCCAGCTACGATCGCTACCGGGAGGCGCGGCAGCTGTGGGGCGGCGTGCTGACCGCCGCGCGCACGCTGACGTCGCAGGCGCTCTGCTACGGCGCGGTTTCGGCCGACGCGCATGAGCGGCGCGCGTTCGTGCGCCGCGTCATCGCGTTCGTCTATGCGCTCAAGCACCAGTTGCGCGGCACCGATCCGGCCGACGATCTGCGCCCGCTGCTCGACGACGCGACCCACGCGCGCGTCGCCGCCGCGCGGTTTCGTCCCGTCGCGATCGTGCACGAGCTGCGCGCCGCCTTCGCGGCGCGCGCCGACGCTGGCCGGCTCGCCGAGACGCGGCTGTGGATGCTCGATGCGCGTCTCGACGATCTCGTCTCGATGGTCAGCGGCTGCGAGCGCATCGCGTCGACGCCGATCCCGTTCTCGTACGACGTGCTGCTGCATCGGACGATCTACGCATACTGCGTGCTGCTGCCGTTCGGCCTCGTCGATTCGATCGGCGCGGCGACGCCGTTCGTCACGGTATTCGTCGCCTACACGCTGATCGCGCTCGACGCGATCGCGCATGCGATCGCCGAGCCGTTCGGCGACGGGCCCAACCATCTCGCGCTCGATGCGATCGCGCGGCAGATCGAGCGCACGCTGCTCGAACTGAACCGCGAGCCGCTGCCGGCGGAAGTGACGCCGGTCAAGGCGTATCGGCTCAGCTGAGACGGCACCGCGCGATCGTTGCGCCGGGCCGGCTCGCGCCACCGGCGCGGGCCGGCAATCACCCGACGTAATAAACGCTTGCAATCGACACATTTCGAGCGTCAACAGGCGGCGACGGCCGCGCGTTTTTTCGTCAAGCGCCCACGATCCGGATGCGCAACGACAGGAGAAACATCATGCGAGCCCTTATCCGCCCTCTCGCGATCGCCGCCACGCTGATGTCGGTGCTGACCGGCACCGCTTTCGCCGACACGCCGTGGCAGCACGCGCATCCGCGCCGCGAACAGGTCGACCAGCGCCTCGCGAACCAGAATCGCCGCATCCATCGCGAAGTGAGGGAGGGCGAGATGTCGCACGCACAGGCCGCGCGCCTGCACCGTGACGACCGCCAAATCCGCCAGGAAGAGCGGGACATGGCCGCGCAGGATCGCGGCCACATCACCAAGAGCGAACAGCATGTGCTGAACCGGCAGGAAAATGCGGTCAGCAACAGGATCGGTCAATAAGCGTCCACGACAGACCGATCGATCCGCGCCGAGTCGCCACCGTCTGAACACCCGCTGCCCGATGCGGCAGCGGGTGCTTGTTGTATCGAATCGTTTCAGCTCGCCATCCGTGTCGGATGCCGCGGGTATACTTCGTCGTCAACCGCGCGCGTCGCGCTTCGAAAACGACGCAATGCGCCGCGGTTTCGTCGCGAAGCTTCGCGTTTCGCCTTCCCCGCGCCCCAGCCTCGACACGAGAGACACGACGATTCGACCATGAAACGATTCCTGCTGCTCCTGCCCGCCGCCCTGCTCGCCGCCTGCGGCTCGACGCCTTCGTCCGATTCGGCCGCGTCCGGCGCGGCGCCGATGATCTACGTGTCGTCGCAGCGCCCTGCCCATGCGATCGCGAGCTGTCTCGACAACCGCCTGTCGAGCACCGAACAGTCGCAGCACAACGGCGTGACAGACATCACGGTCGGTTCGCGCGCGTACTTCGTCACGCTGACGCCGTCGGGCAGCGGCTCGGTCGTCAAGGTCGTGCGCGGCTCCGGCAGCGAGCCCGCCGAAGAAGCGATGCGCTTCGCGATCGCGCGCTGCGTGATCTGAGCGCGCCCGTGCCGGCGCGAGACGCGCGGCATCGAATACTTTCGTCCGGGCTGCAGTCGATGAGAGAATCGCACGACGATTCCCTTCCGATGGAGCCCGCATGAAGCATCTGCTGTCCCGGCTGTTCGTCAGTGCCGCGCTCGTCGCGCTCGTTCCGGCGCTGCCGGCCGACGCGGCGACGCCGCCCGGCATCTTCGTCGTCGCCACCCAGCTCGGCGAATTCACGACGCTCGATCCGAGCCAGATCTACGAGCTCGTGCCGTCCGAGTATGTCGCGAACACCTACGAACGGCTCGTGCGCGTCGACCTGAAAGACCCGACGCGCTTCAACGGACAGATCGCGCAGTCGTGGACGGTCGGCGCCGACGGGCTCACCTACACCTTCAAGCTGCGCCCCGGCCTCACGTTCCACTCCGGCAATCCCTTGACCGCCGACGACGTCGCGTGGTCGCTGCAGCGCACCGTGCTGCTCGACAAGGGGCCGGCCGGCGTGCTCGCCGATCTCGGCCTGACGAAGGCCAACGTCATGCAGAAGGTGCGCGCGGTCGACGCGCAAACTTTCGTGCTCGAGACGGACCGTGCGTACGCGCCGAGCTTCGTGCTCAACGTGCTGAGCGCGTGTCCGGCATCGGTGCTCGACAAGAAGCTGCTGCTGTCGCACCAGCAGGGCGACGACTTCGGCAGCGGATGGCTGAAGACCAACGATGCGGGCTCCGGCCCGTACCGGCTCGTCAAGTGGACGCCGAACGAAAGCATCGTGCTGCAGCGCTTCGATCAGTACCGCACGCCGTATCCGATGAAGCGCGTCGTGCTGCGCCACGTGCCGGAGGCATCGGCGCAGCGGCTGCTGCTCGAGAACGGCGACGTCGACGCCGCGCGCAATCTGAGCCCCGACAGCCTCGCCGCGCTGACGAAGGCCGGCAAGATCAAGGTCGCCGCGTGGCCGGTGTCCGCGCTGCTGTATCTGAGCCTGAACACGAAGAATCCGAATCTCGCGAAGCCGGACGTGCAGCAGGCGATCAAGTGGCTCGTCGATTACGACGGCATCCAGCGCAACATCGTCAGCACGACGTACAAGGTCCATCAAACCTTCCTGCCGGAAGGCTTCCTGGGCACGCTGAACGCGCGGCCCTACAAGCAGGACGTCGCGAAAGCGAAGGCGCTGCTCGCGAAGGCCGGGCTGCCGAACGGCTTCGACGTGACGATGGACATGCCGAACGACTATCCGTACATCGAGATCGCGCAGGCGCTGCAGGCGAACTTCGCACAAGGCGGGATCCGCGTGAAGCTGATCGCCGGCGATGCGAAGCAGGCGATCGGCAAGTACCGTGCGCGCCAGCACGACATCTTCATCGGCGAATGGTCGCCCGACTACATGGACCCGAACAGCAACGCGCGCGGCTTCGCGTGGAATCCGGACAATTCGGATCAGGCGAAGACGAAGATGCTCGCGTGGCGCAACAGCTGGGACATTCCGCAGCTGACGAAGGACACCGAGGCCGCGCTCGTCGAGCCGTCGCCCGCGAAACGCGCTCAGCGCTACGAGGCGCTGCAGAAGGCCGTCCTCGCGAATTCGCCGTTCGTCATCATGTTCGAGAAGGTCGTGCAGGTCGCGACGCGGCCGGGCGTGACGGGCCCGGAGATCGGGCCGATCAACGATCTCGTGTCGTACCGCACGCTCGCGAAGTAAGGCGCGCGGCGCGGCTCGCGCGGATCGGCGCGGCCGCTCGCAGGCGGGCCGCGTCGCGTACCGTTGCGGCGGTCGTTCGGTTTAACACTGCCCGCTGCGGATACACGTTCGGCGCGGCGGCGGCGACGGTCGTCGTCGTCGCCGCCGCCGGACGCCTCCTCACTGGCCGACGTCGCGCGCGACAGCAGCCGTCTACGCCTTCGGCCCCTGCGCCGGCGTCGTGGTTAACCGCCTCGATCGCGCTCTATCGCCACCGCCCCTCGATAGTTTTTGTCCACTAGCGCGAATGTTTTTGGCTTTGTTAGATACGTGACATTCCAATGTCAAACGACAACGATCTAACATCCGATGGCTTGCACGTTCGTCCGTACCGTCGAATCGCGCTTTGCCGAGCTGACGCCGACCGCGAAGCGCATCGCGAGCTACATGCTCGCGAACGTCGACCGGCTCGGCCTCGAAACGGCCGACCAGATCGCGCAGCAGACCGGCACGAGCGGCATCTCGGTCGGCCGCTTTCTGCGCAGCGTCGGCTATCGCAATCTCGACGACCTGAAGCGCGAGCTGCGCGGCGCGAGCGACCGGCCGTGGATGATCACCGACCGTCTCGACGAATATCGCCGGATAGCGCGCACCGCGCCGAGCGGCGACGCAGGCGGCGAGAACGCGCTCGCCTCGTCGCTCGAACGCGAGCTCGATGCGATCCGCCACGTGTACCGGCTGGCCGAAGGCCCGGTGTTCGCGCAGGTCGCCGACCGCATCGCGCATGCCGATGCGGTGTTCATCGTCGGGATCCAGTCGACGCGCGGCATCAGCAACGCATTCAGCAGCTACCTCGAATATCTGCGCCCGCGCGTGTTCTATTCGGACGGCCAGTCCGGCTCGTACGTCGATTCGCTGAACTCCGAATTCGAGCGGCCGTACTCGATCGTCACCGACACGCGTGCGTATTCGCGCACCGCGCGCCGCTACTGCGAAACGGCGGCCGAACTCGGCCAGCCGTTCGCGCTCGTCACCGATCTGTATTGCCCATGGGCACGCGACTGGCCGGCCGACCTGCTGCAGGTCAAGACCGACGTCGGCCAGTTCTGGGATTCGCTCGCGCCGCTCACGTGCCTGTTCAACCTGTTGATCACGGCCGTCGTCGACCGTCTCGGCCCCGCCATCGACCGGCGCGTCGCGCGCAACCGCGAATTGCAGCGCACCTTCGATCAATTCGAATCCTGAGAGAACCCATTTGCCGATGAACGATCACCGCCTCGTCGAAATCACGCCCGCCACGCATCGCGTCGAGATCGACCTCGTCTATGCGACCGAGCGCAATCTGACCGGCAAGCCGATCTACCGCCGCGCGCACTGCCTGTTGCTCGCGCCGGCCGAAGCGGCGCTGCGCCGCGCGGTGGACGTCGCCGCGCAGGCCGGCTTCACGCTGCGCATCTACGACGCGTATCGGCCGCCGCAGGCGCAGCAGGTGCTGTGGGACTTCCTGCCCGACCCGAACTTCGTCGCCGATCTCGGCCGCGGCTCGAATCATAGTCGCGGCACGGCGCTCGACCTGACGCTCGTCGGCACCGACGGCGAACCGCTCGACATGGGCACCGGCTTCGACGAGATGGTGGCCGCATCCGGGCACTTCCACGCGGGGCTGCCCGAGGCCGTGCAGCGCAACCGGCTGCTGCTGCTCGGCGTGATGCATGCAGCCGGCTTCGCGCATATCGACAGCGAATGGTGGCACTACGAGCTGCCCGGCTCGCGCGCGCTGCCGCTGATCGACAACGACGCCAGCGGCCCGTGGCGCCTGATGTGACGCACGTCCCCCTTTCCGTTCACGTTCAACGACATCAACGACAGATGGAGCGCCCATGAAACCCCTGACATCCCGGCTCGTCAGCGCCGCCGTGCTCGCCGCCGCACTGACCTCCGCACCGTTTTCCGCCGCACGCGCGGAAACCCCGAAGGACATGTTCGTCATGGCCACGCTGCTGGACGAATTCATGACGCTCGATCCGGCCGAGATCTACGAGCTCGTGCCCGAGGAATACGTCGCGAACACCTACGACCGGCTCGTGCGCGTCGACCTGCGCGATCCGTCGAAATTCAACGGCGACGTCGCGCAGTCGTGGACGATCAGCGCGGATGGCCTCACCTACACGTTCAAGCTGCGCAGCGGGCTGAAGTTCCACTCGGGCAACGCGCTGACGGCCGACGACGTCGTCTGGTCGATCCAGCGCGCGGTACTGCTCGACAAGGGCCCCGCCGCGGTGCTGACCGGCATCGGCTTGACGAAGGCGAACGTGGCCGCGAACGTGAAGAAGCTCGACGACCAGACGGTATCGATCACGACCGACCGCAAGTACGCGCCGACCTTCGTGCTGAACGTGCTCGGTTCCTGGCCGGCCTCGGTCGTCGACCGGAAGCTGCTGCTGTCGCACCAGCAGGGCAACGACCTCGGCAACGCATGGCTGAAGACCAACGAGGCCGGCTCCGGCGCCTACAAGCTCGCGAAGTGGACGGCCGGCGACAGCATCGTGCTGCAGCGCTTCGACGGCTATCGCCTGCCGCTCGCGATGAAGCGCATCGTGCTGCGTCACGTGCCCGAGGCGGCCAGCCAGCGGCTGCTGCTCGAGAACGGCGACGTCGACGCCGCGCGAGACCTGAGCCCCGACGATCTCGCGGCCGTCGTGAAGTCCGGCAAGGCGAAGGTCACGGCATCGCCTCAGGCGACGCTGCTCTATCTCGGCCTGAACACGAAGAACGCGACGCTCGCGAAGCCCGAAGTGCAGGAAGCGCTGAAATGGCTCGTCGACTATGCGGGGATCCAGCACAACGTCGTGAAGACGACCTACAAGGTGCATCAGACCTTCCTGCCCGAAGGCTTCCTCGGCGCGCTGAACACGAACCCGTACAAGCTGGACGTCGCCAAGGCGAAGGCGCTGCTCGCGAAAGCCGGGGTGCCGAACGGTTTCTCGGTGACGATGGACGTGCGCAACGACTATCCGTACACGGAGATCGCGCAGGCCGTGCAGGCGAACTTCGCGCAGGCGGGCATCAAGGTGCAGCTGATTCCGGGCGACAACAAGCAGACGCTCGCGAAATACCGCGCGCGCCAGCACGACATCTATATCGGCGAATGGTCGGCCGACTACATCGATCCGCACAGCAACGCGCAGGGCTTCGCATGGAACCCCGACAACGGCGACAAGTCGCCGTACAAGATGCTCGCCTGGCGCAACAGCTGGGACATCCCGAAGCTGACGAAGGAAACCGACGCGGCACTCGCCGAACCGACCGCCGCCAAGCGCGCGGCGCTGTATCAGGCGATGCAGAAGGAGCTGCTCGCGCAGTCGCCGTTCGTGATCATGTTCGAGAAGGTCGCGCAGGTCGCGACGCGGCCCGGCGTCAGCGGGCTCGAAGTCGGACCGATCAACGATCTCGTGTCCTACCGCAACCTCAAGAAGCAGTAACGGCCGCCGCATGTCGACTCCCGTCTCCACTCTCGAAGCGCTCCGCACGCTGCCCGCGCGGCGTCCGGCCGTCCGCTGGATGCTGCGCGTGCTGCGCTGGGCCGTCACGCTCGCCGTCACGTTCGCGGGGCTGCTCGCGCTGACCTTCGTGATCGGCCGCAAGGTGCCGATCGATCCGGTGCTCGCGATCCTCGGCGATCGCGCGTCGGCCGAAGCGTACGCGGCCGAGCGCATCGCGCTCGGACTCGACAAGCCGCTCGTCACGCAATTCCTGATCTACGCGCGCGACGTGCTGCACGGCAATTTCGGCGTCTCGCTGCTGACGTCGAACCCCGTGCTCGACGATATCAAGCGCGTGTTTCCCGCGACGCTCGAACTCGCGACAATCGCGACGCTGATCGGCATCGCGATCGGCGTGCCGCTCGGTGTCGCGGCTGCGGTGAAGCACAACCGGCCGATCGATCACATCGCGCGCTTCATCGGGCTGATCGGCAATTCGGTGCCGGTGTTCTGGCTCGGGCTGATGGGGCTGCTGCTGTTTTATGCGCGGCTGCATTGGGTCGCCGGGCCGGGCCGGCTCGATCCGGTATACGACGGGATGGTCGACACGCGCACCGGCAGCCTGCTGATCGACGCGGTGCTCGCCGGCGAATGGGACGTGTTGCGCAATGCGCTCTCACACATCGCGCTGCCGGCCGCGATCCTGGGCTACTACTCGGTCGCGTATCTGAGCCGGATGACGCGTTCGTTCATGCTCGATCAGCTCAGCCAGGAATACATCGTCACCGCGCGCGCCAAGGGCCTCTCCGAGCGCCGCGTGATCTGGCGTCACGCGTTCGGCAACATCGCGGTGCCGCTGCTGACCGTGATCGCGCTCACGTACAGCAACCTGCTCGAAGGCTCGGTACTGACCGAGATCGTGTTCGCGTGGCCGGGCCTCGGTTCATACCTGACGGGCGCGCTGCTGAATGCCGACATGAACGCGGTGCTCGGCGCGACGCTCGTGATCGGCGTGATGTTCATCACCGTCAACCTGCTGACCGATGCGCTCTACCGCGTGTTCGATCCGCGTGCACGCTAAGGACCGCTTTGCCATGCCCGCTTCCCCGCTGCTTCCGTTTCACTCGCTTCCGAAGGTCGACCGATGACGAATGCCGACCGTGTCACGCTGCGCGCGTGGCTGCTTTCCGATGCGCCGGCGTCGCGCTCGCAGGCCGCGCTCGGGCTCACGTATCGCCGCTGGCGCCGCTTCGCGACGAATCCGCTCAACCTGTTCGGGCTCGCGATCCTCGTCGCGCTGATCGTCGTGGCGATCGTCGGCCCGCTGATCATGCCGCACGATCCGCTGCGCCAGGTGCTCGGCGATCGCCTGCTGCCGCCGGGCTCGCCGACGCACTGGCTCGGCACCGACCAGCTCGGCCGCGACATCCTGTCCCGGCTGATCGGCGGGTCGCGGCTCACGCTCGGCATCGCGCTGCTCGTCGTCGCGATCGTCGTGCCGATCGGGCTGGCGATCGGCACGACGGCCGGCTATTGCGGCGGCTTCGTCGACAGCGTGCTGATGCGCATCACCGATATCGCGCTCGCGTTCCCGAAGATCGTGCTCGCACTCGCGTTTGCCGCGGCGCTCGGGCCGGGCGTCGTCAATGCGGTCGTCGCGATCTCGATCACCGCGTGGCCTGCCTATGCGCGGCTCGCGCGCGCCGAGACGATCCGCATCGCGCAGGCCGACTACATTCATGCCGCGCGGCTGCAAGGCGCGTCGGGACCGCGCATCCTGCTGCGCTACATCGTGCCGCTGTGCATGTCGTCCGTGATCGTGCGCGCGACGCTCGACATGGCCGGCATCATCCTGACCGTCGCCGGCCTCGGCTTCCTCGGCCTCGGCGCGCAGCCGCCGAGCCCCGAATGGGGCTTCATGGTCGCGTCGGGCCGCAACGTGCTGCTCGACGCATGGTGGGTCGCGACGCTGCCCGGCGCGGCGATCCTGCTCGTGAGCCTCGCGTTCAACCTGCTCGGCGACGGGCTGCGCGACGTCTTCGATCCGCGACATGGAGCGTGACATGCAAACCACTTCCACCGTCGCAACCGCCGCGCCGCTGTGCGAGATCGACGGCCTGAAAATCGGCTTTCGCGGCCACGACGGTACCGTCATCGACGCGGTGCGCGACCTCTCGCTGACGCTCGCACCGGGCGAGCGGCTCGGCATCGTCGGCGAATCGGGTTCCGGCAAGTCGCTGACGGGCCGCGCGCTGCTCGGGCTGCTGCCGGACGCCGCGCGCTGCTCGGCACGGACGATGCGCTTCGCGGGCCACGACCTGCTCGCGATGTCGCCGCGCGAGCGCCGGCGCCTGTGCGGCAGTCAGATGGGCATGATCCTGCAGGATCCGAAGTATTCGCTGAACCCGGTGATGACCGTCGCGAAGCAGATGGGCGAAGCGTTCCGGCGCCACGAGCCGGGCCTGCGCGGCCGCGCGCTGCGCGAGCGGATCGTCGAGGCGCTCGCGGCCGTGCAGATCCGCGATCCCCAGCGCGTGGCCGACGCGTATCCGCACGAGCTGTCCGGCGGGATGGGCCAGCGCGTGATGATCGCGATGATGGTCTCGACGGGGCCGCGGCTGCTGATCGCCGACGAGCCGACGTCCGCGCTCGACGTTGCCGTGTCGATGCAGGTGCTCGCGGTGCTCGACGCGATGATCGCGCGGCACGATACGGGGCTGATGTTCATCAGCCACGACCTGCCGCTCGTGATGTCGTTCTGCGATCGCGTCGCCGTGATGTACGCGGGACGCGTCGTCGAGACCTGTGCCGCGCGCGATCTGCAGCATGCGACACATCCGTACACGCGCGGGCTGCTCGCGGCCAACCCGCCGCTCGCAAATCCGCCCGTCGAGCTGCCCGTGCTGCAGCGCGATCCGGCATGGCTCGACGCGCCCGCGCGCGCCATTCGACAGGAGGCTGCACGATGATCGACGTCGATCACGCATCGATCCGTTTTCCGACTCGCACGGGCCATGTCGACGCCGTGCGCGACGCGAGCTTCGCGGTGCGCGACGGCGAGGTGTTCGGCCTCGTCGGCGAATCGGGCTCCGGCAAATCCACGCTGCTGCGCGCGCTGACCGGCCTCGTTCCGCTCGCGTCCGGCCGGCTCTCGATCGACGGGCGGCCGATCGCCGGCACGCCCGATCGCGCGTTCCGCCGCCGCGTGCAGATGGTGTTCCAGGATCCGTACGCGTCGCTGCATCCGCGCTTCACGGTGGATCAGACGCTGCGCGAGCCGCTGTCGATCCATCGGATCGGCGACGCCGACGCACGCATCGCGCGTGCGCTGTCCGAAGTCGGGCTCGGCCCCGCGTTCCGCTTCCGCTATCCGCATCAGCTGTCGGGCGGCCAGCGACAGCGCGTCGCCATCGCACGCGCGCTGATCCTCGAGCCGCGCGTGCTGCTGCTCGACGAGCCGACGTCCGCGCTCGACGTCTCCGTGCAGGCCGAGATCCTGAACCTGCTGCGGCGCCTGCATCGCGAACGCAACCTGACGATGATCATCGTCAGCCACAATCTCGCGGTGATCGGCTTCCTGTGCCAGCGCGTCGCGGTGATGCAGCACGGTGCAATCGTCGAACAGCTGCGGATCGAGGACGTGCGTGCCGGACACGTCGCGCGCGACTACACGCGCACGCTGCTGCAGGCGACCGAAGGCTATCGGCGCCTCGCGCCGGCCGCCTGACATCCCGGCGACGCAACGGCATGCGATACTGCGCCCGCCGCCGATGCACGGAACCCCGATGCGCCGCGCGGGTCCATTCCGTTTCGATAACCGCTGAACAGCGATAGGGAGGCATCCATGCTGCAATTCATCGAAACCCTCGTAGTCGGTCTGATCGTCGGCCTCCTCGCCCGTGCGCTCAAGCCGGGCGACGACAAGATGAGCCTGCTGATGACGACGATCGTCGGTATCGTCGGCTCGCTGATCGCCGGCTACGTCGGCCGCGCCGCCGGCTGGTATGCGCCCGGTCAGGGCGCGGGCTGGATCGCGTCGATCATCGGCGCGATCGTGCTGCTCGTGATCGTCGGCGCGGTGCGCAAGCGCGCGACCTGAGCGCCGGCGCGCCGGCGCGCCGCTTCGGCATGCCGTACGGCCGCTCGTTACGAGCGGCCGTTTTTTTTGCCGCGGCCGACAGCCGTTGCGCGCGCAACCGCACGCGCCGGACACCTGCTCGTGCACGACGCGACGCCGCACGATCCCGACTTGCGAACGCGCCGATTCCGTCTACATTGATTGAAACAGCCGCACGCCGCTTGTGCGGTTTCAAGATTTCGTCTTTTTCACTCAAGAGGTCCGATGCCGTTGCCGTTTACGTATTCAGCATCGCCGCGTTGACGGGCTGCCGTCCGAGCGGCCCCGCCGCGATGCGCTGCCACTCTGGAGCCTGTCATGAAGCATCGCGTGACCGCCGCATCGTTCGTCCTGGGTGCGTCGCTTCTGGCCTCGTCCCTGTCTTTCGCCGGCGCGACGTCCGGCGTCATCCATTTCTCCGGCATGATCGTCGAGCCGCCGTGCTCGTTCGCGCTCGATGCGCCGGCCGCGCACGTGCGACCCGACTGTCCGCGTCCGACGGCCGGCCGCATCGAGTTCGTCGACGCGGCGACGTTGCAGCCGGTACGGACGACGACCTTTACGCAGGCGTCGCGCGCAATCGTTTTACCGACGCGCCCGGGCGGCGAACGCTCGCCGATGATCGCGATCGTCACGTATCAGTAAGCGGGCGGCCGCGCGCCGCACCGCATCAATCGCGATTGCGCGCGATCCAGTCGCTGAACGCGCGGATCTTCTGCTGGCTGCCGCCGCTCTCCGGGTACACGAAGAAGTAGCGCGCGCCCGTCTCGAGCACGATGTCAAACGGCCGTTCGAGCCGGCGCGCGCTGACGTCGTCGTCGACGAGCGTCACGTCGCCGATCGCGACGCCGAAGCCTTGCATCGCGGCGTTCGTCGCAAGATCGAGCGTGTCGAAGGTCGGCCCGCGCTCGGGATCGACCGTGCGCACGCCCGCGTGCTCGAGCCATGCGCGCCAGTCGCGATGGTCGCGCGTCGGATGCAGCAGCGTATGGCGCGCGAGGTCGTCGACCGCGTCGAGCGGCGCCGTTTGCCGCAGCTCGGGCGCGCACACGGGCGTGAGCCGCTCGCCGAACAGCGGCAGCGCGACCACGCCGGCGCCCGGCGACGTGCCGTAGACGATCGCTGCGTCGAACGGCTCGGACGAGAAGTCGACCACGTGCTGCCATGCGGTCGTGATCTGCACGTGCAGATCGGGATGCTCGCCCTGAAAGCGCATGATGCGCGGCAGCATCCAGCGCATCACGCAGGTCGGCACCTTTAACGCGAGGTCGGTGCGCTGCCGCGTGAGCTTCGACGAAATGTCCTCGATCCGCGCGAAGCTCTCATTGACGACCGGCAGCAGCTGTTCGCCTTCGGCCGTCAGCGTCAGCCCCTTCGCATGCCGCTTGAACAGCGGGAAGCCGTAATGCGCCTCGAGCGTCTGGATCTGCCGGCTCACCGCGCCCTGCGTCACGCACAGCTGCTCGGCCGCGCGCGTGAAGCTGCCGTGACGGGCGACGGTCGAGAAGATCTGCAGCGCGTGCAAAGGCGGAAGTCGGCGCATGGCGAAGCGAAGTGAGCGGAAAGACGGCGCGCCGGCGGCGGCACGCGCTGCCGACACGATAAGGCAAACGCCCGCTCGACGCGAGTGCCGGCGCCGCGCCGGGCGCGCTATGCGGTTGCCGTCAGCGCGTTCGCGACGATCCGCGCGGCCGAGGCGATCACGTCGCTGCGCGGCGCGGCATCGGCGCGCGGCTGCGTGAACGACACGGCCATCACGATCGGCGCACGCGACGGCGGCCACAGCACCGCGACGTCCGTCGTCGTGCCATAGCCGCCCGCGCCACGCTTGGCGGCCACGCGCCAGCCCGGCGGCACGGCCGCGGCAGTGCCGTCGCCGCGCGCGCCGGCCGTCATCCAGTCGATCAGCTGCGCGCGCTGCGGCTCGCGCAGCGCATCGCCGAGCAGCAGCCGCTGCAGCGTGTCGACCATCGCGACCGGCGTCGACGTGTCGCGCACGTCGCCGGGCCCGACCGCATTCAGCTCGGGCTCCCAGCGATCGAGACGGAAGGTCGTATCGCCGCTTTCGCGGGCGAACGCCGTCACCGCCTGCGGGCCGCCGAGTACGTTCATCAGCAGGTTGCCGGCGCCCTTGTCGCCGGACTCGAGCATCGCCGCGCAGAGCTGCGCGACGGTCATGCCGGTGTCCGCGTGGCTTTCGGTCACCGGCGAGCCCGCGACGATCCCGTAACGGCGGTAGAGAATGCGGCGCGGCAGCAGCGATGCGTCGAGCGACGCACGCGCGAGGATCGCGGCGGCCGCGACGACCGCGTACGTGCCGCACAGCGGAAAGCGCTCGCGCGCGTGGTGCGCGATGCGCGCGCCGGTCGACGTGTCGAGCGCGGCGACGCCGAGCCGGCCGTCCGACGCCTTGTCGAGCGCGGCGAGTTCGGATTGGGCGCGATGCACGCGTCCCTGGTCGGCGACGGGCGCCGACGTGCACGCGGCGACGAACGGTGCCGCAACGGCGGCAAGCAACAGCGAGCGGCGTGTCGGTGAGTGTTCCATGAATGGCGTGATGTTCTGTCGGAATCGATCGCATCGCACGGCGCACATCGACGATGCGCGCGCCTTCGCATCGGCGCATGCTTCGCGGCGGCAGCCGCCGCCCACCGCGAACGCACGCACCGACGGCCTCACCCGTGAGGCGCGATGAACAGACCCTAGCGTATCAGCGAGCGCCGCCGCGTTCCAGCGGCGCGGCTGCGCGTTCGCGCCTCAGCCCTGCGGCGCAGGCAGATACGGCAGCGGATTGACCGGCTTGCCGTCGCGCCGCACTTCGAACAGCAGCGCGACGCGCGAGTTGTCGAGGTCGCCCATCTCGGCGATCTCGTCGCCCTGATGCACGACGTCGCCCGTCTTCACGAGCAGCTTGCGGTTGTGCGCGTACGCGGTCAGGAAATCCGCGTTGTGCTGGACGATGATCAGGCTGCCGTAGTCGTTGAGCCCGGTGCCCGCATACATCACGCGGCCGTCGGCGGCCGCGCGTACCGGGTCGCCGGGGCGGCCCGCGATCTGGATCCCCCGGTTCTGGCCGGGGCGGAACGGTTCGACGATCCGGCCGTGCGCGGGCCAGGCGAGCGCGACGCCGCGCGCGTGACGCTTCGTCTGCTGGACGACCTCGCGATCGCTGGCGCTCGACTCGCTCGACTCGCTCGGCCGCGCGGCGGCCGTCGCGTCGCTCGCGGCGGCCGGTGCCGTCGCCTGCGTGCTGCCCGTCGTCGCCGACGGCCGCTGCACGTCCTGCTTCACGATCCGCAATACCTGCCCGGTGCGCAGCCTGCTGCGCGCGCCGAGCTTGTTCCAGAGCCGCAGATCGGCGACGCTGCAGTCGTTCGCGTTTGCAATGCCCGTCAGCGTGTCGCCGCGCTTTACCACGTAGTCGTGCGCGACCAGAATCGGCGCAGGCGCCGGCACAGTTGCCGATGCCGCGGCGGGCTGCGCCGGCGCCGCCTGTCGCGCGGAGCCGGCAAGCGTATCGCTCGGCGGAACGGGCGGCGTGCTCGCGCAGCCGGCCATCGCGAGCACGGCAGCAAGGCCGGATGCCCATGCCGCGCGGCGATAGAGTCGATGCTTTTCCATCGTCGAACCGGTGCTACCGGTGTCCGTTTTACAAGCTTTCAAGCATCTCAAAAACGGAACGGCCGACGTGTAACCGGATGCAAACAATGATGACAAACGATCACCGGTCGTGGAGCCGGACGATATGGGTGACCCGCGCCCCGTGCGATTCAGGTAGCGATGACCGCGTCTTCTCGGAAAATCGGCATGATTTTCCGCCGCGTCGGCGGGCCGCCAACGCGGGCGCTCAGCGCATCCAGTCGATCAGTTCCGAGCACGCGTAGGCGATGCCGATGCAGAGGAACAGCAGATGCAGCGCGATCTTGAACGACACGCCCCACAACGAATCGATTTGCATGACGGTCTCCCCTTCGCGTTTGACGTCAGCATCATCGGTCGCCGGCCGTATCCTGAAAATGCGGAAGCGGCGAATCGCGTCTCAGGCAGCGCCTGAGCATCGCGCGCCCGATTCCCTGCTACCTTATCGGCGATCACACAACAACCCGGCCCCGCCATGCGCTTCGACCTGACCGACCTGCGGCTTTTCCTGAACATCTGCGAGGCCGGCACGATCACGGGCGGCGCCGAGCGCACGCACATCACGCTGCAGGCCGCGAGCGAGCGCATTCGCGGGATGGAGGACGAGCTCGGCGTGCCGCTGCTGCACCGGACCAAGGCGGGCGTGCATGCGACCGACGCCGGTCATGCCCTCGAACACCATGCGCGCACGGTGCTGCAGCAGATCGACCACATGCGCGGCGAACTGCAGCAGTACGGGCTCGGGCTGCGCGGCCATATCCGGCTGCTGTGCAACACCGCGTCGCTCAGCGAATATCTGCCCGACGCGCTGGCCGAGTATCTGCCGCGCCATCCGAAGCTGTCGATCAGCGTCGAGGAACGCTCGAGCCAGGAGATCGTGCACGCGATCCGCAGCAAGACGGCGGAGCTCGGCATCGTCGCCGATTCGGTCGGACTCGGCGGCCTCGAGCAGAAGCCGTTTCGCGAGGACTGGCTGATCGTCGTCGTGCCGGCCGCCCATCCGCTCGCATCGCGCGACGCGGTTGCGTTCGACGAGATCGTCGATGCGGATTTCATCGGCCTCACCGACGGCAGCGCGCTGCAGGTCCATCTCGCCGATCAGGCTCGCGCGCTCGGCAAGCGGATCCGCTATCGTGTGCAGTTGAAGAGTTTCGACGCGATCTGCCGCGTGATCGAAAGCGGTGTCGGGATCGGCATCGTGTCGCGCCACGCGGCGGAACGCGCGATGCAGACGATGGACGTGCGGCTCGTCGAGCTGTCCGATTCGTGGAGCCACCGGAAGCTGACACTCTGCGCGCGGTCGTTCGACGCGCTGCCGAAATATACGCGCGAGTTCGTCGCGTTCCTGTCGGGGGATACGCCGACGCAATGAATACGGTCGACGGCAGCGCGACGGCCGGCACGATGCCACTGTCGACCGACGACGAGGTACACAGATGACCGATACCGATCTTGCCGCGCACTACCGCGCGTATATCGACTGCCTCAACCGGCAGGACTGGGCGGCGCTCGGCCGCTACGTCGGCGACGACGTGATCCACAACGACCGGCCGCTCGGCCTGTCCGGCTACCGCGCGATGCTCGAGCAGGATTTCCGCGACATTCCGGATCTGCATTTCGAGATCGCACTGCTCGTCAGCGCGCCGCCGCACATCGCGTGCCGGCTGCAGTTCGCGTGTTCGCCGGCCCGCACGTTTCTGGGGCTGCCGGTCAACGGTCGAAAGGTGACGTTCTGCGAAAACGTGATCTATGCGTTTCGCGACGGCAGGATCCGGCGGGTCTGGTCCGTGATCGACAAGGCGGCGATCGAGGCGCAGCTGTAGCGCGGCCGCGTCGTGCGCCGGCGTGCCTGTTCGCGCGGCGCGGACGACGCGCACGATGCGCTCAGCGCCAGCCGGACGCGGCCATGTACGCGCCGAGCGCGAGCAGGCCGATGAAGAAGCATCGCCTGAACGCCTTCTCGCTCATCACGCGCCGCGCGTACTGGCCGCCTGCCATGCCCGCGAGCGCCGGCACGAGCGCGAGCGCCGACATGCCGAGATCGACCGTCTGCAGCGCACCCGAGACGCGCAGTTGCAAGCCGAGCGCAATCGTCGACGCGGTAAACGACAGGCCGAGCGCCTGAATCAGGTCGTCCTTCGATAGCCGCAGCGCCTGCAGATACGGGACGGCCGGCACGACGAACACGCCGGTCGCCGCGGTGACCGCGCCGGTCAGATAGCCGACGACCGCCGACAGCCATCGTTCGTGGCGACCCGGCGCCGGCAGCCGCGCGGCGGCGAGCCCCCACAGTCCATAGAGGATCAGCACGACGCCGAGCGCCGCATGCGTCCATCGGCTGCCGGTCGCGAGCGCCGGCAGGCCGCCGGCCAGCGTGCCGAGCGTCAGCCCCGCGAGCAGCGGCCACAGCCGGCGCAGCAGCGGCCCGAACGACGGACCGATCGCGAGCTGCCAGACGTTCGTGACGAACGACGGCACGAGCAACAGGCTCGCGGCCGCGGACGGCGGCATCGCGAGCGTCAGCAGCCCCATCGCGATCGTCGGCAGGCCGAGGCCGATCATTCCCTTGACCGCGCCGGCGAGCAGGAAGATCGCCGCGACGACCGTCAGCGTGTGAAGTGGCATGTGCAGGTTCATCCGTCCCGATGGATACGCGGCGTATCGTGCACGGTGGCGCAGCGGGGGACTATCTGGTTTTGCCTGACGCTGGCTCGGGGCGGTGGGTCGTGGGTCGCGGGCTAGGACCGACGGCTGCGACTCGCGGGCTGCAGGTTGCAGGCTGCTCGCGAGTCGCAAGATTGCGGGTCGCGTGGAGGCCGCGGACGGCGTGCGACTGGTCGCCGGCCGCCAGTTGCCGTGCTGTGCGGGTCAAAGGTCGATTCCGCGAATTGCCTGTCGCGGCTGCGAATCACACCGGCGAATCACCGGCCGCCGCGAGTGGCCCCTACGCCCTCCACCCCCACCCCGCACGCACCACATCGTCACGCGTGCCGGCCGCCGCCCTGCTCGCTATCGAGGTGCGCCATCTGTGCGGCCGGATAGCGTTCGCCCGCGGCCGCCCCGGCGGGAACCGCCGCTTCGATGCGTGCGATGTCATCGACCGTTAGTTGCATCGAGGACGCCTGCAACGCGTCTTGGAGCTGCGTGCGCTTGCGCGCGCCGATCAACGGCACGATGTCGTCGCCGCGCGACAGCACCCAGGCGATCGCGATCTGCGCCGGGTTGCTGCCCTTTTCGTCGGCAATCGTGCGCAACGCGCCGACGAGGGCAAGATTGTGTTCGAGATTCGCGCCCTGGAACCGCGGGCTCGCTGCGCGGAAATCGCGCTCGCGCGGCTGCGCCGTACTCCAGCCGCCGCCCAGCAGGCCGCGCGACAGCACGCCGTACGCGGTCACACCGATGCCGAGTGCACGGCACGTCGGCAGGATCGCGTCCTCGATCCCGCGCGACAGCAGCGAATATTCGATCTGCAGATCCGCGATCGGCGCGACGGCCGCCGCGCGGCGAAGCGTGTCGGCGCCGACCTCCGACAAGCCGATATGGCGCACGTAGCCCGCCTTGACGAGATCGGCGATCGCGCCGACCGTCTCCTCGATGGGCACCGCCGGATCGACGCGCGCCGGCCGGTAGAGATCGATGTAGTCGGTGCCGAGCCGCTTCAGCGTATAGGCGACGAAGTTGCGGATCGCGACCGGCCGCGCATCGTAGCCGGCGAAACCGCCGGCCGGATCGCGCAGCGCGCCGAACTTCACGCTGATCAGCACCTGCTCGCGCGTGCGGCCGCGCAGCGCATCGCGGATCAGCATTTCGTTGTCGCCCATCCCGTAGAAATCGCCGGTGTCGAGCAGCGTGATGCCGTGATCGAGCGCGGCGTGCAGCGTCGCGATGCTCTCGCCGCGGTCGGCCGGCCCGTAAAGATCCGACATGCCCATGCAGCCGAGCCCGATCGCCGATACCTGCGGGCCCGTGCGGCCCAGTTGACGTGTGTTCATATGCGTTCCTTCGCGTGGTGACCGATGGACCGCATTCTCGACGGAACGCCGCGCGCGATAAACGCGAAACGCGCAACCAAATCATTCGACGCTGATTAACAATGGAGGCTGTCCCAACCCGCCGGCTTTCGCTCCCCGCATGGATCATCTGCAAGCAATGCGCATCTTTGCGCGCGTCGCCCATCTCGGCAGCTTCACGAAGGCGGCCGAGCAGCTGCAACTGCCGCGCCCGACCGTCAGCAACGCGGTCCAGTATCTGGAAAAGCATCTGAAGGTGCGACTGCTGCAGCGGACGACGCGTCGCGTCGGGCTGACCGCCGAAGGCACGACCTACTACGAGCGCTGCGTGCGGCTGCTCGCCGATCTCGACGACGCGGAAACGCTGTTCGAGGAGGCTGGCGCGTCGCCGCGCGGCGTCGTTCGCGTCGATCTGCCCGAGCGTTTCGCGCTGCATCGCGTGATCCCGGCGCTGCCGGATTTCCACGCGCGCTACCCGGACCTGCGCGTCGTGGTCAGCACGACCGACCGCTTCGTCGACCTCGTCGCGGACGGCATCGACTGCGCGGTGCGCGTCGGCATGCTCTCCGACACGTCGCTGGTCGCGCGGCGCATCGGCGAGATGGCGCAGCTCAACTGCGCGTCGCGCGACTATGCGGCGCGCCACGGGTTGCCGCGTACGCCCGACGAACTGCCGGACCACGTCGCGGTCGGCTATTTCTCGAGCCGCACGGGCCGCGAACTGGACTGGGAATACACGGACATGGACACCGGCGACGTCCACACGGTGAAAATGCGCAGCATCGTGTCGGTGAACAGCTCGCAGGCGTATCTCGCGTGCTGCGTCGCGGGCCTCGGAATGATCCAGGCGCCGCGCGACGGCCTCGAGCCGCTGCTCGCGGACGGCACGCTGGTCGAGGTGCTGCCGGAATGGCAGGCGCCGCCGCTGCCGGTTGCGGTGGTGTTTCCGCACGGCCGCCATCTGGCGCCGCGCGTGCGGATCTTCGTCGACTGGCTCGCCGAGACGCTCGGCGACGTGAGCCGCGCGACCTGACGGGCCGCGTCGCGCGGCCGCCCGTCAGAACTTGTGACGAATCGCGGCGCGCACCGCGAACTGGTTCGAGGACGACGACGGGCCGTCGGTCCCGACCACGTAGCCGCCGTCGGCCGCGGTACCCGTGCGATCGCCGGCCACCTTTTGCCACGCGCCCTGCAGGTAGACGTCGGTGCGCTTCGACAGGCTGTAGTCGGCCATCAGCCCGACCGTGTGGTACTTCGGCTTGATCGACCCGGTCGCCGCATCGAACTTGCCGTCCGTATACACGTACTGCGCGCCGACGTAGAAAGCGGGCGTCAGCTGATACTTGCCGTTGACCTCGAAGTTGTCGAACTTCGTCGCGCCGAGCCCGAGGCCCGCGAACGTCGACGCCGGCAGATAAACGGTCGACACCGGGTTCTTCACGTCGGTCTTCGTGTAGACGAAGCCGACCGTCGCGGGCCCGAACGTGTAGTTCAGGCCGCCGCCGAAGACCCGCAGCCGCTCGGCGACGAAGTTCGCGTCGTCCGCGGCGATCGCACCCGCACCGCCGGCGCCCGGATGGTTCGCCTGCAGGTACGCGGCCGCGACCTGCAGCCCGGCGAGCGAATACTGCGCGCCGAGGCTGTACTGACGGTTGTTCGAGAAGCCCGTGCTATTGCTGAAGCTGTACGTGCCGCCGACCGACAGCCCGTTCCAGTCTGGGCTCGCGTACTTCACCGTGTTGTTCACGCGGAACGAGTTGTCGGTGTTGTCGTTGTCGAACGGATGCGAGAACAGCGTGCCGCCCCAGTTGCCGTTCGCGGTCAGCGGCGCGAGATAGTCGACGACCGAATCGTACTGGCGGCCGAACGTCAGCGTGCCGAAACGCGACGCGCTGAGGCCGACGAACACCTGTCGGCCGAACATCCGGCTGCCCTGCCCGAGCCGGCCGTTGTTCACGTCGAACCCGCTTTCGAGCGTGAAGATCGCCTTCAGCCCGCCGCCAAGATCCTCGCTGCCCTTGAGCCCCCAGCGGCTGCCCTGCGCATAGCCGCTCGCGAGCTGGTAGTCGGCCTTGCCCGCGCCGTTGACGCTCACGTTGTTCGTGTAGTTGAAGCCCTCGTCGATCACACCGTACAGCGTCACGCTGTCCTGCGCGAAGGCCGGCGCGGCAAACGCGGCGAGCGCGGCGGCAAAAATGACGTGCTTCCTCATGTCGGATCTCCGGAACCCGGCACCGGGCTGGCATGTGCCCGGCAATTGTTGGTTTGTTGTATGGCTGGTCCGCGCGGCGGACCGCGCGGCGTGCAGCCGCGCGACGACGAAATGGTGTCACGTCGAAATCCGGCCGTCCACCGACGCGCATGCCTGGCAGACAAAGCGTTGCGCCCTTCCAACTGCGTGTCCGGCCGCCCGCCGCGGCTGCCTTGCGGGCCGCGGCGCGGCGGGCCGCCATTCGCGTAAACCCGGAAGCGGCCGCATCGGTGGCACAATGCGCATCCATCATCATTTCGTCACGCAGTCATGCTTCACCCCGAACCCCGCGCGGCCCGTTGCCGCCGTGCCTGCGCCCGCGCCGGCCGCGAGGACGCGCGATGACCGCGCCCGCCCGGGCCGGCCGCTATGCCGAACTCGATTTCTTCCGCGGCCTCGTGCTGCTCGTGATCGTCGTCGACCATATCGGCGGCAGCATCCTGTCGCGCGTGACGCTGCACGCGTACGCGCTGTGCGACGCGGCCGAGGTGTTCGTATTCCTCGGCGGCTTCGCGACCGCAATCGCCTACAACTCGCTCGCCGAGCGCCACGACGAATCGGCAGCGCGCCAGCGCTTCATCCGGCGCGCGTTCGAGATCTACCGCGCGTTCCTCGTGACGGCCGGGCTGATGCTGCTGATCACGGCCGTGCTGAACGCGTTCGCGATCGACGGGCCGAACATGCCGACCAACGATCTCGACGGGCTGCTGCACCGGCCGCTCGCCGCGCTGCGCGACATCCTGCTGTTTCGCCGTCAGCCGTATCTCGCGTCGGTCCTGCCGATGTACGCGTTCTTCGCGCTGCTCGCGCCGCTCGCGCTGCCGCTCGCGCGCACGCAGCCGTGGCTGCTGCTCGCGTTCAGCGGATCGCTCTGGTACGCGGCGCCGCATGCGGCGCGCTTCCTGCCGACCGTCGACGGCGTACCGTGGGATTTCAATCCGTTCGCGTGGCAGTTTCTGTTCGTGCTCGGCGTGATCTCGCGCTGCCAGCCCGTCTACCAGACGCTCGCGCCGAAGCCGCAGGGCTGGCTGCTGAGCGTCGCGGCGCTTGCGATCGTCGCCGCGGGCGCGTATTACCGGCTGCGCATCGAGCCGTTCCCGACCGATCCGTCGATCAAGCAGAACCTCGGCGCGCTGCGGCTCGCGAACTTTCTCGCGATCGCGTGGCTCGCCGCGAAGCTCGTGCACCTCGGCTGGATGAAGAAGGTCGCGCACGCGATGCCGTGGATCGGCACGATCGGCCGGCAGGGGCTGCTGTGTTTCGTTGCCGGCACCGGAATCTCGCTCGCGGTCGATTCGGTGCTGTATCAGGCGACCGACGGCTATCTGAACGTGCCGCTCGGGCTCGCCGCCGACGTCGTCGCGATGGGGCTGCTGTATCTCGTCGCGAAACTCTATGCGCCGCTCATCGCGCGGCTGCCGTTCGGTTCGCGGCGCTGACATGCGGCGCCCTCGTCTGCTGCTACGATAGGCGGCGCCTTTTCTGACCCGATTCGCCATGCGTCGACTCGCCGTTCCGCTCGCCCTTGCCCTGATCGCCGGTTCCATCGCCACCGCGCGCGCCACGCCCGTCGCGTCCACCGCGCCATCGGGCGCGGCTGCGTCGTCGATCGCCACGCCGGCCGCGTCGGGCGCGACCCTCAACCCCGGCAGCAGCATCGTGCTGCGCACGTTCCGTTCGGCGTCGCTGCAGCGCGATTGGTCGTATACGGTCTACCTGCCGCCCGGCTACAACGCGGAAGGCGCGCGCTATCCGGTGATGTATCTGCTGCACGGCAACGCGGGCAACGCGAACGACTGGATCACGCAGGGCCGGCTGCAGGCGACGGCCGACACGCTGATCGAACGCCACGAGATTCCGCCGGTCGTGATCGTGATGCCGCAAGGCGGCACCGACTGGTACGTCGATCGCAAGGAGAAGATGCAAAGCGCGTTTCTGAACGACCTGCTGCCCGAAGTCGAGATGCACTTCGCGGTATCGAATCAGCGCGCCGGCCGCGCGATCGGCGGCGTGTCGATGGGCGGCTTCGGCGCGCTGCGCTTCGCGCTGCTCGAGCCGGGGCTGTTCTGCGGCGCGATGCTGCTCAGCCCCGCGATCTACGCGAACGAGCCGCCGCTCAATTCGGCGGCGCGTTACGTCGGCGTGTTCGGCGATCGCCAGTTCGACGCGCGCGTGTGGCACGAGCTGAACTATCCCGCGCTGATGCGCGGCTATTTCGCGCGCACGTGGCGCGTGCCGATGTTCATCGCGGCCGGCGACGACGATCTGACGATCCAGGCCGAATCGAGCCTGCTCTACACGCATCTGCGGCGCGCGCAGAATCCGGCCGAGCTGCGCATCGTCGACGGCGGCCATACGTGGGACGTGTGGCGCGGGCTGCTCGCGCCGGGGCTCAAGTACACGCTCGACTGCGTGAAGTAACGCGATGCGGCGCGTGCGCGATACGGCCGCATGCGCCGCGCTGCGCGTCGCCACGCGATGTCAGTTCCACGCGTGCCGCGCGGGCCGCACGCCGTTCAGATAGTAGTTGCCGACCAGATGGTATTTCCAGCGCACCGGATCGTGCAGCGTGTGCGTGCGCGCATTGCGCCAGTGTCGGTCGAGACCGTGCTCGGCGAGTGTCGACTGCGTGCCGGCCAGTTCGAACAGCTTCTCGCCCGCACGCAGGGCGATTTCGGTCGTCAGCACCTTCGCTTCGCCGACCGCGACCGACGCGCGTGCGACGTCGTCGTCGGTCACCGTGTCGCGCGCGCGAATTTCGTCGAGCGTGCGCGCCGCGCGCTCGAGCAGCGCTTCCGCCGCATGCAGCTCGATATGCAGACGGCCGACTTCGCGCAGCAGCAGCGGATCGTCCGACGCACGCTCGACGCCGCTGTCGACCCACGGCCGCGTACGCGTGCGCACGAACGCGAGCGTATCGTCGATCGCGGCCTTCGCGATGCCGGCATCGATTGCCGCCTGGATGATCTGCGATAGCGGACCGTTGAGCGTCGGCTCGTCCGACACACGATGCGCGGGCAGCACATGCGACGCAGGCACGCGCACGCCGTCGAGCACGACAGTGCCGCTCGCGGTCGTGCGCTGCCCGAACCCCGACCAGTCGTCGATCACGGTGAGCCCGCGTGCGGGCTGCGGCACGTAGGCGAGCCACGCGCGCTGCGCATCGTCGAGGCCGAGCACCGGCACGTAATGCGCGAACAGCGCACCGGTCGAGTAGAACTTCGTGCCGTCGACCACATAGTCGTCGCCGTCGCGACGCACGCGTGTCTTCAGATCGAGCACGTGCTTCGTGCCCTTCTCCGAGAAGCCGTTGCCGAACCGTTTGCCGCGCAGCACTTCGCCGAAGAAGTAGCGCTTCTGCGCGTCGGTTCCGGTCAGCGCGATTACGTCGACGAGCCCGAAATGGTTCTGCGGCAGTTGCCCGAGCGACGCGTCGGCTGCCGCGACGATTTTCACGACTTCGGTCAGCGTCAGATGCGACACGCCTGCACCGCCGTATGCCTTCGGCACCGTGATCGCCCACAGCCCCGACTGCGAGAACCATTCGATTTCGTCGTACGGCAGCCGCCGCTCGCGATCGCGATCGGCGGCGCCTGCCGCGAGCCGCTGTGCGAGCGCATGCGCGGCAGCGATCGCCTGGGCATCGTCGGCGATCACGCGGGCGGTCTGCGCTTGCGTATCGGCCGGCGGTTCGTGAATCGTCGCGCTCGTGTCTGACATCGGGCACTCCTGTCGAATCGGGAAAGCCTTCAATCTAGCAGCGCGCGTCGGCACGGCCAACCGAGCGATCGTCGTAACGATATTCGTTCGGATCACAAACGACAGGCTGCCGTCCGCCTGCGCGCCATGACGTCGCAATCGCTGCTCGAGTGTCGCCGCGGCGCGCAGCGCGCGCGTCATGCCTGACGACGATAACGATGTGCGAATCCGTTATTGGAATGCGCGCGGCGCGCTTCCTATACTGGCCTGCCCGGCGCGACCGCGCCGCCTTTCGAGGAACGCCGCATGACTTCGTCGCACATCGACACCGACCTCTCCGCGGGCACCGACTACGACACGCTCGCGCGCCGCTTTCGCCCGATCTTCGACCGGATCGCCGCAGGCGCTGCCGATCGCGAACGCCGTCGCGAACTGCCGCACGAAGCGATCGGCTGGCTGAAGGCCGCGGGCTTCGGCGCGGTCCGGTTGCCGGTCGGCGACGGCGGTGCAGGCGCATCGCTGCCGCAGTTGTTTCGTCTGCTGATCGAACTCGGCGCCGCCGATTCGAATCTGCCGCAGGCGCTGCGCGGACACTTCGCCTTCGTCGAGGACTGGCTGAACGCGCCGCCCGGCCCCGCACGCGCGACATGGTTCGACCGCTTCGCGAGCGGCCAGCTCGTCGGCAACGCGTGGACCGAGGCCGGCGACGTGCCGCTCGGCCGGACCGTCACGACGCTATCGGCCCGCGACGGCCGGCTCGTGCTGAACGGCCGGAAGTTCTACAGCACCGGCAGCCTGTTCGCCGACTGGATCGACGTCTTCGCGCAGCGCGAGGACGGCAGCGACGTGATCGTCGCGGTCGCGACCGCACAGCCCGGCGTGATCCGCGAAGACGACTGGGACGGCTTCGGGCAGACGACGACCGGCAGCGGTACGACGCGCTTCGTCGATGCGGCGGTCGACGCCGACGACGTGATCGACTTCGCACGCCGCTTCAAGTATCAGACCGCGTTCTACCAGCTCTTCCACGTCGCGACGCTGGCCGGCATCGGACGCGCGATCGTGCGCGACGCGGGCGAGCGCGTGCGCGGCCGCACGCGCGTGTACAGCCACGGCAATGCCGCGCGCGCGGCCGACGACGCGCAGCTTCAGCAGGTGATCGGCGAGATCGCGTCGTGGGCGTACGGCGCCGAGGCGCTCACGCTGCGCGCCGCGCAATCGCTGCAGCTCGCGTACGACGCGCACTTCGGCGGCGACGATGCGGCCGAGCTGGCCGCGAACGTTGCGGCCGAAATCGAATCCGCGCAAAGCCAGCTCGTCGTGTCCGATCTCGTGCTGCGCGCGGCGACGCGGCTGTTCGACGCGCTCGGCGCGTCGGCGACACGCAGCGCGACCGCGCTCGACCGCCACTGGCGCAACGCACGCACGGTGTCGTCGCACAACCCGCTCGTCTACAAGGCGCGGATCGTCGGCGACTGGGTGATCAACGGCCGCACGCCGCCGTTCGTCTGGCGTGTCGGCAACGGCACGGATGGCGTCGCGGGAGCGGCGCGATGAGCAAGACCATTCGCTTCAACGCGTTCGAGATGAACTGCGTCGGCCACCAGTCGCCGGGGCTGTGGGCGCATCCGCGCGACCGCTCGTGGCAGTACAAGGATCTCGACTACTGGACCGACCTTGCCCGCGTGCTCGAACGCGGGTTCTTCGATGCGATCTTCATCGCCGACGTGATTGGCTACTACGACGTCTATCAAGGCAGTCACTACCATGCGCTGCGCCAGGCCGCGCAGATTCCGGTCAACGATCCGCTGCAGCTCGCCGCGCCGATCGCGATGGCGACCGAGCATCTCGGCATCGGCATCACGGCGTCGACGACGTTCGAGCATCCGTATACGTTCGCGCGCCGGCTGTCGACCGCCGATCATCACACGAAGGGCCGGCTCGCATGGAACATCGTCACGTCGTACCTCGAAAGCGGCGCGAAGAACGTCGGCGATCGCGGGCTGCGTACGCACGACGATCGCTATGCGGTCGCGGCCGAATACGTCGAGGTGCTGTACAAGCTGTTCGAGGGGAGCTGGGAGGACGGCGCGGTGGTCCGCGATCGCGACGGCCGCGTGTTCACGCATCCGGAGAAAGTGCACGACATCGGCCACAAGGGGCGGTTCTTCGAGGTGCCCGGCTGCCATCTGTGCGAACCGTCGCCGCAGCGCACGCCGGTGCTGTTCCAGGCCGGCGCATCGGGCCCCGGCAAGGCGTTCGCCGCTCGGCATGCCGAATGCGTGTTCGTCGCCGCGCCGACGCGCGCGCAGCTTGCGCGCTACGTCGCCGACATCCGCACGCAGGCCGTCGCGGCCGGGCGCGACGCGCGCAGCGTGCTGATCTACACGCTCGTCACGGTGATCGTCGGCGAGACCGACGCCGAGGCGCAGGCGAAGTTCGACGAATACCGCCGCTACGTCTCGTACGACGGCTCGCTGGTGTTCATGTCCGGCTGGACCGGCATCGACTTCGGTCAGTACGCGCGCACCGATCCCGTTAAGCGCGTCGACACGAACGCGATCGTGTCGGCGGTCGAGCATCTGGCCGGCGGCGATACGACGTGGACGATCGAGGAGCTCGCGGCGTGGGGCGGCATCGGCGGCATGGGGCCAGTCTTCGTCGGGTCCGCACAGACCGTCGCCGACATCCTGCAGGAGTGGGTCGACACGACCGACGTCGACGGCTTCAATCTCGCGTATGCCGTCGCGCACGAGACGTTCGAGGACGTCGTGCGCTATCTGGTACCGGAACTGCAGCGACGCGGCGTGTACCCGAACGCATACGCGCCCGGCACGCTGCGGGAAAAGCTGTTCGGCGGCTCCGCACGACTGCCGGACACGCATCCGGCCGCGCGCTTTCGCGATCTCGCGCGCAGCGAGCGTGACGCACATGCATCCGTTTGACCGCCGCAGGGCATCGGCGGCCGCGGCCGCCGATGCCGCCGCTCATGCGTGCGGATCCGCATCGATGTCGCGCGCGGTCGGCTCGTAGCGCACGATCAGCAGGAACACGATCGGCGTGATTGCGCTGACCGCCACCACCCAGAACATGTCGGTACCGAGCCGCGCCTGCAGGATCGGCAGTACGAACAGCGCCAACGCCTGACCGATCCCGCACAGCGAGCGGCCGAAGCCGACGCCGGTGCCGCGGATCGTCGCCGGATACGACAGCGTCGGATAGATCATCATCTGCGCGCCGGGGCCGAAGCCTTCCGCGAACAGCCAGGTGCCGAGCATCAGCAGCACGAAGCCGACCGCGAGTGCACCGTGCGGATGCCCGGCCAGCGCGAGCGCGACGAGCGCGACGAACTGCAGCGCGAAGCCGGCGATCGCGACGTGCCGCGAGGGATAGCGGTACGCGAGCCGCATCCCGAGCAGGCCGCCGGTGAACGCGAACAGCACGTTCAGCGCGAGCGACGCGGCAATCGTCTCGAACGCGCCCGCACCGAGGAACTGCGACAGGATCGACGGCAGGAAGAACGCGATCGCCGTGTATTCGAACGGGATGCACAGATTCATCACGCTCGCGACGATCGTGCGGCCGAGATACGGCCGCTCGAACAGTGCGCGAATCCGCACCGGCGGCGCGCTCGGCTCGCGCGGCCGGTCCTGCGCTTCGTGCGCGTGAATCCCGTACGACTCGCGCAGAATGCGCGCCGCGTTCGCGAGATCGCCTTGGTTGGCGGCCCACAGCGGCGATTCGTTCATGAAGCGGTTGCGCACGAGAATGATGGCGAGCGCCGGCACCGCACCGAAAATCAGCGACGCGCGCCAGAGCCACCCGGCATGCTCGGCCGGCAACAGAAAGTACAGGCCGAAGATCAGCAGAAAGCAGACCGACGACGCGACGTACCACATCGGGCACCACGCGGCCAGCCGCGACGCCTTGTTGCCGCGGCCGCCGAACTTCGAAAATTCGGCGAGAAACGCCATCGCGACCGGCAGGTCGATGCCGACGCCGAGCCCCATCACGAAGCGAGCGCCGATCAGCACCCACACGTTCGGCGCGAGGCCGGCCGCGATCGCGGCGATCACGAAAAACAGCATGTCGGCCATGAAGACCTGATAGCGGCCGATGCGGTCGGTCAGCCAGCCGCCGAGCAGGCTCCCGAAGATCGTGCCGATCATGATCGCGGAACCGACGAGCCCGGTCAGCGCGGGTGTCAACGCGAACTCGCGCGCGACGTCGTCTATGCCGTACGACAAGGTCGTCAGGTCGTACGCATCGAGAAACACGCCACCGAGCGCGAGCAGCACGATCATGCGCGCGTGGCTGACGGACGCATCCGTCGTGTTGATCAGACGCGCGACATCGCTTGCGGAGCGAATCGGCGTGGAAACCGGCGTGATGGCATTCAGATCGATCGAACTCATTGCACTCCCTCGTTGCACCGGCGAACCGGCGGTATCGGCACCGCGCGATCGGCGCGCATGCGCCGCGCGCGTGTGCGGGCAGCGAAGATTCTGGGCGGTCGGCGTCGGTATCCCAACCGATATAAATCGATAAATTTTTCGGCGTGCACGATAACGGCGCGCGCGTCGCGCTTAGCAGCCGCACGCATGTGCAATCGCGGATTTCTTGGTTATCGCCGCGCCGGCGCTTCGGTACAGTGCTCGGTCATCCTGCCTGTTCGCGGCACGTTGCCGCCCTTCCGGAGATCTCACGATGAAGCTGTCCTGGTTCCGCGCGTGGCAAGCCGCGGCCGCTTTCGCCGTCGCGCTCGCCGCTGTCGTGTCGCCGTGTGCGCACGCGGCCGCCCCCGCGGAAATTCGCGTCGACTACGCGTACTACTCGCCCGAAAGTCTCGTGATCCGCCATTTCGGCTGGCTCGAAGACGCGTTCAAGGCCGATCGCACGTCGGTGCGCTGGGTACTGAGCCTCGGCAGCAATCGCGCACTCGAATACCTGAACAGCGGCGCGGTCGACTTCGGGTCCGCAGCGGGTCTCGCATCGGTGCTCGCGCGCGCGAACGGCAATCCGATCCATGCCGTCTATGTGTTCTCGCGCCCCGAGTGGACCGCACTCGTCGTACGCAAGGATTCGCCGATCCGCTCGCTGGCCGATCTGAAAGGCAAGAAGATCGCCGCAACGCGCGGCACCGATCCGTTCCTGTTCACGCTGCGCGCCTTGCATACCGTCGGCTTGACGCGCGACGACGTGGAACTCGTGAACCTCCAGCATCCGGACGGCCGCACCGCGCTCGCGAACGGTCAGGTCGACGCGTGGGCCGGCCTCGATCCGCATATGGCGGCCGCGCAGCTCGACGACGGCGCGCGCCTGCTGTATCGCAACGTCGCGTTCAACACGTATGGGCTGCTCAATGTGCGCGACGCGTTCGCGCGCCAGTATCCGGAGGCCGTCACGCGCGTGCTGCAGGTCTACGAGCGCGCGCGCGAATGGATCGTCGCGCATCCGGACGAAACCGCGCGAATCGTCGCCGACGAATCGAAGGTGTCGCTGCAGGTCGCGACGCTGCAGCTGCAGCGCAACGATTTCGGCGACCCGGTGCCCGGCGAGCGCCAGCGCGCGGCGCTGAAGGCCGCCGCACCGGTCCTGACGGCCGAACAACTGATCAAGCCGGGCGTCGATCCCGCGAAGATCGTCGATACGCTGATCGATCCGGCGTTCGTGCGCCCGATCGCCACCGCGTCGCACTGACATGTCGCGGCTCTCGCCTACCGTCGCGCGCGACGACGCGCTCGTCCGCCGCCCTTGCGCGCCGCCGCGTGCGCCGTGCCGCGACCCGTTGCGCGCGTGGCGCATCGCCGGCATCGCGCTGCCGTTCGCCGCGCTCGCGCTGATTGAGTTCGGCGTGCGGCGCGGCGGGTTGCCGGCCAATCTGGTGCCCGCGCCGAGCGAGATATTCGATACGCTCGCGCGAATGGGCGCCGCGCGCGTCGCGCGCCACGTCGGCGCGAGTGCGTTGCGGGTGGCCGCCGGCTTCGCGATCGGCGCGTCGCTCGCGCTCGTCGTCGGCGCGGCGATGGGCGTGAGCCGGCGCATCGACGCGCTGCTCGAGCCGACGTTCCAGGCGCTGCGCGCGATCCCGTCGCTCGCGTGGGTGCCCGTCCTGCTACTCTGGCTCGGCATCGACGAAGCGCCCAAGATCACGCTGATCGCGATCGGCGCGTTCTTCCCCGTTCATCTCGCCGTGGTCGCCGGGATACGCAACGTGGATCGCAAGCTGATCGAGCTCGGCGCGCTGTACCGCCTGCGCCCGCTCGCGCTGTTCCGCCGGATCCTGCTGCCGGCCGCGCTGCCGCAGATCGTCACGGGCCTGCGCACGGGCCTGAGCCTCGCGTGGATGTTCATGGTCGCGGCCGAGCTGATCGCGGCCACGCGCGGCCTCGGCTTTCTGCTCAGCGACGGCCGCGAAACCGGGCGCCCCGATCTCGTATTCGGCGCGATCCTGCTGCTCGCGCTACTCGGCAAGCTGACCGACGGCGCGATGCGGCGCATCGAGCTGCACTGGCTCGGCTGGCGCGACGCGACCGCCGGCACGTCGCGGGACGCATCGCGATGAGCGCGCGCCTGCCGTCGCCCGATGCGGCCCGCGCGACCGATACGCCGCTGCTCGACCTGCGGATCGCGCACAAGTCCTACGGCGACCGCCCGATCCTCGCCGACATCGCGCTGCAGCTCGCGCACGGCGAGATCGTCTGTATCGTCGGCCCGAGCGGCTGCGGGAAGAGCACGTTGCTGCGGATCGTCGCCGGTCTCGATACCGCGTTTCGCGGCCGCGTGACGCTCGACGGCGTCGCGCTCGCCGCACCGTCGCCGCGTATCGGGCTGATTTTCCAGGAGCCGCGGCTGCTGCCGTGGCTGTCGATCGCCGACAACGTCGGCTTCGCGGCCGGGCCGCGCGGCGGACGTGCGCCGAGCGTCGCACGGCTGCTCGACGAAGTCGGGCTGGCGGATGTCGCGCAGCAGCTGCCGGCTACCTTGTCGGGCGGGATGGCGCAGCGCGCGGCAATCGCACGCGGGCTGTTCGGCGAACCCGATCTGCTGCTGCTCGACGAACCGTTCAGCGCAGTCGACGCGATCACGCGGATGCGCCTGCAGCGGCTGCTGCTCGACGTCGTCCGCCGACGCCGGATGGCGGCGATCGTCGTCACGCACGATCTCGACGAAGCGTTGTATCTCGGCGATCGCGTGCTGCTGCTCGCGCCGAATCCGGGCCGGCTCGACGACGCGTTTCGTGTCGATGTGCCGCGGCCGCGCGACCGCGGCGATCCGCGGCTCGGCGCGCTACGTGTGAGGCTGCTGCATGCGTTCGCGCGTTTCGACGAAGCTGCGCAGCGCGCCGACGACGAGGTACAGGCGTCCGCATCCGGCATCCGGGCCGACTGAACGACGACGAGCGCAACTGCGCTCGACGCAGCCGATCCGTTTGCGCGCGATCGCCGAGCAGCCTCGTCACGCCGAGCGATGCATCGTCGACAGCGGTCATACGCGGGACGTGCGGCGCGGGCTGCTCGGGCAGGGCTTGACGTCTGCGCTGGCGTGCGTGAAGCGAGACGGGCAGCGCTGGCCGCCCGTTTTTCATCGCGCCCGACGTCGATCGGCCATGCGCCGAACTGCCCATCCGGATAATGCCGGCCGCCGCGGCGCACCGCGGCGTCACGGTGCCGATATCGTGTCTGCCCGGCTCACAGCCACGTCCCGCCCTGCCGCTCGCTCGGCGTCTGTTCGAGCGCGTCGAAATCATGAATCCAGTCGAGGTGATGCAGCACGCGATCGCGCTCGGCGAGACGCGCATTGCGCGCCTGCGCGGCGGGCCCGTCAGGCAGATGCAGCACGTCGGCGGCAGAGATCGATGCGTACTGCACCTTGCGCGTACGACCGCGGCGCAGGCGCTCGTAGGCTTCCTGCGCTTCGCGCCAGTTGCCGGGCCCGGCCTTTGCCAGTTGCGCCGCCAGCACGACCGCATCCTCGATCGACTGGTTCGCGCCCTGCCCGTGATGCGGCACGAGCGCATGCGCGGCATCGCCGATCAGCGTCACGCGTCCGCGGCTCCAGCGACCGAGCGGCGGCCGATGGAACAGGCCCCAGCGCTGACTGATCGGCACGGCGGTAATCATCTGCACGACCGCCGGATGCCAGTCGCGGAACAGTCGCAGCTGCTCGCCCTCTTCTGCCGGCATGACCCAGTCGCGCGACGGCCACGGCGACGGGTGGCGCTCGACCAGCAGGAAGTTCTGATCGCCTTTGTCGCCGATCGGATAGTGCAGCAGATGCCCGTGCGGCCCGATCCAGAACTGGATGGTCTCGGGATCCGGCAGCAGGTCCATGCGTTCGGCCGGCACCACGCCGCGAAAACCCGAGCAGCCCGAATACAGCACGTCGTCGTAACCGAGCATCCAGCGCCGCGTGATCGAGCGCGCACCGTCTGCGCCGATCACGAGATCCGCCTCGACGCGCCGGCCGTTGTCGAAACTCAGCGTGACGTGATCCGGATGCTGCGCGAGATCGACGAGACGATGGCCGAGATGGATGCAGTCGAGACCGACCGCCTTCGACAGCACGGCCTGCAGATCGGCGCGATGGACGCCCCAGTACGCGCCGCCGAATTGCCGCCGATAGCTCGGCTCGCCGCGATGATGGCCGATCACCGCGCCGCTGCGTCCGTCGCGATAGACGAGAGCCGGAATCTCCGCACACGCCGCGTCGAACTGCGGACGCAATCCCATGCGTTCGTAGAAGCGCGTCGCGTTGGCCGACAGCGCGACGGCCGCGCCGACTTCGCGCAACTCGCCGGTCTGTTCATAGAGCTGCGCGTCGATGCCGTGCTCGCGCAGCGCGAGCGCCAGCGTCAGGCCGCCGATGCCGGCGCCGACGATCGCGATCGTCAGATTCGTCTGCATGATGAAGGTGTCTCCGATATTCAGATTGTGGGTTCCGCAGGGACGCGGCGGACGCCGCAGTCAGGTCGAACGCAGGCGTCGTACCGGTATTGTCGGAAGCAGGGTTTCATCCCACAATAAAATGCATGGAATCCGCTTCATCACTGAATGAAATAATCGGGAGCCACGCCAACCATGGAACTGAGCGACCTCGATCTCAATCTGCTGTTGCTGTTCCAGCGGCTGATGCAGGAACGGCGCGTGTCGACCGTCGCCGAGCAGATGAACATGAGTCAGCCGGGCGTGAGCAACGCGCTTGCGAAGCTGCGTCGACGGCTCGGCGATCCGCTCTTCGTGCGCGGGCCGGGCGGTGTCGTGCCGACGCCGTTCGCGCTGCGTCTGGCCGAACCCGTTTCGCACGCGCTCGCGACGCTGCACGCCGCGCTCAATCCCGAGACCGGCTTCGACCCGCAGCACGCCGTGCGCACGATCACGATCGGCATGACCGATATCGGCGAAGTCGTGTTCCTGCCGGCGTTGCTGGAACGCCTCTCGCAGACAGCGCCCGGCATCGTGCTGAACACCGTGCGCAACACGAGCGTGAACCTCGGCGACGAAATGGCCGAGGGTCGCGTCGACCTCGCGATCGGGCTGCTGCCGCAACTGCAGGGCGGCTTCTATCAGCGCAGGCTGTTCGATCAACGGTATGTGTGCCTGTTTCGGCGCGGGCATCCGCTCGAGGCCGCGCCGCTCACGCTCGACGCGTGGCGCGACGCCGGGCATCTGGTCGTGGTGTCGGCCGGGACCGGCCATGGACAAGTGGACGAATGGTTGAAGCGGCGTCGCGTGACGCGCAACGTGCGGCTGACGGTGCCGCACTTCATGAGCGTCGGCTATATCCTGCAACGCACGGACCTGATCGCGACGGTGCCGGAGCATCTCGCGCTGCAGCTCGCGACGCCGTTTTCGCTAAGCTGGCGTGCGCTGCCGGTGACGCTACCCGGCGCACCGATTCATATGCTGTGGCACGCGCGGGTGAATCAGGACGAGTGCAACCGCTGGCTGCGTGACGTCGTCGTCGAGTTGTTCGCGGAGGCCGGCGCGCGCCAGCGGAAATCGGGACCGGCGCGAAAGAAATAGGCGCGTGTACGATGTCGCGTCACAGGCGACGGAAGCTTGCGACGACATCGCGCGTGCGTCTGCGCCCCCCCTTCAACCTAGCAGGAATTCAAGCCATGTCTGTCTCGAAGCAATTCGCAGCCGTCACGGGCGCCGGATCCGGCATCGGTCGTGCGGCGGCCGTCGCGCTCGCCGGCGCGGGATTCACCGTCGCGCTGATCGGGCGTACGGAAGCGTCGTTACGCGAAACGCAAGAAGCGATTCACACCGCGGGCGGCGACGCGCACGTGTTTCCCGCCGACGTCACCGACGAAGTGTCGGTGGACCACGCGTTTGCGCAGATCGAGCAGCAGTTCGGCCGGCTCGACGTGCTTTTCAACAATGCCGGACGCAACGCGCCGCCCGTTTCCCTCGACGCATACGAGCTCGACGTCTGGAACGCCGTGGTTGCAACCAATCTGACCGGCGTGTTCCTCTGCGCGCGGGCGGCCTGGCGCATCATGAAGGCGCAGACGCCGCAAGGCGGCCGCATCATCAACAACGGCTCGATCTCGGCGTACTCGCCGCGCCCCGAGACGATCGCGTACACGGCCACCAAGCATGCGGTGACCGGAATCACGCGGTCGCTGGCGCTGGACGGCCGCGCGTACAACATCGCCTGCGGTCAGATCGACATCGGCAACGCGGCGACCGCGCTCACGGAACGCATGACGCAAGGCGTGCCGCAGGCGGATGGCAGCATGGCGCCGGAGCCGCGCATGGACGTCGCGCATGTCGCGAACGCGGTCGTGCAGATGGCCAGCCTGCCGCTGGACGCGAACATTCTGAACATGACGATCATGGCGACGACGATGCCGTTTGTGGGGCGTGGGTAGGTTTGGCCGCGCGGCACGACTGCGCCCGTTCATCGCCCGACGCATTGCCGAGCATCGAGCGTCGACATCGCGAGACCGGATACGTGAGGTCGTGCCGCGCTCGGCGGCGCCAGGTCAGATCGCGCGGACTACCGCAATCTTGCCAATCAGGACGAGATAGGAAATCGGCCAGAATATCAGCGCGCGGACTTTAGTCGAGAATACGTTGTGTAGCGTGTTATAGACCGGATGGAACGTGATCAAATTTCGCAACACCGTACGGTTCAAGAAAATACCGCAGGCGAAGTAAACGACAAAGTAGACGATCACTGCCTTGCTTATGCCAGCGATCACTGCGCCAGCAATCAATGCGACCACGGCTCCCACGTAGAACCCGAAAGCCTTACCAAGTGACATCAGCCCGCCGCCCCCCTGAACGGCGTCGTCGCTCGCGATACTCATTTTTTCTCCTTATCGAATTGAACGGGTTATTTCGGGCGGCCCTAATTCGGCTGCCCAACCCGGAAGTATCGGCATACGGAGGGAAAACTTTAGGGCGATACGATATTGTCCGATTGAACGCGTCCGACGATTTCAGACTGGCTGTGAAGCTTGGATTTTCTATGAGAGGTTCTCATAGGCTCAACCGGCATGTTTTAAAAAACCTTCAAACATCCGCATCCGGAATCCGCGCCGACTGAATGACGACCAGCGTATCGCCCGCCTCGATCCGGCACGGCGGATCCTCGTAGAACGACTGGATCTTCCCGCAGCGATCGAGGCCGACGACGATCGCGCCCGGCACCATGTTCGTCATGCAGCCGACCTCGTGCGGCAGCGCCTCGCGCTCGACCAGCGTCGCGCGCCCGCGCGTCGACAGCATGTCGTTCACGAACGGCACGATATAGCGGCTATGCACGGCATCGGCCAGCAGCAGCGCGCCGATCTTCGTCGACGACACGATCACGTCCGCGCCGGCCTGCCGCAATTGCCGCTGATACAGATTCTCCTGGATGCGCACGACGATCTTCGTCTCGGGCGCGATGCTACGTACCGACAAGGTCAGCAGAATCGCGGTCGGATCGTCGGTCACCGAGATGATCACGGCTTTCGCCGCGCGCACCTGCGCCTGGCGCAGCAGATCCTCTTGCGCGGGATCGCCGAGCAGCCCCGTCACGCCGAGCGCGGTCGCCGCTTCGAGCGCCTGCTGCTGCGCATCGATCACGATGATCGTCGAGGGCTCGACGCCGCTTTCGAGCAGCTCGCGCACCGCGATCGACCCGGACAGCCCGTAGCCGCACACGACGATGTGATCGGTCAATTGCTTTTGCAGCCGTTTCATGCGGAATTCCTCGATGACGCGCTGGATCACGAACTGATACGCCGTGCCCAGAAAGATGAACCAGATGACGATGCGGATCGGCACGATGAAGAACGCATCGATCAGCCGCGCACGCGCGGTGACGGGTACGATGTCGCCGTAGCCGACCGTCGCGACCGTCACCATCGTGAAATAGACGAGATCGGCGATGCTCATCGGCGTGCTTTTCGTCGAATCGCGCAGCCCGTCGCGATCGAGATACAGCGCGAAGAACGCGAGCACGCACAGCAGCAGCACCGCGCCGAGGCGAAACAGCAGCGTGCGGCGCGGCGACGTCGCGGGACGCGTAAACAACGTGCGTGTGCGCGGCGCCTGCCACGGATCGCGCGCGCGGCGCAGCCGCGAACGCAGTGAACGACGCTGGGCGGAAGGCGAAGCCAACGGGAAGTCTCCTGAACGATGCGGGCTCGATTCTACGATGCGGCGGCGCGCACGCGTCCGTCACAGCATGCTGCGCGGCGGCACCATCGTGCCGTCGACGAAACGTCGCGCGCGAAACGCCGACAGATCGAGCGACGGTGCGCCCGTGTCGATCCATTCGGCGAGCAGCCGCCCGACGATCGGCCCCATCGCGAAGCCGTGACCGCAGAATCCCGTCGCGATCGTGAGGCCCGCCGGCGTGTCGGGTGCGTCGATCACCGGAATCCCGTCCGGCAGCACGTCGATCAGCCCGGCCCAGGCCTCGACGATCTGCGCATCCTTCAGCACGGGGAAGATCGCCTTCAGCTTTTCGAGCGCGCGCGGCGCATGCGAACGGTTCGGTTGCGGCAACGGATCGCGCGGCTCGATCGCGTCGAGGCCGCCTGCGAGCCGCGCAAGCACGTCGCGCCACGCGGCGCCGTTCAGATGCAGACGGAATTTCTCGCGCTGCGACCAGAACGCCGGCCAGAACAGGCTAAGCCCGCGCAAGTGGCCGAGCGTCAGATCGACGTCGACCTGCATGTCGTCGGCGAGATTGATCGCGCCGTTCTTGCGCTGCCGGATGCCGAGGCCATGCCCCCAGATCGTCGACGCGGATACCGGCGGCACCACATTGGTGCGCATACAGGTGCCGCGCACCGCCTGCTGCGGCAGCCGGATGCCGACGCCGTCGAGCAGCCGGAAACTCGTCGCGCCGGCCGCGCAGATCACGCGCCGCGTGCGGATGGTGCCGCGCTCCGTGGCCACGCCGGTCACCGCGCCGCCGCCCGTCTCGATCGCGGTCACGCCGCAGCCTTCGAAGAAGCGCGCGCCGGACTCGATCGCGCGCGCGGCGAACGCGGCGGCCACGCGGCGCGGTTCGGCCTGGCCATCGCTTTCGGTATAGAGGCCGCCGAGCGTGCGCGCATCGGTCGACAGCCCGCGCACGCGCTCGTCGATCTGCGCGCGCGTCAGCGTGCGCGTATCGAGCCCGTGCTCGCGTGCGACGGCGAGCCACGCCTGAAACGACTGCCAATCCGTTTCGTTGTCCGCAATATAGAGACAGCCGCCTTGCCGCCATTCGAGATCGAAACCGAGCGTTTCCTCTAATTTTTCCCAGATGCGCATGCCTGCCATCATCAGCGGCACTTCTGCCGATTCGCGCCCCTGCTGCCGCACGAAGCCCCATGCACGCGTCGACTGCTGCCCGGCGATGCGCGACTTGTCGAGCACCACGGCCTTCAGGCCGCGCTGTCCGAGGTAGTACGCGGCCGCACACCCCATGATGCCGGCGCCGGCGATCACGACGTCGGCTTCGGTCGGAAACGGCGCGTCGGCGCGCGTGAGCGCATCGTGCAGCGGGTAAATTGTCGTCATTATTTCTTGTTCGGTAGGAATGTCCGGCTAACGCATGCCCGGCCGTAATGCCGGGATACACCTTTCACAGAAACGCACCGATCTGCACAAGGAGCGAAAGCCATTTTGCGGTAAAGTTATCTTTTCTGCGCGTGGCCGGTCGGCTCGCCACTGGACATCCGTCAGGACTGTCCGCCGAGACCGCCGCAAGGCGTCGTTCTGAACGTCATTCGATTCGACCCGATCCGCTCCCGTAGCATGACCACCGAAGCAATCACCACGGACTCCCTCGCGGTTGCCGAGCGCGTGCGCGAGCTGATGACCCGCAACGGCATCGGCAAGCGCCAGCAGACCACCGAGCTGTGCCGCATCCTCGACCTGAGTTTTTCACAAGGCCACCGCAAGCTGCGCGGCAGCAGCCCGTGGACACTCGCGCAGATCAAGAAAGTCGCCGAAGCGTACGGCGAACCGGCCGCCCAGCTGTTCGGCGCCCAGACGCTCGACCCCGGCATGGTCGGCGCGTGCTCGCAAGACGCGATTCTCTATGCCGGTGTCGCCGAGATCCCGTGCACCGCATGGATCGGCGCGCCGCTCGAAGCCGGCGCGCGCCCCGAATTCGTCGCGTACGAACAGAACGGCCGCTGGCGCGTGCTGCGCCACACCGGCGTGTTGTACCAGAACGCGTACGACGTGCACAAGATCGAAATCTATCCGCGCCGTGCGGAAAGCGACAAGCTCGTCGTCGCGGTCATCGATCCCGATCGCGTGAGCGCGACCGAGCTGTGCCGCTATCTCGAGCGCCAGGGCTTCGCGACGGCGTCGTTCGACGGCTTGACCGCCTTCGTCGATGCGCTGCAGGGTCAGGCGTTCGACGCGGTCGTCACCGAGTGGCTGTTCGACGACTGCACGGCCGCGACCGCGATCAAGGCCGTGCGCACCTCCGACAATCCGGGCGCGCCGATTTTCGTGCTGACCGGCGATCTGCTGACGGGCCGCGCGAGCGAAGCCGACATCAGCGAAGTGATCCGTACGTTCGACGTCGTCTGCTACGAGAAGCCGGCGCGCATGGCGATCCTCAGCGCCGATCTCGCGAAGCGGCTCGCACGCGGATAACACCGCACACGGCGGCCGCCCGCGGCTTCGTCAGTACAATAGCCGGACCCGTTCACGCGACGCCGGCATCCGCCGCCCGACTCCATGGCCCGCCTCATCCCTGACGACTGGAAAAATCTCGCCGCGACCGGCGCTGCCGAACGCGAACGCGAAACGCTCGCCGCACTCGAACACGCGCTGCCCGACGGCTACACCGTCTACCACGGCGTGCACTGGACGCGCGCCGACCAGGGTTTTTCGGTGTTCGGCGAGACCGCGTTCGTCGTCGTGAGCCCGGCCGGCCGCGTGCTGCTGATCGAACTGAAGGCCGGTTTTCTGCGCGAGACGCCGAAAGGGCTCGTGAAGGTGTATCTGCAGACCGAGCGCAACGTCGCGATCCAGCTCGCGCGCACGCAGGAAACGCTGCATCGCCGGCTGACGGCCGCGTTCGGCGCCGGCGTCTACGGGATCGACGCGCTGCTGTATTGCCCGGACTACGCGATCCGCCAGACCGCGATCGCCGGCGTCGCGGCCGACCGCATCGTCGATGCGTCGCGCAAGGCGCAGCTCGCGCAGGTGATTTTGCAGATCCTGCCCGAAGACGAAACGCCGCTGCCGAACGCCGCCAGGATCCACCACTTTCTCGCCGACGAGCTGGCGCTGACGCCCGACACGAGCGCGCTCGTCGGCCAGGCCGGCACGCTCGTCACGCGGCTGTCGGGCGGCCTTGCCGCCTGGGCGCGCCAGCTCGAGTTCACGCCGTTCCGGCTGCGCGTGACGGGCACCGCCGGCTCCGGCAAGACGCAGCTCGCCGTGCAGGCGATGCGCGATGCGGTCGCGGCCGGCAAGCGCGTGCTGTACGTCTGCTTCAACCGGCCGCTCGCCGACTACATCGCGCGGATCGCGCCGGCGGGCGCGACGGTCGCGAACTACCACCAGCTGTGCGACTGGGTCGCGCGCGACGGCGGCTATGTGCCGGACTTCCAGGCGCCCGGCGCGTTCGAGCAGCTCGAAGCGCGTTTCGCGCAGACGCCGATCGCCGGCCGCTGGCGCTTCGACGTGCTGATCGTCGACGAAGGACAGGATTTCCACGCGTCATGGGCCGCCGCGCTCGAGCGGCTGCTCGCCGCGGACGGCGCATGGTGGTGGCTCGAGGATCCGCTGCAGAACCTGTACATGCGCGAGCCGGTCGCGCTGTCGGGCTGGGTCACGCTGAAGGCGCTGACGAACTACCGCAGCCCGCGCGACGTGCTCGAATTCGTGCGCGACATCGTCGGGCGCGTCGAACCGCTCGCGAGCGAACTGCGCTCGGGCAGCCCGTTCGACGGGTCCGATCCGTCGGTGTCGGCATACGGGGAACCGGATGCGTCGGCCGACACGCTCGCCGACGCCTGCATCGACGCGACCAAGCGCGCGATCACGCACGCGCTGTCGCTCGGCTTTCGCAAGCAGGACATCGCGGTGCTGTCGTACCGCGGCCGCGAAGGGTCGGTGCTCGCGCCGCTCGACCAGCTCGGCCCGCACCGGCTCAAGCGCTTCACCGGCACGTACGACCTGTTCGGCAACCCCGAGTATCGCGACGGCGACGTGCTGCTCGATTCGATCCATCGCTTCAAGGGACAGTCGGCGCCGTGCGTGATCCTCACCGAGGTCGACTTCGCGTCGCTCGACGCGCGCGCGGCCCGCAAGCTGTTCGTCGGCGCGACGCGCGCGACGATGAAGCTGCTGATCGTCGCGTCGGCGCGCGCCGCCGCGCAATTGACGGCCGCCTGACGCGGCCGCGTGCGCCGGCTCAGGCGACGCGGAACGCGCCGACCGCGCGCCGCAAGCCCTCGGCCTGCTCTTCGAGCGACGCGGCGGCAGCCGCCGCCTGCTCGACGAGCGCAGCGTTCTGCTGCGATACCTGATCCATCTGCGACACGGCGCGATTGACCTGCTCGATGCCGTCGCGCTGCTCGTTCGACGCGGCCGCGATCTCGGTCATGATGCCGGCGACGCGCGCGATCGCCTGCTGAATGTCACGCATCGTTTCGCCCGCGACGCCGACGAGCCGCGATCCGTTCGCGACGCGCTCGACCGACTCGCCGATCAGCGTGCGGATTTCCTTCGCCGCGGACGCCGAGCGCTGCGCGAGCGTACGCACCTCGCCGGCGACCACCGCGAAGCCGCGGCCCTGCTCGCCCGCGCGCGCGGCTTCGACCGCGGCATTCAGCGCGAGGATGTTGGTCTGAAACGCGATGCCCTCGATCGTGCCGATGATGTCGGCGACCTTCTGCGAACTCTGGTCGATCTCGCCCATCGTGCCGATCACTTCGCCGACGACCGTCGCGCCGCGCGTCGCGATCTCGCGCGCGTCGTCGGCGCAGGCCTGCGCCTCGAGCGCGTGATCGGCGTTCTGCTTCACGGTCGCGGTCAGTTGCTCCATGCTCGCCGCAGTCTGCTGCAGCGCGGCCGCCTGTTCCTCGGTGCGTTGCGACAGGTCCGTATTGCCGGCCGCGATCTGGTGCGTCGCGGTCGAGATCGCGTCGGAGCCGTGCGCAACCTGGCGCACCGTATCGGCGAGGCTGCGCTGCATGCCGGTCACGCCCTTCACGAGTTCCGCCATCTCGTCGCGCGACGTCCAGCGCACTTCCGACGTCAGGTCGCCGTCGGACAGCCGGCGGAAATGCATGAGCAGCCGGTTGACCGGCTGCGTGATCGCGAAGTGCAGGCCGATCGCGCAGCCGAGACACGCGGCAACGCCGAGCGCGATGCCGGCGATCGCGCCGGCGCGCAGCCAGTCGTAGCGCGTTTGCGCGGCGTCGTAGACGGCGCGGCCGCGTGCGGCCTGAAACGTGTCCAGCGCATCGGTCGCGCGCGTCAGCGCGACCGACAGCGGCGGCGCGACCGACATCAGCAGCCGGTCCGCGTCGTCTCGCCGGCCTTCGCGGATGGCATCGGCGAGCGGCTTCAGCGCCTGTCCGATCAGCGCCTGGCGCGCGGCGTCGAGCCGGCTCGCGAGTGGCGCTTCGTCGGCATCGTGCGGCATCGCCGCGTACGTGCCCCATGCGGCATTCGCCTTCGCGAGGTAGTTCTCGGCCTTCGCGACGAGCTCGGGCAGGTCGGGCGCCTCTGGATGCAGCACGGCGCGATCGAGCGTGGTGCGCACGATCGTCAGGTTCAGCGTGGCGGCCGCCAGCGCGGTCTTTGCGGCGAGCTGGCGCGTGTACGCCTCGTCGAGTGCGCGGTTCGAGCTTTGCATGCCGGCGAGGCCGATCAGCCCCGACACGACGAGCAGCCCCGCGACGAGGCCGAGCGTGGAAAAGATGCGGGTGCGGATCGAGAAACGGGAAAACAGGGCGTTCAGATTCATGACGGCACGGGATCGAGAAAAGCGCCGCGACCGGCGGACGCGGCACTCTGGATTACGGTTCGCCTTCAGAAAACTTGAGTCCGGCCCCGTTTCGCCCTGATCTCGATCAATTTGGCAAGTCGGCAACGCACCGTTACGACTGCAACAATTCGAGCCCAAGCAGAAATTGACTAGTCATCTATCGACGACTATATTTCGAGCAACTTCCTGCCATGGCAGATAATTCAATGCAAACCGATATCCTTCCCTCGCCGTCCGTCGACACCGTCGCGCGCCGCGATGCGCCGACGGCGCCGATCATGGCGGCGCTGCTGCTGGTGATGCTGTTGTCCGCGCTCGATCAAACGATCGTGTCGACCGCGCTGCCGACGATCGTCGGCGAACTCGGCGGGCTCGACCGGCTGTCGTGGGTCGTGACCGCATACCTGCTGTCGTCGACCGTCGTGCTCCCGCTCTACGGCAAGCTCGGCGATCTGTACGGCCGCAAGATCGTGCTGCAGGTCGCGATCGCGCTGTTCCTCGCGGGATCGGCGCTCTGCGGGATCGCGCAGGACATGACGCAGCTGATCGCGCTGCGCGCGCTGCAGGGCCTCGGCGGCGGCGGCCTGATGGTCGTCACGATGGCTGCGATCGGCGATCTCGTCCCGCCCGATCGCCGCGCACGCTATCAGGGGATGTTCGGCGGCGTCTACGGGCTCGCGACGATCGTCGGGCCGCTGCTCGGCGGTTTTCTCGTCGAGCATCTGTCGTGGCGCTGGATCTTCACGATCAACCTGCCGCTCGGCTTTCTCGCGCTCGCCGTGATCGGCATCGCGTTCCGGCCGCATACGGCGCACGTGAAGCACCGCATCGACTACATGGGCGCCGCGTTCCTCGCGACCGCCCTCACCTGTGTGATCCTGTTTACCAGCGAAGGCGGCTCGTTGCTGCCGTGGTCGTCGCCGCAGCTCTGGATGACGCTCGTGCTCGGGCTCGTCGCGATCGGCGGGTTCGTGTACGAGGAACGGCTCGCGGCCGAGCCGATCATGCCGCTCGAGCTGTTCCGGCATCGCACCTTCGTGCTGTGCTGCGCGATCGGCTTCGTCGTCGGCGTCGCGCTGTTCGGCTCGGTCACGTTCATTCCGCTCTATCTGCAGGTCGTGAAAGGCTCGACGCCGTCGCAGGCCGGCATGCAGCTGCTGCCGATGATGGGCGGGATGCTCGCGATGTCGGTCGCGAGCGGCCGGCTGATCGCGCGGCTCGGCTCGTACCGCGCGTTTCCGATCGCCGGCACGCTGATCGGCGGCGTCGCGATGGTGCTGCTGTCGACGCTGTCGCTCGACACGCCGCTGCACACGATGTACGCATACATGGCGCTGCTCGGCATCGGCCTCGGGATGGTGATGCCCGTGCTCACGCTCGCCGCGCAGAACACCGTCGCGTTCCGGCACATGGGCGTCGCGACGTCCGGCGCGACGCTGTTCCGCTCGATCGGCGGCTCGATCGGCGTCGCCGCGTTCGGTACGCTGTTCTCGCACGGCCTGCGCGCGCGGCTGATCGATGCGCTGCCGGCCGGCACCGAGCTGCCGGCCGCGCTCGGTCCCGGCACGCTCGGGGAGCTGCCCGAGACGGTCCGCAGCGCATACCTGCATGCGTTCGCTGGTTCCCTGCATGTCGTCTATCTGGCCGCGGCGACGGTGATCGCGATCGCGTTCGTGCTTGCCTGGTTCGTCGAGGACGCACCGCTGCGCACGCGCGGCTGACGGATGCGGCGGCGCCGCTTCGCACGGCCGCCGACACCCGGGCCAGCGCCGCGCCCGCCGATCGCGGAGCAGGCGCCGGTGCCGCCCGCTTTACCTGCCGGCCGCGCGCCCGCATAGTAGCGGTTTCGTCCGATCCGACTTCGCCATGTCCGCTGCTCCCGCCTGTACCGTCCGCGACGCGACCGACGCCGATCTCGCGGCGATCCAGGCGATCTACGCGCATCACGTGCGCCACAGCGTCGCGTCGTTCGAGGAAGTCCCGCCCGACGTCGCCGAACTCGCCGCGCGCCGCGACGCGGTGCTGCGCCACGGGCTTCCGTATCTCGTCGCCGAATGCGACGGCCGCGTCGCCGGCTATGCGTATGCGACGCCGTACCGCCCGCGGCACGCCTACCGATACACCGTCGAAGATTCGATCTACATCGACGACGCGCAGCGCGGCCGCGGCATCGGCCGCGCCCTGCTCGCCGCGCTGATCGCGCGCTGCGAGGCGGGCCCGTGGCGGCAGATGATCGCGGCGATCGCGGACGGCGGCACCGGCGGCTCGACGTCGCTGCATCGCGCCTTCGGCTTCGCGCCGGCCGGCACGCTGCAGGCGGTCGGCTTCAAGCACGGCCGCTGGATCGACATCGCGCTGCTGCAGCGCCCGCTCGGCGAGGGCGCGGCCACGCTGCCCGCCTCGCCCGCGCAAGGCGCGTCGCGCTAGAATGGCCGCATGCCGAAACAGACTCCTCCTCCGTCCGACACCGCCGCCGACGAAACCCGCAACGAGTACACGGTGGACGAACTCGCGCGCGTGTCCGACACGACCGTGCGCAACGTCCGTGCATACCAGGATCGCGGGCTGCTGGCGCCGCCCGAGAAACGCGGGCGCGTCGGCATCTACGACGATACGCACGTCGCGCGCCTGAAGCTGATCAATCATCTGCTCGCGCGCGGCTATACGCTGTCGAACATCCAGGATCTGATCAAGGCGATCGACGAAGGCCACGACCTGCGCTCGATCCTCGGCCTCGAAAACGCGATCGGCGGACGCTGGTCGCACGAACGCCCGAAAACCTATTCGCTGGCCGCGCTCGCGCAGATGTTCGGGCCGCAGACGCCCACGCAGCTCGCGCGCGTGACCGAACTGGGGCTGCTCGAGCGGCGCGGCATGTCGTTCGTCGCGAAGAGCCCCGCGCTGCTCGAAGCGGCGGCCGCGATGACGAAGGAAGGCATTCCGCCGCGCGAACTGCTCGACGTGATCAGCCTCGCGCGCCCGCACTTCGACGCGGTCGCGCGGCTGCTCGTCGATCTCGTCGTCAAGCAGCTCGACCGCTACGATGCGGGCACGCTGCCGCCGGCAACCGACGTGCCGGCGCTCGTCGACGCGATCTGGCGTCTGCGTCCGCTCGCGGCCGTATTCGTCGAGGCGGAGATGAACCGCGCGCTCGAAAACGCGGCCAGCGCGTACCTCGGCGGCCGCGTCGCGACGATTCTCGATCGCAAGCTCAGCGACGAAGCCGCGCGGCAGGCCGGTGCGCCCGAGGCGCACGGCAGCGGCGGCAAAGCATAAGCGCGCCGCTTTCATATTCATATCGGCATTGCTTCGTTGGCGGGCGCGAACGCCCATGCGACGATTCTTCCACCCGAGCGGCATGCCGCTCTCCGAAGACGTCACGCATGGAGTTCGTTCGATGATTCGTTTCCCCCGCTGGATCGCCCGCACCGTCGCCACCGCACTCGTCGCACTGTCGGCCGCGTCCGTCTGCGCGCCGGCGAGCGCCGGCCAGGTCGTACGCATCGGCTATCAGAAGGCCGGGCTGCTCGCGATCATCCACGCGCAGCATTCGCTCGAAGCCCGGCTGAAGCCGCTCGGCTACGACGTGCAATGGTTCGAGTTTCCGGCCGGCCCGCAGCTGCTCGAAGCGCTGAACGCGAACGGCATCGACTTCGGCTATACGGGCGCGCCGCCGCCCGTGTTCGCACAGGCGGCCGGCGTGCGCTTCGTATACGTCGGCGCGGAACCGCCGGCGCCGCACAACGAGGCCGTGTTCGTGAAGGCCGATTCGCCGATCCGCTCGGTGGCCGAGCTGCGCGGCAAGCGCGTCGCGCTGCAGAAAGGCTCGAGTGCGAACTACCTGCTGCTCGAAGCGCTGAACAAGGTCGGCGTGCGCTACGACGAGATCCGCCCGGTCTACCTGCCGCCCGCCGATGCGCGCGCCGCCTTCGAAAGCGGGCACGTCGACGCGTGGGCCGTCTGGGACCCGTATTACGCGGCCGCGCAAAACGCGCTGAAGATCCGCACGCTGTCCGACTACACGGGCCTCACGCCGACCAACAACTTCTACGAAGCGACGCGCGATTTCGCGCAGCAGCATCCCGACGTGGTTGCCGCGATTCTCGCGCAGGCGCGTGAGACCGGTGCATGGGTGAACAGTCATCCGGCCGAGACGGCCGCGCTGATCGCGCCGACTGTCGGCATGCCGGCGCCGCTCGTCGAAACCTGGATCAAGCGCGTGCCGTTCGGCGCGGTGCCGGTCGACGAGAAGATCGTCGCGGTTCAGCAGCGTGTCGCCGATGCGTTTCTCGCGGCGAAGCTGATTCCGCAGAAGCTGAACGTCGCCGACAATGCGTGGATCGACCGCCGCGTCGCGGCCGCGCTCGCCGCGAAGTAGACCTGACGCGTGCCGACGGGCGGCACGACGCGCTCGCGAGCGCCCGGCGGCGGAAACCGGCGCACTAGAAGGATTCGCCGGTTTCGGCCCGCCCGTTGTTGCGGATAATGGCCGTCGATCCGCGCGTCGGCGCTACCGGCTGCCGCCACGCGTCGACAACGACGATCCGGAGACCGCGCTTGCTCGCCACGCTTCCCGCCACCTATCGCCGACTATGCCCGCTGGCCGTCGCCGCCGCGCTGCTGTACGGCGTGTCGCTCGCCGCTGCGCCGTATCGCGGACAGTTCGCCGCAAAAGCCGCGATGGGCATCGTGCTGCTGGCCGCCGGCAGCACGCTGCGCGCACCGCGCGAACGCGCGTGGCTCGTCGCGGCGCTCGCGGCCGCCGTGCTCGGCGACGTGCTGCTCGCGCTGCCCGACTCGCCGTTCACGTTCATGGGCGGCCTCGGCGCGTTCCTGCTGACCCATCTGTGCTACTGCGCGATCTTCTTGCGCTGGCGTGCCCGGCCGCACGGCGGGCGCGTGGCGGCGCTCGTCGTGCTCTGGATCGCGGCGCCCGCGTTCTATGCCGCGTTCTTCCCGCATCTCGGCCAGCTCGCGGTGCCGGTCGCGGTCTATATGCTCGTGCTCGTCGCGATGGCGAGCTTCGCGCTTGCCGCCGATACGCATGCGCCGCTCGTCGCGATCGGCAGCCTGATCTTCGTCGGCTCGGACACGCTGATCGGCGTCGAGCGCTTTCTCGGCAGTTTTCCCGGCATCGGCCCCGCGATCTGGGTGCTCTATGCGCTCGCGCAAGTCGTCATCGTGACCGGGGTTTTCCATGAGACGACCGCCCGCACGGTCCGTCCCTGATTCCGTTTCAAACAGCCGTCCCGTCCGTTCTCGCGCGAAACCGCGGCCGTTTTCCGGCCTGCGCCGGGCGTCCGCGCGCTTTCCGCAGTGCGGAAAGCCGTCCGTTCCAAACCGCGCTGCGCCTTGCCGGGCGCGGCTTCCGGCCCTTAGAGCGGCGCTTCTAGTGGCTTGCGATTTCCCGGCTCACCCACTATCGTTACATCAACCAATGTAACATTAAAAAATGAGCCCAATCGGAGACACCCGGATGAATGCTCGCACGTTGCCTTTCGGCCCGCCCGGCCATGACGGCCCGGACGAAACCATCGACATCGCCATCATCGGCACCGGCTTCGCCGGGCTCGGGATGGCCATTCGCCTGCGGCAGACGGGCGTCACGGATTTCGTCGTGCTCGAGAAGGCGGCCTCGGTCGGCGGCACGTGGCGCGACAACCACTATCCCGGGTGCGCCTGCGACGTGCAATCGCACGTCTACTCGTTCTCGTTCGCGCCGAATCCGCGCTGGACGCGCATGTTCGCGCCGCAGCCCGAGATCCGCGCGTATCTCGAAGACTGCGTGCAGCGCTTCGGGATCGGCCCGCATCTGCGGATGAACCACGAACTGCAGCGCGCCGAATACGACGAGCGCGCGCAGCGCTGGCGTCTGACGTTCTCGAACGGCAAGCGGCTGTCGGCGCGCGTGCTGGTGTCCGGCATGGGCGGCCTGTCGCGCCCCGCGCTGCCGGCGATTCCGGGCGTCGAGGATTTCCGCGGCCGCGCGTTCCACTCGCAGCAGTGGGATCACGCGTATCCGCTCGAAGGCAAGCGCGTCGCGGTGATCGGCACCGGCGCGAGCGCGATCCAGTTCGTGCCGCAGATCGCGCCGCGCGTGAAGTCGCTCGCGCTGTTCCAGCGCACGCCGCCGTGGATCATGCCGAAGCCCGACCGCAGCCTCACGCGGTTCGAACAATGGCTGTTCCGCACGCTGCCGTTCACGCAGAAGCTCGTGCGCAGCGGACTCTACTGGATGCTCGAATCGCGCGTGCTCGGCTTCGCGATCCATCCTGGGCTGATGAAGAACGTGCAGAAGCTCGCGCTGCGCCATATCCGCAAGCAGGTGCCGGACCCGGCGCTGCGCCGCGCGGTCACGCCCGACTACACGCTCGGCTGCAAGCGCGTGCTGATCTCGAACGACTATTACCCGGCGCTGTCGCGCAGCAATGTCAGCGTCGTGACGACCGGCATCGCGCGCATCGAAGCGGACGCGGTCGTGACGACCGACGGCACGCGTCATGAGGTGGACTGCCTGATCTACGGCACCGGCTTCCAGGTCGCCGATCCGTTCCCGCGCGGCGCGATCGTCGGCCGCGGCGGCCTCGACATCGTCGATGCATGGCGCGACGGCGCGCACGCGTATCTCGGCACGACGCTGCCCGGCTATCCGAACTTCTTCATGATCGTCGGCCCGAACACCGGGCTCGGTCACAACTCGATGGTGTTCATGATCGAGTCGCAGATCGAATACATCCTCGGCGCGCTGCAGGCCATGCACCGCGAGCGCGCCGATGCGATCGAGGTGCGCCCGACCGTCGAGGCGCAGTTCAACAGCGAGCTGCAGCGCAAGCTGAAGAAGGCGATCTGGTCGACGGGCGGCTGCAAGAGCTGGTACCTCGATCCGCGCACCGGCAAGAACACGACGCTGTGGCCGGGCTTCACCTGGCGCTTCCGCCAGGCGACCGCGCACTTCTCGATCGCCGATTACCACGCGTATCGCGCGCCGCACGATGCCGCGCACGCGGCCGCGGCGCCCGCCCCTCGCGCTTCCGCTTCGGCCGAAGCAGCCTGACCCGGACAAGGAGCAAGGACATGAAAGATTTTGCCAACAAGGTCGCGGCCATCACGGGCGCCGGCTCCGGAATGGGCCGCTCGCTCGCGGTGCAGCTTGCGCAGGCCGGCTGCCACGTCGCGCTCGCGGACAAGAACGGCGTCGGCCTCGCCGAAACCGAACGGATCGTCCGCGCGATCGCGCCGAACGTACGCGTGAGCTCGCGCGTGCTCGACGTCGCCGATCGCGACGCGATGTTCGCGTGGGCCGACGATACGGCGCGCGAGCACGGCAAGGTCAACCTGATCTTCAACAACGCGGGCGTCGCGCTGTCGAGCACGATCGAGGGGATGGACTACGCCGATCTCGAATGGATCGTGAACATCAACTTCTGGGGCATCGTGCACGGCACGAAGGCGTTCCTGCCGCATCTGAAGGCCGCCGGCGAGGGCCACGTGATCAACACGTCGAGCATCTTCGGCATCTTCGCGCAGCCCGGCATGAGCGCGTACAACGCGACCAAGTTCGCGGTGCGCGGCTTCACCGAATCGCTGCGGCAGGAACTCGACATGATGAAGTGCGGCGTGTCGGCGACTTGCGTGCATCCGGGCGGCATCCGCACCAACATCGCGCAGTCGAGCCGGATCGCGAAGAACATGGTCGGCTTCATGATCGAAAGCGAACAGCAGGGCAAGGACGACTTCGAGAAGTTCTTCATCACGAGCGCCGACGATGCCGCGCGCACGATCCTCGCCGGCGTGCGCAAGAACAAGCGCCGCGTGCTGATCGGCCGCGACGCGAAGGCCGCCGACTGGATGGCGCGGATCCTGCCGGCCGCCTATCAGGCGCTCGTCGTGCTCAAGTCGCGTCAGGAGGCCGCGAAGGCGCGCCGCCGCGCGGCACGCTTCGGCACGCCGGCAAGCGCCCCGCTCCACGCCACCTACAACAACGCAGGCAATCAAGGAGGAAAACAGTCATGAGCACTCCGCAGATGATGCCGGTGCGGCGCGACGTCCGCTTCGCGCTGCCGCCCGAGCGCGCGCGCGACTGGCACGTGCAGGGCGTGCCCGTCACGCATTTCATGAACGCGCTGTCGCTGCTGTTTCCGGCCGGCGAGCGATTCTTCATGGATTCGGTGCGCAACTATCGCGACCGCATCGACGATCCGGAGCTGAAGAAGCAAGTGCTGGGCTTCATCGGACAGGAAGCGATGCATACGCGCGAGCACATCGAGTACAACGATCTGCTGCAGGCATCCGGTCTGCCGGCGCACAAGCTCGACAAGCGCCTGTGGACGATCCTCGGCTGGTTCAAGAAGGTGCTGCCGCATTCGATGCAGCTCGCGATCACGATCGCGCTCGAGCACTACACGGCCATTCTCGCGAACCAGCTGCTGTCCGGCCACGAGCATCGGATCGACGGCTCCGTCGAAGGCTATCAGCAGATGTGGATGTGGCACGCGATGGAAGAGACCGAGCACAAGGCCGTCTCGTACGACGTGTGGAACGCGGTGATGAAGCCCGGCATCGGCCGCTATCTGCTGCGCACCGGCACGATGCTGATCACGACCGTGATTTTCTGGACCATCGTGTTCGACTTCCATGTACGGCTGATGCTCGCGCATCGTCGCCGTCACGGCAGGTTCGGCGGCATGTGGCGTCTCGTCAAGTATCTGTACGGGCCGAAGCACGGCGTGTTTCCGAGCATCGCGCGCGAATGGCTCGACTATTTCCGGCCGGGCTTCCATCCGTGGGATCACGACAACCATCAGTATCTGCAGGGACTCGACACGCTGCTCGCGAACATCGACGCGACCAACGCGCGCTATGCGGCACAGGCCGCGCCGCGCCGCGTGCCGCTGCATCCCGTCGCGCAGGCATGATGCGATGGCGCGCGATCGCGACATGCTGACCGTCCGCTCCGGCGACGTGAAACTCGCCGTCTACGTCAGCGGCCCGCGTCGCGCGCCGCCGCTGATTCTCGTGCACGGCTATCCCGATTCGGCCGCCGTGTGGGCGCCGATTCGCGCACGGCTTGCCGGGCGCTATCGCGTGATCGCCTACGACGTCCGCGGCGCGGGGGCGTCCGATGCGCCGCGACACCGCGCCGACTACGCGCTCGCGCGGCTCGCGGACGACTTGAAAGCGGTTGCCGATGCGACCTGCGGCGACCGTCCGTTTCATCTGGTCGGCCACGACTGGGGGTCGATCCAGTGCTGGGAGGCTGTGACCGACCCTGCGTTTCGCGGGCGGATCGCGTCGTATACGTCGATCTCGGGCCCGTGCCTCGATCACGTGTTCCGCGCGAGGATGCGGCTCAAGCAGAGCCTGAAATCGTGGTACATCGCGTTCTTTCATCTGCCGATCGTGCCGTCGCTGGTCTGGCGACTCGGCGGCGCCGCGCTGTGGCCGCGTTGGCTGCAGCTGACCGAACGCGTGCGCGTCGAACGCGATCCGTCGCAATTGAAGAATGCGCTGAACGGGTTGCAGTTGTACCGCGCGAACTTCATCGCGCGCGCTAGCAAGCCGCGCGAGCGGTATGCGCAGGCGCCGGTGCAGATTCTCGTGCCGGTGCGCGACCGCTACGTGACGCCCGAGATGACGGTCGATCTCGATCGCTGGCTTGGCGAGCATGTGCGCGAGGAAATCGACGGGGCCCACTGGATCGTGCTGCGCGATCCCGACCTGATCGCGTCGCGGATCGACCGCTTCGCGTCCGCGCAGGAAGGCAAGACCGCGCCGGCGCCCGCGGCCGCCGCTCAGCCGGGCGTCGGCAGACGGCTGAACAGCGTCTCGTAGTCGATCACGAGGCCGTCGTCGTCGACGTCCATCTCGGCCGTGAAGTTGCGGAAGATCCCTTCGTAGCGATAGCGCCGGCCCGGCTCGATGCAGGTGTACGCCTGCTCGACGCGCGTCGCGGTCAGGTCGGGCACCGACACGTAGACGACATCGATCGGCTGCCGCTCGCCGCGCGCGAGCGCGAGGCGGCCGATCGGCAACGCATTCGTAAACGGCGTCGCCGCGATATCGATGTCGATGCAGCCGTCCAGCGCGGGCAGCGCCTCGCCCGCTCCGTCGCGCCAGTGGCCGGCGCCGTCGCCGTGCAGCTCGAGCGTGCCGCCGCCCATCACCTTGAGCACCGCGTAGGTCACGCGCCATCGCGGATCGCAGACGAGCCGATACGCGAGCCCATAGGCCCGGCCGTACCGCTGGCCGACCACCGCGCTTTCGACCACGATGCCGTCGCCGCTCCGCTCGAACGTCAGATGTTCGATGCCGTCGCCTTCGAGCGACGCCCAGCGCACCGCTTTCGTCATTCCGCCTCCTCGCACGCCCCACGGTGGGGCATCGCGCACAAATTCCGACTATCCAGAATTCCCTATTCCGGTGCATGGGATTGTGTCCTATGCTCGCGGCTCGTCCTGCTCCGCCGCCATCATGTTCACCGCACACTCTGCCACGCTGTCGATCGATCTGCGCATCCTGCTGCGCAGCATCGGCCAGATCGTGCTGCAGGCGAACGCGCTCACGGGCGCGCTGCTGCTCGCGGCGCTGGCGCTGACCGACCCGCGGCTCGCGTGCGCGGCGCTGCTCGGTGCGGCCGCCGCCAACCTGACGGCGGTGCTGACGGGCGCGCGTCGCGACGATCTCGAACAGGGCTTGCACGGTTTCAACGGCGCGCTCGCCGCGCTGGTCGCCGCCGTGTTCGCGCCCGATCCGCTGCTCGGCGTCGCGCTGTCGCCGTTGCCCGCCATCGGCGCGGCACTCGTGCATCGCGCGATGCGCGGGCCGCTCGCGAAATGGCGGCAGTGTCCGTATTCGAGCCCGTGCCTCGCGGTGTCCGCGCTCTGGCTGCCGTTTTTTATTGCGACGCAGCATGCGGATGGCGCGATCGGCGGCGCGGCGCCGACCTGGTCGGCCATCGGCCCCGCGCTGCTCGCCGGCGTCGCGCAGACCACGTTCGCGCAGGGCGCGTGGGCCGGCGCGCTGATCGTCGCGGGCATCGCGGCCGAGTCGCGCCGCGCGGCTGCATTCGCACTGGCGGGCGCGGTCGTGTCGACCGTGCTGCTGACCGCGCTCGGCGCCGACGCGGCATCGCTGACGAACGGCCTGCTCGGCTTCAACGGCGCGCTCGCCGCCCTCGCGCTGTTGCCGCGCGGCACGCGCGCGGCGCTCGCGGCTGCCGCGCTGGCCGCGCTGATCCAGTGGCTTGCGATGCGCGCCGGCCTCGTCGCGCTCACCGCACCGTTCGCGCTCGCGTCGTGGATCACGGTGGCCGTCGCGCGGCGCTTTACCCTCGGAGAACCCGATGTCGTCATTCGCACACCGTCCTGATGCCGTCAAACCGGGCGGCCCGATCTCGGACGCCGAACGCCGGCTGCGCGTGGACCTCGCAGCCGCATACCGGCTCGTCGCGCTGAACGGCTGGGACGACCTGATCTACACGCATCTGTCCGCGACCGTGCCGGGCGAGCCCGGTCATTTCCTGATCAACCCGTTCGGTCTGGCGTTCGACGAAGTCTGCGCATCGAATCTCGTGAAGATCGACCTCGCCGGCAACCGGATCGGCGACGGCGAGCACGCGGTCAACGTGACGGGCTTCGCCCTGCATGCGGCCGTGCATGCGGCACGCCCCGACGCGGTCTGCGTGATGCATCTGCACAATACCGCCGGCATTGCGGTGTCGATCCAGCGCGACGGGCTGCTGCCCGCGTCGCAGCATGCACTGCGGTTCCACGGCGATCTCGCCTACCACGACTACGAAGCACTTGCGTTCTCTCCGGCCGAGGGCGCGCGGCTGACCGCGAGTCTCGGCGCGAAATCCGCGATGCTGCTGCGCAACCACGGCACACTGACGGTCGGCCGCACGGTCGCCGAGGCGTATGTCCTGATGGATACGCTGATCAAGGCCTGCGACATCCAGCTGCGCGCACAGGCAGGCGGCGGGCCGCTCGTGCTGCCGGAGCCGGCCGTCGCGGACCGCACCGCCGAGCAATTGCGCGACGGCGGCGCGATCGAAGGCGAACTGGAATGGCCGGCGTTACTGCGGAGGCTCGACCGGATCGATCGGTCGTATCGCGATTGAGCGCGGCGGCGACGGCATCCGCGGAATCGATTTTTTCAAACCCAACCGGAGGTTTTTCCATGCCGACTTTCAATATCCAGTTGTTCGAGGGCCGCACGGTCGAGCAGAAGCGCCAGTTCGTCGAAGCGATCACGCGCGTGACGTGCGAAACGCTCGGCTGCGAACCCGGCTCCGTCGATATCATCCTGACCGATGTGAAGAAGGAAAACTGGGCGACCGGCGGCAAGCTGTGGAGCGAGCCGCGCTGAGCAGCGTTCCGGAATCAGCGTGTGTTCGGTGTCTTGGGCACACGCTAGGCCGATACCCGTTTTCCTTCTCGGCAATGTCATCGGCAAGCCGAATTGGCTGAAGCCGGCCGGCTGCCTCTACCGGTAGCCGCCGATTCGGATTCCGGCACGGCGTCAACCGCTGCAATGCGTTGGCGGGATGCTAAACAGGACGCGTAAATGATCTCCGACAAGCAAGTCGCAAGCGCTCTGAACGACATGATCCTGCAAATGGGAGCCGACCTGGATCGATCCCTGCTGACGGTTCAGGCATCATGTCCGGAATCGGAGTTCGTCGCCTATCGCGAATTCGTCTCGCAAGTAATGAGCACGATGCTGACCGACTTCATGAACCCGCTCTACACGCGGCATCCCGACCTCAAGCCGCCCGAACTGACTTGACGGTCGCTGGCCGAGTGATGGTGGGCGAAGCCGAGACTCGCAAGAACCCGGCCCTGCCCCGCCGCCGCGACCGCCGCGACCGCCACGACCGCCACGACCGCCGCGTCCACCGCACACAGCGCACGCCGCACCCGTTGTGCACTCGCACATCGCGTTGTCACGCAATCGGCGCATAATGCCGGGCAGACGCAGCAGCAACCGATGGCTCCACCCGACGAGGAGATCGCCATGGAAGCGAAGAACGAGGAAGTCGTCGCCCACCTGCTCTCCGACGTCGTCGAATTCGCGCGCGCGCGGCTTCCGGAAACGACGTTCCGCATCGTCGAGCCATTCCTGCGTCACTACTACGATTTCGTCGACGCGGACGATCTGCAAAACCGCAGCATCGCCGATCTCTACGGCGCCGCGATGGCGCACTGGCAGACCGCGCAGAAATTCGTCCCGGGCAGCGAGCGGCTGCGCGTCTACAACCCGATCCTCGAACAGCACGGCTGGCATTCCGATCACACGGTGATCGAGATCGTCAACGACGACATGCCGTTCCTCGTCGACTCGGTGACGATGGCCGTCAACCGCCTCGGCCTCGCGCTGCATTCCGCGCTGCACCCGGTATTCCGCATCTGGCGCGGCGGCAACGGCACGATCGAGCGCGTCGACGCCGGCGGCGCAACGCCCGACGACGGCCGTTCGCAACTCGCCTCGTTCATCCACTTCGAAGTCGATCGCTGCGGCGACGCCGCGTTGCTCGACACATTGCGCGACGACATCGGGCGCGTGCTCGGCGACGTACGCGCATCGGTCGAGGACTGGCCGAAAATCGTCGAAATCGCGCGCGCGACGATCAAGGACATGAAGACGCGCGAAGCGACGGCCGAGGACATCGAAGCGCGCGCGTTCCTCGAATGGATGCTCGCCGATCACTTCACGTTCCTCGGGCAGCGCGACTACGCGCTCGTGTCCGAGGGCCCCGGCTTCGCGCTGCGCGGCATCGAAGGCTCGGGCTTCGGCATCCTGCGGGAATCGCTGCGCTCGCCGGGCGCGCCCGACGTGACGCCGCTGCCGCCGGCCGCCGCGGCCATCATCTCCGGCGCATCGCCGATCTTTCTGACGAAGGCGAATTCGCGCGCCACCGTGCATCGCCCCGGCTATCTCGACTACGTCGGCGTGAAGCTCGTGGGCGCCGACGGCAAGGTGAGCGGCGAGCGCCGCTTCCTCGGGCTCTACACGTCGACCGCGTACATGGTGTCGAGCGCCGAGATACCGATCGTGCGCCGCAAGTGCGCGAACATCGTGCGGCGCGCCGGCTTCTTGCCGAAAGGCCATCTCGGCAAGTCGCTCGTGACGGTGCTCGAAACCTATCCGCGCGACGAGCTGTTCCAGGCCGACGAGGATCAGCTCTACGACATCGCGCTCGGCATCCTGCGGCTGCAGGAACACCAGCGCACGCGGTTGTTCGTGCGGCGCGACCGCTTCGACCGGTTCGTGTCGTGTCTCGTGTTCGTGCCGCGCGACAAATACAACACCGACCTGCGGCGGCGCATCGCGAAGCTGCTCGTCGATGCGTACAACGGCGTGAACGTCGAGTTCACGCCGCTGCTGTCGGAATCGGCCATCGCACGCATTCACTTCGTCGTGCATGCGGAGCCCGGCACGATGCCCGACGTCGATACGCGCGAGCTCGAAACGCGGCTCGTGCAGGTCACGCGGCGCTGGCAGGACGATCTCGCGGACGCGCTGCTCGACGCGTTCGGCGAGGAGCAAGGCAATCGTCTGCTGCAGCGCTACGCCGACTCGTTCCCGGCCGGCTACCGCGACGACTATCCGGCGCGCACCGCAGTGCGCGACATCGAGCTGATCGAGCGCGTGAAAGCGTCCGGCCAGCTCGCGATGAACCTGTACCGGCCGATCGAGGCCGGGCCGCGCGCGTTCCGCTTCAAGGTCTATCGCGCGGGCGAGCCGATCGCGCTGTCGCGTAGCCTGCCGATGCTCGAGCATCTCGGCGTGCGCGTCGACGAGGAACGTCCTTACCGCATCCAGACGCAGGATGCGGCGCCGGCATGGGTGCACGACTTCGGACTCGAGCTCGCCGACGATACGGAGTTCGACATCGAACGCGTGAAAGGCCTGTTCGAGGATGCGTTCGACCGGATCTGGAGCGGCCGGATCGAGAACGACGATTTCAACCGGCTCGTGCTGCGCGCGCATCTGAGCGCGCGCGAGGTCACGATCCTGCGCGCGTATGCGAAGTACCTGCGGCAGGTCGGCTCCACCTTCAGCGACGCCTATATCGAACGCGCGCTGACCGGCAATCCGGCCATCGCGCGGCAACTCGTCGAGCTGTTCGTGCTGCGCTTCGATCCGCGCATCGGCGACACGCGCGACGTGCAGGCCGAACGGCTGCTGAAGGCCATCGAGACCGCGCTCGATCAGGTGCCGAACCTCGACGAGGACCGCATCCTGCGTCAGTTCCTCGGCGTGATCAACGCGACCGAGCGTACGAACTACTTCGTGCACGACGCGAACGGCGAGCCGAAGCCGTACCTGTCGTTCAAGTTCGCGCCGGCGCGCGTGCCGGGGCTGCCGGAACCGAAACCGATGTTCGAGATCTGGGTGTATTCGCCGCGCGTCGAAGGCGTGCACCTGCGCGGCGGCCGCGTCGCGCGCGGCGGGCTGCGCTGGTCCGACCGGCGCGAGGATTTCCGCACCGAGGTGCTCGGGCTCATGAAGGCGCAGATGGTGAAGAACGTCGTGATCGTGCCGGTCGGGTCGAAAGGCGGCTTCGTCGTGAAGAATCCGCCGCCGCCGAGCGATCGCGAAGCGTGGATGCGCGAAGGCGTCGCGTGCTACCAGACGTTCCTGCGCGGGCTGCTCGATCTGACCGACAACCGCGTCGGCAACGCGATCGTGCCGCCGCGCGACGTCGTGCGCCACGACCCCGACGATCCGTATCTCGTCGTCGCGGCGGACAAGGGCACGGCCACCTTCTCCGACTACGCGAACGCGATCTCGCACGAGTACGGGTTCTGGCTCGACGACGCGTTCGCGTCGGGCGGCTCGGTCGGCTACGACCACAAGAAGATGGCGATCACCGCGCGCGGCGCGTGGGAATCGGTGAAGCGGCACTTCCGCGAGATGGGCGTCGACACGCAGACGACCGACTTCACGGTGGTCGGCATCGGCGACATGTCCGGCGACGTGTTCGGCAACGGGATGCTGCTGTCGCCGCATATCCGGCTGATTGCCGCGTTCGATCACCGGCACGTGTTCCTCGATCCGGCTTCCGACCCGGCGACGAGCTTCGCCGAGCGCAAGCGGCTGTTCGCGCTCGAACGCTCGAGCTGGGCCGATTACGATCCGGCCGCGATCTCGGCGGGCGGTGGCGTCTATCCGCGCACCGCGAAGACGATCCCGCTGTCGCCGGCCGTGCAGGCCGCACTCGGCATCGACGCGCACGCGCTGCCGCCGACCGAGCTGATCCGCGCGATCCTCCAGGCGCCGGTCGACCTGCTGTACAACGGCGGCATCGGCACCTACGTGAAGGCGACGCACGAAACGCATCAGCAGGTCGGCGACCGCGCGAACGACGCGGTGCGCGTCAACGGCGCGGACCTGCGCTGCAAGGTGGTCGGCGAAGGCGGCAATCTCGGCTTCACGCAGTTCGGCCGCATCGAGTTCGCGCAGCGCGGCGGGCGGATCAACACCGACGCGATCGACAACTCGGCCGGCGTCGACTGTTCGGATCACGAAGTCAACATCAAGATCCTGCTCGGCCTCGTCGTCGCGGACGGCGAGATGACGGAGAAGCAACGCAACGCGCTGCTCGCCGAGATGACCGACGAAGTCGCGCTGCTCGTGCTGCGCGACAACTACTATCAGACGCAGGCGCTGTCGATCGCCGGCCGCTACGGCGTCGAGCTGCTCGATGCGGAAGCGCGGCTGATGCGCTGGCTCGAACGCGCGGGGCGCCTGAACCGCGTGATCGAATTCCTGCCGACCGACGACGAGATTGCGGAACGGCAGGCCGCGAAGCTCGGTCTCACCTCGCCGGAGCGCGCGGTGCTGCTCGCGTACAGCAAGATGTGGCTCTACGACGCGCTACTCGAATCGGACCTGCCCGAAGACCCGCTCGTGGCCGCGATGCTCGTCGACTACTTCCCGAAACCGCTGCAGCAGCGTTTCAGCGAGCCGATGCGTCGCCATCCGCTGCGCCGCGAAATTCTCGCGACGCATCTGACCAATGCGCTCGTGAACCGCGTCGGCTGCACGTTCGTCCATCGGCTGATGGAGGAAACCGACGCGAAGCCGGGCGACATCGTGCGCGCCTGCATCGTCGCGCGCGACGTGTTCGATCTCGATGCGGTGTGGCGCGACATCGACGCACTCGACAACCGCGTCGCCGACGACGTGCAGGCGCGGATGTTCGTCGACGTCGCACGGCTGCTCGAACGCGCGGCGCTGTGGTTCCTGCGGCATCTGCATACGGGTGCGGGGGCCGGCGACGGCATCGCCGCACTGCTCGCGCGGTGTCGCGACGCGGTCGAGCGGCTCGCGCCGCAACTCCCCGCGCTGCTGCCGGCGGACGACCTCGACGCGCTGTCCGCGCGCCGGCGCGTGCTGACCGACGCCGGCGTCGATGCGGCGCTCGCCGCGCGTGTCGCGAGCGGCGACATCTCGGCCGCGCTGCTCGACATCGCGGACGTCGCGGCCACCTCGAATCGCGAACTCGAACTCGTCGCGGGCGTGTACTTCGCGCTCGGCACGCTGCTCAACTACGGATGGATCGGCGAGCGCGCGGCGTCGCTGCCGACGCCGACGCACTGGGACATGATGGCGCGCGCGGCGGCGCTCGCGGAAGTCGCGCGGCTCAAGCGCACGCTCGCGACGAGCGCGCTGGCGGAATCGCCGGAGTCGACGTCGCCGGAAACGATCGTCGCTGCGTGGCGCGTGCGCCGCGAAGCCGCGCTCGAACGTTACGGCCAGTTGCTCGCGGAACTGCGCGCATCGGGCGGCGCGAGCCTGGCGGTGCTGCTCGTCGTCGTGCGCGAGATCGCCGTGCTCGAGCGCGCGTAGCGTTTATACGGTCGCGACCAGCAACTCTTCCGCGCTGTTCGGCGGCCGCAGGCCGTCCGCACGCCCGGCGAAATAGCGCCGAGTCAGATCGGCGGCCGATACGTGCCCGGCCGTCGAGAAACCCGCTTCGAGTGCGAGCGCGCGGATCTCGGCCGGCATGAAGAAACTGATGAACGGCGTGCCGCTCGCGCGCGCGCCCTTGTCTGCCATTTCGAGACCGGGTCGCACGTCGGGATCGGCGTGCTGCAGCGGCATCAGGAACGTCATCGCGAACGTGGTGCCGCGCGCGAGCGTCGCGACTTCCCGCAGCGTCGCCGCATTTGCTTCGCGCGTCAGATACATGCTGACGCCGGTCGACACGACGACGGCCGGCTTGCCCGGATCGAAGCCCGCATCGACGAGCGCGTCGCGCCACGAGCGGCCTGCCTCGAAATCGACGGGCACGAAGCGCAGCCAATCCGGCACGCCGAAGCCGAGTTCGTTCAGCCGGCGGCGCTTCCATGCCTGCGGGCCCGGCCGGTCGACTTCATAGACGGTCACGCGCGCCGCCATGTCGGGGCGGCGCTGCACGAAGCTGTCGAGCCCCGCGCCGAGAATCACGTACTGACTCGCGCCATGCGCGGCCTGCTCGACGACGAGATCCTCGATGAAACGCGCACGCGCGACGATCGATGCGCGAAACGGCCGCGTGAATTGCGGATCCATGTCGCCGCGCTGCTGCCAGTCCGGCCCCGGCGCGAGCAGCTGCAGCCCCACTTCGTCGGCGAGCACGTGCGGCGGCGCATCGCATTCGACATGCAGCGCGCGCCAGAGCGCGACGCGCGCGGCGGTGCTGTCGGGGCCCTGGTCGACGGTGTCGTTCATCGCCGCGCCCTCACGCGTTCGACTGGCCGGGCCGCCCCGGCGCCTGCAGTCGCCATACGCGACCGTCCGGATCGCGCACCGTCATCTCGCGCGTGCCCCAGTGCGTGTCCTCGAACGGCGTGACGACGTCGACGATCGGCTGCGGCCGCACTGCCGCCTCGTCGGGCACCTTCAGCACGACCTGCATGTCCGTCTTTTCGCCGGGCGGCACTTCGGCGATGAACAGATACGGGCCGTCGCCGTTGCGAAGCTGGCCCGACTGGTGATCGGTTTCGAATTCCAGCGTAAAGCCCAGCGCCTGGAAGAACTTCGCCGATTTGCCCCAGTTGTGCGTGGTCAGGAAAACGGCTTCGATTCGCTCGGACGACATGTCATTCCTCCGTGGTGGACGCGTCCGCCGGCGGCGGCGCGGCGAGATACGCGCGCAATGCGTCGGCTACCAGCGCCGACAGCGACTGTTCCGTTTCGATTGCGCGATGCTTGACCTGCCGGATCAGACTCAGCGGCAGATACACGTTGAACTGCTTCACTTCTTCGTCGGTCATGGTGCTAGTATGCTAGCAAACTAGGAAAAGTCAAATGCCCGTGGCGGGTATCCGCGCGGCATGCAGCTCGCGCGAAACGCGGCGCGCACCGTCGCCTCGCGCCGCGTGCAGGACGGCGCCGTCGTTCATGCGTCACGCACGCGGGCCGCCGCGCGCACGAACAGCGCGTCAAGATCGAAGCCGGTGGTATCGATGCCGATCGTGTCGCGCAGGCACGCGGCCCACGCGGCCCGATCGTCGAACGTGACGGTCTGCGCTGCGCCCGTCGCGTCGCGTACGCTCAGCACCGTGTTGAACAGCGTCGCCTGCCCCTCGGGCAGCACGCGGCAGGCGATCAGGTCGTTCACGAACAGCGACTCGGGGTAGGTCGACGTGAACCAGTTCGCGGCATCGTAATCGACCCACTCGGCCGGCTTCAGCGCGAAGCGATACATCGTCTGCCAGCCGTCGCGCGTCTCGCACTGCATGTCGAATTCGTCCTCGCCGTGCGCGTCGATCCGGAACGCGCCGTGCGGCGTCGTTTGCCGCTCGCCGGGCGCGAACCGCATCGGCGCGGTCAGCGTCGCGGTGCCGAAGCCGACGTCCGCGAACCACACCGTGCCGTCAAGATCGACGCGCAGCAGCATATGCGTCTTCGCCGTCGCGACCTCGGGCGGCCGCATCCAGCGCACGCGCGCGATCAGCGGCGTCACGCGAAAGCCGATCGTCGTGAGCGCCGTGTAGAACAGCTTGTTGAGTTCGAAGCAGTAGCCGCCGCGACCGCGCTCGACGAGCTTGTCGACGACGGCCGGCAGGTCGAGCGCGACGCGCGTGCCGGTCAGCGGATCGAGGTTCTCGAACGGAATCGCACGCGGATGCCGCAGATGCAGCGTACGCAGCACGTCGAGCGTCGGCTCGGCGGGGCCGTCGTAGCCGATACGCGCAAAGTAGCGCGCGAGGTCGAACGAATCGGTCATGGGACTGCACCAAGGAGGGGAATGCGCCACGATAGCATCGTGCGAAATCCCCGTGGTGCGCGAAACGACCGTTCGGCGACGCACGCCGCGATCGGGCGGCGGGCCGCGCCTCGCGCTACGGCAGCAGCTTCAGCGCCGAGGACGCGACCGACGGCACCGAAATGCCCTGGCTCGTCGCGAACTGCACGGCCTGGCTCAGCGTCGTCGCGAGCGACTGCAGCTGACCGGGCGCGCTCTGCGCGATATACGACGCGGCCTGCAGGTTCTGCGGATTGAGCCCGGCCTGCAGCAGCGACGCCGGATTCGTCGAGCCGAGGCCGCCGAGCGCCGGCTGCAGCTGCGAGTACTGCGTGAGCCCTTGCCCGAGCGAGGCGAGGCCGTTGCTGAACGCCTGCTTGTCGACCGCGCCCTGCGTCGCGCCGCCGCTCGCGAATGCCTGATCGAGCGCCTGCGACACCGACTGCTGCGCGCCGCCCATCTGCGACAGCGCGGCCGGCGTCAGCGCATCGCCGTTGCCGAGCACGGCCGCCGCTTGCTGCGCCTGGCCCGCCGCACCGCTGAGCCCCATCGCCGACGCGAGCGACGACTGGCCGGCGAGCACCTGCCGGTTCGCGCCGACGTAAGCCTGCAGCAGCTGCGCGACGCCGCCCTGCGCGGGCGCCGCCTGCTGCCCGCCGCCGAGCAGCGACGAACCGATCGACTGCAGATCGAGCTGCGCATGGGCGGCGCCGCTCAGCAGCATGCCGAAAGCGATGCCGGCGAAGGCGAGATGTCTGCGCGCCGCGCGGATGTGTTTCATACGTTGTCCTCGTGCCCGAATGGTGGAGCCCGATATTGTCGAAGCGCGTCGCACGCGATCGCAACGACTGAAACACATCGAAACGAATCGGACGGCACGCGCGCGTGCATTGATCGGAATCGACCGCGCGAAATCAAGCCTTGCGTCGCGATTCGTTCCTTTTCCGCATCAATGCGCATGCTTGCGCGTCGCCGCGATTGACGCCGCCCCCGCCGTTTCTTACGATTCGCCCCGCTTCGCGCTGCTGTGTCCGCACCGCGCGCGGTTCGTCCACCGTCCGTCCCGCAAGGAAAATCATGCCGCCCGTTTCGCTGCCCGGAACCTCGCCCGCCGCCCTGTCCGTTCGCGTTCCGCGTCGCCTGTGCATCGCGGCGCTGGCCTGCACGGCGCAGCTGCTCGCGGGCGCCGCCGCCGCACAGCAGGCACCGGCCGCCGCGGCCGCGCCGACCTCGCCCGTGCCGGGCGCCGAGGCAGACAGCCTCTGGACGCGCGACACGCTGCTCGGCGACATCGGCGGCCTTCGTCCATGGCTCGGCAAGTACGGCGTCACGCTCGCGGCGACCGAAACGAGCGAGCTGCTCGCGAACCTGCACGGCGGGCTGGAGCGCGGCGTCGGCTATCACGGCGTCACGACGGTGACGCTCGGGCTCGACACCGAGAAGGCATTCGGCTGGAAAGGCGGCAGCTTCAACGCGAGCGCATTGCAGATCCACGGCCGACAGTTCAGCCCGAGCCATCTCGGCACGTTGAACACCGCGAGCGGCACCGAAGCCGACGCCGCCACGCGCCTGTGGGAACTCTGGTATCAGCAGTCGCTGCTCGACGATCGCGTCGACGTGAAGATCGGCCAGCAGGCCGTCGATCAGGAATTCCTGACGAGCACGTACTCGGCGACGTTCATGAACACGATGTTCGGCTGGCCCGCGCTGCCGTCATACGATTTGCCGAGCGGTGGCCCTGCGTACCCGCTGTCGGCGCTCGGCGTGCGCGTGCGCGCAAAGCTGACGCCGTCGCTGACCGCGCTGGCCGGCGTGTTCGACGGCGATCCGCTCGGCAACCATCCGGACAATCACAGCGGCACCAATTTCAACCTGCACAACGGCGCGCTGTTCATCGGCGAACTGCAGTACGCGATCAATCAGGACGGTGCGGCCGGCGGCGCGGCGAAGTCGGGCGCGCTGCCCGGCACGTACAAGCTCGGCGTCTGGTATCACAGCGGCAGCTTCGCGGATCAGCGCGACGACACGGCCGGCCGTTCGCTCGCCGGCGCCGATTCGACCGGCATCGGCCGGCCGCATCGCGGCGACTACAGCGTCTATGCGGTCGCCGATCAGATGGTATGGCGCGCCGGCCCCGACAGTCCGCGCAGCGTGGGCGTGTTCGCACGCGTGATGGCGGCGCCCGGCGACCGTAACGTCGTCAGCGCCGCCGCGAACCTCGGCGTCGTGCTGAAAGCGCCGTTCGCCGGCCGCGACAACGATTCCGCCGGCCTCGCGCTCACCTACGTGAAAGTCGGCCGCCATGCACGCGCGCTCGACGAGGATGCGCGCGCATTCGGCGGTGCGCCGTACGGCGTGCGCGGCAGCGAAACCGCGCTCGAAGCGACCTACAACTACCAGGTCGCGCCGTGGTGGCAGATTCAGGCCGATGCGCAATACACGTTCAATGCGGGCGCAGGCCAGAATCCGGACGATCCGCGCGCGCCGCTGCACAACACGTTCGTGCTCGGCGTGCGCACGACCATCACGTTCTGACGGCGGCCCGCGCGCACGCGCGGCGTGCGGCCTGCGCGCGGCCGACCGCGAACCGCCTCATCGCGTCACGCGGCCATCCACGCCGGCAGCCGGCGACCGACCCAGTCGGCCGCGCGCTCGTAGCCGCGCGCAAGCTGCAACACGGCGAGATCGGCGCGCGGACGCCCGATCAGCTGCATCCCCATCGGCAGCCCTGCCTCGTTGAAGCCGACCGGCACGCTGATCACCGGGCAGCCGGCCAGCGTCCACGGGACGACCGTTTCCATCCAGCGATGATAGGTGTCCATCGCGCGCCCCGCGATTTCGTTCGGCCAGCGCTGCTCGACGTCGAACGGAAATACCTGCGCAGTCGGCGCCGCGATGAAGTCGTAGCGATCGAAAAAACGCAGCACGGCCTGATGCCACGCGGTGCGCTCGACGCTCGCGTCGAACACCGCGGCGCCCTGCATCGCGAGCAGCCCTTCGACCTCGTAGATCGCTTCCGGCTTCAGCAGCGCACGGCGCGCCGGGTCGCGATAGTGCGCGAGCAGCCCGCCGCCCGACAGCAGATGCCGATGCGCGAGCCACAGGCGCCAGATGCGCTCCGGCGCGAATGCGGGCAACGCCGCATCGACGTCGCAACCGATGTCGCGCAGCGTCGCGAGCCCCTGCTCGCACTGCGCGAGCACGCCGGGCTCCGTCGCGAGATAGCCGTTCCAGTCGCCGACCCAGGCGATGCGCGTGCCCTTCACGTCCGCCTCGAGCGGCTGCGCGAACACGGCCGGATCGTCGGCGAGCGACAACGGATCGTTCGGATCGTAGCCGGCCTGGATCGCGAGCAGTTGCGCGACGTCGCCGACCGTGCGGCCCATCGGGCCTTCGATGCCGAGCTGCTGCATGTAGACGTCGACGCCCGGCCAGCGCGGCACGCGGCCCTGCGACGGGCGGAAGCCGTAGATGTTGCAGAACGCGGCCGGATTGCGCAGCGAGCCGCCGAAGTCGCTGCCGTCGGCCACAGGCAGCATCCGCGATGCGAGCGCGGCGGCCGTGCCGCCGCTGCTGCCGCCCGCGCTCTTCGTCAGGTCGTACGGATTGCGCGTCGCGCCGTATACGTCGTTGAACGTGTGCGAACCGAGGCCGAACTCCGGCGTATTGGTCTTGCCGATGAAGATCGCGCCGGCCGCGCGCATCCGCGCGACGCCGACCGAATCGGCCTGCGGCACGTGATCGCTGAAGATCCGCGAGCCGTAGGTCGTCACGAGCCCCTTCGTCATCGCGAGATCTTTCGGCGCCTGCGGCATCCCGTGCAGCCAGCCGTGATATTCGCCGCGCGCGAGCGCCGCGTCCTTGTCCGCGGCTTCGCCGAGCAGCGCGTCGCGGTCGCGCAGCGCGACGATCGCGTTCACGGCGCCGTTCACGCGCTCGATGTGATCGAGATACGCGCGCATCGTCTCGACGCACGACACGGCCTTGCTGCGGATCGCCGAGGCGAGCTCGCCGGCCGACAGGCGCACGATCGGGTCGACGGTGATGGAAGCGGGAGCGAGAAGCTGCGGGGCGCCGTGCGGCATGCGGGTCTCCTGAAATCGAATGGGAAGCCGGACCGTATCGTGACGGCCGCGCGTCGCGGCGGGCGCGGCGCGCCGGTCGTCGTCGCTCTACTCTACGCGACGCGCGCGGCGCGACCTCCGATATTTTCCACGGACATTCATCGAGAATCCGACTGAATCGGCGCAGCAATCGAGCCGGTCGCTATGCCGCGCAGCCGATCGGTGAAATCGTTTATGCGCATAAAGTTAAATTTCTTATATTTCCAATAAGCGCAACACGATCGTCAGCGTTGACGACATTTTTACGCGACCGTGCGGACTTTTTAGACCGCTCGCTGCGATCGCGCATTACGCTGAAAGCCTGTCGATTACGGGATACCGTCGATGCTCAAGCTGCTGGTTCCGGTCGGTCATGCTCCCCGTTCGCTTCAGGCGGTTCGCCATGCGGCCTTCCTCTACCGCGAACGGTGCGCGTCGGAAGTCGTGCTGGTCAACGTCCAGCCGCCGCTCGAGGCCACACGGCTCGAGGCGTTTCATCCGCTGTCGCGGCTGCGGTCGATCGAGGAAAAGTTCGCGAACGACGACCTCGCGAGCGCTCGGCGGATCCTGCAGGAAGCCGGCGTTCGCTACAGCGTCGTGCAGAAAGTCGGGCCGGTGGCCGCGTCGATCGCGGCAGCAGCCGCCGAGACGGGCTGCGATGAAATCGTCGTCGTGGCGCCGAAGCGTGATCCGTTTCACACCGTCATGTCGATGTTCAGACGCAGCGTGATAGACCGCCTCATGCGCATCTCGAACGTGCCGATCACGACGGTGCGATGAGCGTCGCGGTGCGCCGGATTGGGGAGCGCGTAGTTCGCGCCGACGTCTGACGCGCTGCATCGCGAACGAGACTGCCGGCGCACGCGTGCCGATGCCCGCGATGCCGGCGGACCGACTCCGGTCGGCCGTTGGCCGTCGCGCAATGCGCGCCGTCGCGCTTACTTGATTGCCTTGCGCCAAAACACGAGATAGGTCGCCGCGGAAGACGCGAGCAGCAGGATCGCCCACAACGGCGCCATGCTGATCAGGACGGAAGTGACGTTAAGCATTTGGATTCCTCACTGTTCGATAGCGATAGGTTGGACACGTACACGCTCGACCGGAACCGGAGCGCATACGCTTACCGCTTGTCGCCCACTGCGTTCCGTCAGCGCATGAGCTCATGCTATCGCCGCGACCGGCAATACGACCGTCTCGCGCTTCCCGCACTCTGATATTCGTCAAACTGGCGTCGATCTCCGCGCCCTTGCGCGCCGGCTCCGCTACCCGCGAGCCGCCGTAGCGAAAAAACGGCCGGCGCAAGGCACCGGCCGCGCCCTTTCAACAGACGTTTACCGGGGGAAGCCCCAAGTGCTCGGCGTGGTGCGTCCGCGTTACGCTTGGACCATAAGGAGACGAACCATGAGACGAGCCGTACACATCGCATTTTTCGCGCTGCTGGTTTATCTGATCGGCGATCGCGCGATGCTGCACGCGCAAGGCCGCGACGCCGGCCCGGCCGCGTGTGCGGAGCGGGCCGAACAGGTGCGGTACGACGCGCTCGGCCGCGGCTTCGGCAGCGCCGCGGCCGACAGCCAGCGCGAAGCGTTCATGTCGGGCTGTCTCGTCACCGGGCGTGCCGATCAGGACGTCGCGATGGCGGCTCGCTGACGCCGCACGCCGACCGGCGTCGGCCGGCCGGCACGCTCCCACGCCTCCCGCCGACGATGCAAAGCGACGGCGACTGCGCTCGCCGTCGTCGTCGTCTTTTCCCGCCGCACTGCCCGTTCAACTGAATCCGCGACGATCACGCCGTGCGCCTTGTCCGGCGCGCTCTGCTTCCTGAAAAAGCCGCCGGTACCATTGCCCGCCGTGCGCGCGGGCACAGGAATTGCCCCTCGATTGGCCCCTCCCCACGGGCCGCGATCATGAACGACACCGAGTCCAGCAATCCGCCGGCGGATCGCCCTCACGCCGCAACGTGGCTGCGACGCCTGGGGCCGGGACTCATCACCGGCGCTGCCGACGACGATCCGTCCGGCATCGGCACATACTCGCAGGCCGGCGCGCAATTCGGGTTCGAACTGCTGTGGTCGCTGCTGCTGACCTATCCGCTGATGACGGCCATCCAGCTCGTCAGCGCGCGCATCGGCCGCGTGACCGGCAAGGGCCTCGCGTCCAACATGCGCACGCACTATCCGCGCTGGCTGCTGTATGCGACCGTCGCACTGCTGCTGATCGCGAACGTGATCAACATCGCGGCCGACCTGTCGGCGATGGGCGCCGCCGTCGACCTGCTGCTGCACGGCCCGCAACAGCTGTACGTCGTCTGTCTGGGCGGCGTGTCGGTGCTGCTGCAGATCTTCGTTCCGTACGAACGCTACGCGCGACTGCTCAAATGGATCGCGCTGGTGCTGCTCGCGTACGTGGCGGTGGCGCTGATCGTGCCCGTGCCCTGGAGCGAAGTCGGTCGCGCCCTCGTGCGGCCGCACGTGCAGCCAAGCGCGGCCTACTTCACGACCGTCGTCGCCGTGCTCGGCACCACGATCAGCCCGTACCTGTTCTTCTGGCAGGCATCGCAGGAAGTCGAGGAACTGGAGGCCGCACCGCACGCGCACTCGCTGCGCCGCGCGCCGCATCAGGCACCGGCGCAATTGCGCCGCATCAGCGTGGACACGTGGGTCGGCATGGGCGTATCGAATCTGATCGGGTTCTTCATCACGCTGACGGCGGCCGCCACGCTGAACGCGCATCACATCGACGTCAAGACGTCCGCCGATGCCGCACGCGCGCTCGAACCGCTCGCCGGACACTTCGCCTACGTGCTGTTCGCGCTCGGCATCATCGGCACCGGGCTGCTGGCGCTGCCGGTGCTCGCCGGATCGGCTGCCTATGCGGCGGCCGGCACGTTCCGCTGGCGCAACAGCCTCGCACTCGAGTTCGGCGTCGCACGCGAGTTCTACGCGGTCATCGCGCTGGCGATCGTCGGCGGCATCGCGATCACCTTCATGCATTTCGATCCGATCCGCGCGCTGTACTGGAGCGCCGTGATCAACGGCGTCACGGCCGCGCCGATCATGGTCGTGATGATGCTGATGGCCGGCAGCACGCGCATCATGGGCGAATTTGCGGTGAAAGGCGCGCTGAAATGGGGCGGATGGATCGCGACGTTCGCAATGGCGATCGCCGCGCTCGGCGTGTTCGTGCCGGGCTAGGCCGCGCGCGCTCGGCGCTCGACGGACGACATCAAAACGGAGGGGATCGTGCCCAGGAAGGCCAGAAAAACCGCGCGATCGGCGCTGCCTGCCAGCGACGCGCGCGCGCAGGTTCTCGCGAGCCTGCGCAGCCGCAAGATGGCGCGCTCGATCCACACCTTCACGCGTGGCAGCGCCGAGCGCTTCTATGCGTGGCTCGCGGAGCACCGGTCGGGCGCGGTGCCCGAGGGCCCGGCCGTCTGGATCGGCGGCGACTGCCATCTCGGCAATCTCGGCCCCGTTGCGGACAAAACCGGCGAAGTCGCGGTGCAGATTCGCGATCTCGACCAGAGCGTGATCGGCAACCCGGCGCACGACCTGCTGCGGCTCGGCTTCTCCGTCGCGACCGCGGCGCGTAGCTCCGATCTGCCCGGCATCATCACGTGGCGAATGATCGAAGCGCTGATCGCCGGCTACGAGCAGGCGTTCGATCCTCGCCGACGCAACGACGGCGAGGGCGACGCGCGTCCGGCCGCCGTGAAGATCGCGATGAAGGCGGCGTTGCATCGTTCGTGGCGCAAGCTCGATCGGCAGACGATCCGCGATGCCGCGCCGCGCATTCCGCTCGGCAAGCGCTTCTGGCCGCTGTCCGACGACGAGCGCGCCGCAATTCACGCACTGTTCGAATCGGCCTCGGTGTCCCCGATCGGCGCGGCGCTGAGCCCCACCGCGCGCGGCAACGCGAAGATGAAAGTGCTCGACGCCGCGTATTGGGTCAAGGGCTGCAGTTCGCTCGGGCGGCGGCGCTTCGCGGTCATGCTCGATATCGACGACGGCTGTGCGGACGGCCACCCGCCCTGCCTGATCGACATCAAGGAGGCCGCGGCCGCCAAGGCGCCGATGCATCGCGGCGCGCAAATGCCGCGCGATGCGGCCCAGCGCGTGGTCGAAGGTGCGCGCCATCTGTCGCCGATGCTTGGAAGCCGGATGTGCGCGGCGCGCCTCGACGGGCATTCGGTCGTGATTCGCGAACTGATGCCGCAGGATCTGAAGCTCGAAGCGGAACGGCTGTCGGAGGACGATGCGATCGCGGCCGCGCGTTATCTGGCGCGCGTGATCGGCCGCGCGCATGCGGCACAGATGGACGGCGCGACGCAACGGGCATGGCGCGCGGCGCTGCGCAGCCAGCATGCCAAGACCGTCGACGCGCCTTCATGGCTGTGGCGCAGCATCATCGAATTGATGGCCACGCACGAAGAAGCCTATCTCGAACATTGCCGGCGCTACGTGCTCGGCACGACGCTCGGCTGAGCGGACGACACGCATCGCTCGCGGCCCGCGCGATCAACGGCCGTCGTTCGTGCGAATCACGAGTTCGTCGAAACCGGTGCGCACGTCCGGTTCGCGCGAGAAGCGATGCTCGGGCAACAGCGCGAGCAATATCTCGGCCGTCGTCCGCACGATGCAGCCGTGCGCGACGTGGCCGCCCGATACGTGGCCGTGCGCGTCCGACACCGACATATGCAGATGCGCGCCGTGCGGCGAGACGGAGCCGGCCAGCGTGAGGATTTCCAGATCGCCGCGCAGTTCGGTCGGCGCGTCGACGCCGGCGAAACGCAACTGCGCGGCGTCGAGACTGCCGATGCCCTGCAGCACGAAGGCCGCGTGCGCGCCGAGCCGCCGCAGCGCGTGCTCGATGGACGCGCGCAGATCGTCGCCGGGGGAAAGACGCAGAGGATGGGCTTGCATCGTCGATACCTGCGAAAGGAAGGCGTCGACCAAGCGTACGTTCGACGCTGCGATCGGGCAAGTGCGCCGCCCGAGCACATACGGCAGCGCATGGGCGCGAGCAGCGGAGCGACGTGACACCGATACGGCGACCGCCGTTCGCCGCGCACGCTCGCGAGTGCGCGAACGCAACGAGGCTAGGACCAGGCCCGGACCTTTCGCGTTTCGTGCGGCAAGCCGGCCATCGCGGCCGGCTGCGCTTACGCCTCGAGCGCTTCGAGCACCTTGCCCTTCGTCTCGATCCCGACGAAGTACACGGTAACGGCCGCAATCAGCGGCACCGCGCCGAGCAGATAGAACGCCGGGCTCAGATCGCCGCCAATGATCGCGTGCGGGACGATCATCGGCGCCGCGAACGATGCGATCTTCAGCCACGCGCTGCCGAGCCCGCAGCCCGACGCGCGGATGCTCGTCGGATACTGCTCCGGCGTATAGACGTACGCGGTAATGAAGCCCGACGCCATCAGACCGAGCGACAGCGAGCAGAACGTCGCGACGACGTAGACCGACGATGCGTGATAGATGCCCGCGAGCGCCAGCGACAGTGCGCACAGCACGAACGACCACACGATCACCGGCTTTCGGCCGAGCTTGTCGACGAGCAGCGCCGACGCGAGCGAACCGAGCACGCCCATCACCGAGCCGATCACCGCGAGATTCAGCGCGAGCTGCAGCGGTGCGTGATAGAAGTTCTTGTAGATGGTCGGCAGCCACGTCGACAGCCCGTACTGGATGAACCCGCAGGTTGCCCACAGCGTCGCGATCGCGAGCGTGCGCTTGCGGTACGCGCGGCTGAACAGGTCGAGCATCCGGCGCTTCGGATGCTGGCGCACCATTTCGTCGAACGCGGCCGTCTGCGTGACGGGCGGCAGCTCGCCGCGCACCGACGTCTCGAACGCGCTCACGGCGCGGCCGGCTTCGGCCAGCCGCCCGCGCGACGCGAGCCAGCGAGGCGACTCGGGCACGACGTGCGTGAGCACGAGCGCCAGCAGCAGCGGCAACCCGCCGACGAAGTACATGATCTCCCAGCCGAAGCGCGGCACGAGCCACGCGCCGAGCGCCATCGACACGAGCAGACCGATCGGGAACACGATCTCGTACAGCAGCACGAAACGGCCGCGGCCATGTGCGCGCGTGATCTCGTTGATGTAGGTCGCGGCGACCGGCAATTCACCGCCGAGCCCGAGCCCCTGCAGGATCCGCAGCAGCACGAATACTTCGAACGTCGGCGCGAAGCCGCAGGCGATGCTCGTGATGCCGATCACGGCCGAGCTCCACGCGATCGCCTTCACGCGGCCGTGCTTTTCCGCGAGTGCGGGAAACAGGAAGGCGCCGATCAGCTGACCGATCGCGCCCGATGCGATCAGCATGCCGATCTGCGTCGGCGACAAGCCCCACTTGTGAATCAGCAGCGGCAGCGTCGCCGCGATCGTGATCACGTCGAAGCCGTCGAAGAACGTCGCGGTACCGATCAGTATGCGCGCGCGGATTTGCATCGCATTGGCCGGAAGCCGCTCGAGCCGCGCGATGATCGCGCCGGGCGTGGAGGCGGCAGCTTCCATCGCGGCCCGACCGGCCACGACGTTGTCGAAAGTGCTCATGCGGGAACTCTCCTGGATCTCGTGTGGGTCTGGCCGCTCAGGCAAGCGCCTTGGTCGTGTCTGCCAGGGCTTCCCTATCCACTGCCCGGCCCTGGTTCATCCACTTGCGCGCGAGCTTCAGTTCGCGCGCGTTGTTGATGGCGACGACACCTCTCACATGCCCGTCGCCGAGGAAAAACAGCGTTGCGCGGCGCGCGGCGAGATCGCCGCGCACGACGAGCTGCGCATCGGCCGGCAGATCGCCGAGGATCTGCAGGTTCACGTCGTACTGATCGGACCAGAACCAGGGAATCTCGGCGTACGGTGCGCGCACGCCGAGCACCGCCTTCGCGGCCGCGATCGCCTGGTTCTGCGCATTGGCCCACGATTCGAGCCGCACGCGCCGCTTCAGCCAGCCGTTGTGATGATTCGCGACGTCGCCGCACGCGAAGATCGCCGGGTCGCTCGTCGCGCCGAACTCGTCGACGACGATGCCGTCGTCGACGGCCAGCCCCGCGTCGCTCGCCAGCGATGCGTTCAGCGCGAGACCGATGCCGGCCACCGCGAAATCGGCGTCGATCGTCGTGCCGTCGGTGAGCGTCGCGCGCACTTTCGACGCGTCGTCCGGTTGCGCGTCGAGCGATGCGAGCGCAGCACCGAGCCGCACGTCGACGCCGTTCGCGCGATGCAGGTCGCAGAGAAAATCCGACACGATCGGCGGCACCGAGCGGCCGCACAGCCGCGGCGCGCCTTCGACGACGACCGCGTCGACGCCGAGCTTGCGCGCGGTCGCCGCGACTTCGAGGCCGATCCAGCCGCCGCCGATCACGAGCACGCGCCGGCTCGCGCGCAGCTTCTCGCCGAGCGCGGCCGCCTCGTCGAGTGTGCGCAGGTAGTGCAGGTTCGACGTATGGACGACCGCGTCGGGCAGCCGTCGCGACGTGCCGCCGGTCGCGATCACGAGGCGGTCGTATTCGGTCTCGCGACCGCTCGCGGTCTTCACCACGCGCCGCGCGCGGTCGATCGATTCCGCGCGTTCTGGCTGCCAGGCCTCGACGTTCAGTGCGTCGAACTCGTCCGGGCGCACGACGCGCACGGTCTCGATGTCCGCGTCGCCGGCCAGCACGGCCTTCGATAACGGCGGGCGCTCGTACGGCAGATGCGGCTCGTCGGCGATCATCACGAGACGGCCCGCATACCCTTCCGCGCGCAGCGTCTTCAGTACCCAGCCGGCCGCCTGCCCGCCGCCGATCACGACGATCGTGCGCGGCGCATCGGTGTTCGCGTCGGTCATGATTTGCGCTCCGTCATGAACTTGCCTTCCGGCGCCTTGGCGTCCTTCTGCCGGCGCGTGTTGCCGTCGAGGCCGCCGTCGACCGCCCACTCGGCGAACACGGTCGGGCCCGGCTCGAATTCGCGCGGCTGCCAGTCGGGCGTCAGCACGTCTTCGTCCGCGTAGTACTCGATCAGGCCGCCGGCCGGATTCTGGAAATACCAGAAGTACGCCGACGACACCGGATGACGGCCGGGCCCGAGCTGCGTCTGCCACCCGCAGCGGTCGATGTGCATGCCGCCGCCGAACACTTCGTGGATGTCGCGCACGGTGAACGCGACGTGGTTCAGGCCGCGCTTGCCGTTCGGCAGCGCGAGCAGGAACAGGTCGTGATGGCCGCCGTGCGGCGCGCAGCGCATGAACGCACCGCGGCCCGGATAGCGGTCCGAGGTCTCGAAGCCGAGCAGGTCGTGATAGAAGCGCTCCTGCTCGTCGAGGCAGTTCGTGAAGAACACGACATGCCCGACCTCGACCGGCTCCGCGCGCGCATAGACGGGGCTCGGCTGGTCGACGCGCAGCGCCTTGCCCCATACGTTCGACGGCGAACCGGTGATGTCGAGCGCACGCTTGCGCGTGACCTCGATGCGGATCGCCATCCCGTTCGGATCGATGCAGCCGATTGCATCGTCGTGCGCGTAGTAGCCGGGCTGGCCGGCGAGCTTGCCGCGCAGCGCGTCGAGTTCCGGCTGCGTCGCGACGCCCCACGTGACCTCGCGCAGCGTCGGGCCGCTCTCGAACGCGGGCGGCAGCGCCGGATCGTCGGCCTTCACGACGCGCACCGTACAGCCGTTCATCGTCTCGAAGCGCGCGTGCGTCGCGTCATGCGCGACTTCCTTCAGTCCCCAGTCCGCGAAAAAGCGGCGGCACGTCGCGAGGTCGTCGACGCCGTACGTGATCTGCTCGATACCCAAGATGGTCATTGCGTAATTCCCCTTCGCTCAGTTCGCCCACGGCAGCGGCGCGTCGTTCAAGCCCCAGTACAGGCTCTTCTGCTGCATGTATTCGCGGATCCCGAGGCGGCCCTTCTCGCGGCCCATCCCGCTCTCCTTCCAGCCGGAGAACGGCGTCGAGATCGAGAACAGCTTGTACGTATTGATCCACACGGTGCCCGTCTCGAGCGCGCGCGCGACGCGCCACGCACGCTTGTAGTCGCGCGTCCAGATGCCGGCCGCGAGGCCGAACACGCTGTCGTTCGCCTGCTCGATCAGCGACGCCTCGTCGTCGAACGGCATCGCCACGAGGACGGGCCCGAAGATTTCCTCCTGGCAGATGCGCGCGCGATTCGACAGGCCTTCGAGGATCGTCGGCTGATAGAAGAAACCGTTCTCGCGCCCGTCGCCGGTCGGCCGTTCGCCGCCGCAGAGCAGCCGCCCGCCCTCGTCGAGCCCGAGCGCGACGTAGCGTTCGACCGACTCGCGATGCTTCGCGGTGATCAGCGGCCCCATCTGCGTGTCGGGCCGCGCCGGATCGCCGACGCGCAGCTTGCGCGCGCCGTCGACGAGCCGCTTCATGAACGCGTCGTACACCGAGCGCTGTACGAAGAGCCGCGAGCCCGCGATGCACGCTTCGCCCGACGAGCTGAAGATGCCGTACAGGACGCCGTTGACCGCATGATCGAGATCGGCGTCGTCGAACACGATCGTCGGCGACTTGCCGCCGAGCTCGAGCGACACCGGCATCAGCTTCTCCGCCGCAATGCGGGCGATCCCGCGACCGACCTCGGTGCCGCCCGTAAACGACACCTTCTTCACGAGCGGATGACGCACGAGCACGTCGCCGATCACCGAGCCCTTGCCCGGCAGCACGCTGAGTACGCCCTTCGGCACGCCGGCTTCCTCGCAGATCCGCGCGAGCGCGAGCGAGGCGAGCGGCGTGACTTCGGCCGGCTTCAGCACGACGGCGTTGCCGCCCGCGAGCGCCGGCGCGAGCTTCTGCGCGTCGGACGCGATCGGCGAATTCCACGGCGTGATCGCGGCGATCACACCGATCGGCTCGTAGACGCTCATCGTCAGATAGTCGCCGCGCGACGGCGTCAGCTCTTCGTCCAGCGTTTCGAGGCACGCCGCGTAGTAGCGGAACGTATTCGCGGCGCTCGCGACCAGCACGCGCGTCTCGCCGATCGGCTTGCCGTTGTCGCGGCGCTGCAGATGCGCGAGCGCTTCATGACGCTGCATGATCAGATCGGCGATCCGGTACAGCACGAGCGCGCGCTGATGCGGCTTGAGGCCGGCCCAGTCGGCACGGCGCCACGCGGCGTCGGCCGCGACGATCGCGTCGGCCGCGTCTTCGGCACTGGCGGTCGACACTTCCAGGTTCAGCGACTGATCGGCCGGATAGACGCTCGCATACGGCGCGCCGCGGCCGCGCCGCCATTCGCCGCCGATCAGGATGTCGCCGTTGGGTACGAGGCTCGTATCGAATGGAGTCATTTCACAAATCCCAGGTCTTTCGGTGCGCGCGGCGGCGCGAACGGGTCGGTCGGCCGCATCGTCAGATCACGCAGCGGGCCGCGCGATTGCGCAGCGCGCGGATCGCGCTGAATGCGGTCAGCGCGGACGTCTTCGGGTTGTCGGGCAGCGGCTTGCCGCTCATTTCGAGCGACATCTCGCCGAACGCACCGCGTGCGGTGATGCGGTGCACGTTGCGCGCGACGGCCGGATCGGCGATCAGGCGCACGCGCGTCGCATCGAGGCCGACGCCGGCCAGCGCAACGGTCGCCGCGACGTTCGCGTTCTTCGGATACAGCCGCGCGGCATCGCGCGCGGTGCCTTCGAAGATCACCTTTTCCTCCGTCATCGTGCGCAGGTCGCACAAGGCTTCGGCCGGCGTGCCGAGCCAGCCGAGCGGCGGCTTGCGGCCGACGTACAGCACCTCGTCGAGGCCGCCCTGCCTCGCGGACGCGAGTGCGTCGATTCCGCCGATCGCGCCCGAGAGCAGCGTCAGCGTCGCGTCGCCTTCGTCGGCGGCCTGCGACAGCGCGTCGAGCAGCGCGAGATCGGACAGCGCGCCGATCGACGCCACCGCGCAGTCGGTGCCCGACTTCAGCAACGGCACGACGTGATCGACGAGCGCGCTGTGGCCCGCGCATTCGAGCGCGAACTCGGGGCGGCGGGCCAGCGCGTCGACCGACGACACGACCTCCACCGCGCCGCCGAGATCGCGCTGCACGGCGTCACGCTGATGCTCCGGCACGATCACGTGCGCGACGCGCAGCGACGCGTCGTGCTCGACCGCGCGATAGACGGCCGCGCCGATCGCACCGAAGCCGATCATCGCGACGTCGACGGGCGCATGCCCGTGGTGCGCGTGGCCGTTACGCATACTGGCGCTCCTCCGGCGCTTCCTTCTTCACCGGCGGGCCCGCGAACGCGGAAGCGAACGAGCCGACCGACAGCATGTCGACTTCGACCATCACCGGGCCCTGCTTCGCGAGGCCTTCGCGCACGACCGCTTCGGCCTGGTCGAGCGACGTGATGCGGTAGTGCGTCAGGCCGAAGCTTGCGCAGAACTGCGCGAAATCGGGCTGATGCAGTTGCACGAAGCAGCGGCGGCCGCCGTAGTGCGCGTCCTGGATGTTGCGGATCACGCCGTAGCACTGATCGTTCATCAGCACGATCATCACGTTCGCGTTTTCCTGCACGGCCGTGACGAGCTCGCCGACGTTCACCATCAGCCCGCCGTCGCCGACCAGGCATACCGTCTTCGCGGCGCTGCCGGCGAGCGCTGCGCCGATCCCCATCTGGATGCCCTGGCCGATGCCGCCGCCGAGCGCATGCACGCCCGCACGCGGCTCGAAGATCTTCAGCAGCCGGTTGCCCCACGTGCTGTTCGAGATCGTCACGTCGCGCACCCAGTTGTAGTCGCGTCCGACCGCGCTCTGCAGCGTGTCGACGAGCTGCTTGTACGGCCCGAGTCCCTTCGACACGTCGGCCACAGCCTGTTCGCGCGCGCCGGCCAGATCGACCGCGAACTGCGGATCGACCGACAGCCGGCCTTCGAGACGGTCGGCGAGTTCGGCGAGCACGCGCTTCGAATCGCCGTGCACGAACAGCGCGTTGCGATAGCCGCGGTTGTCGGCGAGCGCATCCGCGTCGATGCGGAACAGCGGCTGCGGCAGTGCGAGCTTGTACTTCAGCGTTTCGTTGCCGCGCAGCCGCGAACCGACGACGACGAGCGCATCGCAGGTCTTGTAGAACGCTTCGACGGCCGCATGCACGTTGAACGCGCCGAGCGTGGCCGGATGATCCTCGGGCAGCACGCCGCGCCCCTGCACGCTGGTGACGACACCGAAGCCGAGCTTCACCAAGCGCTCGACTTCGGCGCGCGCATGCCGCGCGCCGCCGCCGAGCCACAGCAGCGGACGGCGCTTCGAGGCGAGCGCGTCGGCGAGCTTCGCGACGCGCGCGCTGTCGTGCTCGCGCACCGCGACGTGCGCGGGCGCGAGGTCTTCCGGCCATTCGATCTCGGCCGCCTGGATGTCGATCGGAATCTCGACCGACACGGGGCCCGTCGGCGCGGTCTGCGCGATGCGCACCGCTTCGCGGATCGTCGGCAGCACGGTTTCGACGGTCCGCACGCGGAATGCGGCCTTCGAGATCGCGTCGAGCATCGTCAGCTGATCGGGCGCTTCGTGGATATACGCGAGATCCTGATCGAGGTACGGCGTTTCGATCTGCCCGGTGATGTGCAGCAGGGCGGTGCCGGCCGTCAGCGCCTCGACCATCGCGCCGGCCGCATTGCCCGCCGCCGTGCCGGTGCTCGTGAACGCGACGCCGAGGCCGCCCGACACGCGCGCGAGGCCGTCGGCCATGTTGACCGCGCCGGCTTCGCCGCGTGCGCCCACGTAGCGGATGTTGCCGCGCGTGTTGATCGCGTCGAGGATCGGCATGTTGTGGATCGAGATGACACCGAATGCGGTCTTCACGCCGCACTGCTCGAGAAAGGCGGCAATCAGCTCGCCAACCGTGGTTTTTTTAGACATGGCGTGCAAAGCCTCCAGAAACGTCGATATGGCTGCCCGTCGTGTAGGACGACAGATGCGTTGCGAGATAAAAAAGCGCCCAGGCGGCCTCGTCGGGCTTGCCGAAGCGGTTCAGCGGAATGTTCTTCTTGCGCGCGAGCGCGCCGGTCCAGTCTTCCCAGCTTTCGCCGGGCTGCGCCTGCGCCTCGTAGCGGCGGCGCCACTGGCCGGACTCGACGATTCCGATCAGGATCGAGTTCACGCGGATCCGCTGCGGCGCCAGTTCCGTCGCGAGCGACTTCACGAGGCTCAGCACGCCCGCGCGCGCGGACGAGGTCGCGACCATGTGCGGCTCCGGCTGCAGCGCGAGCAGCGAGTTCACGCACGTGATCGTCGGCGCAGGCGCGTCGCGCAGCATCGGCAGGAACGCGCGCGTCGGGCGGATGATGCTGAAGTACTTGAGCTCGAGCTCGTCGCGCCACGCGTCGTCGGTCGTCTCGGCGAACGTCGACACGCGGCCCTGGCCGGCGTTGTTGACCAGCATGTCGGTGCGGCCGAAGCGGTCCGACACGGCCTGCGCGAACGCGCTCACGTCGGCTTCGTCGAGCACGTTGCAGCGCACGGCGAGCAGCGGCGCGCCCGGATACCGTTCGCCGAGCATCGTCTCGGCGCGCGCGAGACGTTCGCCGTCGCGGCCGCAAATCGCGATCGACGCGCCGGCCTGCAAGAACCGTTCGGCCGTCGCGAGGCCGATGCCGGACGAACCGCCCGTCACCACCGCGACCTGCCCGGTCAGATCGATCTGAATCATCGGAGTCCCAAAGCCTTCAAAAACGTGTGTTCGTCGTCCGAGCGGTAATTGAGCCGCCGCGACAGTTCGGCCGCCGCGCGCCGCACCTTGTCGATCAGCCCGTCGGCGATCAGCGTCGCGTCGATCTCCGGGCGCGGCACCGTCACCGTGATGCAGGCGACGATCTTCTGCGTGTCGTTGCGTACCGGCGCGGTGACGACCGAAATGCCGCGCTCGAACGACGAATTGCTGATGCCGTATCCGCGCAGCGCATCCTCGCGGATCATGGTGTACAGCGCGTCGACCGTGTCCGGCGTCGCGTTCGTCATCCGCGGCAGCGTGCCTTCCGGATACAGCGCGCGCAGCTCGTCCAGCGACAGGTCGCCCATCAGCACGTGACCGTGCGTCGTCGCGTGCGCGGGCAGCCGCGTACCGACGTTCACGCGAATCGAACTGAACACGGGCGCCTCGCTCTGCGCCTTCGCAACGAACACGACGTCGCGGCCGTCGCGGATCACGATGTGCGTCGTGAAGCCGGTCGCATCGCGCAGGCTTTCGATCACGGGCAGGCCGAGATCGGTCAGCTCGAGCGAGCTCAGATATTCGAAGCCGAGCCGCAGCACCGCGATGCCGAGCTTGTAGTTGCGGTCCTTGTCGGCGCGCTCGAGAAAGCCGAGCGATTCCAGCGTCTGCAGCAGACGGAATACGGTCGTGCGCGGAATGCCGAGCCGCTTCGACAGCTCCGGCGCTCCGAGTACCGGTTCGCGCGGCGAGAATTCGGCGAGAATCCGCAGCCCGCGCTCGAGGCCGGGCACGACGTAGCTCGCTTCGGCCTTCGCAGGTTCGGCCGCGCTCTGCAACGGTTCGCTCATGCCGCCCTCCGCTCGATGTCGCACTGCCGGCAGAACGCGTCGATCAAGGCCGAATAGACGTCGGGCGCCTCGACGTAGCCCGCGTGGCCGGCCTGCGGAATCACCTGCAGTCCGACGCCGGCGGCCGCCGCGATGCGTTCGCACGCCGCGGGCGGCGTAATCGCGTCGTTCGCGCCCACGGCCACCGCCGTGCGGCCGCGGAACCCGGCGAGATCGGCCGCGAGATCGGCATTGGCGAGCAGATGCGTGGCCTGCGCATAGCCGGCCGGCACGATGCGCGCCATGTTCCAGCGCACCCATGCGCGCGCGTCTTCGGTCGCGAAGCCCGACAGCATGTTGCCGCTGCGCTGCGCGGCGAGCCCGGCAGGCCCGAGTTCCGCGAGCATCGCGAGCCGCGCGTCGCGGCGCGACGCGCGCGTCTCGGCCGGCGCGCTGCCGTAACCGCCGGCCGGCGAAATCAGCAGCAGCCCCGCGATCCGCTCGGGCTTCACGCGCACCATGCCGCCCGCGACGATCGCGCCGAGCGAATGCCCGACGAGCACGCAGCGCGCGATGCCGAGCGCGTCGAGCCACGCGTCGAGCGACGCCGCATAATCGACGGCCGACGGCGATGCGCCGTGCACCGGCGTCGATGCGCCGTAGCCGGGCGCGTCCCACGCGAGCACGCGGCGCGAAGCGCCGAGCGCGTCGAGCTGGCGCACCCACGACGCGGCGCCCGAGCCGATCCCGTGCAGCAGCACGACGGGCAGCGCGGCGCCAGCCTGCTGCGCACCGGCCTCGCGATAACCGATCGTGCCCGCCGCGCCGGCGGCGCAGCGCTGCTCGGGAAACCGCTCGAGCAGCGTGGCGAACGCCGCGGTGCGGTCGCGTTCTCGTTTGTCGACGACACTCATCGCTTCATCCGCTCCGTGTCAGCGCTTGATCTTCGCGAGCGGCGAATCGGGCGGATACGTCGGCGTGATCGGCTTCGGCGAACCGAGCATCACGCACATCAGCGCGTCTTCCTCGCCGATGTTGATCTCCGTGCGATACACGCCGGGCGGCACCGAAATCAGATCGCGCTCGCCGAGAATCGCTTCCCACGTTTCGCCGTCGCGCTCGCAGATCACCTTCATCTTGCCGCGCAGCACGAAGAAGATTTCCTCGACGTCGATGTGAATATGGCTCGGGCCGATGTTGCCGGCCGGGATCACCATCGTCGAGAACGTGAAGTTGCCGGCCGGCACCGTGTTCACGTCCTTCGCGACGCCCGTGCCGCCCGTGCCGACATAGCGCATCTGCGCGCGGCGATACTTCGGGTCGTAGTCGGCCTGGAACTTCAGCGCATCCCAGTCGTAGCGGCGCGTCGCATAGCGCGCGACACGCCCTTCCATCCACTCGCCGAACGTTGCGCCTTCCGGCTGATCCCACGATTTGCGTTCGATATCGGCGTCCGCCATCGTCATCTCCTCAAAGAGTGAAAACCATCAATTCATTACGAAGCCGCCGTTGACCGGCAGCAGTTGACCGGTCACGAAGCGCGCGGCGTCGGACAGCAGGAACAGCACGGGGCCCGTCACGTCGCCCGGCACCTGCGCACGCGTGAGCGCACGGCCCTGCAGGTAATACGCGTGCCGCTCCGCGGGCACGTATGCGGTCGCCTCGACTTCGGTGAGACCCGGCGCGATCGCATTGACCGTCACGCCGTGTGCGCCGAATTCGCGCGCCTGCGCGTGCGTCATCGCGATCACGGCGCCCTTGCTCGCCACGTAGGCGAGCAGCTTCGGCGCACCCCACAGCGCGGTATCCGAGGCGAGGTTCACGATCGCACCGCGGCCCGATTGCGCGAGGTGCGGCAGCGCGGCGTTGCTGACGAGCCAGAGGCCGCGCACGTTCACGTTCATCACCGCGTCCCATGTCGGCACGTCGAGTTCCGTCGACGCCTTGCCGCCCGAGTTCGTGATCGCCGCGTTGTTGATCAGGCCGTCGATGCCGCCGAGCGCCGTGGCGCATTGCGCGACGAATGCGTCGATGCCGGCCGCGTCGGCGAGATCGAGCGCGAAGAAATGCGCGGCATGGCCGCGCTGCGCGAGCGATGCGGCGAGCGCCCGGCCTTCGTCGACGAGCACGTCGCCGAACGCGACTTGCGCGCCCGCGTCGACGAGCGCCGTCACGAACGCGGCGCCGAGTCCGCGCGCGCCGCCCGTCACGACGACGCGCCGCCCGGCGAGCGACACGACCCGTGCGTGCTCAGCCATGCGCGGACTCCGCTGCGGCCTGCGCCGCGCGATGCGCATCGAGCGCCGACAGATGTTCCTGTGCACGCTGGCGCAGCATCCGGCGCACGCGCGTGATGCCGACGTCGTGCTGATACAGATATTCGTGATCGCGCGCGTTCGGCGCGAGGCTTTCGAGGACGTAGCGGTCCTGCTCGAGCACGTCCCAGTGCAGACCTTCGAGGCGGTTGCGGTACATGAAGCGCCACACATCGCGCTGCCAGCCGACGACCTTGCGCGTGCGCCAGAAGTAGACCTGGCAGTGGTCGTCGTCGACCGGCGTCGCAAAGCCGATGATCCCGAAGTTGCCGCCGGGGCCGAACTTCTGCTTGTACGGAATCGCGAGGCGCATCCAGAGGCAGCCGGTTTCGCCGAGTTCGACCCAGTCGAAGTTCACGTCGCGCTGGCCGATCTTTTCGAACATCAGCCCCGTCTCGGTCTTGCGCACGCGCATGTCGGCCTGCTTGTCGCCTTCGGCCATCGAGTGCGACGTCGCGTGCAGATACGCGCCGTGCATCGGATCCATCACGTTGTCGATCGCGTACTGGTAATTGCACTTCCAGTTCGACATGCAGAGGAAATGCGCGTATTCGTCGGCGACCAGTTCGACCGGCAGATTCAGCGGTGCGGGTTCCGGATGCGCGTCGTCGCCGAACCACAGGAAGATCGCGCCGGCCTTCTCCTCGACCGGATACGACTTCACGCACTTCGTGCCTTCCAGCGGGCAGTTCGCGACCGCCGGCACCTTGTTGACCGTCCCGCTGCCGTCAACTTCGATGCCGTGATACCAGCATGCGACGCTGCCGCCGAGGTTCCAGCCGAGCGACAGACGTGCGCCGCGATGCGGGCAGCGATCTTCGAGCGCGTGGACCTTCCCGTCCTGATCGCGCCACAGCACGATCTGTTCGGACAGGCGCGTAATGCCGACCGGCGCGTTCGATACCTGCCAGCTCGGCGCGACGGGATACCAGTAGTTCTTGATGCCGCGGTCGAGATAGTCACGGACCGGGTCGTGTTGCGATGCGTGTTGTGCGGGGGACGTCATCAGTGTGCTCCGGATGCGGTTGTCTGTCGGTCGCTCGGCGCGCGCGGTCATTCCGCGAGCGACGCCATTTCGGCGCAGAAGCGCTCGGCGGTCCACGGCGCGCCGTCGGGCATGCGAAAGCCGATCCGGTTCAGGCCCGCGACCACGTCGTCGAGCTCGGTCGCGCCGGCCTCGAACACGCGTTCCAGTGCATCGCCGAGGTCGTTCTCGTACTGGGTGGGTTCGGCCTTGCGCGTCTGCCAGATCCGGTTCTCGACCTGACCGGGGATCTCGATCTGCCCCTTGCCGGCGACGTTGTTCGGCTGCGGCGCCACCCACGGCTTCAGGAACGGGTTGAAGTTCACGCTCGCTTCTTTCATGTCATTCCACCTTGATCTGGATTTCCTCGCCGGCGAGGCGTACCGCGTACTGCTTCAGTGCACGGCCGCCGGGCCCCTTCAGGCATTCGCCCGTCCTGATGTCGAACACGGCTTCGTGCAGCGGGCATTCGACCGTGCCTTCGTCGACGAAACCCTGCGTCAGCAGCGCGTATGCATGCGGGCACACGTTCTCGAGCGCGTACACCTCGTCGCCGACGCGATAGATCCCGATCTCGACACCGTCGGTCCGCTTGAACTCGATCGGCGTGTCTTCCGACAGCGCGCCGGCGTGCCCGGCGCAAACCCATTGTTCAGACATCTCACACCCTTCCTTCTGATCGACTCTCGATTTTTGTTCCATATTAGGAACAGCAGTTTATGGATGGTGATTATAGGAGCGACTTTCGGCGATCAAAATAAAAAGCTGCTCGTCCTAGGGAAAACACCGACTGCCGATTCGACGATCGTGCGAAAGCACGGCCATTTACCGAATTTTTCTTGTGTGACGGGGATTTATCGCGTTCGCGCGCGGAAAGCGAGCCGCCGGTGGCGCGCCACGCGACATGCATCCGCCCCGAAAAATTTATTTTTTTCCGGCATTGTGGCGCCCCTATACTTCATTCCATCAGAGGCACGATGTTCCTTATATGGAACACATGAACCGCCCGTCGGGTGAGGGACTCGCGTGACGGCCGGTCGTCCATGCGCGCAGTACCACCGCCCGTTTTCATTCGGATGGAGAGTCAGGAGATCACATGGTCAAGCATGCGGTAGCAGCAGCGGTCGTCGGGATGGGCGCCGCGTCGGGCGCGTGGGCGCAGAGCAGCGTGGTGCTGTACGGGAGCCTCGATGCGGGCGTCGCGTACGTGAACAACGTCGGCGGCCACGCGAAGTGGGCGATGATCCAGGGCAATACGCAGCCCGATCGCTGGGGGCTGAAGGGCAAGGAAGATCTGGGCGGCGGCCTGTCGGCGATCTTCCAGCTCGAGAACGGCTTCTATACGAACAACGGCCAGTTCGCGACCGCGAACACGATCTGGAATCGCGCCGCCTACGTCGGCCTCAGCTCCGAGCGCCTCGGCACGCTGACGCTCGGCCGCCAGACGCCGCTGATGTTCGACTATCTCGATCCGCTCAGCACCGCCTACCTTGCGATGAGCTGGTTCGCGTTCCACCCCGGCAACATCGACGGGCTCGCCGCGACCGGCAACGTGCCGTACAACAACGCGATCAAGTACCGGTCGCCGAGCTTCGCGGGCTTCTCGGCCGCGGCGACGCTCGCGCTCGGCAATACGACGAACTTCTCGACCGGCAAGTCGGTCGGCGTCGCGCTGAACTATGCGAACGGGCCGTTCAAGGCGGCCGCCGTCTACTCGAGCGAGCACGACCGCTCGGTGCTGATCTCGCAAACCGGCATCGCGTCGTTCCAGGGGCAGAACACGGCGAACGGCTATCTCGCGAACAAGGTCGAGAACATCGGCGCCGGCGCGTCGTATCAGTTCGGCGACTTTCTCGTGCACGGGCTGTACACGCGCACGAAGATGCAGTCGAACGGCTATTCCGACACGTTCCAGAGCTACGATGCGGGCGTCAACTACCGCAGCAGTCCGTTCAACACGATCGCGGGCGGCGCCGCGACGACGACGCTCGCCGGCCGCCGCTGGACGCAGGTCGAACTCGGCGACATCTATGCGCTGTCGAAACGCACGCAGCTCTATGCAAACGTGCTGTACGAGCATGCGTCGGGCGGCGCGCACGCCGCGTTCTTTACGGCCGGCGTATCGAGCACCGCGAACCAGCTGATCGTGCTCGCGGGGATTCACCACTCGTTCTGACCGGCCGCCGCGTGTCCCGACGCGGCATCCGTAAACGACGAGAGCGGCCCGCGGGCCGCTCTGCTGTTTTATCGACGGCCGCCGCCGCGGCCGAGCGTGCGCATCAGAACATCGCGACCTTGTGACGCGCATGCGCGAACGTCGGATCGCTGTCGAGCGGACGGTAGTTCAGACGCTGGGACAGATCGACGGCCGCGCCGCACACGGCCTCGACGAGCCGCTCCTTCTCGGCCGCGTCGCCGATCTCGGAGCGCGGCACCGTCGCGGTGATCGCGGCCACGATCGAGCCCGAATGATCGCGCACCGGCGCGGTGACCGCCGAAATCCCGCTTTCGAACGCGGCCTCGCTGACCGCATAGCCGAGCCGCGCGTACTGACGCACGCGCTCGTACAGCTCGTCGACGGTGGCCGGCGTGCGGTCGGTGAACTGCTCGAGCCGCTTTTCCGGATAGAGCTGGCGCAGCGCGTCGCGCGTGAGGTCGCCCATCAGCACGTGGCCATGCACGGTCGCGTGCGCGGGCAGCCGCGTGCCGACATGCACCTTCACCGAGCCGAACATCGACGCGTTGCTCTGCGCTTTCGCGACGAACACGACATCGCGCTGATCGCGGATCAGCAGATGCGTGGACAGGCTCGTCGCATCGCGCAGCCGTTCGAGCACCGGCGTGCCGAGATCGGTCAGCTCCAGCGAGTTCAGATATTCGAAGCCGAGCCGCAGCACGCCGACGCCGAGCCGGAAATAACGATCGCCGTTCACGCGCTCGAGAAAGCCGAGCGCCTCGAGCGTCTGCAGCAGACGGAACGTCGTCGTGCGCGGAATGCCGATGCGCTTCGACAGCTCCGGCGCACCGAGCACCGGCTCGCGCGCCGTGAATTCGGCGAGGATCCGCAGCCCGCGTTCGAGACCGGGCACCAGATACGACGATGCGCCGGCGGCCGGTTCGTCGTCGCCCGCTGCGGGCGGCGGCAGTTCGTCGCGTTCGGCGTCGCGCGGCGCGCGCGACGGCCGGGCCGACGGTTTCGGTACGCCGCTCATCGTTGTATTGCCTCACTGCACATGGACGAAATGGAATCGCTCACGAGATACCCGCGATGAAGAATTATGGATGGGCGGTCCGGCCGGATCAACACGACCCGGCCGGCCCCGCGCGTCGTGCCGGCGCGCTGCGCGCGACGACGGCCGCATAGGCTGACACGATCGAAAGAATATCAGCGATAGACGGGGATGCGCACGGGCGCCGGGGAGAATGTCCGCGCCGAGAACGCGCGGCTGCGCCGGCGTTGCGACGGACCGACGCGCTGCGCGCTCAGGCTGCGACGGCGTCGACGTACTCGGTGCGGGCGCGCTGGCCCGCCGCGTGCGCGTCGGCTTCGTGTGCAAAGCCCTGCTCGCTGAACGCGACGACCTTGACGCCGACGCCGGACGCACGCTTCACCGTCAGCGCCCATTGCCATCCGCCGTCTTGCTCGAAGACGTGCAGCGAGGGTTCGAGGGATTCATGCAATGCGCTCACGCGGTGTGCTCCTGCCTGTCCGCGCTGGGCCCGCAGCGCATGAGGCATGTTGTAGAAATGGGCGCCGGCTCCCGGCGCGCTATCAGCCATTCGATAGTCTAGTCAGAATTTGTTGCGACGCACCATCAGAGGTTTCACTCAGCTATCGGAACCGGGCGGTCGATGAATCGATCCCCGGCCCTGCCGGCGCGGGCTTCTGCGGAAGTGTGTGCCGGTTCGCCGACATGCAGCGGAGCGCCTCTGTGCGGCAACGTGCCGCACGATTTCCCGCGCGTGCGGGCGCTGTACGCGCGCTCGTCTGCCCAAGCGCCGGTTCGTCCGTTATCGGTCGGTCGCCTTCGCCGCCGGATACACGTACCGGAACGTCAGGTTCACGCGTTCGCCGCGCACTGACGGCGCCTTCGGCACGCGGTGCTGCCATTCGACCTGCGTGCGCCCGCGCATCACCAGCAGGCTGCCGTGTGTGAGCCGGTACGCGTGCGTGGCGCCCGATGCGCGGTGGCGCAGGTCGAACACGCGCATCGCGCCGAGGCTGACCGACGCAATCACGGGCGCGTCGCCGAGTTCGGGTTCGTTGTCCGCATGCCAGCCTATCCCGTCCTGCCCGTTCCGATAGCGGTTGAGCAGCACGCTGTTGAACCGCGCGCCGCACGCCGCCTCGACGCCGCGCTTGAGCTCCAGCACGGCCGGCGTCCATGGCGCCGGCACGTTGCGAATGCCCGAATACACGTAGACAGCGTCGGGCTCGCCCTGCCATGCAGTCAGCCGCGGCAGAGGAATGCGTCCGCGCGGTGTGCGGATCGTGTCCTGGCGCCACGCCACTTCGTCGATCAGCGCCGCGAGCAGCCGATCGGCATCGGACGATGCGAGCCAGTCCGGGTACCAGTCGACGTCGGGCGCGGGCGTCTCGTCAAAAAGATCGGGGGTCGACATGCGGGGCGATACGGGAGCGGTATGTCTGCATACTAGCCAACGGCGGGCGGCGCTGCCATGCGCATCCGTCGCCGGCTTCCGGAAAAGCGCGCGCATGCCGCGCATCGACGCGGCCCGCGCGACGCCGCGTCCCTCATGCGCTGCGCGCGAGCCGGATCAGCGTGATCTCGGACGGCACGCCGAAACGGTTCGGCGGCCCCCAGTAGCCGGTGCCGCGGCTCGTATAGAGCCACATGTCGCCGAACTGCGTGAGGCCGCCGATCACCGGCTGCTGCAGGCGCACGAACGGCGGCCACGGCAGGAACTGGCCGCCGTGCGTATGGCCGGACAACTGCACCGAGAAACCCGCGCGACTCGCCTGTTCCGCGCTGCGCGGCTGATGCGCGAGCAGGATCCGCGTGCCGACGTCGGCCGGCGCGCCGGCGAGCGCACGCGCGGGATCGCTGCGATGCGCCGGGTCGAATCCGCCGGCCGTGAAGTCGGTCACGCCGGCGAGCACGAAGCGCGCGCCGCCGTGCTCGATCACCACGTGCTCGTTCAGCAGCACAGTCAGCCCGATGCGCCGGAACTCCTCGATCCATGCATGCGCACCCGCGTAATACTCGTGGTTGCCGGTCACGAGAAAGCTGCCGTACCGCGACTGCATCCGCGCGAGCGGCGCCGTATGTTCGCGCAGCCGCGGCACGGAACCGTCGACCACGTCGCCCGTCACGACGACCAGATCCGCATCGAGCGCGTTGACCGCGCGCACGATGCGCTCGACATACGGCCGCTTGATCGTCGGGCCCACGTGGATGTCCGATAGTTGCACGATCTTCAGCCCGTCGAGCGCCGCGGGCAGCCCCGTCACGGGAATCGCCACACGCTTGATCGCCGCGGTACGACGCGCGCCGACGAAGCCGATCGCGGTGACAAGCAGCGCACCGATCACCACGCCGAGCGCGGTATCCGGCGCGGCACCGGCCCACGCGCCGCCGTGGCCGGCCTGCCGCCACAGGTATGCGCCGAGCAGCACGAATTCGCGCAGAAACGTCAGTACCAGCACCGACGAGAAGAAGCCCATCGCGATCGAACCGGCCCAGCCGAACAGCGTCGCGGGCCACCCTTCGTCGAAGCGGCGCGAGAACATGCCGACCGGAATCAGCACGCAGAAGCCGGCCAGCACGAGCGCGGCCAGCGTGCGCGCGACCGGTGAAGCGAATGCGTCGGGGATGATCCGTAACCCGACGTACAGATGGAACATCACGCCGATTGCAATGAACCGGACAAAGAAACTTCGCATGGAACGCTCACCCTCGTTGCGGTACCGCACCGCGACGCGTCGAACGGAGCCTCGATGCCCCGCGCGCGCATGTCGCGTCGTAAGGCGATGGTACACAGATCCACGCGACTCGATCGGGCGGCGGACCGCCATGCGCGACACGCTGCGCTTGCCGGTGCGGCCTGCCGCCGCGGGTTGACGAGCCGACGCGGCGCCCACTAGAATGCCGGCCAGTCTTTCTCCTAGGAATCATCGTGGACAGTTGCAGCACTTCGTTGCGTGCTCCGCTTGCCGCCTGAACGCCTGTCCGCCGCAGTCCTGCTGCCCCGGCTCGCGTTCCGCGAGCCATGCACGCCTCCCGTTTCACACAGCATTGCGCATTCGCACGGTACAGTACCGCGCGACGACGGCCATCGCGCGTCGTCCGGCCTCGCGCCGCGACCGCGCGGGCCCGCATGCGCCTCTTGCACGGCAGGACACACATGACCTTCGAATTCGCACTTCGACTTTTCACCGCGTTCGCATGCGGCGTCGCGATCGGCCTCGAGCGGCAGATCCGGCAGCGCACCGCGGGCCTGCGCACGATCACGCTCGTCGCGTGCGGCGCGTGCCTGTTCATCACGCTCGGCGTCCTGACCGGCGACGGCATCGAAGGCGTCACGCGGATCGCCGCGTACGTCGTATCCGGCGTCGGCTTTCTCGGCGGCGGCGTGATCATGCGCGACAAGGGCTCGATCCAGGGCATCAATACGGCCGCGACGCTGTGGTGTTCCGCAGCCGTCGGCGTGCTGTCCGGCACCGGGCACTTCGGGCCTGCGCTTGCGGGCACCTGCATCGTGCTGCTGACCAATACGCTGCTGCGCGGCGTCAGCCATTCGATCAACGCGCAGCCGGTATCGAACGCGGACCTCGTGCGCGAATACCAGATCGCGGTGATCTGCCTGGGGTCCGACGAAGTGCACATCCGCACGCTTCTGTCGAACCTGATGTATGCGAAGCCGCTGTCGTTCCAGAGTCTGACGAGCGAGGACGTGCCCGACCAGCCGGAGCGGCTCAAGGTTACCGCCACGCTGAAGCTGCATCCGAAGGATCAGCAGAAGCTCGAACAGATCGCGAGCCGGATCAGCATGGAAAAAAGCATCTCGAGCGTGAGCTGGACCGCGAAGGAAGCCGAGCCGATGATGGAATAGCGCGCGCGGCACCACGTCGCACGGGCATCACGGGGTATCGATGAGCCCCGCCGAAATCGCCTTCACGACCGCCTGCACCTTGTTCGACGCGCCGAGCTTCTCGAGGATGTTGTTCACGTGGAAGTTGACCGTACGTTCCGAGATGCTGAGGATCTGGCCGATCTCGCACGCGGTCTTCCCTTCGGCGGTCCAGCACAGCACCTCGCGCTCGCGCGCGGTCAGCGTGACGCGTGCCTCGGGCGACAGCTTCGGCACCATGAAGCGGCTCATCAGCGAATGCGACAGGTTCGCGAGCCAGTTCGTCTGCAGCGTCAGCATGTTGATTTCGGCCGGCGTCAGACGATCCGCGTGGCGCGCGATGCTCAGCAGGCCGAATGCGCCGCGCGCCGCCCAGCTCGACTGCGCGACGCCGACCGACAGCCCGAAATCGCGCGCGTCGCGCCACAGCGGACACGGCTCGATCTTGTCGACGTCGGGCCACACGATCATGTTCGTGCTCAGCGCGCCGTCGCGCACCGTCGAGTCGATCTCGATGTAGTTCTGCGCCTGATAGTGCGCCATCCAGCCGTCGGGATAGGTATCGAAGATCGCGACCGCCGGCTTCGACACCGGCAGCGGCACGCGGATGCCGTAGCAGCAGTATTCGAAGCCGAGCCGTTTCGAATAGGCGGCGATCCGCTGGAAGAGTTGCTGCTCGTCTTCCGCGGCGCTGAATTCATCGTAGGCATCCTGCCAGCGCAGTTCCATTCTTTCTCCGACAACGTCACGCTGTCATACTTGTCAGGTTCCAGCACCGATGGGCGCCTGATACATTCCAACGCATGACTTCTTCTTTGCTGCACGCGGTCCGCGGTCCGTCTCCGGACGGCTATGTGCGCCTCTCGGAAAGCGCGCTGGCCGCGCTCGCGCTCGACCACGTCGCAAGCGGCCTCGATCCTGCACTGCTCGCCGAACTGCGCGACAGCGCGATCGACGCGCGTCTCGCCGGCTATACCGAATGGCAGCGTCCGGCCGGCCCCGGCGTCGCGTACGTGACGGTCGGCTGGGACTGGTACCTCGAACGCGCATCGGGCACGTTCGTCATTCTCGACGGCGACGTGCGCAGCAACGCGATGGGCATCGACGCGAGCGGCGCCGACATCGGCATGCGCGGTACCGCTGCCGCGCTCGCGGCCCGGCTCGCATGCATCGACTGGGCTGCCGCCGTCGCGGCCGCGATTCTCGGGCGCGACCCCGTCCATCATGCCGGTCCGGCGCTGCAGTGACAATCACCGCATTCCTCTGACGTTTCCGCGATTCCGGCGCTCTTTATAAGCAAAAGCGCGCGCGTTTTCAATCCCGGCGCCCGGGAAACCGTTACCGCGTCGAAATTGGCGTTTCCGCGCCGCAATACTGTAAGAGTTACCAGTTACCGCCGCCTCGGGACGCGCGCTGTAATGCACGCATACCAAAACACATCCGAGGACATCCATGCAGACCTTCGTTCACGAGGGAAGGCAGTTGCCGATCGCCGAGGCGACGGAGCTCGCGCGCTATCGGCACCGCGTCTTCGTCGAGCAGCTTGGCTGGACGCTGCCGTCCGCGGACGAAGGAATCGATCGCGACGCGTTCGATCACGACGACACGGTGTACGTCATCGCGCGCGACGGCAGCGGCGAGCTGTGCGGTTGTGCGCGGCTGCTGCCGACCACGCGTCCGTACCTGCTCGAAACGCTGTTCGCCGATCTGATCGCGCCCGACCTGCCGCTGCCGCGCTCGACCGCGGTGTGGGAGCTGTCGCGGTTCGCCGCGAGCGGCGCCGACGGCGGCGCGACGGGCGCCGATTGGGCCGTGCGGCCGATGCTCGCGGCGGTCGTCTCGTGCGCGGCCGAGCGCGGCGCGCGACAGCTGATCGGCGTGACGTTCGCGAGCATGGAACGACTGTTTCGCAGGATCGGCGTGCACGCGCACCGCGCGGGGCCGCCGAAGCAGGTGGACGGGCGTCTGGTCGTCGCCTGCTGGATCGACCTCGATCCGCAAACGTTTGCAGCACTGGGAATCGAGCCGGAGCGCATCGCCCGGCCCGCCATTGCCGCCTGATCCGGCACGCGTGTCCGGCCGGGCGGCATCGTAACGAAGGAGAAACCACGTGGACCAGTCTCAGGTCTTTCGCGCGATGATGCCCGGATTGACGAGCGCCGACGGCGCGCGCATTGCAATCGCCTATCCCGCGTATGCACGGCCGCTGCCGCTCGTGCGGCTCGACCGCCGCGGGCTCGTGTTCCGCGCCGCCGGCGCCGCGCCGCTCGTTTGCGGCCTGCCGCGCGCGGCGACGCTGCTCGTCGCCGACGAGCCGCTCTGCTCGCTGCGCGTCGTGATCCGCGACGTCGCGCCCAGCGGCGACGGCCGTCACGACCTGACCATGCAGCCGTCCGGCGCGGCCGGCGACGAATTGCTGTGGCACGCGCTGCGCGACCGCGCGCCGTACCGGCGGATCCAGCAGCCGCTCGCGCCGGTCGATGTCGCGGCTGCCGGCGGCGCGCATGCGCCGGCCGACGACGTGCCGCGCCCGTCGCGCAGCGCCGCGTTCCGGCTCGCGTGCCGCAGCGACGCGCTGTTTTTCGCCGACTGGATCGAATATCACTTCGACGAGCTGCGCGCGCTGTCGCAGCAGCATGGGCCGCAGCTGAAGCTGAACGAGGTGAAACGGCAGGTTTCCGACGACGAGGTCGACGTCCGTTTCGTCTACGACGTAGAAGGCCACGCAACGCGGCACGTGCTGAACGACTGCGCGCGCGAAGCCTGTACTTGGATCGAGACCGAAATGCGCGACAAGTACGCGCTGCCGATCGCGCAGGAGCGGTTCCGGTCGCACGCCGCGCACGCGCGCGCGGGCGCCTGAATATGCAGCCCGGCCGCACGTTGCACGGATACAACAGCGCGTCGGCGGGGCTTGCTCGTTTCAGGGTTTTCCCTTAAATTGACGTCTGTCTCCTCCATGTCTCCAAACATGGTTTCGGCCCGCTCCAGCAGCGGGCTTTTTTATTGCCCGCGCGCCGGCTCGATGCGACACCGGCGGCGGCAAGCCGCCCCACCACTGCGCCGTCGTCAGGCGCTTGCGAGCGCGATGCGCGCCACTTCCGCAAAGTACCGCGCGCCCACCGGCAGGATGTCGTCGTTGAAGTCGTACGTCGCGTTGTGCAGCGGCACGCCGCCGCGCTCGCCCGCGCTCCCGTTGCCGATGAAGATGAAATTGCCGGGAACGACCTGCAGGAACGCGCCGAAGTCCTCCGAAATCATCATCGGCTGCACGTTCGCATCGACGTGCTGCGCGCCCGCGACGCGCGTCGCCGCCGCCACCGCGATATCGACGTAGTCCGGCGAATTGACGGTCGGCGCGAACTCGTGCGTGTACGCGAATTCGCATTCGACGCCATGCATCCTGCACATTCCCTCGCTCACTTCGCGCATCCGTGTCGCCAGTAGGTGCTGCACGTCGGGCGAATAGCTTCGCGTGTCGCCCTTGATCGTTACCGTCGACGGAATCACGTTGCGCAGCCCGTCGGTCAGAATCTCCGTACACGAAATCACCGCGGGCAGGCTCGGATCGAGATTGCGGGAAACGATCGTCTGCAGCGCGAGCACGATCTGCGCCGCGATCACGATCGGATCGACGCCCATATGCGGGCGCGCCGCATGCGTGCCGCGCGCATTGATCCGAATCACGAAGTTGTCTTCGCTCGCCATGATGCCGCCGGGACGCGTCGAGAACGATCCGGCCGGCATCCCCGGCATGTTGTGCGCGCCGAAGATCGCGTCGATCGGAAAGCGCTCGAACAGCCCGTCGGCCATCATCGCCTTGGCGCCGCGACCGTGCTCTTCCGCCGGCTGAAAAATGAACCGCACGGTCCCGTCGAAATCGCGTTGCTCGGCGAGCAACCGCGCCGCGCCGAGCACCATCGCCATATGGCCGTCGTGTCCGCACGCATGCATCTTGCCCGGCACGCACGACGCATGTGCGCGCGCCGGCACGTTCTCGACGATGTTCAGCGCGTCCATGTCCGCGCGCAATCCGATCGCGCGCGGACTCTCGCCCACCTTCAGATTGGCGACGACGCCGGTGCCGCCGATGCCGCGATGCACGTCGAGCCCGAAGCTTTCCAGAAGGGCCGCGACGTAGTCGGACGTCGCGACTTCCTCGAAGCCGGTCTCGGGGTGGCGGTGAAAGTGATGCCGCCAATGTTTCAACTTCGATTGCAGTGTGCTTTCCATGCTCGCGCTATCCGTCAAATCGCCGAATGGACCCGGCGCCGGCCGCGCGCTTGCGTCGCCCGATACGCGCGGACCGCCTGATCTCGACAGACGCGCGTCACGTTGACGTCGCGTTGTCCCAAAAATAATATTTCAAGGCGCGTCGAATTTCGGCGCATTCTTCGCCGCCGTTCTGCAAGAAAATTTCGTCTCTCCACCCCACCGCCCCGATGCTAGACAACTACGATCTGAAGCTCCTGAGCGAGATCCAGCGCGACGCCGATACGCCGCAAAGCGAACTTGCCGCGCGCGTGAACCTGTCTCCGGCGGCCGTGAACCGCCGGTTGCGGCGGCTCGCCGACGAAGGCGTGATCGACCGCTATACGGCGATCCTCGCGCCCGAGAAGGTCGGCTACCCGCTGACGATCGTCACGACGATCGAAGTCGAAAGCGAACAGATCGACCTGCTCGATGCGATGAAGCGCACGTTCGAGTCGTGTGCGCAGATCCAGCAGTGCTACTACGTCGCGGGCGAATGGGACTTCGTGCTGATCTTCTCCGTGCGTCACATGGAGGAGTACAACGACCTGACGCGGCAACTTTTCTTCGCCAACAACAACGTGAAGCGGTTCAAGACGCTCGTCACGATGAGCCGCGTGAAGGCGGGGCTCGAGATTCCGATCGGCCCCGCGAGCTGACGCGCGGCCGACTCAGACGTGAGTCGCCGCCCGGCTCGGCGCGCCGGCCGCCCGGGCCGCCTGTCGCGCCAGCACCGCGTCGGCCGTCTCGCCGACCAGTTCGCGATACGTATCGGGCGCGGTCGCGCCTTCCGTATTTACGACCAGCACGCGCGAATCGCGATCGAGCCCGACGCGCTCGGCCTGCGCGCGATCCTTCAGCAGCACGGCGACGCCGGCGAGCCCCGCGGCACCCGACTCGCCGGCAACGATCGGCACGTCGCCGTCGCGGCCTGTCGCCAGCACGCGCATTGCATCGATCGCATCGGCGTCGGCGATCGTCATGAAGTCGTCGACGGCCGGCTGCAGGAATCGCCACGCGAGCGGCGACGTCTCGCCGCACGCGAGCCCGGCCATCACCGAATCGACGGAGCCCGTCGCGCGCGACGGTTTGCCGGCGACCGCGCTCTGGTACAGACAATCGGCCTGCTGCGGCTCGACGACGACGAATCGCGGCCGATGCGCGCCGTGAAACTCCCATAGATAGCTGACGATGCCCGCCGCGAGACCGCCGACGCCGCCCTGCAGGAACACGTGCGTATAGGCCGGCCGATCGGGTCGGGCGCCGCTCTGCTCGACGAACTCCGCGGCGACGGTGCCGTAGCCCTGCATCACGTCGCGCGGAATGTCTTCGTAGCCGTCGTACGACGTATCGGACACCACGTGCCAGCCGTTCAGCGACGCGAGCCGCGCGGCTTCCTCGACCGATGCGTCGTAGTTGCCGGCGATCCGGACGATCTGCGCGCCATACGCAGCGATCGCCCGCTCGCGTTCGATGCTGACGTTCGCATGCAGCACGATCACGCATCGACAGCCGAGCGTCTGTGCAGCGGCCGCGAGCCCTTTGCCGTGATTGCCGTCCGTTGCGCTGACAACGGTAAAGCCTGCGAGCAACGCGCGATAGCGGCCGTCGAACAATGCGCGCGGATCGAGATCGTGCGCCGGCCACAGCCGGAGAATCAGGCGCACGAGCGCGATCGGCGCGCCGAGCGCCTTGAAGCTGCCGAGCACCGAGCGCGCGGACTCGTCCTTCACGCTCAGGCTCGCGATACCCGACGCGGCGGCGAACGCAGGCAACGTGCGCAACGGTGTAGGTGCAGGCGCAATCTTGTCCCAACAGGAGAGCCACGCGCGACTCTCCTTCGCTTTCTCGATGCTCAGGATGCGCTTCAGCGCGTCCGGGTATGGTGCGCGCGTCGCGCGCGGATTGGCGATCAACATGTCGTGAAATTTCAGCAATGAAGGGTTGGGATAAGGCGGCGCGTTCGGTGCAATTACGCGGCCGCCAGACGATCGAGCACGACGTCGAGCAGCAGACGGGCGCCGTCGACGAGTTGGCTGTCGTCCGTATGTTCGCGCGCGTTGTGGCTGATGCCGCCGCGGCTCGGCACGAAGATCATCGCGGCTGGCGCGATGCGCGCGATCATCTGCGCGTCGTGGCCGGCGCCCGACGTCATTCGGCGATACGAAAAGCCGCGGCGCGCAGCGGCTTTTTCGATCGCGTCGACGAGCGCGGCATCGAACACGACCGGCTCGAAACGCGCGAGCCGCTCGGTCGAAATCTGCACGCCTTCGAGTGCCGCGAGCTGCTCGAGATGGTCGGCGAGACGCTGCTCCGCTTGCTGCAGCCGCTGCTCGTCAGGGTCGCGCAGGTCCACCGTCAACACGGCCTTGCGTGGGATCACGTTGATCACGTTCGGCTCGATGCGCAGCATGCCGATCGTCGCGAGCGTCGTACCGGACGACACCGCGAGTTCGCGTAGAAACGTGGCGATCGCGGCCGCGACCCAGCCCGCATCGTGGCGCAGATGCATGGGCGTCGTGCCCGCATGGTTCGCGTTCCCCTGTACGGTGATCTGCTGCCACGAGATACCCTGCAGGTTCTCGACGACGCCGATACGGACGTTCTCCGCCTCGAGGATCGGCCCCTGCTCGATATGCAGCTCCAGATACGCATGCGGGACGATCGCGCCCGGTTCCAGGTCGCCGGCATAGCCGATGCGCGCGAGCTCGTCGCCGAGGCGCGTGCCGTCGATGCCGATCGTGTTCAGCGCGTCGTCGATCGACAGGCCGCCCGCATGGACGAGCGAGCCCATCATGTCGGGCTGATAGCGGATGCCTTCCTCGTTCGTAAAAGCGGCGACCGTGATCGGGCGTGCCGGTTCGATGCGCGCGTCGCGAAACGCGCGCGCGACCGCAAGACCGGCGAGCACGCCGTAGCAGCCGTCGAGCGCGCCGGCGTTCTTTACGGTGTCGATATGCGAGCCGATCATCAGCGGCTGCCGGCCCGCGGCCGCCGGGCCGGCGTGCAGCGTGCCGAAGATGTTGCCGATGCGGTCGATCCGGACGTCGAGGTCCAGCTCGCGCATCCACGCGACGACGCGGTCGCGGCCCGCGCGCTCGTCGTCGGTCAGCGCGATGCGCGTGCGGCCGCCGAGCTCGCGGTCGGCGCCAATCTCGCCGAGCTCGCGCAGTTGACGCAGAAGGACTGCGCCGTCCAGTTGCAGCGACGTGTTCATCCGGTGCTTCCGTCAAAAAGAACCGCGCCGGGTGGCGCGGGTGCGTGGAAGCAATGTTATTTCGGATGGGGTGGGATTTTTACTCGATGTGATGGGGTGCCGTGCAAGGTTCTTGCGTTTTTGCGGGGGTGTTTGCAAGGGGCGTGGGATGCGATGACGGCGACACTCTCAGGCCGCTATCCCGACGTCCACCGCGACGATGATTCCGTGCTCGACCCACGTCTGCCAGTTGCGCTCGAAGTCGAAACCGGCGTCGCGCGCGAGCGCGGCGTCGTAGGCATCGCCGATTGTGGTGCCGTCGCGCAGACTGGACAGCATCGCGAATGCGTTCCGCGATACCGCGATCACCTCCGGCATCCATTGCGGCCGGGCGACGATCATCCACTGCGGTCGGTCGACGTCGTCCGGATCGAACGCCTGACCGGACGCATGGAACGCGAGCCAGCGATCCGCAGCACGCGTCGACGTGTGAAGCAACTGCACGGCCGGATGAAGCCGAACCGAGCAATGCGCCAACGTGTCGCGCGTACATTGCGCCCATGGGTCCGGCAGTCGCGTCGTCGCGTCCGCAGCAAAACAGGCGCGATGGACCAGCCACTCGAGACGCGCGACGTCGGCGAGATGGCGACAGGTCGCCGTCGGCGGCCACGCCTCCAGCAACTCCGCCATGCGGCTGCCGAACCGGTTCAGATCGCCTGACCGGATCGGATCGGCGATGCCGTATTCACGCGACAGCGTCAGAAAGAAGTCGTCGCCCATCAGACCGCGCAGCACGGGATACGCGCAGGCCAATACGCGGTGCCACGTGTTCCATAGTCGAGCCCGGTAGCGCGCGACGCGCTCCCGGTTGTTGGCTTCATCGCCGACCAGCGCACCGAGCAGACGCTGTTCCGCATCCGGGTGCAGCAGCGACGTCACGAATTCGAGCTGCACGTGCTTCAGCCGCTCGCTCATCGCGCTCTCCTCGAGGCGAACGCATCGGCCACGTTTCTCGCCGTCGCGGCTTCGTCCAGAAGAATCGCGATCGGCGGAACGTCCGCATCACATTCGATCAGCGTCGACACGGTGCCGAATCGCTCGACCGCATAGCCGTAAAGCTGCCACACATCGGTCGGCACTCGGCGACCGCGATGGTTCGCGTCCGCGCGATGCCGGCATCGATACGCGCGCACATGGAGCTCCCTGACGGCATCTGCCGGAAACCGCCCGAGCGCCTCGAACGCATCTTCACCATGGTTGCACTGATTCACGTAGAGGCTCGTAACGTCGACGAGCAACGCACATCCCGTTCTTCCGACAAGTTCGGAAATGAAGTCGGTTTCCGTCATCTCGTCCTGTCGAAACGACACGTCGCGCGCGACGTTTTCGATCAACACGGTCCGCTTCAATGCGTGCTGCAAGCGGTCGACGTTCCGTACGACCACGTCGAGCGACTCGGACGTGAGCGGCAACGGCAGCGACTCGTGCAAGCGGCGTGTCAGCGCGACCGACCAGGACAAGTGCTCGGACACGAGTGCCGGCTGGAATCGATCGACCAGCGATGCGACGCGCTCGAGATGGCCGCCATCCAGCGGACCGGCCGAGCCGATGCTGAGCCCGACACCGTGGAAACTCAACGGATAGTCGCGTCGCACCTGCTCGAGCACATGAAGATCGTAGCCGCCGGCGCCGAGATAATTTTCGGTATGGACCTCGAGCCAGTCGACCGGCTGCGCTGCAGCCAGAAAGTCACGATAGTGGACGTCGCGAAGACCGACGCCCACGCCAAGATCGCGATTGATCCGTGCCGCAGCGTCCGCACGATCGCGCGCCGATTCGGGCAAAGCCTGTTCTGTTGCCATATTGCGTGATGTCTCCTTGACGGACAGATGCGTCGCGACCCTGGTCGATGGTGTGATGGAGGGCTTGCCGCCCGTCGAGACGCATCGACGCGGCGTGCTCATGTCTCGGCGCCTTCTGACGGATTCGATGAGGGAAAAAGACCGGCGATTGCAGAAGCCAGAATCATCCGATCGTGGTTGATCGGCACATGCGGACCCCTCACGCGCGGGCGAAACACGGCATCGCCGGGCCGTATCGACACACCCGACAGCATGCACACGGCGCTCCTGCGTGCAAGACCGATGCGCCAGACCTGGTCCGTGTAATGGCCCATGCAGGGATTGCTCCAGCTGATGCTGATCAACGTCGGCGACAGTTGCTCGACGGTCGAGATATGCAGCGGCGACGGGGCGTTTTCCATGATCGGGGACGTGTCAGCGAGATCCTGTCGGAAAGCCGAGAACGTCGTCGGCCTGGATGATTTGCATCGCGAATCTTTTTATCGAAGGCGCAACGTTACGATCGCATCGAGTTCCGGTCGTGCCGAACGCTCGTCGCACAATCTCCCGATCGAACGACGCGCACAACGAGCGACGCGCGATGGTCGTTTCGTCGTCCGGCACGCTTGCGGCGCGCTTTGTCGGCGAGGACACGGCCGTCCGCGCATGAACTTCGATCGCGCTTTCATACGTGCATCGATGCCGCTTTTCATACGCTCCGCCCTTACATCGGCCGCCTCGATCGTGCGAAGATTCTGTGCATTCGACGACAAGAATAGTAGAACCAAGATTTCCCATTTTTGTGTGTACCAAGCGGATGAATCGAGATTTTCAAATTCAGCTCGACCGGACGGCGAAGCTGTCCCTGGCAGAACAAATCCACATCAGTATCAGCAGAGCGATAGAGTCGGGCTTGCTCGCCCCCGGCACACGCCTTCCTTCATGGCAAGACCTCGCAGCGCAGCTCGGCGTCGCGCGCGGCACCGTGCAATCGGCGTACGAGCGCCTGTCCGACGCGCAAATGATCGAAACCTTCGGCGCCAGAGGGACGCGCGTTGCGCCACGATCGCGCGTCGTGCTGTCGCGGCCGCAGGTGCCGCCAGCCGGCGAGTTCATGAAGGCCTACGACGAGATGAACGCGGGGCCTGCGATCTTTCAGCTCGGCATTCCGGCATTCGAAGGGCTGCCGGAGAAGCTGTTCTCCCGTTCGCGCTCGTCGAACCTGCTGAAGGCCGGATCCTTGTCGTCGTTGCTCTATCCCGATCCGCGCGGCGAACTCGAACTGCGCACAGAGATCGCCGCGAATCTGGCGATCACGCGCAACTTTCACTGCCACCCCGAGCAGGTGTTCGTTACGTCCGGCTACGTGGCCGGCCTGGGACTGGCACTGCGCGTGCTGGGCATCGACGGCAGAAAAGTCTGGATGGAAGAGCCGGGATTCATGGTCACGCGCAAAGGACTCGAGCTCGCGCGTCTGAAGATCGTGCCGGTGCCGGTCGATGCAGACGGCATCAACGTCGATTACGCGCTCGCGCAAGCACCCGACGCCGCGCTGGCCGTCGTGACACCCGGGCAGCAGGCGCCGCTCGGGTCGACCCTCTCGTTGCGACGGCGTCTTCAGATGCTCGAATGGGCACGCACGAATCATGCATGGATCATCGAAGACGACTATCTCGGCGAGCTTCAGCTGCAAGGCCGGCCGGCACCGGCAATGGCGTCCCTCGACGAAGGCAAGCGCGTGATTCATGTCGGCTCCTTCAGCAAGACCATCAGCCCGGCGCTGCGGCTCGGCTTCGTCGTCGCGCCTGTCGAACTCGTCAATGCGTTCTCCGAAGTCACCGCAACGCTCGCCCCTGCACCGTCGCCGGTCATCCAGCTCGCCACGGCCGAATTCATGCGGCGCGGCCACTACATCCGTCGCGTGCGTCGGCTCAAGCGCCTCTATTCCGCACAGCGCGACGCACTCTGCGATCAGTTGAGAATGCGCAATGCGGAATGGATAACGGCCGGCCTATCCGTCCTGCTCAGGCTTCCCGATGGCGCGCCCGACACGAAAATCGTCAGGGAGGCGATGACGGTCGGCATCGCGCCGTCGCCGCTGTCCGCGTGGTTCGCGACGCCTTCCTGGACGAGGCCCGGCCTTCTGCTCAGCGTCGCCACCGCACCCGAGCAGCACGTGGCGACCTCGTGCCGCCGGCTGTTCGACATCATCGAACGCCACTGCGGAAAGACGCGGTAGCGACAGGCCGCCAGCGATCGCGGCAGGCCGTCGACGCCGCCCCGCCGCGCCCGACCCCATCGGTTCCCGCACGCGATGCGTGCCGGCCGTAACCGGTCACTGCCGGTCGATCCCGGGCTCCGCGCTTCGTACAGACGCGACGAGCAGACAAAGCGACGCGGCGAGCAGCACCAGGTCCTTGAGCAGGAACTGGCCAGGCAGCGCCGAGATGGCCGGAAAGCCGCCGGCCGTCGCTTCCGCGACACCCGGTGTGCTCAGGAAGAACGTCAGCGTGATCAGATAAGTCGCGGCCGACATCGCCGCACCCAGCGCGGACAGCACGGGCTGGAACGCACCGGCGATCAGCGCCGCAGCCGTCGAGAGTTCGAGCACGCCGATCACGTTGCTTGCGCCTTGAACGCCGAACGACGCGTTCAGCCAACTCATGATCGGGCTATTGACGACGAACGGTGCGATGCCGTTGGCTTCATAGCCGGTGAACTTCATGCCGCCGAACCACAGAAAGATGACGACGAGCGCCCATCGGAGCAGCGCAAGAAGCGACAGCGACCCAACACCCTTCTCAGCGATCTGCAGACGAAACTGATTTGCACGCGTGCTCATATTCGATATCCGATTCAAGTGAGAACTGACTTCGTTGACGAGAAAACTCACGCGCGGCCGCTCGAGCGATCGCACGTTTGCGGCACGGCCGACATCCGGACCAGCGCGGCGTTGCGTTGTCGAGTTAAGGAGCGAACGGGAAACGACTGTGTTGCGCCGTTTCGTCCTCGGGGCGGACCGACGCTATGGAAAGAAGGTGGGCGACGTTCGGTCGAGGCGTTTGAGGACCTTAGCGACCACTGCAATCGCAACGGCCGGCGAAATGTCGGCGAGGCTCGCCGCAGCCGTCGTACCGGCGAAGTGGAGCACATGGACCCCGTTCGCGGCCTCGACCGCGCGCAAGGCGGCAAACGGTTTGCCGGCGCGCACGTCGCGCGTTGCGGCAAGCGACCCGAGGGCTGGACTGGCGATGCGGTTCATGGCGTGCCTCGTTCGTCAGTGGGCTAGGAGTCTCCACTTTAGAGGCCGCCACTACGGATTTCGAGACTGCGGGGGCTCAACAACATGCCTGAAAGGATCAAACGCCGGCACGGTCCATTCGACGCCACCTGCCGCGTGCAAGGCGCGCTATTCGCCTTCGTTCGCGAGACGCCGCCATTGTCCGGGCGTCATCCCCATCTTGTCGGTGAACACACGCCGGAATGCCGCGACCGATCGATAGCCGATCGCCTCGGCCACGGCCTCGGTGCTCATCGTCGGCTTCTTCAGCTCGTTTGCGGCCAGTGTCATCCGGATGTCCGTGAGCAGGTCCGTGGCCGAGCGGCCCAGTTTGTCCTGGAAGTGCCGCATGAAGGTCGCGCGCGACATGTTGCACAGATCGGCCAGCTCGGGCAGGCTCCACGGTCGCGCGGGGTCGGCGAACATTGCCGAAATGGCCGGCGCCAGCCGCGGATGACCGGCCAGCGCGAGCAGCCCCGCCGGCGCCTGCCCCGATTCGCTGGCCGCGCGCAGCACGAGCGTAAAGAGCGCGGAAGTCAGGGCATTGAGGATCGCGTATCCGCCCGGCTTCTCGCCGGCCGACTCCATGCGCATCAGCGCGACGAGACTGGCGAGCTGGTTCGACGCAGAGCCGTTGCCGTCGTCGCTGCCGCCATCCGCGGAGCGCACGGTCAGTGTCGTCGGCAGGTAGTCGCGGATCAGCCGGTCATGCGGCGGCCGGATGAAGAAGCGTCCGCACAGCATGTCCAGGCGTTCGCCGCGACCGTCGTTCTCGCTGAGCATCCATCCGGCGAAACCCTGGCGATTATGCGCGCGGCCCGGCGTATGGCCGCTGCCGTCGTGCAGCACGTGCGCGGCACCGTGCGGCAGCAGCACGATGTCGCCGCTCGCCAGCTCCCTGACCGTCCCCGACTCGGTATCCTCGAGCACGGCACGCCCCTCGAGTACGACGTGGTACGGAATCTCGTGCGCGGCCGATCGATCCCACGCGACCTGCCACGGCGCACCGTACACGCAGCGGACCTCCACCCGGCCGGTGACGGTGATCATTTGCAGAAGATGGCTCAGCCAGTCGATGTCGGACATGGGATTTCAAAACCGGAAGCGTTCAGGCGGTTCGGGCATTTTATGGCGGTTTCGCGCGACCGTACGCGCGTGCGATAGCGCCTTCGACGGCGCGCGAACGGGTCAGACGAATCGCTTCCTGTACTGGACGAAATCCGATCGCTCGGCGACGCGATCGTAAAGCTGCATCGCCCGATAGTTCGTCTTGTGCGTCAGCCAGTACACGCGCGGTACGCTGCGACGCGCCGCGTCGGCATAGACGTGCTCGATCAGCGCGCGGCCGGCTCCGCGACCGCGCGCGTCGTCCGCGACGAACAGGTCCTGCAGATAGCAGTAGTCGTCGGTCGTCCACGTCGATCGGTGATACAGCCAATGCACGAGCCCGAACACCTGTTCGCCGGCGACCGCGAGCGCGGCATGCATCAGCTCGGACGGATCCATAAAGCGCGCCCACGTCGCCTGCGTCACGGAGTCCGGAATATCGACCTCGTAAAAGCGCTGATAGCCCTTCCACAACGAATACCAGACGTCGAAATCGCCGCGCTCGACCGGTCTGATGTCGACGCGCGGCAGCGAGCGCGCCCGATCGTGCGCACCGCGCAGCCACGCATCCAGACCGATACGGCCGACACGCGCTGCGCGCGACGGCACCAGCGAATCGTGCTGGAGCCGTCCGCCGAAATATCTCGCATCCGCATCCTTGGCGACGCTTCGCCGGTCGCCGACCGACCTCAGGCAGCGCGCGACGATGTCGTCGAACGGCGCCCGCTCGGGGCCCGCGATTTCGACGATCGCGTTCCGTGGCGTCGCGAGCGCCACTTGCGCGACGATGGCCGCGACGTCGTCGGCCGCGATCGGTTGAAGCAGCGCCGACGGCAGTCTGACGACGTCGCCGTCCGTATGCGCGTCTGCGATATCGCGCAGGAACTCGAAGAACTGCGTCGACCGAACGATCGTATACGGGATGCCCGATGCCTCGACCTGATTTTCCTGGGTCATCTTCGCGCGGTAATAGGGCTGATCCGGCACGCGGTCCGTGCCGACGATCGACAGCACGACATGATGCCGCACGCCCGCCGCCGCTTCCGCCGCAAGCAGGTTGCGACCGGCCGTCTCGAAGAATGCCTGCACGGCCGCTGCGTCGGACGAACGCCTGTCCGACAGATCGATCACGACGTGTGCGCCGGCGACGGCTGCGTCGAGGCCGGCGCCCGTGAATACGTCGACACCCCGTTTGCGCGACGCTGCTACCACCTCGTGTCCGCCGGCCTGCAGAACGGCAACCGTCTTCGCACCTATCAGGCCGGTGCCGCCGATCACGACTATCTTCATGATTGCCACTCCCTGTTCAATGGCCCGACACGGCCGCCCGAATCGCCGAAACGTCGATTGCCGCGAGGGCCTGCTCGACTGCAGATGCCGCTTGGTCCGGCGACAGAAACGCAGTGCCCTGCACCGGAAGAAACTGCAGCGAGTTCAACCCGATACAGCCGAATGCGGCCGATAGATACGGCGTCAGGAAATCCGGCTGATTCGCGCGTTCGCCGCTAAAGACGCCGCCGGCAGCGACGCCCACGAACACCGGACGGTCGCGGAGCAAGCCGATCTTGCCGGTCGGCGTCGACTTCATCGTCCGCCCGACGCGCAGCACATGGTCGATCCACGTCTTGAAGCCTGACGGAATCGTGAAGTTGTTCATCGGCGTACCGATCGCGATCACGTCGGCCGCCTCGACATCCCGAATCAGCGTTTCGGAGAGCGCCAGCGCCGCCTGCGGCGGATTGGCCAACGTCGCGGGCGTCGAGAGCGCAGTCGCATAGCCCGACGTCGCGTGCGGCAACGGAACGGCACCGAAGTCGCGCCGGCTGATGCTCGCACCCGGCGAAATCTCGAGCAGCTTCGCGACGATCGCCGCCGACAGCTGGCGGCTGTACGATTCCGCTCGCGGGCTGAAATCAATATGAAGAATGTTCATGCGATCGATTCCATTCGTTCCGTCAGCTCGCCGCCACCTGCAGCCCGCGCTGCACCGCCGGTCGCGCGAGACCGCGTTCGAGCCACGCGTTCACGTGAACAAAGCGGTCGAAGCCGACCAGCTCGCGCGCTTCGTAAAAGCCGATCAGATTGCGCACCCAGCCGAGCAGCGACATGTCCGCGATGCTGTAATCGGCACCCATCACCCAGTCGCGGCCCGCAAGACGTTCGTCGAGCACGCCGAGCAGCCGCGCGGACTCCGTGACGTAGCGGTTCAACGGACGCTTGTCTTCATACGCTTTACCGGCGAACCGGTTGAAGAAGCCGACCTGACCGAACATCGGCCCGACACCGCCCATCTGCCACATCAGCCACTGCAGCGTCTCGTATCGCGTGTGCGGATCGGCCGACAGGAATTGCCCGGTCTTGTCGGCGAGATAAATGAGGATCGCGCCGGATTCGAATAGCGCAAGCGGTCGGCCGCCCGGTCCGTTCGGATCGTAGATCGCCGGAATTTTGCAGTTGGGGTTGAGCGCGACGAAGGCCGGCTCGTGATGCGCGTTCGCGAGAATGTCGATGCGATGCGCCTCGTACGCGAGGCCCGTCTCTTCCAGCATGATGCCCACCTTCACGCCGTTGGGCGTCGGCAGCGAAAAGAGCTGGAGCCGATCGGGATGGCGCGCCGGCCAGCGCGTGAAAACGGGATGATCGAGTGTCACTTTCTTGCTCCTGCATTTGCAGGTCGAACGCGCGGCCCGGATACTACCTGCATGCCTTCGTGGTCGCATCCGGGCGCGTCGGCGCTATACCTGCATTGCGTCGACGTTCCGCCAGCGCGCGAAGCCGCGCGCCATGACGGCGGTCAAATCGCGCCCGCCGGCGGAACGGCCGGAAAATCCTGCTCGGGATCGAACACGTTGTTGAAAAAATTTGTCAGCGAGTACATCGCCACGAGCGCGACGATCTCCATCACGTTCGCATCCGTATAGCCGGCGTCGCGAACGGCCTTCAGATCGGCGTCGTCGACTTTGCCGCGCGTTTCGATCACCTTGCGCGCGAACTGCACGGCGGCGTCACGCTTCGGATCGGTCGCGTGCCCCTTGCGCGCCAGAATGATTTCATCGGCAGGCAGCTTGGCCATGTGCTCGGCGGTCATGCTGTGAACCGTCAGGCAGTAGTTGCAGCCGTTCACTTCCGACACGGCCAGGCCGATGCTATCGCGCGTCTTGACGTCCAGCGCCTTGCTCAGCGCACCGAGCAGCGTGGCCCATGCATTGAACGCGATCGGGCTTTGCGCGAAGCTCGCCATCATGTTCGGCGTAAAGCCGATGTTCTTCGTAAACGCGGCGAGCGTCGGCTTCGATTCTGCCGGCACCTGTTCCGGCGTGAGCACTGCAGTCCTTGCCATCATCATCTCCGTGAGTGACTCGTATCACTGATCGACGAAAGCCCGTGCAGGCGCCGTCCGTCGGGTTGCTTCGTCCCCGGGTGTCGGGGCGAAATGGGTTCTCGAGCGGGTAGCCCCGCTGCGATTGACGCGGTCGCGGCCGTCTAGACGAGGTCCAGCACTTCGGTCACCGGACGGCGCGGCTTCTGCGCCCAGTTCCCCGGACGCTCGGCACCGATCGCCAGCAGCATCACCGGCACTTCGTCGTCGGCGAGTCCGAACTCGCGGTGCACCGCATCGGCATCGAAGCCGATCATCGGCGTCGAACCGAGCCCGAGCGAGCGCGCCGCGTAGATCATCGCGGCTGCGCCGAACGTCGCGGTGCGCACGGCTTCGTCGCGGCGGCGTTGCGGATACTCCATGTACAGGTTGCGCGCGGGGATTTCCCACTCCGCCACCATCGATGCCGGCATCACGCCCGCTTCGACTAGCGGCGCGAGACGCTCGGGAATCACGCTGGTCTCGACGAGCTGGCCGCAGACGATGAAGGTCACGGCGGCCTCGGTGACCGCCGGCTGATTCCATGCGATCGGGCTCAGGCGCGCCTTCGCTTCGCGCGTGCGCACGGCGATGAAGCGCCAGTTCTGCAGGTGAAAGGACGTCGGCGCGCTGGTGCCGATTCGCACGAGCTCCCGGATCTGGTCGTCGGTCAGCGTCGCGTCCGGGTCGTAGTATTTCGCCGCGCTTCGGCTCAGGATGCACTCGATCACGGCGTTGGTCGTGGCAGTTCCGTTGCTCATGGTCACTCCTTGGGTGAGGAAATCGGTTCGACTACTCGTATGCTGCGGCGCTGCTCGATCGCGCGGGTCGCGATGCGGGTCGTTGCGCGCCTCGTTCGGCAGCGAGCGAGGAGTCTCCACTTTAGAGTTCGCGGATACCGATTTCGAGACTGCGCGTGCTCAATAAAATGCTCGAAAGGATCAAACGCGAAAGACATCCGTTCGCTGCCTGCGGAGCCGTGCCGCGCACGCCACTTCGTGCGGACAGCACCGGCATTCGGCACGCTGCGGACGACGACGAACGCGGTAACGATCGTTCGCATCCGACATTCGAGCGCCGCTCGGTATCGAGCCCGCTACGCGGTTCGTTCGGACTGTAGACCGGCGTGCAGACGCGTCATTCGACTTCGTCGGTCCGACGCCGCCACTGTCCCGGCGTCATCCCCATCTTGTCGGTGAACACGCGCCGGAATGCCGCGACCGATCGGTAGCCGATCGATTCGGCTACCGCCTCGGTGCTCATCGCCGGCTTCTTCAGTTCGTTGGCGGCAAGCGTCATCCGGATGTCGGTGAGCAGATCCGTCGCGGAACGGCCGAGCTTGTCGTGGAAGTGGCGCATGAACGTCGCGCGCGACATGTTGCATAGATCGGCCAGCTCGGGCAGGCTCCACGGTCGCGCGGGGTCGGCGAACATCGCGGCAATCGCGGGCGCCAGCCGCGGATGGCCGGCCAGCGCGAGCAGCCCCGCCGGCGCTTGCCCGGCTTCGCTTGCCGCGCGCAGCACCAGCGTGAACAGCGCGGAGGTCAGCGCGTTCAGCGTCGCGTATCCGCCCGGTCTGTCGCCGATCGACACCATCCGCATCAGCTCGACGAGACTCGCCAACTGGTTCGATGCGGAGCCGCTGTCGTTCTCGCCGCCGCTCACGTAACGCACCGTCAGCGTTGTCGGCAGATAGTCGCGAATCAGCCGGTCATGCGGCGGTCGGATGAAGAACCGTCCGCACAGCAGGTCCAGACGCTCGCCGGAAGCATCATCGCTGCTACGCGGCCGTCCGCCCGAGCCATGACGGTTGCAGGTGACGCATCGCACCTGTCGGCTGCCGTCGTGCAGCACGTGCGCGGCGCCGTGCGGCAGCAGTACGATGTCGCCGCCGACCAGTTCCGTGATCGCTCCCGTGCCGGCATCCTCGAGCACCGCGCGTCCGTTGAGCACGACGTGGTACGGAATCTCGTGTGCGGCGGCCCGGGCCCACGTCAACTGCCACGGCGAACCGTAACCGCAGCGCACCTCGAGCTGGCCGGTGACGGTAATCATTTGCAGAAGCTGGCTCAGCGAGTCGACTTGGGACATAGGTTTTTGGAATTCGAGTTGGCCGTGCACTGCGTGGGCATCGAAGCGGACCATCGTCGCGGCGCCGTGCATGTCGCCGCGTAGTGCGCGCGGGCGCGGTCTCCACGTCCATACGCTTCGCGCCGCGCATTTCCGGCACGGCGCCGTGCCTGCGCGGTACGCGTTGCGTGCATGCGGACGCTGCCCGATCGAACACGCGACCGGCCGCGCCGACAACGCGCCCTCGTCGTCAATGACGCACTTCGCGTCGACGTTCACAACGCAACCGGACTGCTGCCGTTCGTATGCGGCTGCTATTCGGCTGCTCGGATCGCGCTTATCTGATCGGTGTGGTGAGCTTCTTGTCGTCGCTGTCGACGACGAACACGGCGAGCAGCTTCGCCGGCTCGGTCCTGCTCGCGTTCCGGCTGATCGAATGAGTCGCACCGGGCGGTTCGGACCAGCTCTCGCCGGCGCGGTACACGCGCACGTCGCCGTCGTTCACCTTCGACTCGATTGCGCCCGACACCACATACGCGTAGATGAAAGCGGACTTCGCGTGCACGTGTGGCGCGGAAGCGGCGCCCGGCGGATACTCGACCTCTACCGCGACGAGCGACTTGCCCGGCAGGTTCGGGATCGCTTGTTCGAAATTCGGCTTCACGATTTCGCCGGCGCGATGGGCGGCAGCGAAGGCGCTCGCGACGATGACGGATGTCGCGAATGCCGCAATCAGAATCGGACGGACGTTCATCGTCGGCTCCCCCGTGTTGGCGTTCGCATTCTGTACCAACCATGGTACGAACTGAAGAACCAAGAATTCCGGATTTTGTGTGTACCAAGGCGCGCATCGAATGAGACGATCGAGCAGCAGGTTGCGCCTTTCATGCATTCACGAACCGATGCGCGTTGCCTACACTGCACGCAGGCCGTCAGCGACGGATCGCGACAGCAAACGCGATGCGATCGTCGCATGCGGCCGCTCGATCAGGAGTCAGGCAATGCGCACGATCACCACGAATGTCGCCGTCATCGGCGCTGGCACGGCGGGCCTCGCCGCTTATCGCGCGGCGCGGGCCGAAGGTGCGTCCGCCGTCATTATCGAAGGCGGCCCATACGGCACGACCTGTGCGCGCGTGGGCTGCATGCCGTCGAAGCTGCTGATCGCGGCCGCCGAGGCCGCGCATGCGGCGAACCACGCCGCACCGTTCGGCATCGCGGTCGGCAACGTGCGCGTCGACGGAGAAGCGGTGATGGCGCGCGTGCGGCGAGAACGCGATCGTTTCGTCGGATTCGTCGTCGACGGCGTCGAAGCATTGCCCGTTGAAGATCGACTGGTCGGGTACGCACGCTTCGTCGATGACGGTCTGCTGCAGGTCGACGATCACACGCGGGTGCGTGCGGCGAGCGTCGTGATTGCGACGGGCTCGACGCCGACCATTCCGGATGTCCTGAGCGGCGTTCGCGATCGCGTCGTCGTCAACGACGACGTGTTTGCGTGGACGACGCTGCCGCGCAGCGTCGCCGTAATGGGGCCCGGCGTGATCGGCCTCGAACTCGGGCAGGCGCTCGCGCGGCTCGGCGTACGCGTGAGCGTGTACGGCGCGCGCGGCAGCGTCGGTCAACTGACCGACCCGAAGCTCGTGGAGGCCGCACGCGCGATCTTCGGCGACGCATTTCATTTCGAGCCGAGCGGCACGATGCTGAGTGCGACGCGCGTCGACGACGGCGTCACGCTACGCTACCGCCGCGCCGACGGATCGACGATCGACGCGACATACGAGTACGTGCTCGCCGCCACCGGCCGGCATCCCGACGTCCGCAATCTGGGGCTCGCGAACACGTCGATCGAACCGGGCGAGCATGGCGTGCCGCAATTCGATCCGCAGACGCTGCAGGTCTACGGTCACCCGGTGTTCATCGCCGGCGACGCGAACGGCGTCCTGCCGCTGCTGCACGAAGCAGCCGACGAAGGGCGCGCGGCCGGCCGCAACGCCGCACGCTATCCGGACGTTGCAAAAATCGAGCGGCGTGCGCCGCTGGCGATCGTGTTTTCCGATCCGCAGATCGCGCTCGTCGGCGCACGCCATCGCGAGCTGCGTGCGGACACGTTCGTGACGGGCGAGGTGAGCTTCGAAGACCAGGGACGCAGTCGCGTGATGTTGAAAAATCGCGGGCGCGCGCATGTCTACGTCGACCGCGCGACACGGCGATTCGTCGGCGCAGAGATGCTGGGCCCGTCCGCCGAACATATCGGGCACTTGCTTGCGTGGAGCTTGCAGATGGAACTCACCGTCGATGCGATGCTGGCGATGCCGTTCTATCACCCGGTCGTTGAAGAGGGATTGCGTACCGCGCTCAGGGATGCCGCGGCCAAACTTGGCACGCGGCAGCAGTAGCGCATTGCGCGGATCGCGCGACCCTCTCGCGGGCGTTCGGCACGTGGTGCATCTCAGTGGCCCGCGCTCTGACCGCCGTCGACATGCAGGATCTCGCCGGTGATGAACGGTGCTGCATCGAGAAACAGGATTGCGTCGGCAATATCGCCCGCTTTACCGAGGCGGCCGACAGGATTGAACGCGCTTAGCGCTTCGTGAATTTCCGGTGCGTGCATCGGTGTATCGATGTTGCCCGGTGCCACAGCGTTGACGCGGATGCCCTTCTTTGCATATTCGATCGCGAGCGATTTCGTCGCAGCGTTGATGCCGCCCTTCGTCAGCGCAGCCAGAACCGAGTACACGCCGCCGATCGCGACCTGGTCGATGCTGGCCGTGACGCTGACCACGTGGCCGCTTCCCTGCTTCTCCATCTCGGCGATCGCGAGCTGCGTGACGTGATAAAAACCCGCCATGTTGACCTTCATCACGGCTTCGTAGTCTTCGACCGTGTGTTCGGTGAACGGCTTGCCGATGTAGATGCCCGCGTTGTTGACCAGCGTATCGATTCGACCAAACCGCGCGACGCCTTCGTCGATTACGCGTCGTGCCGTCGCCCGATCGCCGATGTCGCCGGCGATGCATAAAACGTTGTCGTCGTTCGACGGCTTGATCGAGCGCGACGTCGCGACGATCCGGTAGTCGAGCTGTCGAAACGCGTCGACGACTTTCGCGCCGATGCCCTGCGACGCGCCGGTAACGACGACAACCTTCTTCGATGTGCTCATGCTTTACCCGCGAGAATCGGTCAAGGAACCACGGTTGCACTCCGCCGTGCCGTCTTGTCATTCTTCGTCATCGACTGTGCGCGCGGAAGAACCAAGATTGCCGCTTTTCGTGCGTACCAAACGCACGCTTCGGGCGCTGCCATTCCGCTCGGCCGCGCTGCGTTGATCCTTTCGAGCATGTCATTGAGCCGGTTCAGTCTCGAATCCGTTATTCGACCGCACTACAGTGGAGACTCGTTAACCGCTGACGCGAATGTCCTGCGAGGAGGCGCTGTCGAGCCATGAAACAAGTCCACCAGATCGGTGACCGGATCACCGACCCATCCATACCGCCCGATGAAGACACCGTGCGCGCGTGGCTCGGGCCGAAGGCTTTCAAGCATTGGCGCGAACTGCAAAGCTGGATCGACGCGTCGTACCCCGGTGTTTTCGAACCGGACTGGATTTACGGCGGCAGGAAACGCGGCTGGTCGCTGCGCTACAAGAAAACGAGAGCGCTGTGTACGCTGGTTCCGTCATACCGGCACTTGTCGGTGCTCGTGGTCCTGGGAAAAGCCGAGCGCGAGAAGTTCGACGAGCGACGCTATTCGTGGAGCCCGCAACTGGTCCAACTCTACGACGAAGCGCGCGCGTATCCGGACGGCAAATGGTTGACCATCGAAATCGCGTCCGCGGACGGTAGACGCGAGTTGACGGACCTGATCGGGATGAAACGCGCCCCCGTCGATCAACCGTTGAAGCGCGCCGTGCCGTTACGTGCCTCACGCATTTGATCGTCGGCACCGATGCGTGCATTCGGCACGATCGCATGCTTCGTATGCCTCTATAGCTGCTGGCGGAAATGCATGCCGAACGACAACAGACCCTGACGGAAATAGAAGCGTTGCGCGCGCGCATTCCCGAGCCCGGTATCGAGCACGAAGTTCGCGCACTGTTGCCTTCGGGCTTCGTCGCGCAACGCGTCGATCAGCATCGCGCCAAGCCCGTGCTGACGGGCACCGGCGGTCGTCACCAGATCGTCGACGTAGAGAAACCGTCCGTACAGCAGGTTCTCCTGCACGCGATAACCGGCGAGTGCCGCTACCTGTCCGTCTTGCCACACGGCCAGCAGCCGATACCCGTGCGCGGCCTGGCGACGCACCTGCGCGGCAAACGCGGCGGCATCCGTCAGGTGAGGGCGCAGTTCGCGCATCACACTGAAAGCGGCCTCGTAGTCCTGCTCGCTGTCGAGATGATTCAGTCGGAAAGGCGTCATCGGTGTTCCTCGTCGTCCTGCGATCAAATTTACAAAACCGATGATCTGCCCGACAGGGACAAGAACGGACCGATTGAATGGGACATGATCGATGGACTGGCCATATGTCGAATCGCCTCGGGAAGACGATGCGCCCATCTACCTGCAGCTCTATCGCCGCTACCGCGACGCGATAACGGCCGGCAAGCTGCGCCCGGGCGACCGAGTGCCGTCCGTGCGCAGCCTCGCGAGCGAACTGAACCTTGCGCGCGGTACGGTCGAGGCGGCCTACCAGATGCTGTCGAACGAAGGATATTTCGTGACGCTCGGTGCCGCCGGTACGCGAGTCGCGCCGGCTCTCGCGGATCCGGCCCAGACGGTCGCCCGCCACGCGAAGGTGCGCGTCGTTCGCGAATCGCTGCACGCGCCGACCGTCACGAGCAATGTGCGGCCGTTCCAGCTCGGCGTGCCCGCACTCGACGCGTTCCCGAGGAAGACCTGGGCGCGTATCGCGGGACGCAGCCTGCGCACGCTCGACGCAGCCGCGATGATGTCGCCCGATCCGGCCGGCTACCTGCCGCTGCGGCGCGCCATCGCGGCCTATCTGCAGATCTCGCGCGGCGTCGCGTGCACGTACGAGCAGGTATTCGTGACCGCCGGCTATCGCGGCGCACTGGAACTCGTGCGCCGCACCTTACTGCATGCCGGCGATCTCGGGTGGTACGAGGATCCGGGATACGCGCTTGGCCGGCACTACCTGGAACTCGCGGACCTGCGACTCGCACCGGCACCGGTGGACGACGAGGGGATCGACGTCGCGGCGGCGCTGCGGCGCGCGCCGCAGGCGCGCTTTGCAGTAGTCACGCCGGGTCGCCAAAGCCCGACCGGTGTCGCGCTGTCGCCGACACGCAGGCTGGAACTGCTGGAATGGGCAACGCGCCGCCGCGCATGGATCGTCGAGGACGATTACGACAGCGAGTTTCACTACCACGGCCGCCCTGTGCCGGCGCTGCAGCATCTCGATCGCGATGGACGCGTGCTTTACACCGGCACGTTCAGCAAGGTGCTGTTGCCCGGACTGCGGCTCGCCTATCTGGTCGTTCCGGAGGTGCTGGTCGGCCGATTCGCGCACGTGGCCGGCCGTCTTCCGGGCCCCGGATCGATCCTGCCGCAGGCGACCGTCGCCGCTTTCATGGAGCAAGGGCACTTCGCTCGCCACTTGCGCAAGATGCGCGCGCTGTATGCCGAGCGGCGCGCGTTTCTGGTCGATGCGCTCGCCCGGACGCTTGACGAACATCTGCACGTCCGGCCGCAGGCAGGCGGCGTACACGTACTCGCGTATCTGAGCGACCGGCACGACGACAAGCGCGTCGCCGCGGCCGCCGCAGCCGACGGGCTTGGCGTGCAGGCATTGAGCGACTGGCGGATGCGCGCGTCCGCGCAAGGCGGGCTGCTGATGGGGTTTGCGAACTTCGCAACGGCGGAAGACGCGCGCGCTGCCGTACAGCGCTTGTCGGCGCATCTTGTCGAGGGAAAAGGCTGACGCGTGTGCGGACCGCGCGCGTGTTCGACCGCACAGCCGGCTGGCAAACGGCTTGAGGAAGCCGCGCATCGCCGATTGTCAGGCGAGCGCGGGCGTTCTGCGCTGCGGCACGAGAAAGCCGCGCCGGCGCGGCGGAGCCCGGCGATACGAAGACGACCGCCAGCGCCGCGATAGCGGCGCGACGAAATCGCTCGGTGTCCCTTTAAATCGCCTGCTTACAAAATGCGACCGGCCTCGCGGCGACTCGACTACTCGTTTTCCTCGAAGTAATGCCCGAACTTCACCTGCTTGGTCCGGATATAGCGCTCGTTTTCCTCGCGCACCGGTACCGCGAGCGCGACGCGTTCGCAAACGGGAATGCCGTGCTTCACGAGCGTGTCGAATTTCTTCGGGTTGTTGCTCATCAGGCGCACCGACGTCACGCCGAGCATACGAAGAATCGCGGCGGCCGAATCGTATTCGCGCGCATCGTCCGGCAGCCCGAGGTCGAGGTTCGCCTCGACGGTGTCGCGCCCCTGCTCCTGCAGCGCATATGCGCGGATCTTGTTGCTAAGGCCAATGCCGCGCCCCTCGTGGCCGCGCAGATACAGCAGCACGCCGCGCCCTTCGGCCGCGACGTAGCGCAATGCCAGATCGAGCTGTTCGCCGCAATCGCAACGATACGAGCCGAACACGTCGCCGGTGAGGCATTCGGAATGCAGCCGCGTCAGCACGGACTGCTCGCCGGTCACGTCGCCCATCACCAGCGCGAGATGTTCGGCATCGCTGCCCGATACGCGAAACGCGTAAGACGTGAACGTACCGTAGCGCGTGGGCAGCGACGCGGTGGCAACGAGCGTCACGCACTCGTCGGCGTGGCCATTGCCCGGCGCGGGCGATTGGGGACGCGAAGACATCATGGATTCAATCGAAACGAACAGGAATGTAGGAATTTTCTGGATGGTGCGTGACGGGAGTTTACCGCTAATCTGCAAACGTCACGCGACTGCCGCTGCCTGCCCGGCTATACTGGGTTTCATCGGGTGACGCGCATCACGCCCTGCCTTCCCTGGATCGTCCCGCATACGGAGAAAGCGAATGAGCACGACTGTGGCGCAAATTCTCAAGGCCAAGCCGGATTCCGGTCGCACCATCTACACCGTCACGAAAACCGATCTCGTGTACGACGCCATCAAGCTGATGTCGGACAAAGGCATCGGCGCGCTGCTCGTGATGGACGGCGACGACATCGCGGGCATCGTCACCGAGCGCGATTACGCGCGCAAGGTCGTGCTGCAGGATCGCTCGTCGAAAGCCACGCGCGTCGAGGAAATCATGACGACGAAGGTGCGCTACGTCGAACCGTCGCAGACGAGCGACGAGTGCATGGCGCTGATGACCGAGCACCGGATGCGCCACCTGCCCGTTCTCGACGACGGCAAGCTGATCGGCCTCGTGTCGATCGGCGACCTGGTGAAGAGCGTGATCGCCGATCAGCAGTTCACGATCAGCCAGCTCGAGCACTATATCCACGGCACGCCGGCCGTCACGTCGACCTGACCAGCCCCGCTCCAACAAAAAGGCCCAGACGCGCGAGCGCCTGGGCGGAAAGCCGCCGGGATGCGGCGACGGAGGTTCTGCTCCTGCGGACGGACGATGCGGGCGGGGCGCGTCGTCGATTGACCGGTGCGCGCGGGCAGAGCCGGGGCGTGCGTTTTAGTGACCGAAGTAAACCGAGTTCACCGGGTTCGGCGCTTCACGCGTGATCGGGCGGCCCGACTGTGCTGCGCCCGTCGCGGCGGCACCGTAGCCGCTCGTATCGGCATGGGCGAGCATCGGCTGGTTCGGCTGAACGCGCTGTTCGGCCGCGAGGATGTCGTTCGGGTATTGCGAATCGCTCGCCTGCGGCTTGTAGCCGTTTTGTTCCAGTTGCACGAGTTCGGCGCGGACCTGTTCGCGGGTCAGCCCTTGCTCGGATTGCGCAAACGACGCGATCGGGGTGGCGATAACGGTAGCGGCAATCGCTGCGTAGATGATCGACTTCATGATGGACCTCCGAAATGTGTTCTGTTTTGCCTTCGCCTCGGGCGGAATTGTCTGAAGCGAATGACTGTAGTCTAGTCGGCGTTCCTCCAAGGGAAAACCCTTAGTTAGCATATACAGTGTTGCGATTTTGGAAAGGATTTGCGCCCTTTGGCCAAGCCGAACTGCGACATTTACGTTACTGACAGAACAATCGCTGACGAAGTGCTGACGAATCGATCGCGTCGCCGCAAGCTTGTGTTGTAGAATCGAAAGGTTTTCATCGCCAGCCGATACGTCCGCTCACTCACCATGTACGCGCCCACGCCCCTGAAGCTTTCGCCGTCCGGTCCGGCCGGCGTGCGTGCGCGCGTCGGTCGTCTGGCGCGTCCCCTCGCTCGACCCTCGGCCCAAGCGCCGCTCGCCGCCGCCCGGCGCCTGATCTGACGCCCGCTCTCCCCGGAGCCGGTCAGACAGGCTCCGGGCGATCACTTGAAGGCGCGTCCCGCCTGCCCTGCCGATCATTTGGAGAACCGTCATGAAGCAACGCCTTTACCAGCTCACCGAACTCGATGTCGCGCGTCTCGAAAAGTACGCGGAACACAACCCGCGCTTTCAGGCGATGCTCGACACGCTGCTCGAACGCGCCGAAATCGTCCGATCGGACGCGATCAAAGCCAACGTCGTCACGATGAATTCCCAGATCACGCTGCTCGACGAAGCGACCCAGGAGCCGGCCACCTGGACCATCGTGTATCCGGATGCCGCGAACCTCGAACTCGGCCGTCTGAACGTGTTCTCGCCGGTCGGGATGGCGCTGTTGGGCACGCAACGCGGCCAGTCGGTGAAAGTGATGCAGCCGAGCGGCACGGAAAAGCTGATGAAGGTCGCGGAAATCGTGTTCCAGCCGGAAGCGAACGGCGAATACACGCGCTGACGCCGCGCGGTGGCGCGACGGCGGAGCGCCCGCGGGCCGAAAATGAAAAAGCGAGGCATGAGCCTCGCTTTTTTTGTGCGTGCGCCGCGATGAGGCCACCGCACAGACCGGTTCTGCCCGGCACATGCGAAAAAAAGGCGCCCGAAGGCGCCTTTTTCGAAGCTGGTTACCCAGCCGTCACGCTTAGAAGCGGTGACGCAGACCAACCGTTGCTGCGGTTTGGTTGATCGACGAGCTCGGCAGCGTGTCGATGTTGCCGTTGTAGATCGACGCGTTCGCGCCGCTAGCACGCTGGTACACAGCCTGTGCGTACACGTCGGTACGCTTCGACAGTGCGTAGTCAGCCTGCAGGCCAACTTGGTGCCAGTGAGCGCTGTCCTGACCCAGACGCGCGTTCGAGTACGTGTAAGCAACGCCCAGACCCAGAGCCGGCGTCAGGTTGTACTTGCCGTTGACTTCGTAGTTATCGATGCGAACCGACGTACCGGTCGCGCCCGTGTTGTCCAGACGAGCTTGCGTCCATGCCGCGCCGACTTGTGCCGGGCCGAATGCGTAGCCAGCAGCTGCGCCGTACGTACGGACGCGGCCTTGCGTTGCCAGCGTGTCAACTGCGCCGCCGGTCGTTTGGCCCGGGTTGTTCAGTTGCGAGTACGCACCTGCGATCTTCAGGCCTTGGAACTGGTACGACACGCCGCCGCTGTAAGCACGGTTGTTGCCGAAGTTCGTGTTGTTCGAGAACGAGTACGTGCCGCCGAATTGCAGGCCAGCGTAGTTAGCGCTCGTGAACTTGATGCTGTTGTTCGGCGAGTAGCCACCGTTCGTGCTCAGGTTGTCGAAGTTGCCGACGTGCGCGAAGTACGTACCACCCCAGCTGCCCGTTGCGGTCAGCGGAGCCAGGTAGTCTTGAACGGAGTCATACTGCTTGCCCAGCGTGACGGTGCCGTACTGGCTCGACAGACCGACGAAAGCCTGACGGTTGAACATGCCGCCGTTGTTACGGAAACGGCCGTTGCCGATGTCGAAGCCGCTCTCCAACGTGAAGATCGCCTTCAGGCCACCACCGAGGTCTTCCGAACCACGCAGGCCGAAGCGGCTCTGGTCAATGCCCGAGCCCATCGACCACAGCGACTTGCCAGCCTGGCCCGGGGCCGGCTGAACGTTGCTTTGGTACGTGATGCCTGCGTCCAGCACGCCGTACAGCGTGACGCTGCTTTGCGCGTGAGCGACGGTTGCGAACGATGCTGCAGCTGCTGCAACGATCAGAGTCTTGTTCATTCGTGGAGCTCCCTTCTAAAAAGAGGCAGGTCTCGCGACCTTGTTTCATAAACGGTCTCAACCGCCCGGGAACGCCATCGGTCCTGCTGGCTGCGCCCGGATAGTTGCCCGTTTGGGAACCGTGAGTTTAGGGGTGTACCCTAGGGGAGCGATCCGCAAATAAAGAAATAAGCTTTTCCAGAACTAGAAATAATGAAAGTGGGGTCTAGTTATAAGTATTTGTTTTGCCTTAGTTTTTTGACTTCTTGACGAAAGCATTTTGGTCGCTTCTATCGCACCATTCTTTCATGTCACCGTCTTGACGGTTGCATAGAAACAACAGGCGGATCCGAGCCGACAGCGCCAAATCGGTACTTTTTACCCGATTCTGTCTCAAATTCTGGGTGGCAAGACCTAAAACCAGTGGTTCCGCTTGGTAAACAGGAGGCCCATCGCACGAACGGGCCGCACATGCCCGGCGAGCGCTCCGACGTTGCGCGCGTGACACACCGTAACACCGCTGGCAGCCGTCGTAACGCGCCCGCGCGGCCGGCACGCTAATGTAATGCGGCATCCGACATTCGAACAGGACATCCCATGAATCGACGCTCGTTGTTGCGCGCGATCGGCTTGACTGCTGCGTTCGTCGGCTCGGGCGGTTCGCTACGCGCGGCCTGGGCTCGGCCGGCGCCGCCCGATCGGCCGCCCCGTTCGAACCGTCCCGATCGCGCGCCGCCGCCGCCGCGTCACGATCGTCGGCCTCGACCGCCGCGCCCGCACGGCTATATCTGGACGGACGGCTACTGGCGCTGGCAGCACGGCCGCTATATATGGGTGCCGGGCCGCTGGGTCGCGCGACGCCCGGGCCGCCGCTGGGTGCCCGGCTACTGGCGCCGCCAGGGACACGCGTGGATCTACGTCGACGGCTACTGGCGGTAGCCGCGAGCAAACGGCGCGACCGCAATCGGGATCGCGCTTGGGCCGGATGGCGGTGTCGTACACGCGCCTGGGGATACGCGCCTCGCCCGTGACGCCCGTGACGCCCGTGACGCCCTGACGCCCTGACGCCCTGACGCCGCCGCGGCGGCCGAATCGGCCGCCGCGGTCCTTAACCCACGCGCAGCGCGAGCAGCTGCTCGGTCGTCAGCACGTCGGCGAACGTATCGGACAGCGCGGCGAGCGTCGCGCGATGAAGGTCGCGGTGCGCGACGGTACCGCCGTCGGCCATGTCGAGGTCGCGCGTCGCGCACGCATCTTCGATGACGATCGCCGAATAACCGAGCGGCACTGCATCGCGCGTCGCGCCGGCGACGCACGCGTGCGTCATCAGTCCGGTGACGATCAGCGTGTCGATGCCCGCCGCCTTCAGCCGCGCGTCGATGTCGGTCGTCGGAAACACGCTGACCGACGTCTTCTTCACGACCGCGTGATGCGGCGCCGGCTGCAGGTCGGCATGGAAGCGAAAACTGTCGCTACCGTCCGCAAAGAGCGGGCCATCGGCCGGACCGACGTGCTGCACGTGAAAGACCGGCATCCCGGCCCGATCGGCGAACGCGACCACGCGCTGCGCGTTCGCGAGCGCGCGCGAGCCTTCGGGAATGGGCAGGCGTCCGCTGAAATATTCGTTCTGGAAATCGATCACCAGCAGCGCGGTGCGGGCAGCGTCGATCGACGTCGGCGCCGTTGCGCCGGCAAGGTTACGGATGGTCGGATGTTGCATGGTCGTTCTCTCGGTTGGCACATCGTACGGAGCGGCGGCCCGGCGCTGCCGGCGCCGCCACGCGCGGCGGGCGAGCCGTTCACACCGGAAACGGGCTCGCGTCGACCGCGAGGCGCCAGTGTCGGTCCGCACGGCCGGGCGCGACAGTGGCCCGCGGGACAAGCTCCGACAGGATTGGGCCAAGCCGTGCGGCAGGCGCCGGCGCACGACAGCGCGACCGCTCTCGCACCGCCTTATGCGTCCCCGTACGCAACGGTCATCAGGAGGCCGAGTACCAAGCCGGCGCCGCCGGTCAGCAACGGGCCGGTTTCGCCGCGCGCCGGCAGCAGGCTCATGCGCGCCCATCACAACCGACGCGACAGCCGTCACCGAGCCGGCGATGCCGAGCACCGGCCTTGCCGCTCCTCGCTGACGGCATCCGGGAACGCGGTGTATACACAGCACAGGCGGATGAGGCCGTCGAGATGAAATTCGGTCGCAATTTCGACAAGATGCGCCGCGTGCTCGCGCGTCGCGTGCTATCTGGAGCGCGCCGGCGATCGTCGTATGGGCAACCATGTCGATGCACCGACGACCGCCGCGAGAGCGCACGCAGCGCGGGCTCGTGCGGAAACACCCGACGATCGCTGAATATCGCGGCCCTCATCGACAGTGCACGAGCCCGAAGCCCATCGCCGCCATCGCGATGGCGAGCAGACAGATGCCGAGCAATGTGCAGTCGAGCCGGGACATACCAGTGGTCCGAACCGCGTCCGAATAATCGCCAGCGTCACGATCGGCCGGCGGCCCCAGTAGACTGCACCTGCGATGCTAGCCATCGAACGGTCCGATACCGATAGTCGCCCTGCGGCCCGCGCCGAGGCCATGACCGCGCGGCCAGCCGCCCGGCGCGGGCGCCAAGCCGCTTTACTCGGCGCTGGTCACCGGCTCACGGCGAAACTGCCGCCGCGCGAGCACGCACGGTGCGCCGTCGCGCATGAACACGCTCGCGGCCAGCCCGAACGACGCCGCGAACAGTACGTACCAGGCAGGCGCGACGGGCGAGCCGCTCGCGCGCGTCAGCCATGTAACGATGAACGGCGCGAAGCCGCCGAAGATCATCACCGCGATGTTGTACGCGAGCGCAATACCGGTCGAACGCATGCGCGTCGTGAACTGCTCGGCGAGCGCCGTCGGCGCGGGACCGTAGGTCACGCCGATGATCGTGCAGATCACCAGCTGCATCACGAGCAGCCGGCCGATGCTCGGCGCGGCGGCCAGCCACGAGAACAGCGGATAGGTGACCGTCAGCAGCGCCAGCATGCCGGCGAGCAGCACCGGCCGGCGGCCGATACGGTCGGACACCATCGCCGCCACCGGGATCGTCAGCGTCAGCAGCGCGACCGCCGCCATCTGCGCCTGGAACACCTCGTCGAGCGGCAGCCCGAAGGTCCGGTTCACGAACGTCGGCATATTGACGAGCATCACGTAGAACACGGCCGTGCCCGTGATCGTCTGCCCCATCGACACCAGCACGCCGCGCAGATTGTCGCGCAGCACGCGCGCCACGCTGGCGGGCGGCTCGGCCGGCGACTTGCTGGCTTGGACGAACGCATCGGTCTCTTCCATGTGGCGGCGGATCCACAGGCCGACCGGCCCGATCAGCAGCCCGAGCGCGAACGGCACGCGCCAGCCCCAGCTGTCGAGCGCACCGGCCGACAGCGACTGCGTCGCCCACGCGCCGATCGCCGCGCCCGAGAATACCGCGAGACACTGGCCGATCAGCTGCCACGATCCGTACAGGCCGCGCCGGTGCGCGGGCGCACTTTCGACGAGGAACGACGTCGCGCTCGCGTATTCGCCGCCGGTCGCGAAGCCCTGCAGCAGCCGCGCGATCACGATCAGGATCGGCGCGGCAGGGCCGATCGCCGCATACGTCGGCGCGAACGTGATCATCGCGATCGACAGCGTCATCAGCAGGATGATCAGCTGCATCGCCGCCTTGCGGCCCTTGCGGTCCGCATAGAGCCCGAGCAGGATGCCGCCCACCGGACGCATGAAGAAGCCGACGCCGAACGTCGCGAGCGACATCAGCAGCGATGCGTACTGGCTGTCGGCCGGAAAGAACAGTCTCGCGATGATGGCGGAGAAGAACCCGTAAACGATGAAGTCGTACCACTCGAGGGTATTGCCGATGACAGCGGCAACCACTTGCCGATGTCGCGTGCTCCGACCTGAATCAGCGCGCATGCGTATCTCCTGCAGTCTCATGAGGCCGCGCCGCGCGATGCGTCGCGCCATGCCGCCGGCACGACGCGTGCGGCCTGCCTGTTTGGTGTACGCCGGCCCGCGCGGCGCGACACACGCCCGCATCCAGCCGCCCTCTGCCGGTATAGGTCCGACGTGAACCGATGATAGGCACGCAGCAAATGCGCATCAATTAAGCCGGATGGCGAAGCATTAGCCGCAGATTAAATGTCGGCACCGGCCGCGAACGAAGTAGCCGCGATCGCGTTCACGCGGCCGCCGTCCCGCTCTCGCGCGAACGGCCCACTTGCGCGCCGTTCGCCCGGCTTTTCGCGCATTGTGACGACCGCGGTTCTCGGGCAGAATTTTCGATCGACCTGCTTCCGCCGTCCGACCATGCGCAATCGCATCAACGAAGAGATCACCTTCCGCAAGCTCGAGGTGCTACTCGCGTTCATGGAAGCCGGCAGTCTCGCGAAAGCGGCCGAAGCGCTGGGCGTCAGCACGGTGAGCGTGCACCGTGCGCTGCATACGCTCGAAGAAGGCATGCATTGCGCGCTATTCCGTCATGAAGGCCGCAACCTGCTCCCGACCGAAGCCGCACAGGTGCTGGCCGAAGTCGCCGACGAAGTGATCAAGACGATGACCGACGGGATTCGCGCGACGCGCGAGGCGGCCGGCTACGGCGCGGGTCAGTTGAAGATCGGCTCGCTCTATTCGCTCACGATCCGCACCGTGCCCGAAGTCGTGATCGCGCTGAAGGAGCGCCGTCCGCAGCTGCAAGCCGAGCTCGTGCTCGGCTCGAACGCGGACCTGCTCGACAAGCTCAGGCAAGGCGCAATCGACGCGACGCTGATGGCACTGCCCGAGCCCGACGCGGAAATCGAATCGATCGCCCTGTTCGAGGACGAGATGTTCTTTGCCGCGCCGGTCGATTCGCCGTATGCGCGCTGCGATGCGATCGATCTCGGCGCTTGCCGCGACGAGCCGTTCGTATCGCTCGGCGACGGCTTTGCGACGCATCAGGGCTTCACGGAAGCGTTCCGCGCCGCCAGCATTACGCCGAACATCGCGATGCGGGTGGGCGACATCTTCTCGCTGATCAACCTCGTGTCGGGCGGCGTCGGCTATTCGCTGCTGCCGGGCCGCGTGCGCGACCTGTTCGCGCACAAGATCACGCTCGTGCCGATCGCCGGGCACACGATCCGCCAGACGATCGGCCTGAGTTTCCTCCATCGTCGCGAACGCGACCCGAACCTGCTCGCGCTCGCGACGGTCTGCAGGCTGACGGTCAAGGCGTCGAATCGGGGCTGACGCGCGCGGCGGCATCATTGGCGAACGCGACGCAGCGTAGCGAAACGCGACGCTCAGTACCCCTTCGGCTGAATCGCCGGCGCGCCGCCGCTGCGCGCGGACGCCGTTCCCCCGCGCACGAAGCGGCGCCCTTGCGGCCCGTATACGCCGTCCGGCTCCGGATACAGTGTCAGCAGCAAGATATACAGCGCGGCACCGACCACGAACGACACCGGCACACTCAGGTCGAGCCCGCCGGCCAGACGACCGAGCGGCCCCACGAACTGGCCCGGCAGGTTCACGCATGCGAGACCGACGAACGCGGCCGGCAGCCATGCGCCCATCGCGCGCAGATTCCACCCGTGCGCGAACCAGTAATGCCCGCCGCGCAAACCGCGGTTGAACACCTGCAGGTCGTCCGCGAGGTAGTAGCCGCGTCGCGTCACGTAGCCGATCACCATGATCGCCATCCACGGACAGCTGAACGTGCAGATCAGCGTCGAGAACGTCGACACGCTTTCGACGAGATTGAACCAGAAGCGGCCGATGAAGATGAACGCGATCGCGATCGTGCCGATCAGCAGCGTCGCGCGCACGCGCGTCAGCAAGCGCGGGAACATGCTCGACACGTCGAGCCCGGTGCCGTACAGCGCCGTCGTGCCGGTCGACATCCCGCCGATGATCGCGATGAGGCACATCGGCAGCAGAAACCAGCGCGGCGAGATCGCAAGCAGGCCGCCGACATAGTCGTTCGACGCGATGAACGCAGGCGCCTTCGATGCGATGATCGTCGCGGTCGCGAGGCCGAAAAAGAACGGCACGAACGTCGCGATCTGCGCGGCGAACACGGCGCCCATCACGCGACGCTTCGGCGTGTGCTGCGGAATGTAGCGCGCCCAGTCGCCGAGCGTCGACGCGAACGACACCGGATTGCTGAGCGCAACGAGCACCGCACCGACGAACGCGGCCCAGAAACCCGCGCTGCCGTCGTGCAGCGTACCGGCATAGTTCACGTCGAACAGCCCGGCAAAAGCGAACAGCCCGGCGACGAACAGCATGCTTGCCGCCCACACCGCGATCTTGTTGACCCACAGCATGAAACGAAATCCGTAGATGCAGACGATCAGCACGAGCACGGCGAACACCATGTACGCGGCGCCGAGCGTGAAGCCGTTGACCGGCACGCCGACCATGTCGTGCGCGCCGCCGACGAGCGCATCGCCGGAACTCCACACGGCGAGCGAGAAAAACGCGATCGACGTGAGCAGCGCGAGAAACGAGCCGACGATCCGGCCGTGGATGCCGAAATGCGCGCCGGACGATACCGGGTCGCTCGTGCCGTTGCGCGGCCCGAACAGGCTCATCGGCGCGAGGATGCAGGTGCCGGCGAGCACGCCGAGCACGATCGCGCAAACGCCGGCCTTGAACGACAGCCCGACGAGCACCGGAAAGCTGCCGAGCACCGACGTGGAAAACGTATTGCAGCCGCCGAACAGCAGCCGGAACAGATCGATCGGCCGCGCGTAGCGCGACGCGTCGGGGATGCGCTCGAAACCGAACGACTCGACTTGCGTAATCCTGCCTTCAGCCATTTGTCTCCTACTCCTCTGGTGCATCGGTACGGTCCGCTGCTGCGGCCGCACGACGCATCGTCATCGATTCGCGGCCACTCTAAACCAGATCGGTACGCGCAAATATTGCGCATTTGAGACGTTTACGACGAAGGAGAACAATGTTTTCCCGGCGGGCGCGCACGCGGCACGACGCGCTCGGGATATCGCGCCGGATGGCGGGCGAGCGTTCGCTGCGGCGGCGGGCGCGAGCCGGTCGTCCGCACGCGGCGCGCCCGCTACGACGACCTGGCCACCTGGCGACCCGGCGACCGCGACCAGCGCACCCGCCGCAACGACCGCTAAGGCCGCGCGTCGGCCCGCTGCGCCGGTTCGCGCGCCCCGGCCGAAGGCGGCCATCCGCCGGCGAGTGCCTTGTACAGCGCGACCGTCGACGCGGCGCTGCGCATCCGGCCGTCGGCCGCCGCATCCTGCGCCTGCAGCAGCGTGCGCTGTGCATCGAGCACTTCGTAGTAGTCGATCGCACCGGCAGAAAACCGCGTCTGCGCGAGCTGCGCGGCGCGCGCGCTGTCGGCGGCCGCGCGCGTCAGATGCGCGGTCTCGTCGCGCGTGCGCGCAACGCGCAGCAGCGCGTTCTCGGTCTCCTCGAGCGCGCCGAGCACGGTTTGCCGGTATTGCGCGAGCTGTCCCGCCGCTTCGGCGTCGCTTGCGGCGATGCGCGCGCGCACGCGGCCGACGTCCAGAAACGACCAGTCGATGCCGAGTGCGATCAGGTTCGTGTCGCTGCCCGCACGGAAAAATCCGTAGTTGCTCGTCGCGCTGCCGAGCAGGCCCGACAGCGTGAAGCGCGGAAACAGATCGGCCGTCGCGACGCCGATCCGTGCGGTCGCCGCGTGCAGTCGCGCCTCTGCCGCCGCGACGTCGGGACGCCGGCGCAGCAGGTCGCCCGGCGTGCCGGGATCGACGTCGGCGGCAAGCGTCGGCAACGGCGCGCCGGCCGGCGCGTCGAATCGACCGACCAGCGCATCGGGCCGCTGTCCGGTCAGCACCGCGAGCCGATGCTCGTCGACGCCGATTGCCGCTTCATAGACGGCGATCCGCGAGGTCGTCGCCTCGTACTGCGCGCGTGCGCGCGCCGCATCGAGGTCGGAGCCGCGGCCCGCGGCGACGCGCGCATTGATGAGCGCGAGCGTCTGCTGCTGGTTCGCGGCGTTGTCACGCGCGATCCGCAGCCGCTCCTGCGAGCCGCGCAAGTCCACGTACGTGGCCGCGACCTCGGCCGCGATCGCGACCCGCACGGCCCGCACGTCGGCCGCGCTCGCGGTCGTTTCGGCGCGCTGCGATTCGATCGAACGGCGCACGCGGCCGAACAGATCGAGCTCCCAGCCGGCGTTGATGCCGACGCTCGAAATCGGCGTGTCGCGCTCGCTGCGCGGCGCGCCGAACGCCTGATCCTTGCTCGTCAGCTGATGGCCGATCCGGCCGCTCGCGGTGACCGTCGGATAGCGATCGACGCGCGCCTGCGACAGCAGCGCGGTCGATGCGTCGTAGCGCGACACCGCCAGTGCCAGATCCTGATTCGCGGCAAACGCGGCATCGATCAGCGCACTCAGCGCCGGATCGCCGAAGCCGCGCCAGAATGCGGCGTCGGCATCGGCCGACGCATCGGGCGGCGAGCCGTCCTGCGTCGCCGGATGCGCGTCGCGCGCGAAGCGTGCGGCCGTGACCGTATCGGGCCGTACAAAGTCCGGGCCGACCGCACACGCCGACAGCATCGCGGCCAGCGCGAGCGCTGAAAATCGGAATGCGGCGCTCATCGGTTCTCTCCTTCCAGCGTGCCGTGCTGTTCGTGCCACACGGTCGGCGTACCGCCGGCGAGCTTGCGGATCGTCACGTAGAACACCGGCGTCAGGAACAGCCCGAACAGCGTGACGCCGAGCATCCCCGCGAACACGGTCACGCCGGTGGCCGCGCGCACCTCGCTGCCGGCACCGCTGCCGATCAGCAGCGGCACCGAACCGGCGATGAATGCAACCGAGGTCATCACGATGGGACGCAGACGCAGCCGGCACGCTTCGAGCGCCGCGTCGATCGTGCGCTTGCCCTGGATCTCGAGCTCGCGCGCGAATTCGACGATCAGGATCGCGTTCTTGCACGCAAGTCCCATCAGCACGACGAGACCGACCTGCACGAATACGTTGTTGTCGCCGCCGGACAGCCACACGCCGAACAGCGCCGCGCACATACAAACGGGCACGATCAGGATCACCGCGAGCGGCAGCGTCCAGCTCTCGTACAGCGACGCGAGCACGAGGAACACGAGCATCACCGCGAGCGGAAACACGACGATCGCTGCATTGCTCTGCGTGACCTGCTGATAGCTGAGGTCGGTCCATTCGAGCGTGATGCCCGGCGGCAGCACGTCCTTCGCGATCTGTTCGAGCTTCGCGATCGCCTGCGACGACGACATCGTCTTCGGATCGGTGTCGCCGATCAGGTCGGCGGCGGGATAGCCGTTGTAGCGTACGACCGGGTCCGGCCCGTACGCGGGCACGACCGTCACCATCGAGCCGATCGGCACCATCTCGCCCTTCGCGTTGCGCGTGCGCAGGTTCGCGATGTCGGCGGCCGTCTGCCGGTGGCCGGCATCGGCCTGCGCCATCACGCGATACACGCGGCCGAACGCGTTGAAGTCGTTCACGTACATCGAGCCGAGATAGACCTGCAGCGTGCTGAACAGATCGGTCAGCGCGACGCCCTGCGCCTTCGCCTTCAGCCGGTCGACCTTCACTTCGAGTTGCGGAATGTTTGCCTGGTATGAGCTGACCGGATAGGTCATCCCCGGCGTCTTCGCGACCGCGGCCTGGAACGCGACGAGCGCGTTTTGCAATGCGCCGTAGCCGAGCCCCGCGCGATCTTCAAGATACAGCGCATAGCCGGACCCGTTGCCGAGCCCCTGAATCGGCGGCGGCATCAGCGCATACGTGATGCCGCCGCCGATCGTCGCGAACCGCGCGTTCAGCTCCGCATTGATCTGCGCGGCGCTGCGGCGCCGCTGATCGAACGGCTTCAGGATCACGTACGCGTTCGTGACGTTCGGCGTGTTGACACCCTGCAGCGCGTTGAGCCCGGCAAATGCCGGCACCACCTCGACGCCGTCGGTCTGCAACGCGAGCTTCGTCATCTGCTCGGTGATCGCGCTCGTGCGTGCGAGCGATGCGCCCTCCGGCAGCTTCGCGCCCGCGAACAGGTACAGCTTGTCCTGCACGGGGATAAAGCCGCCCGGCACCGCGTGCAGCAGCAGTGCGGTCGCCGCAAGCAGCGCCGCGTAGACGGCGAACACCGCGCCGCGCCGCTTCAGCGCGCGAGCGACGACGCCGTGATAGCGATCGGAACTGCGCTCGAAGAAGCGGTTGAACGGACGAAACAGCCAGCCGAAGCCGCGGTCGAGCGCGCGCGTCAACGCATCCGTCGGCGCGCCGTGCGGATGCAGCAGCTTCGCCGCGAGCGCCGGCGACAGCGTCAGCGAGTTGATCGCCGATATCACGGTCGAAATCGCGATCGTCACGGCGAACTGCTTGTAGAACTGGCCGGTCACGCCCGACAGGAACGCCATCGGCACGAATACCGCGCACAGCACGAGCGCGATCGCGACGATCGGCCCGGAGACCTCGCGCATCGCCTGATGCGCGGCGTCGCGCGGCGTCAGCCCCTGCGCGATGTTGCGCTCGACGTTCTCGACGACGACGATCGCATCGTCGACGACGATCCCGATCGCAAGCACGAGCCCGAACAGCGTCAGCGTGTTGATCGAATAGCCGAGCAGATAGAGCCACGCGAACGTGCCGACCACCGACACCGGCACCGCGACGAGCGGAATGATCGACGCACGCCAGGTCTGCAGAAACAGGATCACGACGAACACGACGAGCACGACCGCCTCGATCAGCGTGTGCTGCACCGCGCGGATCGATTCGCGCACGAACACGGTCGGATCCCACACGGGCCGGTATGCGACGCCGGGCGGGAAGCGCTTCGACAGCTCGTCGAGCTTCGCATACACAGCCTTCGCGACGTCGAGCGCGTTGGCGCCCGGCGACAGGAAGATGCCGACCACCGCCGAATGCTTGTCGTTGAAATACGAGCGCAGCGTGTAGTCGCCGGCGCCGAGCTCGATGCGCGCGACGTCGGACAGCTTCACGACCTGCCCGTCGTCGCCCGTGCGCAGCACGATGTCGCCGAACTCCTGCTCGGTGCGCAGACGGCCGCGCACGTTGATCGACACGAGGAAATCGTGCGCCTTCGGCGTCGGCTCCGCACCGAGCTGGCCGGCCGACACCTGCACGTTCTGCTCGCGCACGGCCGCGATCACGTCGCTCGCAGTCAGCCCGCGCGAGGCGAGGCGGTTCGGATCGAGCCAGAGCCGCATCGCGTAATCGCCGGAGCCGTACACGCCGACGTCGCCGATACCGGTGAGCCGCGACAGCTCGTCCTTCACGTGCAGCGTCAGATAGTTGCGCAGATACAGCGAATCGCGGCTGTTGTCCGGCGAATAGAGGCTCACGTACATCAGCGGCGTCGGCGACTGCTTCTGCGTGGTCACGCCGTACTGTCGCACCTCGTCGGGCAGACGCGAAAGCGCCTGGCTCACGCGGTTCTGCACGCGCACGGCCGCCGTGTCGGGATCGACGCCCGGCAGGAACGTGACGACGACCTGCAGGCTGCCGTCCGACCCGGCAACCGACTTCATGTACATGATCCCTTCGACGCCGTTGATCGCTTCCTCGAGCGGCTCGGCCACCGATTCGGCGATCTCCTTCGGGTTCGCGCCCGGATAGGTCGCGCGCACCACGACGCTCGGCGGCACGACTTCCGGATACTCGCCGGCCGGCAGCATCGGGATCGCGATCAGACCGAGCGCGAAGATCACGATCGACAGCACGACCGCGAAGATCGGGCGGTCGATGAAGAAACGGGAGAAATCCATCGCATGCCTCCCGTTATTGCGCGGCCGGCCCGCCGGCATCGGCGACGGCCTGCGCGCCGCCGCCCGGTTCCGCATCGGCGCGCGCCGGTTGCGGCTTCGGCTTGACCTGCGCGCCCGGATAGTAGATGCGCTGCACGCCGTCGACGACCACGCGATCGCCGGCGTTCAGCCCCTTCTCGACGATCCGCTGGCCATCGAGATCGCGGCCGATCGTCACGTCGCGGCGCAGCGCCTTGTCGCCGGGGCCGATCACGTAGACGTACTTGCGGTCCTGATCGGTCAGCACGGCCTTGTCGTCGACGAGCAGTGCGCTCCGCTCGCGCCCGCTGACGAGCTGCACGCGTGCGTACAGCCCCGGCGTGAAGGTGTGGTCTGCATTCGGCAGCCGCACGCGAGCGCGGATCGTGCCGGTTTGCGGGTCGAGCCGGTTGTCGAGGAAGTCGACCGTGCCCGCGTGCGGGAAGCCCATTTCGTTCGCGAGGCCGACACGCACGGGATCGGCGCCGATCGCACGATGCGCCGGATCCGCGCGCTGTGCGTTGTAGCGCAGATAGCTCTGTTCGTCGCAGTCGAAGTACACGTAGACGGGATCCTGCGATACGACGGTCGTGAGCAGCGTGTCGTCCGCACGCGCGAGATTGCCGGCCGTCGCGAGCGCACGGCCGACGCGGCCCGAGATCGGTGCGCGCACTTCGGTGAAGCCGAGGTTCAGCTTCGCGTCGGCGACGGCCGCATCGGCCGCCTGCAAATCGGCGCGCGCCTGCTCGGCCGCCGTACGCGCATTGTCGAGTTCTTCCTGCGACGTCGCATGCGCGTCGATCAGCGTCTGCACACGCTGCAGCTGCACGCGCGCGAGGTGCTCGGCGGCACGCGCGCGCTGCTGCTGCGCGATCGCGCGATCGAGCGCGATCCGGTAAGGACGCGGATCGATCTCGAACAGCACCGCGCCCTGCGCGACGAGATCGCCTTCCTTGTATCGGATCCGTTGCAGATAGCCGCTCACGCGCGGCCGCAATTCGACCGCATCGACGGCTTCGACGCGGCCGTTGAATTCATCCGCGATCCTCACGGTACGCGGCACGACGGTCGCAACCCCGACCTCGGGCAACGGCGCGCTCGGGGCGCCGCCCTGGCCGTCGTGACAGCCGGACAGCGCCAGCAGCAGGACACAGGCCGCGCTCAACGGCGAGGTCCTGCGGAAAGAGAGGGAGAGCATGTTGCCTCGCGACGGGTTAAACTGCCGCGTAGCTTAAAAGTTCAAGTTAACTTCAAGTCAAGCTTTCCCGGAGGGCATCATGGGTATCCAGGAAGTCCCGCAATGGCCGCTGATGTCGATCCGCGAAGTCGCCGCGCGCAGCGGCGTGCCGGCTTCGACGCTGCGCTTCTATGAAGCGCGCGGACTCATCAAGTCGCACCGGAACGGGTCGAGCCACCGTCACTATTCGCGCGCCGTGCTGCGGCTGATCGCATTCATCGTGTTCGCGCAGAAGATCGGCTATACGCTCGACGAAATCGCCGAGCAGCTCGTGAGCCTGCCGGAAGATACCGCGCCGACGAACAAGGACTGGCAGCGGCTGTCGCGCGGCTGGAAGCAGCGCGTCGCAAGCCGCATCGAAGAATTGCAGCGGCTTTACATCAATCTCGACGAATGCATCGGCTGCGGCTGCCTGTCGCTGAAGCGCTGCAAGCTGACCAATCCCGAGGACCGCGCGGGCCGCAACGGGCCCGGCGCGCGGCGCTGGCTCGGCGATCCGCCGCCGGCCGATCCGGAATGAAGTGCGTGATGCGGATCACGGCAGGCGCCGGCCGGCATGTCACCCCACCCGCCAGCCGCCGTTCACCGCGATCGTCGCGCCCGTGACGAACGCCGCGCGCGGGCTCGCGAGCCAGGCGACCGCATCCGCGATATCGGCAGGATGCCCGGCGCGGCCGACCGGCGTCTGCTCACGGATGGTCGCTGCGATGTCCGACGCGACGCCGCCGTCGCCGAAAAAGCGCGTATCCGCGATATAGCCCGGCGCGACCGTATTGACCGTGACGCCGCGCGGCCCCAGTTCGCGCGCGAGCGCGACGGTGAACCCTTCGACGCCCGCCTTCGCCGCCGCGTACGCGAGGCCGCCCGGCAGCAGGCTGCCCGCGCGCGCAGCGATCGAGCCGACGTTGACGATGCGCGCGTCGTGCGCGGCCAGATGCGGCAGCACGGCCAGCGTCGTGACGAACGCGCTCTTCAGGTTCGCTTCGATTACCGCATCCCATGCCGCCTCGGCATCGTCGGGCGGCGTATCGGCGCTGACTCGCCGCGTCAGGCCCGCGTTGTTGACCAGCACGTCGATGCGCGGCCAGCGCGCGACGATTGCGGCGACGGCCGCTTCCGCGTCGCGCCGCACGCTGAGGTCCGCCGCGTGCCCGAGTGCCGCGTCGCCGAGTTGCGCGACCGACGCTGCCAGCCGCTGCGCGTCGCGCGCCACGATCGCGACGCGATAACCGTCGTCGATCAAGCGCCTCGCGATCGCGAAACCGATCCCGCTCGACCCGCCCGTCACCAGCGCCGTGCGCTGCGGTTCAATACCTGTCATGACCTGCCCTCCCGAACGTCGATAATGAATGACACCGGAAGTCTGGCCGACGCCGCGCGATAGATAAAATACGAATTCGATGATCAACTGATACATGGAAGGTATCGCATGATCGATCTGCGCCAGTTCCGGCAATTCATCGCCGTCGCCGAGACGCTCAGCTTCCGGCGCGCCGCCGAGCGCCTGCACATGGCACAGCCGCCGCTCAGCGCAGCGATCCGCAAACTCGAGGACGAACTCGGCGTCATGCTCCTCGCCCGCGACAATCGCGGCACGGCGCTCACGCCGGCCGGCGACGCGTTCCTGCTCGAAGCGCGGCGCGCGCTGGAGCAGGCCGAGCGCGCGATGATCGCAGCCCGCCGTGCCGGTGCGGGCCTCGGCGGCACGCTGCGGTTGCGGTTCGTCGACAGCACCGTCAATGCACTGCTGCCCCCGATTCTGCGCGCGTTCCAGGAGCGGCATCCGCACGTCGATTTCCAGCTCGAGGAAGACACGACCGCCGAGCAGGTGCTGGCGCTGCGTCAGGACCGCACCGATGCCGGGCTTGTCGTGTTGCCCGTGCCGGATGCCGGCGACATTCAGATCGAGCCGCTCTTGCGCGACCGCATGGTCGCCGCGCTGCCAGATGGACACCGGCTGGCGCGCCGCCGGCGCATCGCGCTCGCGGAACTGGCGGATGAACCGTGGGTGCTGTTTGCCGCGCATCACGGCCCAGGCATGCATGCGCGGATCGTCAGCGCGTGCGCGCAGGCCGGCTTCACGCCGCGCGTCGTGCAGCAGCCGCGTCAGATGCAGACGACGGCCGGGCTCGTCGCCGGCGGTATCGGTGTTGCGCTGATGCCGCGCCTGTTCGTGCCGGTGCAGCCGCCCGGCATTACGTTTTGCGAATTGAAGGGCGCCGGCTGCCCGCTCCCGTACGAACTGGCGCTCGCCTATCGCACGTCGTCGCCGCTCGTCGATGCCTTGCGCGACACGGCGCGGCACGCGGTGCGCGAGCTGGGGCTTATCGCGGCGACGTGAGCGCGCGCGTGGCGCGCGTGACGCTCAATCGCCGAGCAGATTCAGCGCGACTTCGAGCACGGTCCGTTTGAACTCGGCCTGACGCGTCGGCAGCGCCGTGTACTCGAGCATCATGTGGCTGTACGAAACGGTCATGCCGATCGCGCTTGCGACCATGAAGAACAGCACGTTCGGATCGGTCCGGCGGATCGCGCCGGCCTGCATCGCCTCGTCGAGCAACGGCACCATCGCGTCGTGATACGGGCGCACCAGCCGCTCCTGCAGCCGGTCGAGCCGCGCGCCCTCTTCGGTCGCCGCCGTTGAAAAAAACATGCCCATGTCGGGCTCGTCGAACTCGTGATCGACGCATAGCTCGATCGCACGCCGCACGCGCTCGCGATGCGGCAGCGACGACGTGCGCAGTGCGCGCAGCGCATCGAACATCGGTTCGGCCAGTTCGACGATCTGTTCGACGACGGCCAGCCAAAGCGTTTCCTTCGAGCCGAAATGATGGGCGATCAGCGCCGCGTCGACGCCAAGTTCGCGTGCGACTTCGCGCACGCTCGTCGCGTCGTAGCCGCGCTTCGCGAACGTGCGGCGCGCACTGCGCAAGATCACATCCGGCCCGACGGTCTGGCCCGCCGACGGCCGCCCGCGCGTGCGCCGCTTCGATGACGCGCGCTCAGTAACTTCAACCACGTGTTGCCGCTCCTGTCGAGTGGTTCGATCGCCGGTGTTCAGCCCCCGTTTCATGCGATCAGAAAAACGGGCGCCCGCTCCACTCCGTTGACACCCGGAGCCGGAAAGCGCTAGGATCATACATTATTCATCACGTGATGATTTATTCATGACAACCCCTACTCGCATCGTGATCGTCGGCGGCGGGATCGCCGGATTGCAGCTCGCCACGCGTCTGGGCGAGCGGCTCGGCAAGTCCGGCCGCGCGCAGGTCACCGTCGTCGACCGCAGCCCGACCCACGTGTGGAAGCCGATGCTGCACACGATCGCGGCCGGCACGCGCGACGTGCAGCAACAGCAGGTGATCTTCGTCGCGCATGCGTGCGAGCACGGTTACACGTATCAGCCCGGCGAGCTTCAAGGGCTCGACCGCAGGCGTCGGCGCGTGCGGCTCGGCGAGATCCGTTCGCAGGACGGCGCACTGGTGCTCGAGGCGCGCGAACTCGAATACGACGTGCTGATCCTCGCGCTCGGCAGCCAGGCCAACGACTTCGGCGTACCGGGCGTGCGCGAGCACTGTTACTTCATCGACAGCCAGCGTCAGGCCGAAGCCTTCAACGAAGCATTGCGGATGCGGGTGTTTCGCAGCGTGGCGCGCGACGAAGCGCTGCGCGTCGCGATCGTCGGCGCGGGCGCAACCGGCGTCGAGCTCGCGGCGGAACTGAGCCGGCTGCTCGAAGTCGCGCAGGCGTACGGCGATGCAACGGTGCGCGAGCGGCTGCAGCTCACGCTGCTCGAAAGCGGCCCGCGCATCCTCGCCGCGTTTCCGCCGAAGATTTCCGCGTCGGCGCAGCAACAGCTCGAACGGATCGGCTTCCGGGTGCTGACGTCCACACGCGTGACGTCGGCCGCGCCGAACGGCTTCCACTACGGCGACGATTCGTTTGCCGAAGCGGATCTGATGGTGTGGGCGGCCGGCGTGAAAGCGCCCGAGTTCATGCAGGCGCTCGGCGGCCTCGACACGAATCGCGCGAACCAGATCGTCGTCGGCCCGACGCTGCAGGCAACGGCGGACGAGCACATCTTCGCGATCGGCGATTGCGCGAGCCTGCTGCCCGACGGCCAGGAGCGGCCGCTGCCGCCAACCGCGCAGGTCGCGACGCAGCAGGCCGAACATCTGGCGAAGCACCTGCCGGCATGGCTCGACGGCAAGCCGATGCCGGCTTTCGCGTTCCACGACTTCGGTGCGCTCGTATCGCTGAGCGACTACGACGCATTCGGCACGCTCGGGCAGTTCGGCTTCTTTCGCGGCGGCTTCATTCGCGGCCGGTTCGCGCAGCTCAGTCATCTGATGCTGTACCGGCGACACCAGCAGGCGCTGCACGGGTTCCGCAAGGCCACGATGCTGTGGATCGCCGAACGCATCAACGGCTGCGTGCAGCCGCGCATCCGCCTGTCCTGATGCCGCGCGCCCGGCATCGCGTAGTGTTTCGAGGAAAACAGACATGGACAACAGTGCAACATCCTGGATCAGAACCGTCGCCGAGATCGGCAGCTTCGACATGCCGCCCGCGTCCTGGCAGGCGCCGCGGCGCCGCACGGTGACGCGCGACCGGCTGCCGCCCTGGGATCCGGCGAGCCGGCCGACGATCAGCGTACTCGAGCGGCCGACGCCGGACACCGCGATGATTTCGTGGCGAGATGCGTGTACCGGGCATTACGGGTATCAGAAGTGGCGGTTGTTTACGACGCGGCGACGGGGCGTCTGTGCGCTGTCGGGGCAGCCGATCGAGATCGGCGATAGCGTTTATGCACCGCAACTGCTTGGATCGACGCCCGGGAATGCGGCTGCAATGGTGCTGGCGACGTGCCTCGATGCGGCTCGCACCGCCGAAGCGGCGTAAATGGCGTGAAGCCTTGAAGGTCTGATGGCCTGATTGCCCGCGCTCGGGCGGCCGTGATGCGATGCGCGCGATGGGTCAGTTCGTCGCAGCGCGCCTCGACTTCGGCTTCGACTTCGGCTTCGGCTTCGGCTTCGGCTTCGGCTTCGGCTTCGGCTTCGGCTTCGGCTTCGGCTTCGGCTTCGGCTTCGGCTTCGGCTTCGGCTTCGGCTTCGGCTTCGGCTTCGGCTTCGGCTCCCGGCATCATCTCGCATTCGCGGTCGCCGCGCCCGCGATCGGCCTACCCGCCGCGTTCGTGGCCTCCCGGCTCGAGTCGACCAGCGCATCGACACCGACGATCAATAGCATTCGATATGGTATCGATCGCGGAGAATCGCCAGCGCCACGTTTTCCCGCGTTATTCCGCGACGATGACTTCGACGCGACGATTCCTCGCCCTTCCCGACTCGGTACCGTTGTCCGCCAACGCGTCTGCATCCCCGCGCCCTTCCACGCGGAGGCCATGCGCCGGTACGCCGGCCGCGACAAGAATGCGGGCGACATCTTCAGCACGTGCTTCGGAAATTGCCTGATTGGAGATCTGACGCGCGGACCCGGCCGGCGCGCTGTCCGCGTATCCCACTACCCGGACGACCGCACCTTCAGCGATCGAGGCAATTTCCCGCCCAGCCGACGCCACGACGGAAGCACCCCAAGGGGCCACCGTTACCGCGCCCGGTACGAACATGCCGGCAAAGCGGAGCGTCAACACATGGTGTGCGGGATCCCGGATCAGTTCGACATTCCCTGCTGCGACTTCGTCACGGAGCCGCCGTTCCAGATTGCGAGCCAGCGCATCGAACGGCGACAGGCGTTGCGCCTCTCTCGAGACGACCCAACGGTCCACAGCGGCATATCCGGCGGCTCCGAGCAGCAACGCCGCGGTTATGGCGACGACAGCCCCGACGCGCGACGATCGCCGCATCGCCAATGGACGCACCCAAGGGTCGACCGTCCGCCGCCATTGTCGAAGCGGCTCCCTTGCGAAATTCGCGCCCACCCCGCCCGTCACGACCACGTCGTGCACGCGCTCGCGAACGCGCTTCAAGCGTTGCTGTCCGTCGCGCTCGAATCGATAACGCCCGCGAAAGCCGAGATCGAGGATGTTCTGGTACAGCTCGATCAGATCAAGGTTCTCGCGCGGGCTGCATAACGCCTCGTCGATCAGCTCGAAAACGCGGTCGCCGCCTTGACGATCGTGACCCATCGCCGCGGCGAGCCCATCGACTTCCCATGCGACGCCGGTTGCCTCTCCTTTGCCCCAACGCGTCTGCATCGCAGACTCGTCGAGCGCCGAACACAGGCAATAGCTCGCGCTCCCGATATGCTCCGGCGGGAGCCCGAGTTCAGCGCCGAGCCGCGCAAATAGCCGGAGTTCATGCTCGAGCCACCGTCGCCGCCGGGCTACCGAATCGGCATCGAGCACATCGGGCGTATCCGCCAACGCGCTCAACAGGACGCGCGCCGCTTCGAGCAGCGGGTTGACCGACTGCTCCGCCCGCTTGAGCCTCGTCGCGACGGACGGCAACGCCAGGCTCCCGCCCTGGCTTTGCGGATCGGCTGTGATCAGACTCATCTTGATCGCCCCTCACGATTCAACGGGAAACGCTTCCGGCGTTCATCGGCAACATGCCGTGTGGCAATCCCGGCGGCGGACCGCTGTCCGGCAAACTGAACGTCGCCATCGAGGTGGGGCACCGGAACGTCTTCAACACATCGCTCGTCAACGGATTCGCGACACTGCCGGCGCTTGCGACGTCGAGCACCGCTTCGCGACCGTCGAAACTGAACGCGACACGCGTGCGGCCCGGCGTGGCCGTCGCGATCACCTTGCCTTTCTGCAGCAGCCTCATCAACGCCCAAGGCCCATCGGCGGAAATCGTCGATGTGTCCGGCCGGATCCGCGGGCTGGCCGTGATCTCGGCGTGCGCGCCGCCGCGCGGCCCCGGCCACGCAATCGGGAACGGCGCGACCGGACCGTGCTGGTAAAGCGTCGTCTGCCCGTCGATGTCGAGCGACAGGCTCATGATCGTCGGCGTGAGCTCCGGAACGCGGATGTCGGCCTTCCACGTCATCTGCTTGTGGTCCGGATCGTTGAAGAAGATGTCGCGAATCGCCTTCGCATGCTCGAACGGCTCCAGGCTCGGCCCCTGCACGGGTTCCGTCGCGCCCGGCAGCGTTCGATAGCGCCACGGTTTCGCGGACGTATCGACAAACGGCGCCAGCGTCTTCACGAAGAAATCGTCGATCACGCCGCCCTGTGCGAACACGCGCGTGAAGTCGTCGATTCCGACGTCGCGCTGGCTGTCCGGAGAGAACGGATAGTTTCCTTCGATCGTCAATCGGCAGGTATCGCCGACTACCGCCTGCATCTGGCGCGACAACAGTTGGCCGATCCCATGATTGACCTCGCGCGACCCGTCGGCCGCGAGCTTGAGCAATATCGCGCGGAACGGCGCAGGCATCGTGTCGGCGGCCATCTTGAGCTTCGCGGCCGTGTCGCTCGCCGGCGGCATGCTGTTGTTCGACAGCGCGTTATCGGCGACGGTCAGCGCCGTGTAGTAGTCGTTCAGCAGATTGACGACGCCGTCGAGTCCCGTCTTGTCCGCCCGGGTGCCGGCCGAGTGCGCGTCGGGCAGTGCATCGGCGCTTCCCGTCACGACCTCGCGCAACGCCGCGAAACGATTGTCGACCAGTTCCCGCTCGACACGCTCCGAGGCTCGAATGCCAAGCGCCTTGTCGGCTTTCTGGTTCAGTTGGTCGGCCGCCTTTTGCAACAGCGAACCGTTCGACGCAACCGGTTGCTGCGTGAGCGTCGTCTCGCGCACTGCGGCACGGGCAAGACGCGCAAGCGGCGAATCGGGCGCCGCGAAGCTGCGCAGCACTTTCAGATTGAACGCGAGACTCGTGCCGCTCACGGTCCGGATGTCGTCGAGAAACGCCGCCCACTGTTGCGCATACTCCGTCAGGTATTCGCGGCGAACGGCGTCGGTCAACGCGTCGTCCGCACCGGCCGCGCCATTGACGATCTCAGCCGTTTTTTTTTGAGCCTCGCCGAGATACGACCGCCCCATCACCCAAGCGTCGTCGTCGCGTGCGAGTTGCACGAACTCGCGCAGTCGCTTGTCGAACAGATTCCGATAGCCGTCGAACGTGAAGAGACCCGACACGCCGCGCGACAACGGCGCGTCGCTCGCTCGCGTGAACACCGTTCCGGCCTGCGGGCCGACCGCGCGCAGCAACGTGAACTCGTCGGGTGCTTCCATGAGCATCGCGGCCTTCGCGCGCTGGTACAGACGATCGGTCGCATTGCTGCCGTCAAGGAACGCGCGCGTCTGCCGTACCAGCGCGTCGTTGCGGATCAGCGAAGACTGCACGACACGCTCCCCGGAGAAGAGCTGTTGCACGTGCTCGATCATCGACGCCCTGCCGCCGAAAGCGGCGGCGCTGTCGTTCTTCGCCCAGTCGTCGAGTACCCATGCCTTGACGTCGCCGGCATTGAACTTCGCCTTGTCGTAGAGCATCAGGTATACGCGAAGCGCGTCGTACGCGGCCTTTGCATCCTTGTTCGCGATCGCACCGGACATGACGTCTTCCAGACGATGCACGATCTGCGGCAGCAGCAGGTTGTCTTCCAGTACGTCGTAAGTGCGGCGACTTTCGGCGGCAATGTCCGTCGGCGTGTACAGACCGTAGCGCCATGCACTGTCCGGATCGGACAGGTCGAGCCCCGAAAACGTGGGCAGATTGCGCGCCTCGGTCAACGTGTCGGGCACGGCTTGCAGTTCGCGCGTCTTGTACAGCGCCGCGACGCGGGCGGCAAGCGCCTGCGCCTTGCGGCCCATCGCGTCGAGATAATCGCTGTTGTTGCCATAGCTCACGCGCAAACCGGTCGCCAGCCAGACGAACAGCAGCAGCGCCAGCGTGTGGCCGATCAGGCGCAACAACCTGTAGCGATATTCCCAACGCAGGTTGGGGCTCACGAGATGCGCCTCGGGGAACACGACACGGGTCAGCAGATCGTGCAGGAAGAATCCCTGGTTCCCCTCCGCGCGCGACGGTGCGACCGCGGCGGGCTTCTCGGTCGACAGAAGACGTTGAACGACCGTATGGCGTTCCGCCACGATCTCGCTGCCCTGTTGCCGGGCACTCGTGAAATACACGCCGCGCAACGTCGAATGGAGCTGCGTATTGTCGTAGCGGGAATCGAGGAATACGCGGTCGATCAAGTCGAGCAGCGGTTCGAGCAGTGCCGAAAACGCCTCAGGCAACGCGGCAAGCTTTCGACGCTTGGTCAGGTCGTATTCGTCCTGCAGATGCGTATCGATCGAGCCCGTCAACCGTTGCACGAGTTGCGCGAGTTCGTGGTGACAACGCGCACGCAGCCCTTCCTTCGCAACCGTTTCCTTGCCGTATGGAAGCGTGAAACCCCAGACTTGCGCCCGCCCCTCGGACGTGAGCGTCCCGAAATACTCGGCAAAGCCCGCGAGGCGGTCCATCTTCGTGATCGTCAGGTAAACGGGGAAGCGAACGCCCAGTTCCTCTCTCAGTTCGGCCAGCCTTGCGCGCAATGCGACAGCCTCGGCGACGCGCGCCTGTTCATCCGCGCTTGCCAGCGTCGCAAGATCGACCGTCAGCAATGCGCCGTTGATCGGCGCACGAGGCCGGTGTCGACGCAATAGGCCGAGAAAGCCGAACCACTCCGCGCGATCGATCTGCTGCGGAAGCTCGCGCCTGTCGGCAGCACGCGGTACGACATCGACGCTCGACTTCGAGCCAGCCGTCGCCTCCGATTTCGCAGGCGCGCCCTGTTGCGTGCCATCGGCGGAACGTTCCGGGCTCGCCTGCGCGTTGGCGGCATCCTTGTCGGCCACGTCAGCTGCCGGCTTGTCCTGTTCTGCGACGCGTGTATCGGCGGCCTCGGCCGTCGACATGCCATGACGCGTGTAGTAGCCGGTCGTGTCGATCAGCACTGCGTCATTCGTCAGCCACCAGTCCACGGCGGCGGCATCGGCAGCCGGTTTCGCGGCCGCGCGCTGCATCTGCTCGGCAACGGGAAATGCCAGCCCGCCGTTCATCAGGATGCTCGTCTTGCCGGATCCTTGCGAGCCGAGCGTGATGTACCAGGGCAGCTCGTACAAATAGCGCTTGCCCTGGAACAGCTTGCCGAGGCCGCGTGCTCCGGTACGCATCGATTTCAGGCGCGCGAGCGCGCTCGTCACGCCGCCTTCGACTTTCTCAAGACGTGAAGCCGCGAGCGGGTCCGCCTTCTTGCGATCCAGACGCAGCATCTTCTTCATGAACGCAGCGTCTTCGCGCATTTTTTGCCAAATGCGGAACATGCCGACGACGACGAAAACGGCTGCCACCACGGCGATCGCGCCAAGACGTGCCGACGCCGATTCCAGCGGCGCCGTGCGACCCAACGCAAGCAATGGGCCCGCGTACCAGATCAGCAAGCAAAGCAATGCCGCCAACACGATGCTGATCGACCATCCGACGAGCCAGAGCAGCACGCCGGCGAGCAGCAACGCGATCAGCAGCGCACGCATGCCGGCATCCGCGAATGGCTTGAGCCCGCCAAATGTGAAGAACGGACCGACGAACCAGATCACCAGTGCGACGACGATCAGTGCGAGGAACGCGAGGAACTGGCGCGAGGCCAGAAACGGCAGGAACGGAAACTTCTTCATGGATTATTCCGGAAACGGATCTGGCTTATCGTGCGACGTCGATCTCGACACGGCGGTTTTGCGCGCGGCCCTGCGCGGTGCGGTTGTCGCCGACCGGATCGGAATCGCCCTTGCCAACGGCTTCCAGGCGGTTCGCCGGTACGCCGGCGGCTTGCAGCATCTGCATGACCTGGGTGGCCCGCTCTTCCGACAGCGCCTGATTCGACGCGAACTGGCGGCTGCGAATCGGCACGTTGTCCGTGTAGCCGACGATCGTGACCTTGCCGGGAACCTTGGCGATCTCTGCCGCGATCTTCGCGATCAGCGGATTCATCGAGGCCTGGACCGAGGCGCCACCGGGCCGGAACATCGCGTCGCCGCGGAACGTGACGACGCTGCGGCGAGCGTCCTCGTCGACGCTGACCGTGCCGGCGGCGATTTCATCCTTGAGCAACTGCTTGAGGTGCAGTTGCGGCGGCGGCGCAGGCGGCGGCGTCATGCGGGCAATGTCGGCAATCTGCTTCTGAACGTCCGCGCTGTGATTGGAGAGTTCGTACTTGAACCATCCGAACAGGCCGAGCAGGACCACCGACAAAAGCGTTGCGGTAATCCACACGGGGAAATCGTGGAACGACGGGCGCCTGCCCTTTGTGCCGGGTTGCCAGTGGGGCGACAAAGTCAGCGGCACGGGGTCGCGTTGCGATGTGATGACGTTGTAGAGCCTCTGGCGAATCGCATCGTGCTTGCGCGTGCCGTCGGCTCCGCCGCGGTAGCGCCCTTCGAAGCCGAGACTGAGCGTCCGATAAATCACTTCGAGCAGGTCTCGATGCTCGTGCGGATCTTCGAGTAGACGTCCGATCAGCAGGTAGACCTTGTCGCCTCCGGCGAGATCGCCGTGGAACGTCGTGGCCAGCCCGCCTTTGATCCATGCAATCCCCGCCGATCCGGCTTTGCCCCAGGCGGTTTGCGTGGCCGTCTCGTCCAGCGCCGTGCACAGGCAATATCGGGCGCCGATCATATGATCGCGACGGATGTTGGCCTGCTCGCATAGCTTCTCGAATGTCCGAACCTCCTGCTCGAGAAGCGCGCGTAACGACGCGACCGCATTCTTCGACGCGAATTTCTCCGGCATGTCGGCCTGTGCGCGCAGCAGGACGCGCGATGCCTCGAGCAATGGATTTGATGCCGCCTTCACCTGGATCAGGCGCTGCTCAAAAGCCTCCGGAGGTGCCATGTCCTCGCTAGTCGACGCATCGTCTTCCCGGTTGAGCGCAGTAGCCAGCGTCTCCGGCTCGTCCAGCGACGTGTGCAAGGAATCGATCGGTGCGCTGGATTTCCTTGGAGTCGACATGATTAGCGCCCTACCTTCGCCGTTGACGTGGCAATCAGCCGGCAACCACATTCGGTCCGGTGACCATGCAGTGCCACGTAGCGACCACCGACACTGAGCGTCGGATGTGCTTCGATGATCTTGTTGATGCCGTGCGGACGACCGTCCGGATAGGTTTCCGGGCAATCGACGAGATCATGTAGGCGGGCAATTTTCCTGCCGCCGATCGTGTGCGTATCAGAGCCGGTAATGATCCGGCCGCCATGGTCGGTTGCGTCTCCGACGACTGCGATGCTGATTGACATGGTGCTATCCGTAGGCTGGCGCGCTCAAAAGCGCGGAAACGTGCTGAAGTCGACTTTCACCGGCGGCGGCAATCTTCCGGACTGCTCGGCGAGGTAGTTGCCGCGATCCGCCGCCGCTACCCTGGCACGCTCGGCGGCAATGTGCGCGGCATCGTTCTTCAGGCCGAGCGACCGAACGCGCCTGTCGTTGCCGACGAAGAACGTCCGCGCCCAGCCGTAGCCACCCGGTGCATATTCATGGAAATAGGGCACGCGGAACCATGCGCGGCTATCGTGTACGAAATCGTCGAGCAAACGGATCACGGCACGAGGCAGCTTTCGCACCGCTGCCTCAGACGTGTGCTCGAGCAGGAACGGCAGCATTTCCTGGGGCGGCGCGAGAACATAATCCAGGACTGGTTGATACGGGGCCAGGGCACCAAGCAGCTGCAGCACGCGATCATGTCCTCCCATCCAGACAGCCGTCGACCCTTGCCGACGGCGCATGGCAACGTCCTTCCGTTCAACCGTCAAGTAATAGGCATTGACGTCCTGTTCCAACGCAAACGGCCCGCTGGCCCTTCCCATCTTCACGTTCAACTTTTCCGCCGGCGGGTGAGCCCAGTACACCTGCCAGCGCCAGCGCTGATCGGGATACAGGTATGCCAGCAAGAGTCGGAACTCCTCCGCGGCTTCGAGCAGGTCGGTCTTGTCGTTGGTCGTTATGTCCGTCGTACCCTCGCCGGGCCGCGGCGGTTTGCCTGCTGCAGCCGCCATGATCTCGGCGTCCTTCTTCTTGATCTGTTCACCAAGTTCGGCCGCGCTTTTCCTGAAGGGATTCGCCAGTGCTGGAATCGCAAGCATGCTGAGCGCAGCGGCCTCGAGGCCCGCCCTTTTTTTCTCGAGCTCGCTCTTCTCGCGCTTCAGATTATCAAGCCGAGAATTCGATGCTGCCTTGCTCGCGACTCGCGTCTCGAGTCCGTAGGGCGTGACCTCATCCTCTGGCGCATGACGGAAGAAGGGCTGCGACGTCACGTAGGCTTGCGGATTTCCATAGTCGGCCCGCAAGGTACGCCATGCGAGCGACTGGCCCATGCCTATGCGAAGTGCCGATTCGATGCTGTCGAGGGGTTTTTGATTGACGGTTGAGAGCCAGTCGTTGAAGGCGCGGGCGACGGATGACGAGATTCTGAAATCATCTTCCATGACTTTCGGAAGCGGTGATTCCTCGGCCTGCACAGATAATGGCACGCCGGCTTTCAATGCTTCGATATACATGTTGTGCAAGGTGATCTGACTAAGCTTGCTACCGTCACCGTCTCGAGATTTGCCCTCTTCATTGAACGCGTAACCGCCGCCCACGTCCGAATGCACACCCGGGTAAGCGACCTCAATTCTGCGCGGCGCGCCGACAGGATAGGCATGCCGCTCGCGAATGGAATCGAGCGGGAAGCTCATCCGCTGTTCGTGAATCGAGAAGAAATGCACACACTTCTTCACCGAAGCGGGAATATTAAGGGCACCGTTAGCGGTCCATACCCAATGCCCGTCCAGATCTGCGATATCGATTGCCGCAGTGACGGTATCCGGCAACCCAACCGACGCGACTGTATCGAAAATTCCGAGAAAATTGACCTCGTACGGAATCGCACCCGCGATCATGCCACCCGGTGCCCAGGTATTGAGGAGACGGTTAACGAATACGCGTGCGCCTGCCGCACCGCGCGAGAATCCGAATACGTTCACCCATACCTTTTTGATCGAACGATTCAACTGACCACCCGGTCCGCCATGCTTCTTCTGCAGGGCGAACAGTGCCCCGTGAAGACGCTCCAGCTGCGCCCGCGATTTGTATCCGTAGTACGCCTGCGACGCCGTTACTACAGGACTCGCCATGGGGAACGCCTTGGACGCCGCTCCAACAATTTGAGGCAGCTTGCCGTTCGAGGCCGTGACGTCAGTGTCAATCAACGAGCAAAGAGCACGGGCCTCTGGGTCATCCAGCAATCGACTTCCCGTCATAGCGATGTGCAGAGCGTTTAACAAGCGGGTATATCCCCATGCAACGCGCATACCGAAACCAAGGGCGAATGCCTTGCCTTCAGATGTGAAAACCATTTCGCCAATTTCATAAAACGGTGTACCAACACCAGGAACGTACTCGGAGAAAATTCCTGCCTCTTTTTTTTGTGGGCAAGCACGAAACAATCTCGCGACATTACTATGCGTCGGCCGGTCCAAATTCTTGGCATCCCATTCCCGATTGTTATTCGTACCGTCGAAAAACAGATTAACGTGGAGCACCAGCCGGCAGTCCGATGGTTCCCCCGCTAGCGCGCTCTTGCCCATCGCTCCGGCCGCTTCGCCCTCGTCCAGACGCCCCTGTTCGTTGAATGGCTCAGGCCATCGAATGACGCTCATCGTCCTCGCCTCGTTTCTTGTTCAATTCCGGATCGAGTACACCATGTACGATGTATGGATCGTTATCCGCGGGTTTCTTTGCCATTGCCGGTTTGTCCTCAATCTCCACACGAATTCGGTCTCCGGGCAGGAAATGCACCACGAAACCGTAAGTCCGCGGCCCATACGGCGGCACCTCGGTGGTCGCCGTGTACCAAGTACCAAGATGCTTTCCATCCAACACTTTGTCGACATTCCACTTGACGACCAGCTTCATGTTTGGACGCCAGCGGGCGGGTATACCGATACAGCACGATCCACCGCTTTCCGAGCGGAGCTTTCCTGTCTCCTTCGGCAAAATATTTGAACCACCCGCCGACATTTCGTGCCCCTCGCCCGCGATCAGAAATTGATCAATGTAATAGTCGGTGTAGTTGTATCCGCTGACGCTCGACGGATTCCTTTCATTCGAATCCGAGCAACCGATCATCGTTAGCAACAGCGAACCGATAAGCAAGAGAAGGAAATATCTCCGAACAGTGATGTTCATCTCAAATAAATCTCCTTTTATTCAGGACAAAGACGACCCGTAGCGTCTGCGCGCAGCAACAGAACCGCCTGCCAATGCACTCTTACCCGTTGCTCGAGCTGCTTCGCCCTCACCCAAACGTCCCTTTTCGTTGAATGGCTCAGGCCATCGAATGACGCTCATCGTCCTCCTCCTTGTTTCTTGTTCAACTCCGGATCGAGTACACCCTGCACGATGTATGGATCGTTATCCGCGGGTTTCTTTGCCATTTCCGGGTTGTCCTCAATCTCCACACGAATTCGATCTCCGGGCAGGAAATGCACCACGAAACCGTAAGTCCGCGGCCCATACGGCGGCACCTCGGTGGTAGCAGTAAGCCATTGATCACCGCTGCGATCTTTGTCGTAGGGTCTACTGTCCCGCCGCCACTTGATCACGAGCTTCACGTTTGGACGCCAGTGGGCGGGAATACCGATACAACATGATCCGCCACTTTCGGAGCGTAGCTTTCCGGCATCCTTAGGATAAATATTTGAACCGCCAGCCGATAATTCGTGACCTTCGCTCGTAATAATAAATTGATCAATGTAATAGTCGGTGTAGTTGTATCCGCTAACGCTGGACGGATTGCTGTCATTCGACTCCGAGCAACCGATCGTCGTTAGCAACAGTGAACCGATAAGCAATAGAAGGAAATATCTCTTAACGGTGTCATTCATCTAAAGTAAATCTCCTGTTGTTTATTCAGGACAAGTACGACCGTAACGTCTGCGCGCAGCAATAGAACAGTCTGCCAATGCACTCTTGCCCGTTGCTCTGCAGGTTCGCACTCGCCTAAACGTCCCTGTTCGCTGAATGGCTCAGACCATCGAATGACGCTCATCGCCCTCTCCTCGTTTCTTGTTCAATTCCGGGGTCCAGTACGCCCTGTACGATATAGGGATCGTCATCGTCGATTTCCGGAAGAATTCCTCTCTCATCCCTGATCTGGATTCGAATCCGATCGCCCGACAGAAAATGCACCACAAAGCCCGCTGTGCGTGGTCCATACGGCGGCACCTCGGTGGTCGCAGTAAGCCATTGATCACCGCTGCGATCTTTGTCGTAGGGTTTCGTGTCCCGCCGCCATTTGATCACGAGCTTCATGCCCGGATGCCAATGGGCAGGAATGCTGACACAGCACACGAATCCCCCTCCTCCCGAACGCATCTGACCGTCCTTTTTAGGAAAAATATTCGGCCCACCCGCGGGGAACTCGTCGCCTTCACTCCCGACGCGGAATCCCGTGATGTAATAGTCGGTATAGTTGTAACCGCTCAGTTCTGACGGGTTACTCTCGTTTTCGTCCGAGCAACCAAGAATCGTTGCCAGAGAGAAAACAATTGAAAGACCGGCAAAGCGTTTCAAAACGAGCACGATCATCTTTCATCCTCCTGTCCATCTGGAGGCTTCGCTCGACTGCCGACATCACGCATCAAATCTCGCCAGATATATGCGGGAACCAGCTCAAACGCTTGCAGCAACGACGCCTCGTCGGCAACAGCCAATCGGATTGCCGATCGAATATCACCCTGCCGGTCGAACGCCTCGCCATACTGATACGAGGCCACGCAGAATGCGTGACGGTCTGCCCGAAGAGTCAGCCCCCATTGAATCGCGCGATCATATCGGCGAAGAAAATCCCGGTACCTGATGGCATATGGCTGATTTGCATCGATCAAGCCAAGGTCGCTCAACTCGCTCATGAGCGCATGCGGCTCGTCGTGCTTTTCCAACGCATCGAGTTGCCGCTGATCGAGTGACAGCGAAAACTGCCCTACATGGTCGCCGTGCGAATGGTCGTCAATAGCGAGGTACTGCCACTCCGAGTTCGCACCGCGGTACATCCATGTGGTTATCGGGTGCATGAGTTCAATGCTCGCTGCTTTGCCGAAGACATCCACAATCGACGGAAGCGAGCGTGGATCGAACCAGCGAAGCAGAACCTGCATGCCTTCGCCGATGTCCGCAAAAAGAAAGCGTTGAAAATGAATCTTGAGCCCATCGATATCGAGCGCACTGCGCATCACCGTGAAGCATGGTCGATACCGATCCATCAGATCGACATGACGAACCCATTCACTATGCGCGTCGTCGATCTCGAAAAGAATCGGCGCCGCGTGCCCGGCCTCCTCCTCAGGCAACCCTTCAAATAGCGACCGCACCTCCGGCGAAAACTCGAGCACCCATGTAGCAAGCGCCTCCGGGTACTGCGCCCCATCGGCCAGTCCGTAGAGTTTTCCGTTGTCGTCTGCTGTTTTCATACGACCAGTCTCAAAGCCGCGGCACAATCGATGCACCGCTCTTCGCAGCTTTCAGCAGACATTCGATGCATACCTTGGGAACGTGAAGCTCAACGGGTACTTCGTCGGGTTTCGGGAAATAGTGGGTCGCTGCATGTGCCACCCAGACACCGCTGGTGCCGCTTTTGATGCTGCCCTGCTCAAGCTCGATATAGCTTCCGCCACCGTTGAGAACCAGTTTCTTCCGGGCCTTGATATGGATCGTGTCGCTGGTGACGTTGATCTCGAGTAGAGCCAGCAGATTGATCGCTTTCTGCAGTGCGTGTATGTCGATATCGCCATCCGCCGCGACGGACTTCATGCCTCCACGCGCTGCAAAATGACGCACCGAGTCCTGAGCGCTGACGAGGACGCTCTCGCTCGCCGATGCCGCAATGTGTGCCCCGCTCGTCAACGCGACGTGCTGACCGCTCGCGATATGCGTTGTCGCGGGGGTGGTGGTCTGGATACCGGCCGCGCCGGCAATGACGACGTGCGGCGCACCCAGTTCGGGAAAAACGTCGTCGGCGCGGCTTTGAGGTCCGCGTACGGCGGCGTTCTGTTTGGCCAGCGCCTCGGCGACTTCTTCCTGATGGGCGTTCGTGTCTTGCGCCGTGGCCTGTTGCGCAAGTTGAGCAATCGTCGACTGCCAACGCGCGGCCTCCTCCAACCGTGCAGTCGTTTCGCTCATGTCGGTCATATGGGCTTGCGCATTCGGACGTGTTTCCGTTGTAAGCAGCATCCCTCGTCCCGCACGAAACACGCCGTGGCCGTCCGTCCGCAGCTCCACCCCGCGCCCCCGCTCCTCCTGCCGCCCGGCATTCCCCGCAATACGCGTGATGTACCCCAGATTCAACTGCGAACACCCTTCATCGCTCGACAGATGCGTCTGGATCTTGCCGTTCGTATCGTCGAAAGCCAGCGTATTCGCTCGACGGCCGCCGATTTCCTTGCTGCGATAGCCGGCGAGCGCCTGATTCGCCGGCAAGGCGAACGGCGGCATGTTGAATGCGTTCACCGCGCTTCCCACGACGATCGGCAAGTCCGGATCGCCATTGACGAAGGCAACCTCGACCTCCTGCCCCCGACGCGGAAGAAAAACGCCGCCGAACTGATCGCCGTGCCACGCGCCGGCAACGCGCACCCAACAACTGGAACGCTCGTCGTTCTTGCCGAGCCGGTCCCAGAGAAACTGCAGCTTCACGCGCCCGTAGGCATCGGTCCAGATTTCCTGGTTGTCGGGACACGTCACGACGGCATACTCGACGCCGTTCATCCGCGGCTTCGCAATCGTGCGCAATAGACGAAACGGCTCATTGGTCGGCTGCACCGTGAACTGCGCTTCGCACCGATACTGCTGACCGGCCCCGGAAGCTTCGCCGATCTCTTCGATCGTCAGCCGGCAAGCAATCACGGCATACTCGCGATTCGCCGCCTCTTGCGGGTAGTGCGAGAGCACGAACGTCTGCCCGGCGACCATGCCGCGCAAATTGCCCTTGCCGTGTGCCCTCAATCCCTGACACCGCCACGCCTGCATCTGCACCAGCGTGAGGTATTCCGCTTCGGTGCGCGGCTCGTTGTGCGCGCCGGAGAGTCCGGCCGCACCCGCTTGCGGCTGTGCATAGTCACCCCACGAATAGCGCTCCTGATGGGCGAGGCCCGTATCGCGAGGATCTTCGCGCGTCACGGTCAGATTCGCGCGCGGCAACGTGTAGTCGTAGTCGACAGCCGTCACCGCGCCCGTCGTCAGCGCATGTGACACCGAGAATTCGTGGATATGTTCCTCGTCGATGCGCCGATTGTTCGGCGGTTCGTAGCGAAGCTCGGCATAGGCGTCGCCGAGCGGCTGGAGCGCGCCCATCGAATCGCAAAGTACGAGCCGATGCTTGCCTTCGCCGTGCTCGAAGAAGTAGTAGATGCCCCACTCTTCCCACAACCGTTGCAGGAACGTCCAGTCGCTTTCGAAATGCTGGCGCTGAATGTCGCGCTTGGGCCATACCTTGTTCGGCCGAGGCGTCGTCAGCCGTTTATCCACCGGAAACGGATAGACCGACAGCACGGCGTCCGTGATCTCGACAACCGACATGTCCTGGAAAATGCGGCAGTCGCTATTCTTGGTCGCATGCCAGAGCCACGGTCGCAGCGTCAGCGCATAGACGATCGATCGGCCGTCTTCGCGAACGATCATCGCCTGACTGACAATGCCGGTGATCTCGCGCATGCCTGCGCCGATATTTCCCATTCCGGCACCACCGGCAAGGCCCGGAATGAAATGCCCACGGCCCTCGAGCTGAATCGATACGGTCACTTCCGTGCCGATCAACGCATCGAGATCGACGTTCGCCGCGATGCTCGGCGAGAACGCGAGCGCGTCCGGCGTCTTCAGTTCCAGGACGTATTCGAACAACTCGCCTATCGTCTCGCCGCCCGTGAGCCTCACCGGCGTCAGGAGCGATTGGCCACCGTACGTCGGCAACGCCGCGCCGGAAACCGATAGCGTCCGTGATGCGTCAAACAAAGCCATTCCGATATCTCCGTCGAATCACCGATTAGCGACTGCGTCCGGCCCGTTCGTGCCCAGTCGCTTACGCACGGACACCCCAAAGTTCCAGCTTGAGCGACGGAAACTCTCCCGCCACATGCCGCTCACCGTGCCGACTGCGACTTCATCCTTGAGCAACTGCTTGAGGTGCAGTTGCGGCGGCGGCGCCGGCGGCGGCGTCATGCGGGCGACGTCGGCAATCTGCTTCCGAACGTCCGCGCTCTGACTGGAGAGTTCGTACTTGAACCATCCGAATAGGCCGAGCAGGACCACCGACAAGAGCGTTGCGGTAATCCACAGGGGGAAATCGTAGAACGACGGGCGCTTGCCCTTTGTGCTCGGTTGCCAGTGCGGAGACAACGTCAACGGCACGGAGTCGCGTTGCGATGTGATGACGTTGTAGAGCCTCTGGCGAATCGCGTCGTGCTTGCGCTTGCCGTCGGCACCGCCGCGGTAGCGCCCTTCGAAGCCGAGACTGAGCGTCCGATAAATCACTTCGAGCAGGTCTCGATGCTCGTGCGGATCTTCGAGTAAACGTCCGATCAGCAGGTAGACCTTGTCGCCTCCGTCGAGATCGCCGTGGAACGTCGTGGCCAGCCCGCCTTTGATCCATGCGATCCCCGCCGATCCGGCTTTGCCCCAGGCGGTTTGCGTGACCGTCTCGTCCAGCGCCGTGCACAGGCAATATCGGGCGCCGATCATATGGTCGCGCCGGATGTTGGCCTGCTCGCATAGCTTCTCGAATGTCCGAACCTCCTGCTCGAGAAGCGCGCGCAACGACGCGACCGCATTCTTCGACGCGAACTTCTCCGGCATGTCGGCCTGTGCGCGCAGCAGGACGCGCGATGCTTCGAGCAATGGATTTGACGCCGCCTTCACGGAGGCGAGTCGTTCGGCAAACGACTCGGGCGGCGGCATCTCCTTCGACGGCGCCGAGTGGCTCGCAGAGTTTTCGATCGCCGCTTTTACGCTTGCGGACGATGTCGATTCACGGGCATGGACCGCGTCCTCATCCAAGACCGCGGACTCCACGGTTCCTCTCACTTTTGCCATACCTTAGTCCCCTACGCTCGCCGTACCGCTACCAATCAGCGTGCAACCGCATTCGCAGCGGTGGCCGTGCAAAGCGACTCGCCGGCCATTGATCGTGAACGTCGGATGAGCCTCGATGATCTTGTTGCGGCCATGTGGACGTCCATCCGGATACGTCATGGGGCAATCGACCAAATCGAAAAGGCGTGCGATGCCCTTGTCCCCGACCAGATGTGTTTCAGAGCCGGTTACGACGCGTCCACCGTGTGATGTGACGTCACCGACGACAATAATTTGCAACGCCATGTTGTTCTCTCTCATGAGGAGGTACCGCTGGACGACCGGGAACGTGAACGGCTCTCGCGATCGAGCTCACGCCAGACGTGCGATGGCACTTCGTCCATCGCCGAGTAAAACGTCGTACCAAGCTGCGTTCGCCTGTCCAGCGCTTCCGCAATTTGCGGATTCCGATCGAACGCGATTCCATATCGATATGTTTCCCGGCAGAAACCGAGTTTGTCGGACGGCTCGGTCAGCATCCAATTCAGCGCTCGTTCGTAGCGCGGCATGAAGTCGGCCAGTCGATCGAGATAGGGCAGCGCACCGTCGACCAGACCAGCGTCGGTCATCACCGCGAGCAATTCGTCCGGCTCGGTGTGCGCGGTCAACGCATCGACATCCTCCTGTTCGAGTTCGATCAGGATGGAGCGGCAAATTTTTGCGCCATGCAGCGTGTCGTTCTCGACGCGCTGCCAGTCGCGGTGCCGCCCGCGATACATCCACCGGTCGATCGGCCCCATGAAAATGTCGCGAATCGATTCGCCCCATACGCTGAACACGGCGCCGGTGTTACGAGGGTCGAAGAATCTGACCATTGCCGTCACACCATCGCCGATGTCCGCGAACAGAAAGGCACGAAGGTGAACCGCCAATTGATCGATCGGCACACGCCCCCAGACGACCGACAGACAGGGAGAATGCCGATCGATACGATCGAGCTCGGCTACCCATGCCGCCTCCGGATCCTCCACGGGCACGAGAAAGAGCGACGCCAACCCGGACTCGGCCTCCGGCAGTCCCTCGTAGACGTTCACGAACTTCACGCCGGCTTGCTCGCGCACGGCTTGCAGTCGTTCAGGGGCCGCCGCGCCATCAATGAGCGCGAATAGACGAATATGCGTTTCGTCGAATTGGGATTGCATGTATCTGACCGATATTGCTGTTTCGAATGGCGCTGTTTCGGTTGCGCGATGTGTCGCGGAAACCACGTCAAGCAATCGCCGCTTCTGCTCCGTCAAACTCTCGGAGCGCGACCGCGAGCGGATCCTGGCCAAGCCATGACAGGCGTTCCTTGCCGACAAAGACCACGCGCGGCCATCCGTATCCGCCCGGCGCGTATTCGTGGAAATACGGCACGCGGAACCAGCACCGGCTGTCGTGGACGTAGTCGTCGAACAGTTTGACTGCGGCTTGGGGTAGCGAACTGAGCGCGTGCATCGATGTGTGCTTCTTCAGAAACGATTCCACTTCCGCGACGGGCTTCGGCAACACGTCGTCAGCAACGTTGTACGTTTGCATCAAGGAAGTACGCGTCGCATGAAACTTGATCGCGCCGACGTCTACCAACGACATTCGCGGCGAATCGACGTCGGAAGCATCGTCGAGCGGGGGTGCGTGTCGCACCGAGAGAATCCGCTTCGGTTGCGCATCCCCGTCATGGCTCGGCGGTATAACGGTCGCGTCGGATACGTCGACTGAAAGATCGGTACGCTGTTCAGGGTGAAGATGCGCCAATAGCAAACGCATTTCCTCCGCGCCCTGGAGCAGATCCGTTTTGTCGTTGGCCGTGATATCGCCTTCCCCTTCTCCTGGGCGGCCCGACCGCGGACGCTTGTCCTGAGCGACGTCGGCGTAGGCAATCTCCGCGTAGATCTCTTCCAGCCGGCTCCGGATCTCGAGGTCTACGGCATCAAGTTCTTTCTGGGCGGCATCGATCGCAGGAATATGCTGCGGATACGGTCGACTTGTTTTCGCATGCCACAACTTTGCCAATGCCTTATTGCGCTTGGCATTCAACTCCCGAAGGCGCGCATCATTCGGTTTGGCCTTCTCGACCGCCTGCGTCATCTTGCGCGGCGTCAGCCGATCTTCTCGCGCGCGCTTGTAAAAGCCCTGGTTCGTGACATAAGAGCCCTTCGTGAACTGTGCCCGCAATGCACGCCAGCTCAGCATCTGAGACATACCGAAGGACATGGCTTCCTCGACGCTACTGATCGGGCTGGTTGTTTTCAGCCAGGCATTGAAGGCTGCGATGGTGTCGGCGTGGAGTTTGAAATCCTCGGCCAAATAGTCAATTGCGAGAATATCGCTCGCCTTCATCATCGGCACGCCGTACCGAAGGGCTGCGATATACATGTCGTGCAGCGCAATCTGGCTGAGCTTTCTTTCGTCCATTCCGTTTCCGGACTCATCGCAGCCCTTGCCCTGGTCGCCCGGTCCATATCCACCACCCACGTCCGAATGCACGCCCGGATATGCGATCTCTCGACGCACCTCACCGCCGGTGTAACCGCCACCCTGCCGAATGGAGTCAAGCGGAAAACTCATGCGTTGCTCGTGAATCGAGAACGCGTGGACGCAACTGCGAACCCAGTCGGGAATCGCCAGACCATCATCGCTGGCGAAATGCGCATGTCCATCGAGGAGGTCCAGATTCAACGCGGTACGAAAAGAATCTGGCAATCCTACGGATGCAACCGTGTCAAACAGGCCCATGAAGTTCACCTGATAGGGCAACGTTGGACCGTGCTCCGGCTTCCCCAGCATGCCGCTCGGCGCCCATTCGTTCACGAGTTTGTTCACGAACGCTCGCGCCGCAGCCGCGCCACGGGAAAAACCGATCGCGTTGATCCAGATCTTCTTGATCGTGTTTTCCGTTTTTGCGTTGGCATGTGCGACTTGGAGTATTTTCAGTCGATCATCGAAGTGCAGGTCGAACGTGGTTTTGTCGCAGAAAGCGCCGATGTTGCTCAGTTGTTTTGCGTCATCGTCAGGAATTAGCTCCCATCGCGAATCTTCCAGAATTGCGCCGTAGACTGAATTGAGTACGCGCGTGTACGCCCATACGCATCTTTGATTGAATCCTTTCGCAAGCGCCTTACCGTCTTGAGAATACGTGCCTTCACCAATTTTCTCGAAAGGCGTGCCAACACCCGCGATGTAGTATTTATATATACCGTCATTGGGCTCAAAAATCGCCGCCTTGTACAGTCGTGCGACGTTTGTATGACACCAGGTGTTGGAGTCTCTCCACCTCGGATTATCTTCGTCATCGTTGTTGTTCGTACCGTCAAAGAACAACGAAATATGCAAACTCCGTTGACACGACATCACCGAACCCGCGACATGGCAATACCCCGTCACCCACGCATCGTCCGCTTCGTGGTTCGTCAACCGCCCGCCTTCCGACATCGGTTCCGGCCATTTCAGGTTCATTATTGAATCCCCCGCATCACACCCTTCGGATACTCATAATTCCATTCTTCATCGGGAGCGCCCTGTACCACGTACGGATCGCTAGCTGATGGTGGCCCAGCGTTGGGCGCAAGATCAGATGCACTGGGATTCCCAACTACAATCTTTACACGATCTCCTGGGAGAAAAATCGCCCACACACCCGCTGTCTGACCGGTGATATAGGGCTCAATTCGAACATTCTCGGCCTTGTACCAACCCGACGTCTTCTTGTTCTTTTTGTCGACCAACCACCGGATCGTCAACCGGAGGTCAGGCTGCCATTCTCTCGGGTAGCGCGTGCAGCATTGGCCTCCCGCTTGACCTGGGCTACCGTCCTCCCTCATCGCACGCATATTCCCACCTCCGCCACCGATTCTTGTTCCCTTTGGCCCAGAGATCGAGAATTTATGGATGTACCACGGCGTATAATTCATCGAACGCGAGTCACCACTGCTCAGCTCGATTCTCTTCGGAATCTCGACCGTAGACGACTCATCGGCATGCAGGCCAGCGCATCCCGCGAGAAGCACCAGCAACACCACCACACCAATAAATCGATTCGTTTTCATTCATCAACCTTGTATATGTTTTCAAACCGTCATCGAGCAGGAATAACTGCTTCTTTCGCGGGCACGACATCGTGGATTGATCGCAATGTCGCTTGTGTGTGCCGTTTAAGTGGCCACGCTCTCTCCAACGTTCCATCCACGTTCATTATTTAATCCTCCGCATCACGCCCTTCGGATACTCATAATTCCATTCTTCGTCGGGAACACCCTGCGCCACATCAGGATCGTCGTCTCCCGGACGTACCGCTACCGAATTACGACCATTGGCGTTGCCGTCAGCCACCATAAGCTTGACCCGATCTCCCGGTAAAAAGATCGCCCATACGCCCCCTGATCGGCTTCCGTCATACTGCGGAATTCGAACATTCTCGGCCTTGTACCAACCCGACGTCTTCTTGTTCTTTTTGTCGACCAACCACCGGATCGTCAACCGGAGGTCAGGCTGCCATTCCATCGGATAACGCATACAGCATTTGCCTCCGGATTGCCCCGGATTACCGTTGTCATCCATCGGCGACATGTTCCCACCTCCACCACCGATTCTTGTTCCCTTTGGCCCAGAGATCGAGAATTTATGGATGTACCACGGCGTATAATTCATCGAGCGTGAATCACCACTATTCAGCTCGACTGTCTTCGGCATCTTGACCGTAGACGGCTCATCGGCATGTAGGCCAGCGCATCCCGCGAGAAGCACCAGCACCAGCACCACCGCCACTACACCACTAAATCGATTCTTTTTCATTCGCATTCCAAATCATTACCCCCTGAAGCTAACAAGAAACGTCGAAACATATCATGCCTACTGCAAGCTTTAATATCCGGTTTTCAAAACACCTTTCGAGCAACTGCTTTCCGGCATCGATACCGCACGCTTACGTTCATTTCTTCGATCCGCGGTAACGATACAAGCGATTCCATTCCTCATCGAGCGTACCCTGTACGACGTATGGATCGCTAGCCGCCGGTGGTCCTGCATTGCGTGCAAGATCGCGCGCGTTCGGGTTACCGACTACGAGCTTGACGCGATCACCAGGCAAGAAAATCGCCCATACCCCCGACGTCTGACCGGTGATATATGGCTCAAGTCGAACATTGTCGGCCTTATACCAATAACCCGGAGTTTTGCCGTCCATCTTCTTGTCGACCTTCCATCGCACCGTCAACCTCAGGTCAGGCTGCCATTCTCTGGGGTAGCGCGTACAGCATTGGCCTCCGGAATGCCCTGGATAACCGTCCTCTTCCATCGGCCACATGTTCCCACCTCCACCACCGATTCTTGTTCCGTTCGGCCCAGAAATCGAGAATGTGTGGATGTACCACGGCGTATAGTTCATCGAACGCGAGTCACCACTGCTCAGGTCGACTCTCTTCGGCGTCTCGACCGTAGGCAACTCATCGGCATGCAGGCCAGCGCATCCCGCGAGAAGCACCAGCAACACCGCCACCACACCACTAAATCGATTCGTTTTCATTCATCAACCTTGTATATATTGTTCAAACCGTCAACAAGCAGGAATAACCGCTTCTTTCGCGGGAACGGCATCGTGGATTGATCGCAATGTCGCTTGTGTACCGTTTAAGTGTCCACGCTCTCTCCAACGTTCCATCCACGTTCATTATTTAATCCTCCGCATCACGCCCTTCGGATACTCATAATTCCATTCTTCGTCGGGAGCGCCCTGCACCACATACGGATCGCTAGCTGCTGGTGGTCCGGCGTTGGGTGCAAGATCAGATGCATTGGGATTTCCAACTACAACCTTCACGCGATCTCCTGGGAGAAAAATCGCCCACACACCCGCTGTCTGACCAGTGATATATGGTTCAATTCGAACATTCTCGGCCTTGTACCAACCCGACGTCTTCTTGTTCTTTTTGTCGACCAACCACCGCACCGTCAACCGGAGGTCAGGCTGCCATTCTCTGGGGTAACGCGTACAGCATTGGCCTCCCGAATGCCCTGGATAACCGTCCTCTTCCATCGGCGACATGTTCCCACCTCCACCACCGATTCTTGTTCCCTTCGGCCCAGAAATCGAGAATGTGTGGATGTACCACGGCGTATAATTCATCGAACGTGAATCACCGCTATTCAGCTCGACTGTCTTCGGCATCTCGACCGTAGACGACTCATCGGCATGCAAACCAGCGCATCCCGCGACAAACACCAGCAGAACCACAAGAACCCCACTCAATCGATTTGCTGTCATTCGATACCTCTATCGCTAGAGAACTACACTCACGCCTCAGCGCGTTGTGCGATTTTCCCGACCGCCTCGTTAAGGTTCTTGGCGTCCAAGCGTCACATCATCAGAAAACTTCACTTTCCAGGTCTCCCCGTCTATCTCAATACAAGTGCCGTCCCACTTCGCGCTGCCTTCATCAAGCATTCGATACAAATCTTCTTCGGAGCGAGATCGACTGCCTGGCTCAAAGGCCCCGGAAGCTGGTGAAACGACGCATGGGCAAGAAATTTTCCGGACGTGCCGTGCACGATTCCCGACGCATCCATATTCGTGAAACTACCGTTGACCTCGAAACGGATTTTTCGCTTCCCGCGCAAGATGATTTCGTCTGCCTCGAGAAGGATCTGCTTCTGCGCACGCGCAACGATCGATTGCGTCAACGCGTGAAGCACGATATCGCCGGCCGCTGAAACAAATTTCACGATCCCCTTTTGGGCGACAAAACGGATGGTGTCGCGTATGCTCGCGAAAAAACTGCTACCGCTCGCGATCCCGATATGCCCCTCGCTGGTCACGGCGACCTGTTGCGCAGCGACGTGCGCGGTGGCGGGCGTAACGAGTTGAACGCCCGCCTTGCCGGCAATCACGAGATGCGGCTCGGCCAATTCGGCAAACGGATTCGCCTCGCTTGCTCGGCCGCGAATCTGTTCGTTCTGTCGGGAAATCGCTTTGGCCACATCCGACTGGTGCCCGTCGACATCCTGCGCCTCCGCCTCCTGAGCCGCCTTGCTCATGAAGTCGTGAAGCCTATGGGCGTCGTCGAGTTGGGACAGCGTCTCGGACATGCTCTTTACTTGCCCATCCGCTCCCGGCCTACCTTGGGTGGTAATCAGCATTCCCATCGCCGATCGCACTACCCCCCACAAACCCGTTGCAAGCTCAAAGCCTCGACCCCGCTCCTCCTGCCGCCCCGCATTCCCCGCAATACGCGTGATGTACCCCAGATTCAACTGCGAACACCCTTCATCGCTCGACAGATGCGCCTGGATCTTGCCGTTCGTATCGTCGAAAGCCAGCGTATTCGCCCGACGGCCGCCGATTTCCTTGCTTCGGTAGCCGGCGAGCGCCTGATTCGCCGGCAACGCGAACGGCGGCATGTTGAATGCGTTCACCGCGCTTCCCACGACGATCGGCAAGTCCGGATCGCCATTGACGAAGGCAACCTCGACCTCCTGCCCCCGACGCGGAAGAAAAACGCCGCCGAACTGATCGCCGTGCCACGCGCCGGCAACGCGCACCCAACAACTGGAACGCTCGTCGTTCCTGCCGAGCCGATCCCAGAGAAACTGCAGCTTCACGCGCCCGTAGGCATCGGTCCAGATTTCCTGGTTGTCGGGACACGTCACGACGGCATACTCGACGCCGTTCATCCGCGGCTTCGCAATCGTGCGCAATAGACGAAACGGCTCATTGGTCGGTTGCACGGTGAAATCCGCTTCGCACCGATACTGCTGACCGGCCCCGGAAGCTTCGCCGATCTCTTCGATCGTCAGCCGGCAAGCAATCACGGCATACTCGCGATTCGCCGCCTCTTGCGGGTAGTGCGACAGCACGAACGTCTGCCCGGTGACCATGCCGCGCAAATTGCCCTTGCCGTGGGCCCTCAATCCCTGACACCGCCACGCCTGCATCTGCACCAGCGTGAGGTATTCCGCTTCGGTGCGCGGCTCGTTGTGCGCGCCGGAGAGTCCGGCCGCACCCGCTTGCGGCTGTGCATAGTCACCCCACGAATAGCGCTCCTGATGGGCGAGGCCCGTATCGCGAGGATCTTCGCGCGTCACGGTCAGATTCGCGCGCGGCAACGTGTAGTCGTAGTCGACAGCCGTCACCGCGCCCGTCGTCAGCGCATGTGACACCGAGAATTCGTGGATATGTTCCTCGTCGATGTGCCGACTGGTCGGCGGTTCGTAGCGAAGCTCGGCATAGGCGTCGCCGAGCGGCTGGAGCGCGCCCATCGAATCGCAAAGTACGAGCCGATGCTTGCCTTCGCCGTGCTCGAAGAAGTAGTAGATGCCCCACTCTTCCCACAAACGCTGCAGGAACATCCAGTCGCTTTCGAAATGCTGGCGCTGAATGTCGCGCTTGGGCCATACCTTGTTCGGCCGAGGCGTCGTCAGCCGTTTATCCACCGGAAACGGATAGACCGACAGCACGGCGTCCGTGATCTCGACAACCGACATGTCCTGGAAAATGCGGCAGTCGCTATTCTTGGTCGCATGCCAGAGCCACGGTCGCAGCGTCAGCGCATAGACGATCGATCGGCCGTCTTCGCGAACGATCATCGCCTGACTGACAATGCCGGTGATCTCGCGCATGCCTGCGCCGATATTTCCCATTCCGGCACCACCGGCAAGGCCCGGAATGAAATGCCCACGGCCCTCGAGCTGAATCGATACGGTCACCTCCGTGCCGATCAACGCATCGAGATCGACGTTCGCCGCGATGCTCGGCGAGAACGCGAGCGCGTCCGGCGTCTTCAGTTCCAGGACGTATTCGAACAACTCGCCTATCGTCTCGCCGCCCGTGAGCCTCACCGGCGTCAGGAGCGATTGGCCACCGTACGTCGGCAACGCCGCGCCGGAAACCGATAGCGTCCGTGATGCGTCAAACAAAGCCATTCCGATATCTCCGTCGAATCACCGATTAGCGACTGCGTCCGGCCCATTCGTGCCCAGTCGCTTACGCACGTACACCCCAAAGTTCCAGCTTGAGCGACGGAAACTCCCCCGCCACATGCAACGCGATCCCGCCGTGACGCACCACCTCCTCCCACAGCGCCCCGCCCTGTGTCAGCTCGTAATAGATATATCCCGCGTTGAACGGAATCTGCCGCGGCGGCACCGGCAGCGCCTGCATGCCGATACCCGGCAAATGACTGCGCACGAGGCTCGGCAGCTTTTCCGACGGCCCCGCCTTCACCTGCGCGAGAAACTGCTGACGCAGCACGTCGGGCGGCATCGCCGCATGCACGGCGAGCACCAGCGAAGCGAAACCCTGCATATCGGCCGGATCGACCACCGCATTGCGCATGCCGTGCCCCCGATCCTCGAGCGCGATGCTCTGCGCGCTACGCACGAGCACGGCATTGAGCAGCCGGTGCGTGTCGTCGACGAGCGGCTTCAGGCAAAGATGCGGAGTCGTATGCCGATAAGGCGGATGCGTATCGAGCGGCCGGCGCGTGTCGGTGCGTAGATGGGTCGACAGCTCGCCCGCCATCGCGATCAGCAGCGTGTAGACCTCCGCCGGCGACGTGGTCGGCACGCGCAGCATGTGCTGCAGCAAGGGCTCGTACCGGTTGAGAATCTGCAACAGCAGGTAATCCGTAACCGTCGCCGCGCTCGCGGTCGTGTCGTCCGTGCCGGCCAGCCGCTGCGACAGCGCATTTGCGCGCAGATGAGCGAGATCGTGGATCTTCGTGACCCAGCTCGTCAGCAAATCGCTCGCGCCATAGCCCGATACGGGCGGCACGATCGTGTCGTCCAGTTCGATGCTGCCGTCCGCGCGAATGGTCTTTACACTCGTCAGTGCAAGACCGATCCATGCGTTGCCGAGTTCCTTCTCCGGCACCAGACGCAGCCGCAGGTTCGACAGCTGGACGGACTCAGGCGCCAGCCCGACCGAATTCGAGTCGCGCAGCTCGGCATCGAACACTTGATAGCGCGCCATCGAATCGGGCGTATCCTCGAACGTCGTTTCCTCGCAGTTCGGCAAACGTACCGGCACGGCCAGATAGATCACCTGGTCGAGGTGTTCCGGACGAACGGTCAACGGCGGCGGCAGCGGCGTATTGCCCGGCGCATCGAACGGCGTGCCGTCGGCGAACACGCCGGCGGCCGACTTGACGATCACTTTCCCGAGCGCGAGCGACTCCAGATCGAGCGCGTAATGCACGAAACCGAAGAAAAACGGCGACAGCGGCGCCGCACGCATGTGCGCGTATCTCTCGAAGTAGCGCTCCTGTTGCTGGAAAAGCTGCGGTCTGAAAAACAACCCTTCCTGCCAGGCGACCTTGGCGTACCAGCTCATACGTCTCGTCCGTTTCGTTGCACGACGTGTTTCATTTCTTCGTTTCCTCGATCGCGACGGCCTTGGCCGAGAGATCGACAGTCAGTTTCAGCTTCGGTGTAACAAGCCGGTACCACGCCTTGTCGGGCGCGGCAGGCATCGTGTAGACCGACCGCCATACCGCATTCGGCAGATCGCGATAGGCCGCGATCACGCCGATGGCAGTCGTTTCCGGATCGGGCCGCCGGACAACCTTCCGATGCTCGCCGGGGCGCAACTGGAACTGGTCGCGCTTGACGACGTCGGCCGCCAGCACCGTCTTCTCCTGTGTTTCCAGCGAAAAGAAATCCGCCGCTTCGAATGCGTTGCCGTTCTTCAGCTCATAGAGACGCACCAGAATCGGCGCCGCGTGCCCGCGATCGTCCGGATTCACGTCGGATGCCGCGTTGATGGCCAGTTCGAGCCGAATGGGCGCCTTCGGCTTCGGTTCACCGCTCGCGCAGGCGGAGAGCAGCACGGCGACGGCGAGCGAAGCGGCGGTCAGAATCGAACGCATACGGAATTCACCTCGATGAACTGCCAATGCGCCGCACGCGGAGAACGCGAATGCGCTGCCGCGCGCGACGCATCGCGCTTACGCTTCCTTGTTGCCCTTGATGTCGAAGCTCGCCGTGACGGCGCCGCCGCTGCCGCCCTGTGCGTTCTGCACGACATACTCCTGCTTCACCTTCGAGAACGACAGCGACACCGTCTCGCGGCTCTTTTCCTCGCCGGCCTTGCTGCCCGACGGCTTTACGCGCGTAACGATCACGTCGCTCATCGTGAGCTTCAGGTATTCGAGCGGGTTGCCGCCGGCCTTGCGCATCACCAGCACGGCCTGGTCGATGTGCTTGCCCGTCAGCGCGTACTTCATCAGGTTCGGGCTCGCGCGGTCGATGTTGTGTTCGAACGTGAGATCCTTGACGGTCGCCTTCCCGGCGCCGCCGCCGCTACCCGAATGCATCGACGATTCCTGCAGGATTTCCCAATCCCAGTTCAGGATCTCGATCTCGTCCTTGTGCTTGTCGTCGAGCGATTCGCCGTTGATGCCGTCGATCTTCAGAAAAATGTCCTGTGCCATGCGTAGTACTCCTTTTAGTGAACGTTGGAATCGGGCCGATCGTCGTCTGCCGAAGGCGTCCGATGCGGCCCTGCGGGATCTGCCGGGTGCTTAAGCGGCTTCCTTGATCGACGGCAGCTTCGTCACGAGCCGCAGCGAAACGGTCAGCCCTTCGAGCTGGAAGTGCGGACGCAGGAAGAACTTCGCCTGGTAGTAGCCGGGGTTGCCTTCGACGTCCTCCACCAGCACCTCGGCCGCCGCGAGCGGCCGGCGTGCCTTCGTGTCCTGCGACGAGTTCGCGGGGTCGGCGTCGACGTAGTTCATGATCCATTCGTTGAGCCAGCGCTGCATGTCTTCGCGCTCCTTGAACGCGCCGATCTTGTCGCGCACGATGCACTTCAGGTAATGCGCGAAGCGCGAGCAGGCGAACAGGTACGGCAGGCGCGCCGACAGATTCGCATTCGCGGTTGCGTCGGGATCGTGATACTCGACCGGCTTCTGCAGCGACTGGGCGCCGATGAAGGTCGCGTGATCGGTGTTCTTGCGATGCACGAGCGGGATGAAACCGTTCTTCGACAGCTCGGCCTCGCGACGATCCGAAATCGCGATCTCGGTCGGGCACTTCATGTCGACGCCGCCGTCGTCGGTCGGAAACGTATGGCACGGCAGGTTGTCGACCGTGCCGCCTGATTCGACGCCGCGGATCAGCGAGCACCAGCCGTACTGCTTGAACGAGCGGTTGATGTTGACGCCCATTGCATATGCCGCGTTCGCCCAGCCGTAGCGGCTGTGGTCGGAGCCGTTCGTGTCTTCCTCGAAGTCGAATTGGTCGACCGGATTGGTCTTCGCGCCGTACGGCAGCCGCGCCAGGAAGCGCGGCATCGCGAGGCCGACGTAGCGCGCGTCCTCGGTGTTGCGCAGCGAATTCCACGCGGTGTATTCGAGGTTCTGCGTGAAGATCTTCGTCAGGTCGCGCGGGTTCGCCAGTTCCTGCCACGACTCCATCTGCAGCACCGAAGGCGCCGCACCGGTCACGAACGGCGTGTGTGCGGCCGCCGCCACCTTCGCGATCGAACCGAGCAGATCGACGTCCGGCGGCGTGTGGTCGAAGTAATAGTCGGCCACGATGCACCCGTACGGCTCGCCGCCGAGCTGGCCGTATTCCTGTTCGTAGATCTGCTTGAAAAGCGGGCTCTGATCCCACGCCAGCCCCTTGTAGCGCCGCATCGTGCGATGCAGTTCGGCCTTCGACACATCCATCACGCGGATCTTCAGGTGCTCGTCCGTCTCGGTGTTCGACACGAGATGGTTCAGGCCGCGCCACGCGGATTCGAGCGCCTGATAGTCGTCGTGATGCAGGATCAGGTTGATTTGCTCGGAAAGCTTGCGATCGATCTGCGCGATGATGGCCGCGATGCTCTTGTAGGCGTCGTCGCTGATCGTGATCGACTGCGTGAGCGCCTGCTCCGCGAGTGTCTGCACCGCATGTTCCACCGCCGCGCGGGCCTGATCCGTCTTCGGCCGGAATTCCCGCTCGAGCAACTGCGTGAAATCGGATTGGGTCGCGGCCTGCGCCTCGACGGCGTGCACTTGCTGTTTTGCCATTTTGGTCGTCCTCGATCGGTTTGTCGGTCAGCTCGCGTCGGCAGGATCGGCCGCGCCCGCTTCGTGCCGCTCCGGCCGCGGCGCCGCAGCCAGCGACTTCAGCAGCGCCGGGTCCTGCAGCAGCTGGGTGACGAGCGCCTCCGCGCCCGACTTGCCGTCCATGTACGTCTGCAGGTTCGCCAGCTGCGTACGCGCCTGGAGCAGGCGGCGCAGCGGCTCGACCTTGTCGGCGATCGCGGCCGGCGAGAAGTCCTCCATGCTTTCGAACGTCATGTCGACCATCATCTGGCCTTCGCCCGTCAGCGTATTTGGCACGGCAAACGCGACGCGCGGCCGGATCGCCTTCATCCGCTCGTCGAAGTTGTCGATGTCGATTTCCAGAAACCGACGCTCGGACACCGCCGGCAGCGGCTCGACCGGATGCTTGCCGGAGAGGTCGGCCAGTACGCCCATCACGAACGGAAGCTCGACTTTCTTCTCCGAGCCATACACTTCGACGTCGTATTCGATCTGCACACGCGGCGCACGATTGCGCGCGATGAACTTCTGCGAACTGCTAGCGGACATGAACGGTCTCCTGACAGGGGTTGGCGGATATCGAGCTCAACGACGCGGCTCGAGTAGATGAGAAGGGGTGGCCTCGAACGTCAGCGCCTGTGCGGGCAACGCGGAGGAGTCGGTGACGCCGATCGCGATGCGCGCGAGCGGCACGCGCGATGCGAACGCATCGAGCCAGAGCGCGGAAAGGCGCGGCAGCACGTGCTGTTCGATGAAGCCGATCAGCACGCGCGCGCCTGTCTCCTGAACGAGACAACGGCCGACGATGTAGTGCACGACTGCGTCGTCGCAGACAAGCGCGATGTCATGGGTGTCTGCCATGCGTTTCGCGACGCGGTCCAGATGCAGGCGGACGATGTTGGCAAGCGCGTCGGTGGCGAGCGGCCGGTACGGCACGACGGTCACACGCCCCATGAACGCCGCCGGGAATACCTTCAGCAATTCCGGCGCAAGCGCGTCGCGCAGGCCGTCGAGATCCGGTGACAGCGCCGGATCTGCACACAGGCTCGCGCTAAGCTCGGCGCCGGCGTTGCTCGTCAGCAGGATGGTGGTATGGCGGAAGTCGATATGGCGGCCGTCGCCGTCTTCCATGTAGCCCTTGTCGAACACCTGGAAGAACATTTCGTGCACGTCGCGATGCGCCTTTTCGATCTCGTCGAGCAACACGACCGCGTAGGGCCGCCGGCGCACCGCTTCGGTCAGCACGCCGCCCTCGCCGTAGCCGACATAACCGGGCGGCGCGCCTTTCAGGCCCGACACGGTGTGGGCTTCCTGATACTCGCTCATGTTGATCGTGATCAGGTTCTGCTCGCCGCCGTATAGCGCCTCGGCCAGCGCCAGCGCCGTCTCGGTCTTGCCGACGCCGGACGGCCCCGCCAGCAGAAACACGCCCAGCGGCTTGTTCGGATCGGTCAGGCCCGACCGCGCGGTCTGCACGCGCTCGCCAATCAGGTTCAGCGCATCGCTCTGCCCGATCACGCGTGCCGCGAGCGTTTCCGGAAGGCGGCGCACGGCGACGATCTCGTCGGTGACCATGCGGCCGACCGGGATGCCGGTCCAGTCCGAGACGATCTCGGCGACGATGGCGGCGTCCACTTCGGGAAAGACGAGCGGCGCATCGCCCTGCAGCGCGGCCAGCGTCCGTTCGAGTTCACGCAAGCTGTCGAGCGATACCGGCGAACCCGCCTCGCCCGCGATCGCGGCTTCGCGCGCGGAAAGCAACGCCTGAGCGGCCTGCGCCTGTGCGCGCCAGCGATCCGCGAGTGCCGCTTCTTCCGTCGCCAGTGCGTCGATGCGCGTGCGCACGCGATGCAGCGCCTTGTCCGCATCGAGACCGATACGGGCCTCCTGTACCAGCAGCGTTTCTTCGGTGCGCGCGGCAGCCAGGCGCTGCCGCACGTCGTCCAGCTCGCGCGGCGTCGCGTGCTGCGACAGCGCGACGCGCGCGCACGCGGTGTCGAGCAGGCTGATCGCCTTGTCCGGCAATTGACGGGACGGAATGTAACGATGCGACAGCGTTACGGCAGCGCGGATCGCTTCGTCCCGTACGACGACGCCGTGATGCGACGAAAACGTCGATGCGAGGCCGCGCACCATGTCGGCCGCCGCCGCTTCGGACGGCTCTGCGACCTGCAACACCTGAAAGCGCCGCGTCAGCGCGGGATCCTTCTCGATATGCCGCTTGTATTCGGCCCAGGTCGTCGCGCCGATGGTGCGGATCGTGCCGCGCGCGAGCGCCGGTTTCAGGAGATTCGCGGCGTCGCCGGTGCCGGCTTGCCCGCCCGCGCCGATCAGCGTATGGATTTCGTCGACGAACAGGATGATGGGGGCGGCCGAGCGTGCTGCGGCCTCGAGGACGTCCTTCAGGCGGGCCTCGAACTCCCCCTTCATGCTGGCGCCCGCCAGCAGCGCGCCGACATCGAGGCTCAGCAATTTGACGTCGGCCAGATTCGGCGGCACGTTGCCCGCGGCGATCGCATGCGCCAACCCCTCCACCACCGCGGTCTTGCCGACACCGGCCTCACCGGTGATCAGCGGATTGTTCTGCCGCCGACGCAGCAGCACGTCGATCACGGTGCGGATTTCCAGTTCGCGGCCGATAACGGGATCGATTTCGCCGGCGCGTGCTCGCGCGGTGAGATCGAGGCAATACCGCTCGAGCGCGTTGCCCTTCGGCGCGTCCGACACGGCACCGGAGGCCTCGCCCGGCAGCGCCGGCGCCAGCTTGCTGCGATCGTACGGCTCGTCCGACGCCTCCGGCGACCCGTCGATCCACGCGGGAAGCACGTCGCCAAGATTGGCCACGGGGATCTTGCCGAACTCGGCGGAAATGGCGAGGAGCACGCGCCGCAGTTCGGGTGTCGAGACCAGCGCTGCGATCAGCCATGCGCCGCGCACGCGACGATCGCCATGGCCCAGGGTCGCCAGCACCCAGCCGCGCTCGATGGCCGTTTCGATGTGCCAGGAAAAATCGCTGATCGAACTCGCGCCGGCCGGCAGCGCAGCCAGCGCCCGCGCCAGGTCGCACTCGAGCGCATCGCGATCGATATCCGCATGGCGCACGATCCGCTGCAGGTCGCCGTCCGGCTGCTGGAGCAGTTGGTGCAGCCAGTGGACGAGTTCGACGAACGGGTTCCCGCGCAGCTTGCAGAAACGCGTCGCCGATTCGATTCCCCGGTAGAGCTCGACCCCGAGCTTGCCGAACAAGGTCTGGCGTGAAACGTTCATGGTGGTCCGGTTTTGTTCGTTAGCGTGTTGCGAACGAATCCGTCATGGCGATGAGGACTCCTCGATGGTCGCCACGCCGGACGCGATCTCGATCGCTCGAAACACGCTTCTCTCTCTCCGATTCAAAAAAACGGCCGACTCGAATCAGGAGCCAAATTATCAACACGAAAAAATAAATACGTCAATGCATTAATCGACTCGATTAAATTTAATGCAAATTCGTACAAATCCTATATTTCATCGCGTCGAGCGCATTTGCAAGCCATCTATCGGACTCGTACGAGCCACTCACCGCGTCAGGGCGAGCCATTCCCTCAAGTCGTTGTTATTTCGAGATAAACAACGAAGCAACACCATACTGGACATGAAAAAAGACACCAATCTTTTGATTCGAATCACATTTCCTTTTCGGCGTTGCATTATTTAACGATCGATTTTTAAGTCACCCCGCGATATTTTGTTGACCGGGTATTTTTTGAGATGAAAGATTCATCGATACTCTCGTTTTATTTCCCGATCTTTCGCAAATCGAACCCGTTCATGCGCTTCCTTCGCCTGTCCCGGCATCGTCGATCGAACACCTTGCTCGTCGCACCCGCGCCGGAGAAAACACATCGGGAGTCCGTTGCCGAAGCATTGCGGCTGGACGGCACCCTCGATTGCGCGCGCGCCGACGACGACATACTCGGCCTGCTCGGCATCGGCACCCGGGAAGGCGCTACGCGCGCGCACGCCGCCGAGAACGCGGCCGACATCGAATCCGGTCACACCGATGCGCTGATCGACGCACTGCATGCGCAGTACTGGCGCGCCCTCGCCGACCCTGACGCACCGCCCGCTTCGACATGGATCCCATCGGGGGACGACACGCTCACGGCCGAGATCGCGCCGGATCACGCGCACGACCTCCCTGCCCGCGAAAGCCAGCGGCATTCGGACTCGATCGAAACGTTCCTGTCCGGCAATCTCACGATCGAGGATGCCTTCGGTCATCTGGACAGACACGCGGAAGCGATGACCGATGACGGAGCCGTTCCGGAAATCCTGCGCCTGTTCGCGCCGCCCGAGTTTCATGCCGAGGCCGCGCACGGCGCCGCCGCCCTGCCGCCGCTGACCCGGCGCGAGCACCACGCGCTCTCCGTGGACAGTCCGCTCGCCGCCCCCTTGCGCAAGGACTCGGCATGACGATGCTCGTCTTCGTCGATACAGCCGCCACGCGGCGTGCACGTCACGTCCCGCCCGCCGATCAGATCGCGCACATAGACGCGCGTATCCGCGCAACGCGAATCAAGCCATGAACGAACGCCGAAAACGCCAGCCCGGTGCCGATGCCCCGATCGCTCGTACGCCGCGGCGCGCCAGCTCGCATCTGATGCCGACGCTGCTCGACCGTCTGCGCGACGACGCCCCGCATCGACAAACCGAAGCGCCCGAGGCATACACGGCGACGCGCAAGCAGATGCGCGACATCGTCCAGCGCGATCTCGCCTATCTGCTCAATACGACGAGTATCGAAGACCGGATCGATCGCGCCCGCTATCCGCAAGCCGCCGCATCGACGGTCAATTTCGGCGTGCCGCCGCTCGCGGGCACCTTTATCGCATCGCGCCGTTGGAGCGACGTCGAATCGATGATCCGCCGCGCGATCGGCGATTTCGAGCCGCGCCTGATTCCGGAGTCGCTCGTGGTATCGCCACGCGCCGATACCGATGCCGATACCGCCGGCGAACATCGCAACGTGCTCGCCTTCGAAGTGCGCGGCCTGATCCACATGGATCCGTATCCGCTCGAATTCATGGTGCAAAGCTCGCTGGACCTCGAAACGAGCGAAATCCGGATCACCGGCATGCGCGCCGGCTGAGCACGGCACACCCCGACCACAACGAGGCCTCTCCGATGGACCCGCGACTGCTCGACTACTACAACCAGGAACTCATCTACATGCGCGAGCTCGCCGCCGAATTCGCGCATGCGCATCCGAAGATCGCGCGTCGGCTCGGCATGCAGGCCGGCGAGGTGGCGGACCCGTATGTCGAACGCCTGATCGAATCGTTCAGCTTCATGGCCGCGCGCATGCAGATCAAGCTCGATGCAGAATTTCCGCGCTTCACGGAACGGCTGCTCGAGGTCATCTATCCGAACTACGTCGCGCCGACGCCGTCGATCTCGATCGCTCGCGTGTATCCCGGACAGACCGAAGGCAGCCTCGTCGACGGCTATCGCCTCCCGCGCGGCACCACGTTCACAGCGCAGGTTCCCGACGGCGAGCGCACGGCCTGCCGCTTCACGAGCGGACAGGACGTCACGCTGTGGCCGCTCGCGATCACCGACGCGCGGCTGACCGGCATTCCGCCGGATATCCCGGCGCTGGCGCGCTATAGCGCGCCCGATACACCCGTGCGCGGCGCGCTTCGAATCAGGCTCGCGAGTACCGGCAACGTGCGGATCGCCGACCTGAAAGGACTCGACCGGCTCCCGGTCTATCTGGCTGGCGACGAACAGGTCGCGTCGCATCTGTTCGAATTGCTGCATGCGGGCGCGATCGCCTCGGTCATCGGCGCACCGGGCGAATTCGGCAGGCCCGGCCGCGCGCCGGCGGCCGTCACCGAACGCGCGGTCGAACACGAGGGGCTGGGCACCGATCAAAGCCTGCTGCCGCTGAACTGGGCCAAGTTTCACGGGCACAATCTGCTGCACGAGTACTTTGCCTGCCCCTCGCGGTTCTGGTTCTTCGCGTTGAACGGCCTTGCCGAAGGGTTCTCGCGCATCGACGGCCGGGAAGTCGAGATCGTCGTGCTGCTCGACCGTGCGCCGGGGCCGCTCGCCAATCTCGTCGATGCGTCGCGCTTCGCGCTCTTCTGTACGCCCGTCGTCAATCTGTTCCGCAAGCACACCGACCGCGTCGAGATTTCGCCGCGCGACACCGAATTCCATCTGGTTCCGGCTCGACTCACGCCGCTCGACTACGAGGTGTTCTCGGTCAGCGCCGTCTACGGTCAGGTCGCCGCCACGTCGTCCGAGCTCGAATTCCGGCCGCTCTATCAGACGCTGAACAACGACGAGGGCAATCACGGCCGCTATTTTTCGGTGCGGCGCGAACGGCGCCTGCTGTCCGATTCGGCGCGCCGCTACGGCACACGCACGCCGTACGTGGGAACGGAGGTGTTTCTCTCGCTCGTTGACCAGGCCGAGGCGCCGTACAGCGAAAACATCCGCTTCCTGTCCGTCGACGCGCTCTTGACGAACCGCGATCTCGCCACGCTCGTGCCGCGCGACGGTGTGCGCGACCTCGAGACCGCGCAATCCGCGCCGGTCGACAGCATCGGTTTGATCCGGCCGCCGAGCGCACCGTTGCCGCCGTATGCCGAGCGGGAAACGGCATGGCGTCTGATCCGCCAGCTGAACTTCGACCATCTGCCGCTCGAGGCGCTCGATCACCGCGAAGGCGGGCAAGGCCTGCGCGACCTGCTGCGCCTGTATCTCGTGGATGGCGACTCCGGGCAAAGCCGGCAGGTCGAAAGCCTCGTCGGCGCGAAGACTCGCCCCGTGACGCGCAAGCTGCCGGGAACCGGCCCGATGACCTTCGGCCGCGGCATCGAATGCACGCTGACCGTCGACGAGACGGGCTTCTCGGGCGTGAGCCCCTATCTTTTCGGCACGATCCTCGAACACTGGCTCGCGCGGCACGTGTCGATCAACAGCTTCACGCAGACGGAGCTTCATTCGATGCAACGCGGCCGGATCGCGCGCTGGCCGGCGCGCACCGGCACGCGCGGAGCGCTGTGATGCAGCGCGCCGCGTTTCCCGCACCGCTGCGCGGCAATGCGCTGTCGGCGGAACTGCTCGACGCCCTGCTGGCCGAGCCCTGGCGTTTCGGCTTCCTGTCGTTGATGCGGCGGATCGGCGCGAACGCCGCACTCGATCCGATCGGCACCGCGCGCCGGCCGCAGGCCGAACCGTTCCGACTGGGCCAGCAGCCGAGCCTGGCGTTCGCACCGCGGGAAATCGCGAGCGCGCACGAAACGGCCGGGCAACTGAAGGTGCGGCTGTTCGGCCTCGGCATGCTCGGCCCCAACGGCCCGCTGCCCATCCACGTGACCGAAATCGCGCGGGATCGGGAAAGCAGCCGCCGCGATACGACCACGGTCGACTTCTTCGACATCTTCCATCATCGGTTCTTCACGCTGTTCTATCGTGCGTGGGCCTCCGCACAGGCGGCTGCGGGCCTCGACCGCAAACACCGCGAACAGTTCTCGTTCTATGTCGCCAGCCTGGTCGGGCACGAGCTCGGCGAGATCGAACGCCGCCCCCTTCCGTCGCATGCGCGCCTGGCCGCCTCGGCCCATCTCATTCGCGAATCGCGCAATCCGGACGGGCTGCGCGCGACGCTCGAGCATTATTTCGGTGTCCCGGTTGCGGTAGAGGAAAACGTCTTTCACTGGATCGAAATCGATCCGGCCGACTGCGGACGCATGGGCTATCCGGGCGCATCCGCGACGATGGGCCGCGGCGCCGTGCTCGGACGCGTCGCCCCCGACCGCCAGCACCGGTTCCGCATCGTGATCGGCCCCGTCGATCTCGACGCGTACCTGCGCTTCACGCCGCAGGGCGAAGACCTGCCACGACTCGTCGAGTGGGTGCGCGCCTTCGTCGGTCGCGAGCTCGAATGGGAACTCGAGCTTCGCATCCAGCCCGAGAGCGCGCCCCCGGCCGTGATGGGCGGCCGTCAGCGCTTGGGCTGGTCCGGCTGGCTGGGCCGGCCCGCACCCGACAAGCCGATCACCGGCATGCGCTTCGAGCCCGAACGCCATCCACGCCACTTCAATCGCCGCCATATGGCTTCCGGACATCGACCATGAGCAGGAAATCGTCGACCACAAAAAACACGGCCGGCCGGGTAGCCGTCGCCGATACGCCGCACGAAAACTGGCTCGCGCCGTTGAGCGAGTCGGCGCCATGCGGCCCCGATCTCGAATACGACCACGATTTCGTCGTGCTGTTTGCCGGCACCGCGCCGAGACAGGACGTGCAATACGGTGGCTTCGTCGGTTCGCCCGAGCCGCTGAACTGGAGCGAGATCGAGCGAGACTGCCGGCGGCTGATGACGCGAACGAAGGACATGCGCGTCGCCGTGCTGTATGCGCGCTGTCGCACGCGCCTGGCCGGCGTGGAAGGTCTTGCGGATGGAACGGGGCTATTGGCTGCCTGGTTGCAGGCGTTTCCGGAGCAGGTGCATCCGCGAGCCGATATCGACGACGATCGCCATGTCGCGCTGGAAATGCGGATGAACGCGCTGCAAGCGCTGGCGGATCCGGAAGGCTTGCTCGCCGACGTGCGCGAAATCGTCCTGACGCGATCGACGGCCGCCCGGCTGCAGGTACGCGACGTCGAGCGTGCGTTCGCTCATCCGCGGCCGGTCGATGCGCTTGCACCCGATTCGGTCGCGCTACAGTTGCAGAACCTGCGCGAACAGCAACCCTCGACGGTGAAGGGCATCGACGACGCGATCGCGAATCTCTGCGCCATCGATGCGTGGTGCGCGACGCACCTCGAAACGTCGCTGCCGGATTTTTCCCCGTTGGTCCGCCTGCTTCGGCTCTTTCAGGTTGGCGACGCGCCGGTCGGCACGCGGTCCGACACCTTGCCTTCGGCCGAGCGCGAGGCATGCGAGGCGCCGGTGCCGCCGGTGTTCGGCGACGCGCCTTCTGCCCCGCCCCGTGTGGACGACGCACAAACGGCTGCGCCCACCTCGACGTCCGTCGTCGCGCCCGCTTCGCTCGCGCCGACAGACCGGCAGGCAGCGCTGGCGTTGATCTGCGCGGCACGCCGCTGGTTCGAAACGCACGAACCGAGCAGCCCCATTCCGGTGCTGCTCGCACGCGCCGAACAATTCGTCGGAAAGCGCTATGTCGATGTCGTCAAGGCGATTCCGACGGAGCTGCTCGCCCAATGGGAAGCGGCAGACGAATCATGATCGCGGCCCGTCGCGCTTCGGCGTAACGGGCCGCGACGCATGCGCGGCGTTCAGTTCTCGACATCCTCGAGGCTGAACACTTCGGTCTTGTCGTTATACGAAAACACTTCGCCGTACCGCCCCCAGTCGATCACCGCGTCGAGCGTTTCCTCCGCCGCGCCGTCCGACAGGAAATCCTCCAGCTCCTGCTCGAAGCGCACACGCGGCGCGCGATGGCCCGGCCGCTCGTTCAGCACCTTCTTGATCCGCGCGGCCAGCGGCACGTGCTTGAGCAGATGGTCCGCGAACATCAGCTTGCGCTCCTGCGTGCCGAATTCCGCGAACACGCGCCCCGGCGGCGTCAGGAACACGTCGCCTTCGCGCACGTCCGCAAAGCCCAGATGCTGCAGCACTTCCGCGATCGGGAACAGATCGTCCACCTCGAGATGCAGCGAGCGCGCGATCTCGGGCATATCGGCGCGGCCGTGATACGGCGCCATCGCGAGCGTCTCGATCAGACCCGCCATCAGGTTCGTCGACACCTGCGGCAGCCAGCTGCCCAGTTCGAGCCCCTTCTTCGTCGCCTCGCCGATCTGGCGCGCGGTCATCTTCGCGTAGATGTCGTCGACGAGCTTGCGGAATGCCGGATCCAGCCGGTTGCGCGGATGCTTGAACGGCACCTTGATCTCGGCGATCACGCGCCCCGGATTCGACGACAGCACGAGAATCCGGTCGCACATGAACACCGCTTCCTCGATGTTGTGCGTGACGATCAGCACCGACTTGATCGGCATGCGGCCCTGCGTCCACAGATCGAGCAGATCGGTACGCAGGGTTTCGGCCGTCAGCACGTCGAGCGCGGAGAACGGCTCGTCCATCAGCAGGATCGTCGGATCGACGACGAGCGCGCGCGCAAAGCCCACGCGCTGGCGCATGCCACCCGACAGCTCGCGCGGATACGCGTTCTCGAAGCCGTCGAGGCCGATCAGGTCGATCGCGGCGAGCGAGCGCTCGCGCCGCTCGCGTGCGCCGACGCCGAGCGCCTCGAGGCCGGCCTCGACGTTCTGCAGCACGGTGAGCCACGGGAACAGCGCGAACGTCTGGAATACCATCGCGACGCCTTCGGCCGGCCCGCGCAACGGCTTGCCGAGATACGTGACTTCGCCGCCGGTCGGCTCGATCAGCCCCGCGATGATGCGCAGCAGCGTCGACTTGCCCGAGCCCGAGCGGCCGAGCAGCCCGACGATTTCGCCTTCGCGCAGCGACAGGTTCGCGTCGTCGAGCACGAGCAGTTCGCCCTGCGTCTTGTTGAAGCCGCGGCAAACGTGCTCGACGCGCAGGATTTCTTCGCCGACATGCGGCACCTGCGACGGCGGCGTAGACGGCATCTGCACGGGGGCGTTCACAACGGTCGGGTTTTGCATCGCGCTTACTCTCAGTCCAGACGAAGCCGGGATTCGGCATAGGCGTACATCGGACGCCACAGCAGACGGTTGAACAACGTGACGAACAGCGACATCACGGCGATGCCGAGGATGATCTTGGGGAAATCGCCGGCGGCCGTCATCTCTGCGATATACGCGCCGAGGCCGTGCGCAACGACTTTCGTGTCGCCCCACTGCACGGCTTCGGACACGATGCTCGCGTTCCACGCGCCGCCCGACGCGGTGATCGCGCCCGTCACGTAATACGGAAAGATGCCGGGCAGCATCGCCTGCCGCCACCACTGCCAGCCGCGGATCCGGAAGTTCTTCGTCGCTTCCTTGTAGTCGTTCGGGTAAGACGTCGCGCCGGCGATCACGTTGAACAGGATGTACCACTGTGTGCCGAGCACGATCAGCGGCGACAGCCAGATATCGGCATTCAGATGCCAGCGGACGATTGCAATCACGAACACGGGAAACAGCAGGTTCGCCGGGAACGCTGCAAGGAACTGCGCGAGCGGCTGGATCTTCTCCGCGAGCGCCGGACGCAAGCCGATCAGCACGCCGAGCGGCACCCACACCACCGACGCGATCGCGATCAGCACGATCACGCGCAGCAGCGTGATCAGCCCGAGCACGACGACGTGTCCGACGTCGGCGATCGTCACACCGGTGCTCACATACGACACGACGCGCGCAGCGACGTAGACGGTCAGCACGACTACGGCGGCTGCCCAGACGAAGTCGCCGAACCGCGACGGGCTGCGCTGCGCCGTCTCGCGTGCACGCATCGCATCGAACGCGCGCACGCGCAGCGGCACGCGCGCGGCCTGCGACAGCAGCCAGCCCGCCGGCACGAGCAGCTGATGAATCGCGCGCGTGCGGCGCAGCAGGTCGAGCAGCCACGATTGCGGCGCATCGCCGGCGCTCGTGTTCTCCATGCGGAACTTGTCGGCCCACGCGACGAGCGGCCGGAACAGCAGTTGGTCGTAGGCGAGGATCACGACCGTCATCGCGACGATCACCCAGCCGACCGCGCCGAGATTCTGTTCGGCGATCGCCTGCGCGAGGTAGGCGCCGATGCCCGGCAGCGTGATCGTCCGGTTGCCGACCGTGATCGCCTCCGACGCGACGACGAAGAACCACCCACCCGACATCGACATCATCATGTTCCAGATCAGCCCCGGCGTCGAGAACGGCACCTCGAGTTTCCAGAAGCGTTGCCAGCCGGTCAGATGGAAGCCGCGCGACACTTCATGGAGATCGCGCGGCACCGTGCGCAGCGACTGGTAGAAGCTGAACGTCATGTTCCACGCCTGGCTCGTGAAGATCGCGAAGATCGCCGCGAGTTCGGCGCCGAGCACGCGGCCCGGGAACAGCGCAAGGAAGAACGTGACCGTAAAGGAGATGTAGCCGAGCACGGGCACCGACTGCAGGATGTCGAGGATCGGAATCAGCACCATCCCCGCGCGACGGCTCTTCGCTGCGAGCGTGCCGTAAATCAGCGTGAACGCGAGCGACGCGACCATCGCGGCAAGCATCCGCAGCGTCGTGCGCAGCGCGTATTCGGGCAAGTTCGACGGATCGAGCGAGATCTTCTGCGTCTGCAGCGTCGCGATCGGCGCGAGCGTCTCGCGGAAACCGACGATCGCCATGGCGAGCACGCAGATGATCAGCGGAAACGCGACGGCATCCCAGCGGTTGGGCACGACGCGCCACGCGGACGCGTTCGCGGTGCGGTTCGGATCGAAGCTGATGGCCATCGGTAGCGTGTGTTCCGTTCGATTGAAATACGGCGTCCTGCCGGTGCCGCGCTCGGCGACACCCCCGTCGTCGCGACGCCGAACCGGTCACGCAGCCTATCGGGCGGCGGTGACGCGAATATGACGTGCCGATTACAAGACATTGACGCGTCACGGATCAATGCATCAAGCGCCGCCGCGCGCGGGAATAAATCGGCCGCTCGCCCGGTATCGCATGCGCAATGCGCCGGTCATTCCGCGGACGCTCCGGCCGTCCCGCTTCCGTCACACGATTGCGAGGCTCACATGTCTTCATCGAATCCTTCCCGCCCGTCGCGTCGCCGCGCGATCCAGTGCATGGCGTTCGGCGGGCTCGGCACGCTGTTCATGCTGTCGGGCGGCGTGCTCACGCCGCTCGATCTCGCACGCGCGCAGGCCGGCACACGCTCGGGCGCGGGCCAGCCGCTGTTTCTGCAGATCAGCGACACGCACATCGGCTTCAACAAGGACGCGAATCCGGACGTCGCCGCGACGCTCGCGCAGACGATTGCGCTCGTCAACGCGATGCCCGAGACGCCCGCGCTGGCGATCCACACGGGCGACATCACGCATCTGTCGAAGCCCGACGAGTTTGACCGCGCCTCGCAGCTGCTGTCCGGGCTACGCGTGCCCGAGCTGCACACGGTGCCTGGCGAACACGACGTGACGGACGGCTCGGGCGCCGAGTACTTCCGCCGCTTCGGCCGCGCGTCCGACAATCGCGGCTACTACAGCTTCGATCATGCGGGCGTGCACTTCGTCGCGCTCGTGAACGTGATGCATTTCAAACCGAACGGACTCGGCAGCTTCGGCGACGATCAGCTCGCATGGCTCGCGCAGGATCTGAACGGCCGCACGTCGAGCACGCCGATCGTCGTGTTCTCGCACATGCCGATGTGGACGATCTACGAACCGTGGGGCTGGGGCACCGGCGATGCGCCGCAGGCGCTCGCGCTGCTGCGCCGCTTCGGCTCGGTCACCGTGCTGAACGGGCATATCCACCAGATCGTGTCGAAGGTCGAGGGCAACGTGACCTTTCATACCGCGCGCTCGACCGCGTTCCCGCAGCCGACCGCCGGCAACGGGCCGGGCCCCGTGCCGCTCACGGTGCCGCGCGAGCAGCTCGCGAAGATGCTCGGCGTGACGACGGTCGAGTTCAGCGGCGCGCCGGCGGCATCGGCACTGCATGACGCAACGCTCGCGTGAACCACGGGGAGACCGACATGAACCGCCTGTTTCCATCGCGCGCCCTCGCCGCGTGGTTCGCCTCGGCAATCGTCGCCGGCATGCCGTGCGCGGCCTCCGCGCAATCGACCGCCGGCCCGCTCGTGACGATCCGCAACTTCATGTTTTCGCCGATGTCGACGACGATCAAGGCCGGCACGACGATCACCTGGAAAAACCTCGACGCCGAACCGCACACGGTCGTCAACGATGCCGGGATCTTCCATTCGAGCGCGCTCGACCAGAACGATACGTACGCGTACCGCTTCGACAAGCGCGGCGTCTATCACGTGTTCTGCGGGATTCATCCATACATGAAGGAGACGATCACCGTCGAATGACGCTGCGCGGCCGGTGCGCGTGTGCGCTCGCCGAGCGCGGACCGCGCGCGCGATCGATCGCCTACACTGGTTCCATCCGGCCGGAACCCGCCGGCCGTCACCGACGACGAGGCAAGCGATGACGGCAAATCAACCTTCACCCCCGAAGCTGCCCGGGCAGGTCGTGCTCGTGCTGCAGGGCGGCGGCGCGCTGGGCGCCTATCAACTCGGCGTGTTCGAAGCGATGGACGCGTCGGGCATCGAACCCGACTGGGTGATCGGCACGTCGATCGGCGCGATCAACGCGGCGTTGATCGCGGGCAACCGGCGCGCGCAGCGTGCGCAACGGCTCGCCGAGTTCTGGCGCCGCGTGACGGAGCGCCCGGCCGCGTACGTGCCGGGCTTCCCGGCGAGCTGGGACAAGATCTGTTCGGAACTGGCCGTGATCGGCGCGGGCATCCCCGGCTTCTTCCGGCCGAATCCCGATGCGTGGCTGGGCCCGCTCGCGCACGTCGGCGTCGATCGCGCGTCGTACTACGTGGTCGAGCCGCTGCGCGACACGCTCGCGTCGCTGATCGATGCCGATCTGCTGAATGCCGGACGTCCGCGGCTGACGGTCGGCGCCGTGAACGCGTGCACCGGCGAGATGCGCTATTTCGACTCACGCGACCAGCGACTCGGCATCGATCACGTGATGAGCTCGGGCGCGCTGCCGCCCGCGTTTCCGGCCGTGCGCATCGACGACGCGCCGTACTGGGACGGCGGCATCTATTCGAATACGCCGGTCGAGGTCGTACTCGACGATTCGCCGCGCCGCAGCTCGATCATCTTCTCCGTGCAGATGTGGAACCCGGTCGGCCCGGAGCCGCAAAGCATCTGGCAGGTATCGGAACGTCAGAAGGACATCCAGTACGCGAGCCGCACCGACAGCCATATCGCGCGCCAGCAGCAGATCCACCGGCTGCGCCACGTGATCCGCGAACTCGTGATGCGGCTGCCGGAAGCGGAGCGCTCGTCGCCGGACGTGCAGGCGCTCGCCGCGTGGGGCTGCCAGACGACGATGCGCGTGATCAAGCTCGCGGCGCCGCGGCTCGACGGCGACGACCAGTGGAAGGACATCGACTTCACGCCGTCCGGCATCGCGGCGCGCCGGCAGGCCGGCTTCGAAGCGGCGATGCAGGCGATCGCCGCACGGCCGTGGGAGATGCCGATGGATCCGACCGAAGGGCTGACCGTCTACAGCCCCGAAGAAAACCGCGTCGGCGAACGGCACGCCTAAGCGCGCAACGCCTGCGCTAGCCGAGCGCGAGCTGCAGAAAGTTGCGCACGACCGGCGACGGATCGTCGGCGCGCGACGCGACGCCGAGCCGCGCGCGCAGCGCGGCGTTCGCGATCGGACGATAGACGACGCCGGCAATCCGCACCTGCGTGATCGCGTCGGGGACCAGCGAGACGCCCAAGCCCGCGGCGACCAGCGTGACCGCAGACGCCATCTGCGGGGCCGGCTGCGCCATCCGCGGCTGGAACCCGGCCGCATTGCACGCGGCGACGATGTCGTCGAACAGCGTACTCCCGGCCTCGCGCGGGACCTGCACGAACGACTCGTCGGCGAGCTCCGCGAGCGCGATCTGGCGCCGCCGCGCGAGCCGATGCGCGACCGGCAGCGCGACGAACATCGGCTCCTCGTCCCACTCCGCGATGCGCAGCACGGGAGCGATCCGCTGCCGCGGCCGCACCAGCGCGACGTCGAGCCGCCCCGCTTCGAGCTCGGCGAGCAGCACGCCGGACGTCGCTTCGAGCAACGTGAGCTCGGCCTGCGGAAACGCTTCGCGGAAACGGCGCAGCAGATCCGACACCTTCGAATTGAACGCAGCCGTCCCGGTGAAACCGACGCGCAGATGCCCGATTTCGCCGCGTGCGGCGCGTCTTGCCGCGCGCGATGCGCGTTCCGCGTCGTCGAGCACGCGGCGCGCCTCGTCGCGAAACACTTCGCCGGCCGTCGTCAGCTCGGCGCCGCGCGCGGTGCGCCTGAACAATTCGACGCCAAGCTCGTTCTCGAGCGCCTTGATCTGCTGACTGAGCGGCGGCTGCCCGATTCCGAGCGTTTCCGCGGCCTTCGTGAAATTGGACGTGGCGGCCACGGCCAGAAAATAACGGAGATGCCGAAGTTCCATGCGTTGCGTCCTGCGCCCGTGGCGGAGATGCCGATTGGCACGCCGCCGCCAGTGGAAAAACATATGGCTGCGGTTCTTTTCATATATTGGACATATGTTCCGGTGCGCGCAAGAATACACGCATTCCCTGCCACATCGGACCTGTCCATGTCTTCGTCCACGATTGCGTCGTCTGCGCACGGCGCGTCGAAAGTCGCACCCGACGCGCTTCCGGCCGGCGTGTCGCCACGCTCGGCCGCATACAAGCGCATCGCATTTGCGCTGTTTCTTGCCGGCTTCTCCACGTTTTCGCTGCTGTATTGCGTACAGCCTCTGCTGCCCGCATTCGCGCGCGAATTCGGCCTCGGCGCGGCGTCCAGTTCACTCTCGCTGTCGCTGTCGACCGGCGCGCTCGCGGTGTCGATCCTCTGCGCGGGCGCCTTGTCCGAGCGGTTCGGCCGCCGCGGGCTGATGTTCGCGTCGATGACGCTCGCGGCCGCGTTCAACCTGCTCGCGGCGCTCGCGCCCAACTGGCAGCTGCTGCTCGTGTGGCGCGCACTCGAAGGGTTCGCGCTCGGCGGCGTGCCGGCCGTCGCAATGGCCTATCTGGCCGAGGAAATCGCGGCCGAAGGGCTCGGTTTCTCGATGGGTCTGTACGTCGGCGGCACTGCGTTCGGCGGCATGATCGGGCGAATCGGGATGAGCGCGCTCGAGGAATATTTTTCGTGGCGCACCGCGATGCTGACGATCGGCATCGTCGACCTGATCGCCGCGGTCGCGTTCGTGCTGCTGCTGCCGCCGTCGCGGCGCTTCGTGAAGCGCACCGACCTGACGCTGCGTCATCATCTGCGGCTCTGGCATGCGCAGCTGCGCCACGCGCGACTGCCGTTCGTGTTCGCGATCGGCTTTCTCGTGATGGGCGCCTTCGTGACCGTGTACAACTACGCCGGCTTCCGCCTGATGGCCGCGCCGTTCAACCTCCGTCCGGCCGTATGCGGGCTGATTTTCGGCGCGTATCTGTTCGGGATGGTGTCGTCGTCGACGGCCGGCGCGCTCGCCGACCGGCTCGGCCGCGCACCGGTGCTGACGAGCGGCATTCTCGTGTTTGCCGCGGGCCTCGCGCTGACGCTTTCGCATTCGCTCGTCGCGATCGTCGTCGGGATCGTGCTCGTCACGATCGGCTTTTTCGTCGCGCATTCGGTCGCGAGCGGCTGGGTCGGCTATCTTGCCGGTCCGGCAAAGGGGCACGCGGCATCGCTGTACCTGCTCGCCTACTACGTCGGCTCCAGCGTGCTCGGCTCGCTCGGCGGCACGTTCTGGCAACGCGGCGCGTGGACGAGCGTCGCCGCTTACGTCGCGGTGCTGCTCGTGCTCGGGTTGCTCGCCGCGCGGCGCCTCACGCGCGGTAAGTAACGTCGAGTTGGAGAAACGGGCCCACATCGCAGCGATTTGACCCTCGCGACGCGCGGCCTATCAACCCCATTGAGACCAGTGCTTTCAAATATATCGGGAAAATCCGATATAAGATTCGGCCATTGACGATATCCGTTGCCCTTCGATCGCCACCTGCCGATCCATGCCGACCGAACCCGACATCGACGCGATCCTGAAAGCGCTCGCGAATCCCGTGCGCCGTGAAATCCTCGTATGGCTGAAAACGCCGGACGTGCATTTCCCGGATCAGACGCTGCCGTACCACCACGGCGTATGCGCCGGGCAAATCGACGCGCGCTGCGGGCTGTCGCAGTCGACCGTCTCCGCGCATCTCGCGACGCTGCAGCGCGCGGGGCTCGTGACGTCGACGCGGGTCGGCCAGTGGGCGTTCTTCAAGCGCAACGAGGCCGTCATCGACACGTTTCTCGACGCACTGCGCCGAGAACTCTGACCATCCGGCCGAATCGGCCATGCGGGCCCGCGCCGCGCGACGCGCACGCCGATCCCGCCCTTCGTGAAGAGGTAATCCGTATGCCTACGCTGTTCGACCCCGTTACCCTCGGCGACCTGAAGCTGCCGAACCGCATCGTGATGGCACCGCTGACGCGCAGCCGCGCCGGCGACACGCGCATCCCGAACGACCTGATGGCGCGCTACTACGCCGAACGTGCGTCGGCGGGCCTGATCATCAGCGAGGCGACGTCGGTCACGCCGCAAGGCGTCGGCTATGCGGGCACGCCCGGCATCTGGTCGGACGAGCAGGTCGAAGGCTGGAAGCGCGTGACGCAGGCCGTCCATCGCGCGGGCGGCCGCATCGTGCTGCAGCTCTGGCACGTCGGCCGGATCTCCGATCCGATGTTCCTGAACGGCGATCTGCCGGTCGCGCCGAGCGCGATCGCGGCGGGCGGCCACGTGAGCCTCGTGCGTCCGCAGCGGCCGTTCGTGACGCCGCGCGCGCTCGAACTCGACGAGATCCCCGGCATCGTCGCGGCCTACCGCAAGGGCGCCGAAAACGCGAAGGCGGCCGGCTTCGACGGCGTCGAGATCCACGGCGCGAACGGCTATCTGCTCGACCAGTTCCTGCAGGACAGCACGAACCGCCGTACCGACGCATACGGCGGCCCGATCGAAAACCGCGCGCGGCTGCTGCTGGAAGTCGTCGACGCGGCGATCGACGTGTGGGGCGCCGGGCGTGTCGGCGTGCACCTCGCGCCGCGCGGCGATGCGCACACGATGGGCGATTCCGACCCGGCCGCGACGTTCGGCTATGTGGCGCGCGAACTCGGCCGCCGCCGCATCGCGTTCATCTTCACGCGCGAGTCGTACAGCGGCGACCACCTGAGCCCGCAGTTGAAAGAGGCGTTCGGCGGCCCGCTGATCGCGAACGAGCAGTTCACGTTCGACAGCGCGCAGGCCGCACTCGCGCGCGGCGACGCCGACGCGATCGCATGGGGCAAGCTGTTCATCGCGAATCCGGACCTGCCGCGCCGCCTCGAACTCGGCGCGCCGCTGAACCAGCCGGTGCCGGAAACCTTCTACGCGGAAGGCGAGACGGGCTACATCGACTATCCGGCGCTCAGCGACGCCGCCTGAGCGTCGTCCTTCGCGTGTTCACGCGCGCACGTCCGCGCGCATGAACACGCGCTGCGTCTCGTCGAGGCCGCGCGCGACGTGATGCGCGCGGATCGCGCGCAGCGTGTCGTCGAGCGTCGCGTCGTCGAGCACGCGAAAGCCGAGCCGCGCGTAATACGGCGCATTCCACGGCACGTCGCGAAACGTCGACAGCACGATCTGCGCGATCGCCTGTTGCGCCGCGCACGCCATTACGTGCTTGATCAGCCGCGCGCCGATCCGCCGCCCGGCGTGGGACGGCGCGACGTCCAGTTCCTCCAGATAGAGCCGCTGCGCATCGAGCAGCCGATAGAACGCGAAGCCGACGCAGGTGTGCTGCGCGTCCGTGTCGACCGCGACGTACGCGTGCCCGGCATCGATTCGCGCGAGCACGTCCGCTGCGTCGGTCGCGCCGCCGTCCGCGATGCCGTGCATGCCGAGCGCGCGAAAACGGTGCGCGGCGGCAATCTCGACGGCGGCCATCGCAGGGGCGTCTTCGCGGGTGGCGGGTCGAATGCGGATCGAATCGGTCATTGCGGCAGTACACGGTCTGGAACGCCCGTCACTATAATCGAACGTTCCGAATGCGTTCGTCCCCGAGGTTCGCCATGTCGCTGTCCGCGCTTGCCGTCTTTGCCTTCGCACTGCTCGTCACCGCCGGCACGCCCGGCCCCAGCGTCGCCGCGCTCGTCGCGCGCGTGCTGACGAACGGCGTGCGCGACGTGCTGCCGTTTCTCGCCGCGATGTGGATCGGCGAAGCGCTGTGGCTGACGCTCGCGGTCGCCGGGCTGTCCGCATTCGCGCGCACGTTCGAGACGGGGCTGCTCGTGCTGAAGTTCGCGGGCGTCGCCTACCTGCTGTTTCTTGCGTGGAAGATGTGGAGCGCACCGACCGACGGCGGTGCCGACGAGCTGCCGCGCGGACAGTCGCCGGTACGGATGTTCGTCGCCGGCGCGCTGGTCACGCTCGGCAACCCGAAGATCATGCTGTTCTATCTCGCGCTGCTGCCGACGATCGTCGATCTGACGCACGTCGGCGTCGTCGCGTGGGCGGAACTGGTCGGCACGATGCTCGCGGTCCTGATCTTCGCCGACTGCTTCTGGTCGCTGCTGGCGATGCGCGCGCGGTCGTTCCTGACGTCCGCGCGTGCGAAACGGATCGCGAACCGCACGAGCGCGACCGCGATGGCCGGTGCGGCGGTCGCGATCGCGACGCGCTGACGCCCTTGCCCATCCGCGGCGCGCGCACGAACGCGCGTCGCCATGCGCCGCGGGAGTGCGCGCCCGGCGGGACGCGCGACGCGTTCAGCAGCCCGACGCGCGCGGCACGCGCTCCACCTCGAGCCCGAACCACGGCCGCACACGCGTGCCGATCACGTTGCCGGCAAACGCGGCGACGAGCCACAGCCAGCCGTGCAGGCTGCCCGACACGATCCCGCTGAAATACGCGCCGATATTGCAGCCGTACGCCAGCCGCGCGCCGTAGCCGAGCAGCAGCCCGCCGACGACGGCCGCCGCGAGCGAGCGCAGCGGCACGCGCCACACCGGCGCATAGCGTCCGGCGAGCGACGCGGCGAACATCGCGCCGATCACGATGCCGATGTCCATCATCGACGTCACGTCGCGCGTGACTGGCGCGGCGAGCGCGGCCGCGTTCGCTTTCGCGGTCCAGTACGGCCAGCTTGCGACGTCGACGCCGAGCGCCGCGGCAACCTTGGCGCCCCACAGCGCGAACGCGGACGTGACGCCCCACGGCCGGCCGGACAGCGCGAGCGTCGCGAAGTTGAGCACCGCGAGCGCGATCGCGCCGCCGATCAGCGGCCACGGCCCGTAGAGCCAGCGCGCGGATGCATTGGCGCGCAGTTCCGGCGCGACGAGCCGCCCGTGGCGCCGCTTTTCGACGACGACCGTGAGCGCCGCAATCGCCGCGAACAACAGCCAGCTGCCCGCGAGCGCCGGCAGCGCGCCGAACGACTTGACGACCGAAACCGGCGGCAGCGACGGCAGCGCGGTCCAGAACGGCATATGCGCGGTCGCGATCACCGAGCCGGCGACGAACGCGGCGAGCGTGACGAGCATCCGCGTCGAACCGCCGCCGACCGTATACAGCGTGCCGGACGCACACCCGCCGCCGAGCTGCATCCCGATCCCGAACAGGAACGCGCCGACGACGACCGACGTCCCCGCGGGCGACACGAGCCCCGTCACCGGCTTGCCGAACAGCGTGCCGGCCGCGAGCGCCGGAAAGAACAGCGCGGTGCCGATCGCGAGCATCACCATCTGCGCGCGCAGGCCGGCGCCGCGACCGTCGGCGATGAAGACGCGCCATGCGGACGTGAAGCCGAACGCCGCGTGATACAGCGTGACGCCGAGCAGCGCGCCGACGACGAACAGTGCGGCGATCCGCGCGTCCGCCACGCGCGCAAGATAGGTTGTACCGACAACGATCGCGATCGCCGCGACCGCGAGCGATTTCGCATTGACGTCCGCGCGACGCGGCATGGACGATGCCAAATCCGACATGACTTCTCCCCTGTGAAGCGCTTGAATACGCAAAACCGCCATTTTCGCGCGTTTGCGCGCACTTCGCAGGGGGCCGGAACGACGCGCGTTGCATGGGCGACCGCGCGTCGGCGATTCAGAAATTCACCCGGATCCCGCCCATGACCGCCAGTTGCCGGTTCGAATTGCTGTTCGCGAGTACCGGAATCTGCGCGTTGTTCACCGGCTGCCCGTTCGCGTCGGTGCCGAGGCCGGTGCCGCTCGCGAGCTGGCCGATAGCGACTGCATACAGCGCGGTCCGCTTCGACAGGCTGTAGTTCGCGCCGACGTTGAGCTGATGGAAGCGCGTCGTGCCGCGCGTGTCGGTATGCGCGGCATTGAAGAGGTACGCGATGCCGCCCTGCAGCGCCGGCGTGAACAGATACGTGACGTTCAGCTCGCCGATGTCGAACGTGAACGCATGCGGCCGCGGCTGCGCGGCCGTCGTCAGATACCGGCTGTCGTCGAGCCGCGTATGCGTATAGGTCAGCGCGATCGTCGCCGCGCCGAGCGTCAACGAACCGCCCGCGCCGAACGCGCGCATCGAACGGGCGTCCTGCAGCAGGCACAACATCGCGCCCGGGTTGCTGCATGCGAAATCGCCGATATAGCCGTTCGCGCCGCCGAGCGCCGCATCGAGCGGCTGCCGCAGGTTCAGATAGCCGACCGACAGCGCGACGGGCGCGCGGCTGTACGTCGCGGCGAGCGCATAGCCGCGCTTCGCGGCGAAATCGCCGGCCTGCCCGCCGAAGCTGAACGTACCGCCGAACGTCAGCCCGCGAAAATCGGCGCTCGTGAACTTCACCGCGTTGTTGAAGTTGAAGGCGGCGTTCAGGTTGTCGACGTCGCCGAGATGCGACCCGTACGGCGTCGCCCAGTTGTTGCTCGACACGTACGCGCCGAGCATGTCGGTATACGAGTCGTACTGGCGGCCGAGCCCGAGCGTGCCGATCCCGTCCTGCCGCAGCCCGGCCCATGCCTGGCGGCTGAAGGCGGTGCCGCCCTGCAGCGCCTGCCCGTTCGCGGACAGGAACTGCTGTTCGAGCGTGAATACCGCGTCGAGGCCGCCGCCGAGCGGCTCGGCGCCCTGCAACCCGAAGCGCGACGGCACGAGATTGCCGCCGCCCATCTGCCACGCATGACCGCCGCCCGTGCTGCCGTCGGCGCGCGTGAACTGCTGGTTCGTCGAATAGAGAATGCCGGTATCCACGGTGCCGTACAGCGTCACGCTGCCCGAGGTCTGCGCGTGCGCATGCGAGCAGCCGAGCGCGGCAACGGCCGCGGCGAGTCGTCCGATCTTCATGTCCCGTCCCTCTGATGGAGTCGATCCGGACTCCGGATCGATTGCGTTGTCGATGTGACGGGACTCTATCCAGCGAAAATTCGCGACCTCTATCGCAAATCGGCAAACCGTCGCGTGCGCGACGGACGACGCGCGGCGCGCATCATTCGGTGCGCTGCGTCTGCGACGGCAGCTCGCCGAACAGGTCGCGATATTCGCGCGCGAAATAGCCGAGATGCGTAAAGCCCCAGCTCGCGGCCGCTTCGCCGACGCCGAGTTGCTGCGCCGACGTCGTGCGCAGCAGGCGTCGCACCGCATTCAGCCGGATCGTGCGCAGATACGCGACCGGCGTGACGTCGGCGACGCGCTGGAAGCTCGTCTGCAGCGTCCGACGGCTGCAGCGCAGCGCGCGGCACAGCTCGAGCACGGTCACGGGTTCTTCGGGCCGATCGCGCAGATACTTCTCGCAGCGGCTGACGATGTCGCTGTAGGTCGCGTGCGTGATGTCGCGCCGCTCGACGCCGATGCCCTGGTCGAGCGCGTCGAGAAACACGCCGAGCATCGCGTCGCGGAACATCTTGCGCGTGGCCGCGTATTCGAGGCAGCCGGGGTTGCGCTGCGCCTCGTCGATCAGCGACGACAGCCGCGCACCGAGCGCGACGCCCTGTTCGTCGGACAGGCGCGTCACGTGCCGCAGCCTGCGGGCGTCGGTGGCGGTTGCGCAAGAGCGGGCACCGCGGGGGCCGGCCGCGCCTACGCCGGCAGCGCCTACGCCGGCAGCGCCTACGCCGGCCGCGCCAAATTCCACCTCGCACAGCTCGTCGATCATGTCCGACGCCGCGCTGATGCCGACGAGCCCCATGCCCTCCGGCGTATGGAATTCGAAATCCTCGCCCGCGCGCAGCGCGAGCAGCGCATAGCCGTCGACCGGCTGGCGCTGGAACGTGCCGGCGAGCGGCACCGACAGCGGGACCGCGAGCGACGTGCGGCCGGCCGGCGCGAGGCCGGTCTGCGCGACGCGCCGGTTCGTCGTTTCGCGAAAGAAGTGGAAATCGTCGTACAGCACCTGCGTGACGGTGCCGCGGAACCGGCCCGGCGTCATCTGGCGGTAGACCTGGTGCCAGCCCGCGATCGCGAGCCCGTGGTCGTGCACGTCTTCGTGCGAACGTGACTGGAACAACATCGGCGCCTCCGGTAAAACCCTGATCCCTGCTCGCGGCCGCCGGACTGCGGGCGGCGCGCCACGCCACAGCTTACCCGTGCAAAATCCCGTGCAGCGCACCTTCGAACGCGGCGCATGCAGCGTGCAGCGCGGCCGCCTGCTCGTCGATCAGGCGCACATAGCGGCGAAACGACGGCATCCGGTTCACGACCTCGCTGCCGCCGAACGGCACGATCGCGAGCGTCCAGCGCCCGTCGTGCGCGTCGATCGTGCACGTGCTCAGATGAAGCCGGCGCAGCGCGCCGGCGAGCGCTGCATCGGCGGCCAGCGCGGCGAGCGCGCGGCAGAAGCGCGGATCGCTGCCCGACGCCGCGACGATACGGATGCCGGTGCGGCGCACCCAGCCCGTCTGCTGCACCTGCGCGCGACCGCACGCGGCCGGTCCGCATGCGGCCGTCGCGATCGTCACGCTCACCGTATGCATCAGGAACTGGCGCTCGATTCTTTCGGTCAGCGTCACGCACACACCGTTCGGCAGCCGCGCGGCGCCCGGTTCGTCGCGCGCGTCGTGCACGGCCTGCAGATCCGCGCGCACGCGCGCGGCCACCGCGCCAGGCCGATGGCCGGCCGGCAGCGCGTCGTGTCCCGCGCGGCGCCGGGCGAATACGGCGTTCATTGCGCGACGTGTTCGTTGCGCAGCACGTCCTCGACCGGAACGGGCCGGAACGGATGCCGGCGCTGCACGACGACGGTCCAGAACAGCGCATACAGCGCCGTCAACCCGAGCATTGCGCCGAACGGCACGTAGACGTCGCGCGCGTTCATCCCCGGCGGTGTGATGTACCAGATCGCGAGCACGATGCCGACGCTCGACACGATCTGCGGCAGCGGAAACCACGGCGAACGGTACGGACGCGGCAAGTCCGGGCGCCGGATGCGCAGCATCACGACCGACGCCGTCACGAGCAGATAGGCGGTGCCCCATGCGCAGGTCGCGGCGAGCACGAGATGCAGGATGCTGTCGAGGTTGCCGTTGATGAGCCATGCATGAACGATCGGCACCGCGGCGGCGGCCACGATTCCGACCACGGGCGACCTGAAGCGCGGATGCAGATACGCGAAGCAGCGCGGCAGCGCACCGTCGATCGCCATGCCGTACAGAATCCGCGGCAGGCCGGCCATCAGCGTATTGATCGTCGCCGCGCCCGCGCAGAGAAACGCGATACCGAACCAGATGCGGCCGAACGGGCCGAGCACCTGCAGCGCGAACGCGGGAATCGCGCCCGGTGTGTCGAGCAGATGCGTGAGGCCGTCCGCGCTGACCGGCACGTTCGGCACCTGACGGCGAATCGCCGCGCCGTACAGGAACATGCAGAGCGCGACGCCGACGAGCCCGAGCGCCATCGCGCGCGGAATCGTGCGGCCCGGCGCCTTCATCTCCGGCGCGAGCGGCGTGACGAACTCGCAGCCGACGAACATGAACATCGCCATCCCGACCAGCGACAGCACGGCCGGCACCGACGTGCCGACGGTCGAGCCGCCGAACCAGCCGTCTAGATGCACGGCCGGCGCCGCCGCGAGCCCGAGAATCCCGAAGATCATCAACGACAGCCACATGCCGGCCGTCAGCACGATCTCGAGCTTGCTGAACACCTTGATGCCGATGATGTTCGTGATCGCGAACGTGATCACGAGGCCGACGCCGACGAGCCACGAGCTGTTGTGCTTCTCGAGCGCGGCATTCAGCGATTCGAAATTGACGAGCGCCATGATGCCGCTGAGGATCGTCTCCGCAGTGCCCGCGAACACGTGTACGAGGAAATACGCGGAAATCGTGCCGGTGATCGCGCAGAAGCGGCCGAGCCCGCACGACAGGTAATCGTAAACCGAGCCGGCCGTCGGCAGCATCGCGGCAGCCTCCGAGAACGTGGTCGCCTGCGCCTGCATCATCACGAACGCGATGATCATCGCGACCGCGAATGCCCAGCCGCCCATCCCGAAACCCGAGGTCGCGGTGAGGATCACCGGGCTCGCCATGATGAGCCCGACCGCACTTGCCAGCGCGGTCGGAAATCCGACCGCCCCCGCCTTCAGCGCGGCGCCGCCGGTTTGCGCCGCTGCGCCCGTCGACGCGCCGGCCGCCGCGTCCGTCATGCCAGACCATCCCGACATCTTCGTCTCCTTCGTTCATTGAGCGGCCGCCGCGCTTCTAGGCGCGCGGCGTGCCGTCGATCCGACCTTCATCCGATGTCGAAAAAATACGCAGGCAAAAATGCGGCGGGATAGCGCAAATCGGCAAACCGGTGGGCGGACGCGGGCCGCGGCACCTGCGCAATCCACGACGCCCGCGCCGGCGCCGTCATGCGACCGGTACGGCCTCGAAGCCCGCGGCGAGCGCGTCGACGATCCGGTCGAGTTCCGGCCGCTGGATCACGAGCGGCGGCGACAGGATGATCTTCGTGCCGACCGGCCGCACCAGCACGCCGTGCTCGCGCGCGACTTCGGCCACCGCGTTCGCATAACCCGACAGCGGATCGATCGGCTCGCGCGTCGTCTTGTCCGCGACCAGATCGAGCGCGAGCATCAGCCCCTTGCCGCGCACCTCGCCGACCGCCGCGAAGCGCTGCACGAACGGCTGCAGCGCTTCGAGCAGATAGGCGCCCTGCTTCGCGGCGTTCGCCGGCAAGTCTTCGTTCACGACGATGTCGAGGCTCGCCAGCGCTGCCGCGCAGGCGACCGGATGGCCCGCGTACGTGTAGCCGTGCATGATCGCGCCGCCGAAGTCGGCGTTCTGCGCGAAGGCGTCCTCGATCCGCGCGTTTACGGCCGTCGCCCCGAGCGGCACGTAGCCTGACGAAATGCCTTTCGCGAGACACATGATGTCCGGACGCACGCCCCAGCCGCGGCTGCCGAACAGGCTGCCGCTGCGGCCGAAGCCCGTGACGACTTCGTCGGCGATCAGCAGCACGCCGTAGCGGTCGCAGACCTCGCGCACGAGCGGCCAGTAGTTCGCCGGCGGCACGATCACACCGCCCGCGCCCTGGATCGGCTCCGCGATGAACGCGGCGACCGTATCGGGGCTCTGGAACTGGATCTCGCGTTCCAGCAACGCCGCGCAGATGCGGCCGAGTTCTTCCGGATCCTGCGTGAACGGGTTGCGGTACAGCCACGGCGTCTCGACGTGGAAGCACCCCGGCAGATTCGGCTCGTAGTTGCGGCGAAACACCGTGTTGCCGTTCACCGACGCGCCGCCGAAGTGCGTGCCGTGATACCCCTGCTTCAGCGAAATGAACTTCGTGCGATCGGCCTGGCCGCGCACCTTCCAGTACTGGCGCGCGATCTTCAGCGCGGTCTCGACCGAGTCGGAGCCGCCCGAGCTGTACAGCACGCGGCGCATGCCTTCGGGCTCGAGCAGGTCGATCAGCCGCTTCGACAGTTCCTCCGCGCGCGGATGCGTGATCCCGTCAAAGAGCTGGAAGTATTCGAGCTCGTCGAGCTGGCGCACGATCGCGTCCTTCACTTCGCGGCGGTTGTGCCCGACGTTCACGTTCCACAGGCCCGCGACGCCGTCGACGAGCGCTTTGCCGTGCTCGTCGAACACATAGCAGCCGTCGCCGCGTACGATGCGGATCGGCTTGCGCCGCTTCATTTCGTTCGGATGCAGCATCGGGTGCCAGAATTTCGCTTCGTTGTAGCTCATTGCAGTCTCCAGTTCGGATGGTTGGGTGCCGGCATCGCGCGATCAGTGCGCGATGCACACGGATTTGGTTTCGGTGAAGCCTTCGATCGCGTACTGGCCGAATTCGCGGCCGATGCCCGATTGCTTGTAGCCGCCGAACGGCATCGACGGATCGAGCGGGATATGGCAATTCACCCAGACGGTGCCGGCCTCGATCTGCGGCACGAGGTTCATCACGCGCGTCAGATCGTTGCTCCAGATGCTCGCCGCGAGCCCGTACGGCGACGCGTTCGCGAGCCGCACCGCGTCGGCTGCATCGTCGAACGGCAGCACGACGATCACCGGGCCGAAGACCTCGTCGCGCACGATCGCGCTGTCCGCACGCGGATCGGCGATCACGGCCGGCCTCACGTAATAGCCCGGCAGTTCGTCGACGCGCGTGCCGCCCGCGAGGAACGTGACGCCGTCGCGGCGCGCCTGCTCGATGTGCCGGACGACCTTGTCGCGGTGCTGCGGCGACACGAGCGGGTTGATCTGCGCAGTCGTGTCGAGCCCCGCCCCGAGCGTCATCGCGCGCGCGTGCTCCGCGAGTCCGTTGGCGAGCTGCGCGAATTTGCTGCGATGCACGTAGATGCGCGACGCGGCCGCGCAGACCTGCCCCTGGTTGAAGAACGCGCCGGCCGCGACGCCGTCGAGCGCCTGTCCGACGTCGACGTCGTCGAGCATCACGATCGGGTTCTTGCCGCCCAGTTCGAGCGAGAAGCGCGTCATGTTCTGCACGGCCGCCGCGCCGACCAGCTTGCCGGTCTCGGTCGAGCCGGTGAAGGAAATCTTCGCGATCGACGGATGGCGCGCGAGCGCGGCGCCGCACGTGCGGCCGCCGGTGACGACGTTGAACACGCCGGGCGGCACGCCGGCCTCGAGCGCGAGTTCGGCAAGGCGCAGCGCGGTGAGCGGCGTCTCGGGCGACGGCTTCAGCACGACCGTGCAGCCGGCCGCGAGCGCGGGAATCAGCTTCCATGTCGCGATCATCAGCGGGAAATTCCACGGCACGATCGCGGCGACCACGCCGACCGGCTCCTTGCGCGTGTACGCCGTATAGCGCGCGCCGGGCGGAAACGGAATCGACACGTCGAGCGTCTGCCCCGTGATCTTGGTCGCCCAGCCGGCCATGTAGCGCACGTATTCGACGCTCGCGCCGACCTCGACCGCGCGCGACACGTGGATCGACTTGCCCTGGTTCAGCGTTTCGAGCTGCGCGAGCGTTTCGGCATCGCGTTCGATGAGGTCGGCGAGCTTCAGCAGGATCCGCTCGCGATCGGCCGGGCGCAGCCCGCGCCATACGCGCGCATCGAACGCGCGCTTCGCGCTCGCGACCGCACGGTCGACGTCGTGCTCGTCGGCATCGGCGACGGTCGCGAGCCGCTCGCCGGTGGCCGGGTCGTACACGTCGAGCCGCGCGGCCGCATGCGCGCGCTGCATTGCGCCGTCGATGAAGAGGCCGAAGTCGCGCGCGACGAAAGTGCGCACGGTGTCGCTGACGGCGACGAAATTCGTGGTGCTCATGGGCGTCTCGAAGAATGTCGTGGCGGGAACCGCGTGCACCGCGGCACGCGGGTGTCGCACCACTGTATCGAGCGCGTCGGACGGCAGTTAGCGCAAATTGGCAGCGCGTGGAAGGAAGGAAAGCGGGCCTGCACGGCGCGCGGCACGGCCGGCGGAAAGGTGCGCCGATGCGCGTCGCGAGGTGCCGACGCACATCGGCGAAAGGCGGCGCGCGGCGCTTACAGAAACAGCGCGCCGACGAGTTCGGTGCGGTTCGACACGCCGAGCTTGCGATACATGCGCATCAGGTGGGTCTTGATCGTCGGCTGGCCGAGCGCGAGATCGCGCGCGATCTCCTTGTTCGAGCGACCATCGCGCACGAGCCGCGCGATCTGCTCCTCGCGATAGGTCAGGCGCGCGTCGCACTCGATCCGGTGAATCCCGCGCCGCGTCCGCAGCAACGGGCTCAGCGCCGCTTCGGCGAGCGGCTGCAGGCGCGCGAGCGCATCGATTTCGCCGGGCGCGAAGCGCGCGCTTGCGCCGTCGCCGCCTCGCGCCGCCCCACGCGTTTCGAAGCGCAGCAGCGAGAACGCGCCGACTGTTCGGCCGTCGTCGCGCAGCCATATTTCGACGACGTCGGCGACGCCGTGCCGCCGCAGAAAGCGCGTCCAGTACGCGGACGCGTCGCGGCATTCGTCGGGCAACTGCGATGCGAGCGTGACGACCGTGCGCGCGTCGGCCGCGCAGCGCGACGGATGCAGCGGATCGAGCATCCGGTAGCGCGCGACATAGGTGCGGTGCATCGACTCCGGCATCCCGAACAGCTCGAAATCGGCCGGTTCGCCGCTCGCGTCGAGCCGGTAGAAGACGGTCGCCGACGGGCTCGCGAACGCGTCGAAGGCGTCGACGCACGCGCGCAGCGCGCGCTGCCAGTCGACGACGTCCGCGTTGGCGGAAGGATCGGGAAGCGGCATGGTCGGGCCCGGCGCGGCCGGCGAACGTGACGGAATCCGATCGAGCCTAATGGCGGCGTCGCGCGGCGGTGAGCCCAAATCGGCAATTCGGCTGCGTGCCGCGTGCCGGCCCGCTTCCCGTCGCCCACCACTAGTCAGTAGCCAGTAGCCAACGGCCACCCGCCGCCCCGTTGCCCGTTGCCCGTTGCCCGTTGCCCGTTGCCCGTTGCCCGTTGCCCGTTGCCCGTTGCCCGTTGCCCGTTGCCCGTTGCCCGCCACGCCGCCGCCCGCCGCCCGCCGCACGGCGGGCGGCGGCGTGGCGGGCGGCAAGGCCGTACGTCTCAGTCCGTCAGTGCGCGTTCGCGGCGAACGTGTCGCAGGCGCTCAGCTCGCCCGACTCCATCCCGCGCCGCAACCAGTACATGCGCTGCTCGCTCGTGCCGTGCGTGAAGCTTTCCGGCACCACATAACCCTGCCCCTGCTGCTGCAGCCGATCGTCGCCGATCGCGGCCGCCGTCTTCAGCCCCTGCTCGAAGTCGCCGGGCTCGATCAGCCGCTGGTTTGCGCGCTGCGCGTTGTTGGCCCAGACGCCCGCGAAACAGTCGGCCTGCAGCTCCATGCGCACCGACAGCGCATTCGAGCGCGCCTCGCTCGCGCGCCGGCGCGCGGCGTCGACCTTCTCGGAAATGCCGAGCAGGTTCTGCACGTGATGGCCGACCTCGTGCGCGATCACGTACGCCTGCGCGAAATCGCCGCCGGCGCCGAACCGCTTGCGCAGTTCGTCGTAGAAGCCGAGATCGATATAGACCTTTTGGTCGCCCGGGCAATAGAACGGCCCCATCGCGGTCTGACCGGTCCCGCATGCGGTCGGTGTCGTATTCGTGAACATCACGAGCTTCGGCGGCGCGTACTGCGCGTGCAGCTGCGTCGAGAAGATCGTCGTCCAGGTCCGCTCGATGTTGCCGAGCACCTTGCGCGTGAAGACGGCGCCGGGGTCGGTGGCCGGCGCACCCTGGCGCTGCGCCGGCGCCTGCTGCGTCTGCTGACCCTGCAGCATCGACGCGCCCTCGAGCACGACGCGCGGGTCGATCCCGAAGAAATACGACGCGGCCAGCGCGACCACGATCGTGCCGATGCCGATCGTCGCGCCACGTCCTCCACCGAAGCCGCCCGCACCACGGCGATCCTCGACGTTCATGCTCTCTCTTTCGTCGTCCAGCCTCATTGCCGGCCCCTCCCGTTCTTGTCGATCCGGCCGTCGCACCGATGCGCGGCCCGTCCGCGCTATTTTGCCGGGCTTTCGTCGACTGTCTCAAAAAATTCGAGGATAGAGCGATTCGGCCGCGGACAACGTCAGCCTTTGCAAAACGCGCGGCGTCCGCGCCGGCCGGCCGCCCCGCGCGCGTTCATCCTTTCGGCCGATACCGGCGCGCGCGCGCCGCGCCTACAGTGCGCGGACACGACCCTTTTCCGGAGAACGACATGCGCGCTGCACGCCCCCGTACGATCGTCATTACCGGCGCCGGCACCGGCATCGGCGCCGCCTGCGCACGCCGTTTCGCGCGCGGCGGCGACCGCGTCGTGCTGATCGGCCGGCGGCCGGCGCCGCTCGAGGCGCTGGCCGCCGAAACGGGCGGCCTCGCGCTCGCGGGCGACGCGGCCGGCACGGCCGACTGGGCACGCTTCGTGCCCGCGATCGCCGCGCGCTTCGGCCGCATCGACGCGTTGATCGCGTGCGCGGGCGGGCACGGCCTCGGCCGCGCGGACGAAACCGGCGACGCGCAGTGGCGCGACGCGATGCATGCGAACCTCGACACCGCATTCGTCAGTGCACGCGCATGCCTGCCGGACCTGATCGCGCAACGCGGCAGCATCGTGCTGGTGGCGTCGATCGCGGCGCTCGCGGCCGGCCCCGGCGTATGCGGCTATACGGTCGGCAAGCATGCGCTGCTCGGCCTCGCGCGCTCGCTCGCGCGCGACTACGGGCCGCACGGCGTGCGCGCGAACGCGGTATGCCCGGGCTGGGTCCGCACGCCGATGGCCGACGCGGAAATGCAGCCGCTGATGGACGCGCACGGCGACACACTCGAGCGCGCTTACGCGCGCGTAAGCGCCGACGTGCCGTTGCGGCGCGCGGCGGATCCCGACGAGATCGCGGCGGTCTGCGCATTTCTGGCGTCGCCGGACGCGTCGTTCGTGACGGGCGCGACGCTGGTCGCGGACGGCGGCGCGAGCGTCGTCGACGTGCCGACGCTCGCGTTCGACGCGCGATGACGCGACGTGCGCCGTGCACGGCACGAAGGGCGCCGCACGGACGGCGCACGGGCGGCCCACGCGTGCTGCACGCGGCGCAAATCGATTACCATCGGCCGGATTCCGCCGCCTCGGCGCGGCCCCGCTCCCCGTCCGGCACTCGATGAACATCCGGTTTCTTGAAACCTTCGTCTGGCTCGCGAAGCTCGAAAATTTCCGCCTGACCGCCGAAAAGCTGCATACGACGCAGGCGGCCGTGTCGAGCCGCATCGCGTCGCTCGAAGAAGCGTTCGACGTGCGCCTGTTCGACCGCAACACGCGCTCGGCCACGCTCACGCCTGCGGGCCGCCGCATGCTGGCGTACGCCGAGCGGATCGTGCGGCTCGACCACGAGATGCGGCGCGAGATCCCGTCCGCGAGCGACGTGGGCCCGATCCGCATCGGCGTGATCGAGTCGATCGTGCACAGCTGGTTCCCGGCGCTGATCGCGCGGGCGCGCGAGCACTATCCGCGGCTCGACGTCGAAATCACGAGCGACACGACGCTGCACCTGACGCGGCTGCTCAGCACCGACGGCGTCGACCTGATCCTGCAGACGGACACGGTGCCCGGCCCCGACTTCACGAACCTGCCGCTCTGCGAGTTTCCGGTGCGCTGGGTCGCGAGCCCGCGCCTCGGGCTCGGCGGCGAACGGCTCGACGTCGCGCAGCTCGCCGAATTTCCGGTGATCAGCTTCTCGCGCCATTCGGGGCCGCACGCGACGATCGAGCGGCTGTTCGCGGCCGTCGAACGACCGGCGAGCATCAACTGCATCACGTCGGTCGCCGCGATGATCCGGCTCGTCGCGGACGGCTTCGGCGTCGCCGCGTTGCCGCCCGCGATCATCGGACGCGAACTGCAGGAAGGCGCGCTCGAACTGCTCGACGTCGAACCGGCGTTTCCGGCGCTGCCGCTCGTCGCGACGTATCGGACGCAAGGGCTGCCGCTCGCCGCGCGCATCGCCGAACTCGCGAGCGAGGTCGCGCGCGCGACGCCGTCGATGCCGATCGATACGACCGCCGGCACGTCGATGCGACGCGGCGCTGCAGGTCGCGCGGAGGCGCCCGACGTGCGCGCGGAAACCGGGAAAGAGGCCAAGGCGGCCAAAGGCGCCAAAGCGGTAAAGGATGCTGGCCGCGCCCAACGCGCGGCCGAACCGTCGACGATCGGCGCGCCGGCCGCCGCGAAACGCCGGCCGCGCCGCTCATAAGAAAACCTGTTCACCGCGAATTTGTTTTCTTGTTGGACGCGCCCGGCGCGCGTTCGGGACACTGCGGGTTCCGACTCATCCGTCACGAGGATCTCCGCGATGACCCGCCCTTCCCTTCCACACGGCCAGCTCTGCGTCTGGACGGACATCGATCCCGCACATGAAGCGGACTTCAATGCGTGGTACGACCGCGAGCACATGCAGGAACGCGTCGCGATTCCCGGCTTCACGCATGCGCGGCGCTTTCGCGCGACCGATCGCGGCCCGCGCAAATACCTCGCGCTCTATGTGACCGACACGCTCGACGTGTTCCGCGGCGACGCATATCGCCGCGCGTTCGCGCAGCAGACCGCGTGGTCGCTCGCAAACTTCGAACGGATGACGGGCACGCAACGACGCGTCGGCGAGCTGACCATCGAGGCCGGCGACGGCGAAGGCGCGCATCTCGCGCTGTTCGTACTGCCGCCCCAGCGCATCGACGTGGCGCAACTGAGCGCGCGCTTCGATGCCGCCCTGCGCGAGCCGGGCGTGCATGCCGCGCGGCTGTTCCGCACGACGCCCGAGCTGTCGGCACCGATCGGCGCGGATGCCGCCGCACGGCCGGCCGCCGATGCGCTCGTGCTGATCGAAGGCAGCGACGCAGCGGCTGCGCGCCGCGTCGCGGCGGCGCTCGCCGGCCACGACGAGGTGCGCACGTTCGAGCTGCTGTGGCGCGCGGCTGCACCCTTGCCTGCCGCGCGCGGCGAGCCTGCACCGCAAGCGGCCGCCGCACTGCCCGCCTGAGCACCGAAGTGCCGGCGCACGTCGCCGGTTCCCGTACGCCCGCCCCGAGTTCGACACGACATGCCCGACACCATGAGCACGCTCGCCCAACCCGCCGTCCACGCACCGCACCGCGCCCGCAACAGCCGACTCGCGACCGCGAGCATGATCGGCACGTCGCTCGAGTGGTACGACTTCACGATCTACAACACGCTCGCCGCGCTCGTCTTCAATCGGCTGTTCTTTCCGTCCGTCGATCCGCTCGCCGGCACGATCCTCGCGTTCTCGACCTACGCCGTCGGCTACGTGTCGCGTCCGCTCGGCGGCTTCGTGTTCGGCAACCTCGGCGACCGGATCGGCCGCCGCGCGGTGCTGATGCTCACGCTCGTGCTGATGGGCGTGACGACCGCGCTGATGGGCGCGCTGCCGACCTATGCGACGGCCGGCATCCTGAGCCCGATCCTGCTCGTCGCGCTGCGCTTCGTGCAGGGTGTCGCGCTCGGCGGCGAATGGGCCGGCGCCGTACTGCTGTCGGTCGAGCACGGCGATCAGAGGCGGCGCGGACTGTCGGCGTCGTGGACCCAGGTCGGGCCGTCCTTCGGCACGCTGCTCGGCACCGGCTGCATCGCGCTCGTCACGCTGTCGACGACGCCGGACGGCTTTCTCGCATGGGGCTGGCGGCTGCCGTTCGCGGCCAGCGCGCTGCTCGTCGCGTTCGGTTTCTGGGTGCGGCGCGGCGTCGACGAAACGCCGCAGTTCGAGCAGCTCGCCGAGTCGCACGCGACGGCCGACGTGCCGGTCGCCGAGGTGCTGAAGTGTCACTGGCGCCGGCTGCTCGTCGCCGGCGGCGCGCGGATCGGCTCCGACGTGCTGTACGCGCTGATCGTCGTGTTCACGCTGACCTACGTGACCGCCGTGCTGCATCTGTCGCGGCCGCTCGCGCTGACCGCAGTGATGATCGGTACCGCGTGCAACGCGATCGCGGTGCCGTGCTTCGGCGCGCTGTCGGACCGCTTCGGCCGCCGCCCCGTCTATCTGGCCGGCGCGTTCGCCGGGATCGTATGGGCGTTCGCGTTCTTCGCGCTGCTCGATTCGGCGCGGCCCGTCGCGATCGTCGCGGCCGTCGCGATCGGTCTCGTGATCCATGCGGTGATGTACGGGCCGCAAGGCGCGTTCGTCACCGAACAGTTTCCGACGCGCGTGCGCTACGCGGGCTCGTCGCTCGCGTACACGCTGGCCGGCATCGTCGGCGGCGGCTTTGCGCCGCTCGTGATCGCCGCGCTGTTCCGGCAGACCGGCACGACGACCGCCGTATCGCTGTATGTGTCGGCCGCGCTCGCGGTGACGGCCGTCGCGCTCGTCGTCGCGCGCGAAACCGCGCACCGGCCGCTCGCCGATTGACCGCGGCCGCGTGCCGTTCTCTCGCGTTTCATCCGGATACCTGGCCATGCAAGTCTTGTCGTTCAACGTGATTCCCGTACACCAGCCGCCGGCCGCCGTCGACGTCGAGATCGAACGCGTCGTGATCGCCGGCTGGGCCGGCCGCGACGCACGCGCGATTCGCGCACATATCGACGAACTCGCGGCGCTCGGCGTCGCGCCGCCGTCCGCGACGCCGTGCTTCTATCGCGTCGCGCCGGCGCTCCTCACGCAGGCCGCGTCGATCGGCGTGCTCGGCACGCGCTCGGGCGGCGAAATCGAATGCGTGCTGATCGACAGCGCGGCCGGCACGCTCGTCACCGTCGGCTCCGATCACACCGATCGCGAAGTCGAAGCCTACGGCGTGGCCGTGTCGAAGCAGGTCTGCGCGAAGCCGCTCGGCCGCGACGCGTGGCGCTACGCGGACGTCGCCGCGCACTGGGATGCCATCGAGATGCGCGCCTGGCTCGTTTCGCGTGACGGCGAGCGTATCGCGTACCAACACGGCGCGACGAGCGGACTGCTCGCGCCGGACACGCTCTGGCAGCGTTTCGACGATCGCGGCACGATGCCCGCGCGCTGCGCGATGTTCGGCGGCACGGTCGCGGTGCATGGCGCGATCGCCGCGATGAGCGACGGCGACGCGTTCGAGATGGAGCTGCACGATCCGGTGCTCGGGCGCAGCCTGCGGCACCGCTATGCGGTCGACGTGCTGCCGGTTGTCGCGTGACGGCGGTGGCCGCCGTGAAGCTGGTTGGCCCGACGCCGGGTTGCGTTATGCGTTCCGCGGTTGTCGCGCGTCGCGTGTGTGCAGACAACCGAGCTCGGTCAGCGCCGCTTCCACCGCCGTGTCGAGCGGCGTCAACGGCTCGCGTCCCAGCACCGCCGTGATCCGCGCGTTGTCCATCCGCAGCGGTTCGCGCCACAGATAGCGCATCTCGAGCATTTCGCGCAGCGTCGTGACGAACGGCGCGGCCGCCCACACGAGCCACCACGGGAAACGCCGCACCGCCGGCCGCATCCCGTGCCGTTGCGCGACGCGACGCACGGCCTGCGCGAGTTGCGTACCGTCCGCGTCCCAATGGCCGCCGAGATGAAAACGCGCGAACGGCTCCAGCGTGTCGCGTCGTTCGATCAGCTCGACCATCGCGCGTGCCACGTCCGGTACGTACGACCATTGATGGCCGACTCCGGGCCGGTTCGGCACGCGGATCGCGGTCACCGGCTGCCCGGCCTTCACGAGCGCCTGGCCGAACCAGGTGTTGCCCGCATGCGCGCCGAAGAAATCGCCGGCCCGCACGACGATCGTCCGCACACCGTGCGCGCTCGCGGCCGCCAGCCGCCGCTCCAGCTCGACGCGGATCGCGCCCTTGCGCGTGACGGGCCGCTGCGGCGCGTCCTCGCGCAACAGCGGAAACGCGTCGGGCCCGAAGTTGTAGATCGTGCCCGGCAATACGACCGTCGCGTGCGCCGCCGTCGCCGCCGCGATCGTGTTGTCGATCATCGGCAGCACCTGTTCCGCCCAGTTCCGGTAACCGGGCGGGTTCACCGCATGGACGATCACGCTGCAGCCGCGCGCGGCGCGCACCACCGCGTCGCGGTCGAGCGCGTCGCCGCGGATCCAGGCGATACCGTCGCGCTCCGCCGCCTCCGACGCGAGGCCACGCTTGAGCGCGCGCACCTGCCACCCAGCGTCGCGCAACTGCCGCGCGACCTCGCCGCCGATTCCCCCGCTCGCGCCGAGCACGAGTGCCTGTCCACATGCCGCACCTGCATTTGCCGCCATTGCCGTTCTCCTCGATCGTGACGGCTTGCATTCTGGCCCGCGCCGGGATAGCAAGGAATTGCTCAACATCGTCCATCAGCTATACATTTATGCATGACCGCCGATTTGAACTGGGAACGCTATCGCACCTTCCTTGCCGTGTTGACGGAAGGCTCGCTATCCGCCGCCGCGCGTGCGCTCGGCATCACGCAACCGACCGCCGGCCGCCATATCGCGGCGCTCGAAGCCGCGTTCGGCCAAACGCTGTTCACGCGCTCGCCTTCCGGGCTACTGCCGACCGACGCGGCGCTTGCGCTGCGCGGTCATGCGGAGGCGCTGCGCAGCGCGGCCGCCGCATTCGAGCGCGCGGCGGCGAGCCATGGTGCGGGCGTGCGCGGTACGGTACGGATCTCCGCGAGCGACGTGATCGCGGTCGAGGTGCTGCCGCCGATGCTCGCACAGTTGCGGCGCGAGCATCCGGGGCTCGTGATCGAGCTTGTCCCGACCGACCGCATCCAGGACGTGCTGAACCGCGAAGCCGACATCGCGGTGCGGATGGCATCGCCGTCGCAGGACGCGCTGGTGGCACGGCGCATCGGCGAACTCGAAGTCGCGCTGTACGCGCGCGACGACTACCTGGCGCGCTACGGCGCGCCGTCGACGCTCGACGCACTCGCACATCACGCGCTGATCGGGTTCGATACGGTCACGCCGTTCGTCCGCTCGGCCGGGCGCGGGCTGCCGTCGTGGACTCGCGAAGCGTTCGCGCTGCGCACCGACAGCAATCTCGCGCAGTTCGCGATGATCCGGGCCGGCTACGGAATCGGCTTCTGCCAGAGCCGGCTCGCGCAACGCGACGCGCGGCTCGTGCGCGTGCTGCCGGACGGCCCGGCGGTGAAGCTCGAAACGTGGGTCGTCATGCATGAAGATTTGCGCGCGAGCCCGCGCTGCCGGGCGGTGTTCGACGCGCTCGCGAACGGGCTGCGCGCGTATGCCGAAGGGACGGGCGAGTAGGTGGTGTGTTCGCCGTGCGTTCGGCGAGCTTGCGCGCCGGCGAACGCGGCGCGGCGGTACGGATTCTTCGGAAGAGTCGTCAAAGCTCAACCCGACGTTCCGCCGTTTCCATCCGATCGATCAGTGCCTTACGCTACGCGCCGTCGCGTTGTCTTGCCGGTCGGGCGGCGGGTTCGAGCCCCGTTGGGTTGGCCGACAGCCGCGCACGTCGCTCGGACTGATCGGCAGCATGACGGCGCCGACTCAGGCGGCTTGCTCGAGAGGTAGCCGCGTCTCGACGATCCGACCGTAGCTCGTGACTGCGTAACGCGCAGTCAATGAATCGGCGAGCGTGCACCGCGCCCGCAGCGTTCCGGTGCCTGCTGCAACCGCGGCGCTACCGCTTTGCGCGCTCGCCGTTCGTGCGTTTTCGCGCCGGCCGCGAATGCGCAGCGGACGCACCGCGCGCCACGACGTCACACCAGCAGTTGCCGCGACAGCACCTCGCGCGCCTGCGTGACCGTTTCGCGCTCGCCCGGCATCGGCGGCGTCAGCGAGAACACCGCGTCGGGCAGCGCCGGCAGCCGGTACTTCGCGCCGCCGAGCCGCATCAGCCCGTCGCCGATCGCCGACGCGCACAGGCAGCCGACGCCGAGCCCCGCCGCAAGCATCGACTGCAGCCCCGCGACGCCGGACGCGCTATGCACGAGCTCGTACGGGATGCGCTGCTCGTCGAGTGAGCGCACCGCGATCTGATGCATCATGCAGTCGTCCGGCAGCAGCACGAGCGGCAACCGTTCGGGCAACTGCTCGGCGAGTGCCGGCGACGTCACCCACGACAGCGGCTCGCGCCGCAGCACCCAGCGCGTATCGGCCGATGCGGGCCGAAACGGTCCGCTCGACAGGTGCATCACGACACCGAGATCGATCTGCCCTTTCGCATACGCGGCCTCGATGTCGGCGCTCTTCATCGCGCTCACGTGCAGGCTCAGTTGCGGGTAGCACTCGCGCAGCCGCGCGAGCATGCCCGCGACTTCGTGCGTGCGGTAGTAATCGGTGATCGCGACGCGCAGCTCGCCCTTGATGGCCTGGCCGCGCAACTCGTCGAATGCCGCCTCGTTCAGCGCCACGATGCGCCGCGCGTGATGCAGCAGCCGCGCACCGGCCGGCGTCGGCTCGACGCCGCGCTTGCTGCGCACGAACAGCGGCACGCCCGCCCGCGACTCGAGCTTGCGCACCTGCTCGCTGACCGTCGACTGCGACAGATGCAGCAGCGGCGCGGCGGCCGTCAGGCTGCCGGCGTCCGCGACGGCCGCGAACGTGCGCAGCTGATCCAGATCGAAACCGCGCATCGAACCCTCCATCCATCGGATAACGCGATGGATACTACCACCATTTCCCGCTTTTCCGATTCATCGACGATGCGCACAATGTCCGCTCGACGGCCGCTTGCGGCCTTTTTCTCTGGACTTCCTCAATGACGGACAACCTTCTTGCCCGCTGCGCGCCCGCCGGCGCCGCGCCGGCGGCCACGCCGCACAATCGCCACGGCTGGGCGCTCGTCGTGCTGCTGGTCGGCGCGATCCTGCCGCCGCTCGACTACTTCATCGTCAACCTCGCGCTGCCGGCGATCCGCGACGGCATCGGCGCGCGGCCGGCCGAGCTGCAGCTCGTCGTGTCGGCGTATGCCTGCGCGAACGCGGTCGCGCAGATCACCGGCGGCCGTCTCGGCGATCTGTACGGCCGCAAGCGGATGTTCATGCTCGGCATGGCGGGCTTCGTCGTCGCCTCGACGCTGTGCGGGCTCGCCGACAGCGGCGCCGTGCTGGTCGGCGGTCGCGTGCTGCAGGGCCTGTTCGCGGCGATCCTTGCGCCGCAGGTGCTCGCGACGATCCGCAGCGTGTTTACGCCGCAGGAGCAGGTGCGCGTGATGGGCTTCTACGGCTTCGTGTTCGGCCTCGCGGCGGTGATCGGCCAGCTCGGCGGCGGCGCGCTGATCGACCTGCATCCGTTCGGGCTCGGCTGGCGCGCGATCTTCCTCGTCAATCTGCCGATCGGCGTACTTGCGCTGCTCGGCAGTTGGCGCTTCATCCCGGAAAACCGGCCGCCGCGCGGCCAGCGCATCGACGTGCCGGGCACCGTGCTGCTGTCGCTGTTCCTGCTGATGCTCGTGTACCCGCTCACGCACGGGCGCGACGCCGGCTGGCCCATGTGGATGGTCGCGTGCGCGATCGGCGCGCTACCGATGCTCGCGGCGCTGCTCGCCGTCGAAGCGCGGCAACTCGCCGCCGGCCGCGATCCGCTGCTCGACCTGCGGCTGTTCCGGCATCCCGTCGTCGCACTCGGTCTCGCGTTAGCGTTCCTGTTCTACATGCTGAGCGCGTTCTTCCTCAGCTACGGCATCTACCTGCAGGGATGCCTGCATTGGTCGCCGCTCGCGTCCGGCGCGGCGATCCTGCCGCTCGGCATCGGCTTTCTGTCGAGCCCGCTGCTGATGCCGCGGCTCGTCGGACGCTTCGGCGGCTATCGCGTGCTCACGCTCGGTTTCGCGATGCTGACGGCAGGCGTCGCCGCAGCGGCCGCGCTGGCTGGCAGCGGCGCGCCGGGCATCGGCTTCTATGCGGGCATCGCGGCGATCGGCATCGGACAGGGCCTCGTGCTGCCGTCCGTCGTGCGGATCGTGCTCGCCGAAGTCGATGCGTCGCGCGCGGGTGTCGCCTCCGGGATGGTCACGGCGGCACTGCAGATCGGTGCGGCCGTCGGCGCCGCGACGCTCGGCGGCATGTTCTTCGCGCAGCTCGGCGCGACGCCGGGCCCGCTCGACTACGTGCGCGGGTTCCGCACGTCGATGTTTGCGCTGAGCGCGATCCTCGCCGTATGCGTCGTGCTGTCGGCCGCGCTCGGGCCAATCCACCGACGGCTGCATGCCGCGGCCGCGTAGGTGCGCGACTGGCGCGGCCGATGCGTCAACGATGCGATTCGGGTTTCGCGTGCCGCGCTTCCCATGCGGCGAGCGCGGCGCGATATTCGTCCATCGCCTCGTAGTACAGGTCGAAGATGCACGGCGAACAACCGCTGTTGCAGCACTCTTCGAGTTCGGGCTGGCGCGGCGGCGTGGGACGCGGATCGTCGGTCGACGAATCCGGAGAGACAGCGTTTGACAAGGTGCGACTCGAATGGCGGGAAAAGACAAGTATAAGCGCGTGGCGAGCGACGCGCGGCGCCGTCTGCGTCGATTGCCGTCGGCGCGATTGCCGTGCATCGCGCTGTTCCCGCATCCTCAATGACTTCGCACTGGAAAAATCTTCCGATTTATTGGTGACCATTCTCGTCCGAAGCGTACCGCCCGCGTCTCTGGCGAATTGGCCGCCTATGCCGGCTTATTTCGATACTTCGCGCAACGACGTTAAAAATCCGCATTGGCGAATAGCCGCCGCAGGCAATCGAGCGCGTTGTAATCCATACAAAAAATCGATATGCGCTTGCAAATGCGTGCGCAACGATTTTCCTTGCCTCAGCCCCGGTTCACGGCCTTTTTGCAGAAGATACGGGCTTTTCCGCTGGCTCGCAAACCTTGCACGGTTTATGCAGACATCTCGCGTCGCATGCAATTGATGCTCGCAGGCGAGCCGACACGGGAATTCATCGATTCTGGCGACCTCAATGGATGGCATAATTTGCGCGCCGCGAATCGACGCGGCCGACAACAATGGAGATGACTCTATGCCGACGAAAAATTACAGGGACCTGAAGGAGCAGCTTGCAAAATTGCAAAAAGAAGCGGAAGCCGCGCGCATTGCGGAAATGGAAGCCGTGATCGCGGAGATCCGCGAAAAGGTCGCCGAGTACGGCATTACATCGGAGCAGATTTTCGGACGGCAGCGCGCCGGCAGAACCAAGGCCGCCACGCCGTCCGCGCCGAAGTACCGCAACCCGAAGACGGGAGAAACATGGACCGGGCGCGGCCGCGCACCGGGCTGGATCAAGGACGTGAAGAATCGCGATCGCTTCCTGATCCAGGAATGAGGTGCCGCGCAGGCGGCGCGCACCGGCGTGCCGCCGAGCGCGCAATCGTTACAGGACGCGCCCGCCGACCGGAATCGAGGCGCCCGAGATTGCCTGCGCTTCCGGCGACAGCAGAAATCCGATCGTCGCCGCGATCTGCTGCGGTTGCACCCAGCGCGTGAAATCGGCGTCGGGCATGTCGCTGCGATTCGACGGCGTGTCTATGATGCTTGGCAGGACCGCGTTCACCGTGATGCCGCGATCGAGCAGCTCGGCCGCCAGCGCCTCGGTGAGCCGGGCGACGCCGGCCTTCGCGGCGGCATAGGCGCCCATGCCGGTGCCCGCCTTCGATGCCGCGCCCGCGCCGATATTGACGATGCGGCCGGCGGCGCTCTGCAGCAGATACGGCAGCGCGGCCTTCGACGCATTCAGCGCCGTTTTCACGTTCAGCGCGTACATGCGGTCCCAGGTGTCGACATCGCCGTCCGCGATCGTTTGCCACACGAATGCGCCCGCGATGTTGAGCAGCGCGTCGACCCCGCCGAACTGGCGATGCACGGCGTCGAGCGCGTGCACGGCGGCCTGCGGATCGACGAGATCGATGCCGCCGAGCCGCAGCGCGGTGGCCGGCACGTCGGGCAGCGCGTTCGCGTCGGGCGCGGCGCCGCGGCCGATCAGCGCGACGCGGGCGCCTCGCGCGCCGAGCCATGCCGCCGTCGCGACGCCGAGATGGCCGAAGCCGCCGGTGATCGCGACGACTTTTCCGTTGATATGTTGCTCCATCGAATTGCTCTCCGTGATTGATCGGGTTCGCGTGCCGCGCGTGTATGCGGTGCGCGGGGGGCGGCGTAGGACGACGGACGGGTCACGCTGGATGTGACCTCGGCGGCCGACGCCGTCACGGCGCACGGCCGGTGTGCCGAACTACCGACCTGTCGAACTGCCAACCCGCTGAGCTGCCGAGCTGTCTATCTGCCGACGTGCCGATCTGCGACCGCCAACTCGCCGAGCTGTCGACCTGCCGCGCTGTGACTTGCCGACCTGCCGACGTGCCGACCTGCCGACCTGCCGACCTGCCGACCTGCCGACCTGCGGACCTGCGGACCTGCGGACCTGCCGACCTGCGGACCCGCGGATAGCGTACCGCGACTCGCGCGCTGCGTGCGCCGCACGACGCACGCGCGGCTCTTGCACGCGTTGCCGAGATGCGAACCGGACCGGAGCATCGCGAAACGCGCGCTCGCCGTCAACCCGCCGATGCACTGGATCGCCGAATGCGCACCGATCGCGGCCCATCCGGGCTGCCGCATAACGGCGTTGCCGGCACGGCAGTGCGTTCGACGCGAATCGCGCGTCGTCGCGCACACGGCCATGCACTGACCGAAAATCAGGACGGTCCTCGTCGCTCGGGCTTCGACACGGCGCCCGCGTCGACCTGTCCGCACCGCACCCGAACGACGACCCGAACCCTCGCCGCGCGTCGCGCGGCGAAACGCGCCCTTGCGCTATATCGCATCGAGCGCGGCGCCGCTTTCGGGCAGCGTCGCACCGCCGTCGACGACGATCGTCTGCCCGGTAACGTACGCGGCATCGGCCGACGCGAGATAGAGCATCGCGTTCGCAATATCGTCCGGTTCGCCCATTCTCGCGAGCGGAATGTCGCGCGCGATGCGCGCCGCAACCGATGCATCGCCGAGATTGCCGGCCGCCGAGGTGCGGATCATCCCCGGCTCGACGCCGTTGACCGTCACGTTGCGGCGCGCCAGCTCGAGCGCTGCCGCACGAATGAAGCCGTTCACGCCGGCCTTCGATGCCGCGTAGTGCGCGAGCCCGGGAAACGCGACGCGTGGCCCCGTCACCGACGACGTCACGAGCAGCCGCCCGCCTCCTGCACGTTCGAATGCGGGCAGTGCCGCCTGCGCGAGCCAGAACAGTGCCGACAGGTTGACCGACAGTGTGCGTTCGAGCGTCTGCACGTCGATGTCGACGAACGGCGTCAGCGGAAAATACGCGGCATTGTGGACGACGACGTCGAGCCGTCCGCCGTCGCGCTCCACCGCGCGAACGAGTGCACAAAGCTCGTCGCGGTTTCCCGCATCGACGCGGTACGCGCGTGCGGCGCCGCCTGCGCGCGCGATCGCATCGACCTGCGCGACGGCGGCGGCTTCGTCGAGATCCGCGAGCGCGACGAACGCGTCGGATTCCGCGAAGCGTCGCGCGATCGCGGCGCCGATGCCGTGCGCCGCGCCCGTCACGAGCACGACGCGGCCGGTGAAGTCCGCGCGCACGCGGCCGCTACCGAGCGCGGCCGTCATCGCTGCACACCGTCGAGCGGATGCACGGTTTCGTTCAGCACCTGCGCATGCGCACCGACGGGGAAGTTCGACAGCGTGCCGAAGTCGTCTTGCGCGTAGCCGAAGATCTTGCCGTCGGTCTTGTGCTGCGCGAGATCGATCAGCACGACGCCGAGCGTCGGCACCACTTTCTCGCGCCACACGAACAGATAGAGCGCCTCTGCGATCCGGAAGTAATGGCAGCGGTCGACGTCCGCGAGCCCGCTTTCGACGCCCTGCAGGCACTGCCACGCATAGAAGTGCTCGTTCAGATAGATGTGCTCGTAGCATTCCGTGGGGCTGTAGCGATACATCGCGCGCTTGCCGATCAGCTCGCGCGTCGGCGCGTGCAATGGCCCGGGCTGCGCGTGGCCCGCTATCGTGCCGTGCCGGAACGCGACGTCGACGCCGGTCAGCGGTCGGCCGAGCATGACGCGCGTGAAGGCGTCGACGCGCGTGTCGGCCTCGGTCGGCAAGGTGCCGACGACCGACGTCCACACGCCGCGGTCGAGATCGATCACGAGGCTGATCGACGTTGCGCGGGCGCGCGAATCGACGTAGTCGACGAACAGCAGCCCGTCGCGCAGCCGCGTCACGCGGCAGGGCTCGAAGCCGCCGTCGCCGCTCGCCGCATCGCGCCAGCGCAGGACGCCCGGCTCGAACGCATAGACACGCGATTCGCCGCCGGCCGTGTCGAGCGTCAGCGTGCGCCCGGCCAGCGTGTCGACCGGCGCGAGAATGTTGGCCTCGGGCGCAAAACCGTCGGCGAGCGCGCCGACCTGAATGAATACCGGATCCTGTCGTTCCATCTGCCGTCTCCCATGCAGCTTCAGACCCGGCGGGCCGTCTACGCTGCTCACGCACATCGTGCCGGCTGTGCACGCCGCGCGGTATCGGCCAAACGGATGAAGCGCGCGCGGCGCCGGAACGCGCTAAAGTGCACGGCATCTGCGCCGCGGCCGGCGCGAGGAGCCCCCATGCATCGTGTCACCCATTACCGGCGAAGCGGCGACGGAATCGAAGCGATCAGCCTCGAGTCCGACCGCACGTTCCCGCGCCATGCACACGACGAGTTCGGCGTCGGCGTGATCGTCAGCGGCGCGCACCGGTCCTGGAGCGGCCGAGGGCAAGTCGACGCGCGCGCCGGCGACGCGGTCATGGTGAATCCGGGCGAGATGCACGACGGCATGCCGATCGGCACGCGAGCGGCGCGGCGCTGGCGAATGCTGTATCTCGCGCCGTCGCTGGTTGCCGGCATCGCGGCGGAGGAAGGGCTCGGCGGCATCGAACTCGCGCATCCGGCGGTGCGCGACGCGCGGCTCGCCGCGGCGGTGGTGCAGCTGCATGCACGTATCGTCGAATCCGCCGACGCGCCGCTGGCTCGCGACGAAGCGATCGTGACGGTCGTCGCACATCTGCTGGCGCGTCATGCGAACCGCACGCTGCCGAGCGCCGGCGTCGCGCCGGCCGTGCGAGCGGCGCGCGAGCGGCTCGACGCGGCGCCTGCTGAGCCCGTGTCGCTCGCCGAACTCGCGACGCTCAGCGGCGTCAGCCGCTTTCAGCTCCTGCGCGGTTTCGCGCGCGAACTCGGCATTACGCCGCATGCCTATCTGCTTCAGTCGCGCACGCGGCTCGCCCGTGCGCTGCTCGCGAGCGGCCGCCCGATCGCGGAGGCGGCGGCCGAGGCCGGCTTTGCGGACCAGAGCCATCTGACGCGCGCATTCGGGCGACAGTTCGGCATTACGCCGGGGCGGTTCGCGCAGGCGGTGTGATCGGCCGCACGGCGTCATCATGCAGGACGTCGGCCGCGCAACAGGCCGCTACACGTTGACGATTGCGCGATCGACGGTCATGCGCTTTGCCGTCGACGTGGCCGATGCAAGCCGGCGCGTGCGACGGCACGACGGCCCCGCGCGGGTCAGAGGATCGCGACGGCCAGCATCGCGCGGCATCTGGCCAGCTGCATCGCAACCGCATTGCCACCACATCGGCACCGGTTGGCTTCTGCTTGGCTTCCGCTGGCCCTTGCTTGGCCCTTTGCTTGGCCCTTTGCTTGGCCTTTGCTTGGCTCTTGCTTGGCCTTGCTTGGCCTTGCTTGGCCTTGCTTGGCCGCTGCATCGCCGCTTCATCGCCTCTGCGTCCCCTCCGCATCGCCTCCGCATAGCCGCCCCATCGCCACCGCATCGCGCCCACATCACCGCTCCTTCACCGCTGCAATTTCGTTCAAGACGCCGCACCGCGCCACACGCGACGATGCGGCGCATGAAGACACGACTGATCGGCTATCTCTATCTCGCCGCCGCAATGGCAGGCGTCGGCAGCACCGTCATCGCGAGCCGCGTGGCGGCCGGCGGCCTTCCGCCGTTCACGGCGACCGCGCTGCGTTTCCTGATCGCGACGCCGTTGCTGATCGCGCTGATGCGCATGCGGCGGCTTCGCTGGACGCGGCCGTCCACGCGCGACGCCGTGCTGCTCGTGATCCAGGCGGCCGCCGGCGGCGTCGGCTATACGGTGCTGCTGATCTGCGGCACGAAGCTCGCGTCGCCGATCGACGCAGGCGTGATGTTGGGCACGCTGCCCGCGATGTCGACGCTGATCGCGGCCGTCGTACTGCGCGAGCGGCAGACGCGGCGCGACTGGGTCGCCGCGGCGCTTGCCACGTCGGGCGTGCTGTTCGTCACGTTCGCACCCGGCCATGCGATGCCGTCGCTGCGCGCGCTCGTCGGCGATGCGCTCGTGCTCGCCGCGGTCGCGTGCGAAGCGGTGTTCATTCTGCTGAACCGGCGGCTGACCGCACCGCTGCCGCCGCTGACGCTGTCCGCCGCGATGTCGGCGCTCGGCTTCGTGCTCGCGCTGATACCGGCCGCGTTCGAATGGCGGGCCGTCGTGTCGGGCTGGACGTTTGGCGCAGTGTCGGCGATTGCCTATTACGCACTGGTGCCGACCGTACTCGGCTACGTGTGCTGGTATGCGGGCTCGGCGCGCACGAGCGGCACCGAGGCCGCGCTGTTCACGGCGATCGCGCCGGTGTCGGCCGTGCTGTTCGCGGTCGCGCTGTTCGGCGACGCATTGACCGCGACGCGCCTCGCCGGCATCGCGCTCGTCGTGGCGGGCGTGCTGGTCGGCGCGACGCGGCGGCGCGATTCGTCGACGAACGCGGACGCGCAGTGCCATGCCGACCCCGCGCCGCCAGCGCGCGCCGCCGCGGAATGACGCGCCGTCGCCCTGCACGAAGCACGCGACGCTGCGGTGCTCGCGCGTCGCGCGATGCGGCGATGCGCCGATGCGCCGATGCGCGTTCACCACGACTGTAGGAATGTTTCCGCGCGCCGCAAAACCGTTGCGTCGCCTCCCGCGAGGTGCAATATTCGCGTGGCCGGGCCTTTTGACCACTGTCGACAACCATCCGTCACGCAATGAACAAGAAGGAAGCGAAAGCAAAAATCGCGGCGCTGCTCGCCGGGGGAACGATGAAAGCCGAGGTGCTCGCAGATCTGTCCGGGCAAGGTCTCAAGGATCGCGTGCTCGCGCGGCTGATTGCATCACGGCCCGATCCGGAACGATGCCGACGCAACAAGGTGCACGTCCGGATCCTGATCGGCATCGCGGTCGTGCAGTTGGTGATCAGTCTCGATATCGCCTATTCCCTGTTCGAACTCGCCGGCCGGCTCGGCTCGTCGCGCGGGAGCGGCCAGAGCGTCACGCTGCTCTTTGTCGCGCTGACCGTGCCGCTGGCGCTGCTGTTTATCTGGGGATTCGCGACACACCGCGTCGGCGCGTATCACGCGTTCATCGCGCTATCGCTGCTGCAGCTGCCGAAGACCATCGCGGACCTGACGCACGATCCGTCGACCGCGCTGCCGACGCTCGCGGTCACGGCCGTGCTGATCGGCTACGTATGGTTCGTCCGCAACCGGATGTTCCCCGACTACGGCTGGTTCACGCCGCGCAAGGTCGACGGCCGCTATGCGTTCGTCGATCGCGCGTCGTAACGGCGCCGCGCATTTCGTACGCACAAGCAAAAGCGCCGTGCCGCCCGCGATCGCGGGACGGCACGGCGCTTTTGCGTTCGACGGGCAGCCGGCTTACTTCGCCTTTTCGGCCGTGTTGCTGATTGCCTGACCGCCCTTCGAAATGTCCTCGCCCACGCCGGCGACCGTGTTGCAGCCGGCCATTGCGGCAGTCATCACCAGCAGCATCGCAGCAATCGTACGCGTCATTCTCGTTCTCCTTGTAATCAGTGCACCCGAGCGGGCAAACGGTTGGCGGCATGGCGCCCTGCACGATGCAGGACACGGGGCCTGACCTGATTATACGGAGCCGTCCGCCGCACGCCAGTACGAACGCGCACCGTATCGTGCGCGCGACACGGTCCGGCGCGAGATTTTTCTTGACTTCGGCTCATGCGCGACTAATATACGCACCGCGTATATTTTTCATCAGGTGCCGCCGATGCCCGTTCCTCAGCAAGCCTTCCTCCGCGACGCGATGCGCCGCCTCAACATGACGCGCGAAGCGTTCGCGAACCGTATCGGCGTGAGCCGCCGTGCGCTTGATACGTGGCTGCTACCCGACGATTCGCAGGAGTCGCGCGGCATGCCGGAAATCGTCGAGCGGTTCGTGTCGGAGATCGTCGAGCGCGCGGCGCCGGAAGGCGAAATCTATACGCAACGCGTAGATAACCAGGGGCTCGCGAAGCAGTTCCTGTTCGAAGGCAAGCCGCAACTACTATCGGTCGACCAGTTCTCGCGCGAGTCGGTCGAGGCGCTGTTCCGCGTCGCCGACGTCATGCAGCCTATCGCGCGCCGCCACAAGATTTCGCGCGTGCTCGAAGGCGCGGTGCTCGGCAACCTGTTCTTCGAAGCCAGCACGCGCACGCGCGTGTCGTTCGGCGCGGCGTTCTGCCGGCTCGGCGGTTCCGTCTGCGATACGACCGGGTTCACGTTCTCGTCGATGGCGAAAGGCGAGTCGATCTACGACACGAGCCGCGTGATGGCCGGCTACGTCGACGCGCTCGTGATCCGCCATCCGGAGAAAGGCTCGGTCGCCGAATTCGCGCGCGCGACCAATCTGCCGGTGATCAACGGCGGCGATGGCCCGGGCGAGCATCCGAGCCAGGCGCTGCTCGATCTCTATACGATCCAGCGCGAGTTCTCGCGGCTCGGCAAGATCGTCGACGGCGCCCACATCGCGCTCGTCGGCGACCTCAAATACGGCCGCACCGTGCATTCGCTCGTCAAGCTGCTCGCGCTCTACCGCGGGCTCAAGTTCACGCTGGTGTCGCCGCCGACGCTCGAAATGCCCGCCTACATCATCGATCAGATCGCGACGAACGGGCACGTGATCGAGCAGACGAACGACCTCGCGGCGGGGCTGCGCGGCGCCGACGTCGTCTATGCGACGCGAATCCAGAAGGAGCGCTTCACCGACGAGTCGTTCGAAGGCTATACGCCCGATTTTCAGATCAATCAGGCGCTCGTCGACACGGTCTGCAAACCCGACACGCTGATCATGCATCCGCTGCCGCGCGACAGCCGGCCCGGCGCGAACGATCTCTCGACGGACCTGAACCGCGATCCCCGTCTCGCGATCTTCCGGCAGACCGACAACGGCATTCCGGTGCGCATGGCGATCTTTGCGGTGCTGCTCGGCGTCGAAAACCTCGTCCAGCATTCGATGCGCGACGCGACGTGGCGACCGCCGGCATACCTGGGGCCGGAGGATGCCGTGTTTCACGGGATCGACTGATATCCGGGGAATCGTCCGGCCGGGACGCGATTGCGTCGGGCCGGCGTGCCGCGCACCGCATCGTGAACAGCGCGCCGGGCCACCGGCGCGCTGTTTTAATTTCGACGCGATACCTTGACGCGCTGGCGCGCCCTATGACGCCCACGGATCGATCACGCGCAGGCCCGCGGCCTCGAACGGCGCGACGTCGCGCGTCGCGACGATCAGGCCGTTCGCCTCGGCCGTCGCGGCAATGTAGCCGTCGGCCGGCGCGATCGCGTTGCCGACGGCACGGGCGTGCGCACGAATGCGCGCATAGGCTTTGCCCGCGGCATCGTCGAACGGCAGGATCCGGCCGCGAAACACCGGCACGACACGATGCTCGATGCTTTGCTCCAGCCAGTCCCGCCGGCGTCCTTCCGGCAGCGCCGCGACACCGAAGCGCATTTCGGCGAGGCTGATCGCGGCCAGGAACAGCGTCTCGACGTTCTGGGCGTCGAGCCATTCGATCACGGCCGCGCTCGGCTCGCGCCGCAGCGGTTCGAAAATGACGTTCGTATCGACAAGGATCATTCGAAGCTCATCGGGTCGGTTCGCGTCTTGTCACGCTGGATGTCGAGATCGACACCGCCTGCCTCCCGCCCGATTTCCGCCAGCAAGGTTCCCAGCTTCACGCGCCCTTCCGACAACACGGCCTGCTCGAGGATGTCGCGCACCTCTGCCTCGGTACTGCGCCCGTGCAGCGCCGCGCGGACCCGAAGGGCGCGATGCTGTCGCGATGGATAGCATCACGTCCGAATACTCTGGCCCGCGCGGCCGCACCATCCCAGTCGGCCGTTTGGCCGCCATCCGTCGCCCACGATTGCTACAACGCACGTTTTCCTTACAAACGAGAACAAGAACGCTTCTCATTTAATAGAAAATTACATAGAATGCGCGCTGAAAAGAATTCGTAATAATTCCCGGCGGCATGCAGGATCCTGCAGCAGTTCGCCTCCGGGGCACACAGCGAGGTCGAAGCGCATCATGAAGTCCCGTTCCGACGAGTCGAAGCTCGGAAAATTCACCACCCTGTGCAGCGTGCTCGCCGCCAGTCCCGCGTTCGCCGCCGACGGCGCACCGCCGCCCGCGCCCGCGGACGCCGAAGGCCATCTCGCGCCGATCGAGATCAAGGGCCGCGCCGAGCACAGCTACAAGGCCGATTTTTCCGCGTCGGCCAAATTCACCGCGCCGCTCGTCGACACGCCGAAATCGGTCACCGTGATTCCGCAGGAGTTGATTCAGACCAGCGGCGCGTCGACGCTGACCGAAGCACTGCGCACCGTGCCCGGCATCACGTTCGGCGCCGGCGAAGGCGGCAACCCGCTCGGCGACCGCCCGTTCATCCGCGGCTACGACACGCAGGGCAGCATGTTCGTCGACGGCATGCGCGACACCGGCGCGACCACGCGCGAAATCTTCAACACCGAACGCGTCGAGATCACGAAAGGCTCGGACGGCGCATACGGCGGGCGCGGCGGCGCGGGCGGCAGCATCAACCTGATCACGAAGGCGCCGCACCTCGGCACGACGGCCGCCGCGAGCGCCGGGCTCGGCACCGATCGCTACCGTCGCTTCACCGCCGACGGCAACTGGCAGTTCGCCGATCATGCGGCGTTCCGGCTGAACCTGATGAGCCACAACAACGACGTGGCGGGCCGCGACGCCGTGAACAACGAACGCTGGGGCGTCGCACCGTCGATCGCGTTCGGCCTCGGCACGCCGACGCGCGTGACCGCGAGCTACTACCATCTGTCGACGGACGACCTGCCCGACAGCGGCATTCCGTACTTCTACACGACGACGAACAAGCCCGCGAACGTCGACACGATCTATCCGGCGCCGGTCGATCGCCACAACTTCTACGGCCTGATCGACCGCGACTTCCGCAAGACGACGTCGGACATCAGCACGCTGCGAATCGAGCACGACATCACGCCGGCGCTGACCGTGCGCAACACGACGCGCTACACCGAATCGACGCAGGACTACATCTGGACGCAGCCCGACGACAGCCAGGGCAACGTGATCAACGGCAAGGTCTGGCGCCGCAACAACAACCGCAACAGTTCGATCAACAGCATCGCGAACCAGACCGAGCTGTTCGGCGAGTTTCGCACCGGCCCGTTCAAGCACAGCTTCACGACCGGCATCGAGCTGTCGCGCGAATGGGGCAAGCGCGACACGTACAAGGTCGCGACCGGCACCGGCGCGATCTGCAACAACGGCATCGGCGCACCGTCCGGCTACAACTGCACGAGCCTGTGGTCGCCGAACCCGGCCGATCCGTGGGCCGGTTCGATCTCGCGCAACAACGACTATGCGCATGCGCGCACCACGACGAAGTCGATCTACGGCTTCGACACGATCGAGCTGACGCCGCGCTGGCAGCTCAATGCCGGCGTGCGCGTCGACGATTATTCGACGCGCTTCACCGATACGAAGGCGAACGGCGGCAAGACCTACACGCGCGACGACACGCTGTTCAACTGGCAGCTCGGCGCGGTGTTCAAGCCCGCGCAGAACGGCAGCATCTATGCGTCGTACGCGACGTCGTCGACGCCGGCCGGGATGCTGCTCGGCGAAGGCAGCGAGACGCAATCGCTCACGCCGGGCCGCGGCGGCGTCGGTTCGAACGCCGATCAGCTGTCGCCCGAGAAGAACCGCAGCATCGAGGTCGGCACGAAGTGGAACGTGCTGAACGACAAGCTGTCGCTGACGGCCGCGCTGTTCCAGATCGACACGACGAACGCGCGCGTGACGCTGCCGAACAACCAGTACGCGATGGTGGGCAACAAGCGCGTGCAGGGCCTCGAGCTCGGCGTCGCGGGCCAGCTCACGAAACAGTGGCAGGTGTTCGGCGGCTACACGTACATGAAGAGCGAACTGCGCGACAACGGCAAGGACACCGCGAACAACGGCCATCGCTTCCCGAATACGCCGAAGCACAGCTTCACGATGTGGACGAACTACGACGTCACGCCGAAGTTCACGGTCGGCGGCGGCGCGTTCTACATGTCGGAAGTGTTCGGCGATCCGGCTAACCTGCGCGCGGTGCCGTCGTACTGGCGCTTCGATGCGATGGCGCAGTACCGCATCAACAAGAAGCTCGACCTGCAGCTGAACGTGAACAACCTGTTCAACCGCACGTACTTCGATCAGGCGTATCCGGCGCACTACGCGTCGATCGCGCCGGGCCGCTCCGCGTTCGTCACGCTGAACGCACGCTACTGATCGATGGAAGCCGTATCGCTGAAGGCGCTCGCATCGGTCTCGCCGCGCGAGTTCGCCGCGATTCTGGCCGGGCCGCCCGAGCGCGCGGCCGCGTGGGTCGCGGCGGCCGCCGACAACGGCATCGTCGAGGCGCAGGCCGTCTACGGGCAGTACCTGCTCGACGGCCGCGGCGTGCCGCGCGATCCGGCCGCCGCGTTCCGCTGGTTCGCGCACGCGGCGCGGGCCGGTCATCCGATGGCGATGAACATGCTCGGGCGCTGCTACGAATTCGGCTGGGGCACGGCCGCGTGCGCGCCCGTTGCCGTGTACTGGTATCGCCTCGCCGCGCAAGCGGGGCTCGACTGGGGCATGTACAACTACGCGACCGCGCTCGCGCTCGGCAACGGCATCGACGAGAACCGCGCGGAAGCGCTCGACTGGTTCCGGCGCGCGGCCGCGCTCGGACACGCGAAATCGATCAATCTGATCGGCGGCTTCTATGAAGACGGCTGGGTCGTCGACGTCGACCGCGACGCCGCGTTCGACCACTATCGCCGCGCCGCCGAAGCAGGCGATTTTCGCGGGCAATTCAACTATGCGCGGCTGCTCGGCGAGCGCGGGCGCATCGACGAAGCACTCGCGTGGCTCGCGCGCGTGCCCGCCACCGCCACGCCCGCGTTCGTCGCGAAGATGCGCGCCTATCTCGCGTCGTCGCCGCTCGACGCATTTCGCGCGGCAGCCATGCAGCTGTCGTCGCACGACATGGAGTCCGCCACATGATGCTGCACGTTCCGGGCGTGCTGACCCAAGCGCAGGTTGCACGCTGTCGAGAGATGCTCGATGCGGCCGAATGGATCGACGGCAATGCGACGTCGGGTGCGCAGTCCGCGCTCGCGAAGCGCAACCGGCAGCTGCCCGAAGGCTCGCCGGTCGCGCGCGCGGTCGGCGATGCGATTCAGGACGCGCTCGCGCGCCATCCGCTGTTCTTTTCCGCTGCGCTGCCGCTGAAGGTGTTTCCGCCGCTGTTCAATCGCTATGCGGGCGGCGAGGCGTTCGGCACGCACGTCGACAATGCGATCCGGCTGTTGCGCGGCACCGATTTCCGCGTGCGCAGCGATCTGTCGGCCACACTATTTCTCGCCGAGCCCGACACGTACGACGGCGGCGAGCTCTGCGTGGAAGACACGTACGGCGTGCATCGTGCGAAGCTGCCGGCCGGCGATCTCGTGCTGTATCCGGCGTCGAGCCTGCATCACGTGACACCCGTGACGCGCGGCGAGCGCGTCGCGTCGTTCTTCTGGATTCAGAGCATGGTGCGCGACGACGGCGACCGCACGCTGCTGTTCCAGCTCGACACGCAGATTCAGACGCTGTCCGCCGAAAAAGGCGCGAAGGATCCGACGGTGATCGCACTGACCGGCATCTATCACAATCTGTTGCGCAAGTGGGCCGACGCCTAGCGCGGCGCAGCGCTCACTCGCCCGGTTTGCGGCCCGCCGTATTGCCCTGTCTCCACTGCGCCTTGCCGGCCTCCGACAGTTCGCCGCTGCTATGTGTCGCGTCGGGCATCGTGCCCGGCACGGCCATGTCGCCGCCCGGCTGCTCCTGCGCGGCGACGGGCTTGCCCTTGCGCGCCGCGACGCGTTCGTCCTGAGACTTCCCGGCGTAATCTTCCATTCGCTCTCTCCATGAAGGGTCCGGTCGTCACGCAACGGCCGCGGCGTTCAATAACGCGATCCGGTTGCGTCGACGATGCTGACAACGCACGCAGCAGCGATGCCGCGTGCCGACAATGATTCGTGCCGAGAGCGTACGGCGGGCATCCGCGGCAAGCGGCGTGTGTCCCTTTCGCGATGCGCGCCGGCACGTCGCGCACGCGGATCGCGCCCTTTCGAGAACACGAACTCGAACACAAACACGCGTACGCTCGCGCGCACACCTGCACGTTTCCGATCACGGCCTACGGTGTCGAGCATCGCCCATACCCACAGTGCCGCGATGCCGGCGTGGTCGGACGGTCACCCGATTCCCGCGCAAAACGCGTATCGGAACGCCGACCGATGCAAATTCTGCAATACGAAATGTAATGCGGGCGGCACGCGATCATGGGTTTCCCTTGTTCCGCTTCACTTGGATTCACGTACACGGTCGATTCACGTCGCGCATGCAGATTCGCCCGTCGGCTTCGACATCGCCGCTCGGCGGCACGCGCGATGCTCTATCCGTTCCGCGTCCATCGACGCGCTCAACCACTGGAGAAGGATCATGGCGAATCAGGAACACCAGCACAGCGAGCGGAAAGAACGCAGCGAGCATCACGAAAAGGAGCGCAACGAGAAACAGGAGAATCGTAACGAGAAGCGCAGCGAAAACCGTCAGGAAGAACAGCGTCGCAACGAAAAGAAGTGACGTTATGCGGTCGCCGCTAGAACAGCAACAAGCCCCCCGCGCGCTGCGGGGGGCGACTCGCCTGCCGGGCCCACTTCGCCGGAGATCACGACCATGCCGCAACCATTCGAGCCCGACGATCTCTATCTCTACCGCGACATCGTCGATTTGCAGTGCCGCTTCGAGGGCGATCTGGCCGTCTGTGAACTGTCGACGCCCGATCGCGATGCCGACGACTACCGCAGCGCGCTATGGCTCGTTGATATCGACGGCGGCCGGCCGCCTCGACAACTCACGTTCGGCAACGCCGATTCGCATCCGCGCTGGTGTCCCGGCGAACAGGCGCTGGCATTCCTGTCGGACCGCGGCAGCGGCCGCCAGATCCACGCGATCCGGACCGACGGCGGCGAAGCGCGACGCGTGACCGATCTGCCGTCGGGCGTGATGTCGTTCGAATGGTCGCCGGACGGCAAGCAGCTGCTCGCGTTGTGCACGATCGCGGCGGACCCCGAGCAACGCGGCAACACGCACGACGATAGCGACGAAGCCGCCGACCGCCCGGCCGACGCGCCGCGCGTCGTATGGCGGCTGCCTTACAAGCTCGATGGCGTCGGCTACACGCTCGACACCGAGATCCACCTCCATACGATCGACGCGCAAACCGGCGCATCGCGCCGGCTGACGCGAGGATCGTTCGAAGTGAGCGAGGCCGACTGGTCTCCCGACGGCCAACGCATCGCGTTCACGCGCACGCGCGACGGACGCTTCGCGCATCGCACGGACGTGTGGGTCGTCGACGCGGACGGCGGCAATGCGCGACAGCTGACGTCGACGATCGCATCGGCCGCCTTTCCGCGCTGGTCCCCCGACGGCCGCTTCATCGCGCTGATCGGCAGCGAACACGACGGCGACGCGCAGATGCGTCTGTGGCTGCACGACGTGCGCACAGGCGACACGCGCGCGCTCGGCGACGACGACATCGAGATCGTATCGGGCCGCACGGTCTTCTGGTCGCACGATTCCACGCGCCTGTACTTCGTGCTCGCGCACCACGGACGACAGGAAGTCGCGTCGATCGCCGTGGCCGACGGCACACTTCGGCGCGTCATAACCGGCGACCGCCAGGTCGGCCGCTTCGCACTCGGCGCGAACGGTCTGCTCTACACGTCCGACGACGCGCGCACGCCGGCCGACATCTGGACCGCCGCGCTCGACGGCAGCGGCGAGCGACGCCTGACCGACTTCAATCCATGGTGGCGCGACAGGACGATGCCGGACGTCACGATGCGCCGGTTCGACGTGCCTGATGAACGCGGCGGCACCGAACGTGTTGACGGATGGTGGCTGACCGCGCCCGGCGCGAAAGGTGCGCGGCCGGTTCTCGTCGACGTGCACGGCGGCCCCGCGAGCTACGCGTTGCTGAGCTTCAACTGGCATGTCTACTGGCCGATCCTGATTTCGCGCGGATGGGCGGTGCTCGCGTTGAATCCGGTCGGCTCGAGCAGCTACGGACGCGACTTCAGTTCGCGCGCGCGCAAGAAGTGGGGCAAGTGCGACCTCGATCAGCAGCTCGCGGCCGTCGACGCGCTGCGCAACGAAGGCTGCGCCGACGAACGCGTCGCGATCGCCGGTAAATCGTACGGCGGCTTCCTCGGCGCATGGGCAGTCGGCAATACGACGGCATTTCGCGCGGCGGCCGTCTGCGCGCCGGTCGCCGACATCGAGTCGCACTTCGCGGTATCGGACAGCGGCTACTACTCCGACTGCTACTCGATGTACGGCGAGCTGAGCGTCAAACGCGACGCGATGCGCGACCTGTCGCCGCTCAGCTACGTCGAGCACGTGCGCACGCCGACGCTGATCCTGCAGGGCGAGCGCGACGAACGCTGCCCGGTGTCCCAGGCCGAGGAGCTGTTTACCGGCATCATGAGTGCGACCGCCACGCCGGTCGAACTCGTCACCTATCCGGGCGGCAGCCATCACTTCTTCGAGTCCGGGCGGCCGTCGCATCGCAAGGACATGCTCGAGCGCCTGATCGGCTGGCTCGAAAAATGGATCGACCGGCCGCTGCATCCCGACGGCGAACACGGCAGTGCCGCGCAGGCGGAAGCGTCCGGTCGAACGACGTCGCGCGCGTCGTAGCGGAAACGCCGATCGCGGAAATCCGCGTTTTCATGCGACGAAACCGTCACGCACGATTGCGCAACCGTGCGACACATTGCGACGGACGCGTGAGCGCGCATCGGCTATCGACCGCGCACCGCCGATCGAAACGCGCGCCGGCATTCTTTCCACCCGTCACATCCGATCGGTAACATCGGCACTTGCCGATCGTGGCCCGCTCCCGCACAATCGGGCCACCTTCTCCCGCCCCCTCCCGCGATGTCCTATGCGTCACTCGCCACCGGCGTGCTGCTCGCCGGCGGTCTCGGCCAACGTTTCGATCCGAGCGGTCTGCAGAGCAAGCTGCTCGCGCCGCTGCCCGACGGCACGCCGGTCGCGGTGGCCGCCGCGCGGCGCCTTGCGGCGGCGACGGCCGACGTCGTCGCGGTCGTGCGTCCGGGCGCGGAACAACTCGCGATGCTGCTGAACGATGCCGGCTGCCAGGTCGTCTATGCGCCCGACGCGCTGCGCGGCATGGGCGCAAGCCTCGCGGCCGGCGTCCGCGCGTGCGCGGACGCACCCGGCTGGCTCGTCGCGCTCGGCGACATGCCGTGGATCGCGGCATCGACCTACGAAGTACTGACGCGCGCGCTCGACGCCGACGACGCCTCGATCGTCGCGCCGTCCCATCGCGGCGTGCGCGGCCATCCGGTCGGCTTTGCCGCTCACCATTACGATGCACTCGCGGCGCTCGACGGCGATACGGGCGCCCGCGCGCTGTTCAAGACGGCGCCGGTCAGACTTCTGGACGTCGACGATCCGGGCGTGCTGCGCGACGTCGATACGCCCGCCGACCTGCGCTGAGCGCGCGCCGCGGCCCGCCGGGCCGTGCGACGCGCATGCCGGCCTGCAGCGGACACCGGCGGCACGACGCCATGCGCGGCACGCGGCGCGCGCCGACCGCTCGACGAATCGCACTGCAAACGCGCGCGCGATTGCCTATAACGAAGAACGAAGACGAGGCGCGGCCGCCGCGCCGCCGCCGTTACGAATCGCACGAGCGCGCCATGACCGACCACACCACCCCAATGCCCGAGCCCCCGGCGGACCCGAACCGGGATCCGGAAGACGATCCGCTGTCGCCGCCGTCTCCGGGCCATCATCACGACAATCCGCAGCAGCCGGACGGGCCGCCGAGCAAGGATCCCGTTTAGCCGCGCGCGGGTCCAAGCGGTTTTGCGGGCATGGGCGATGCACCGATGTCGCGGCGCCGCACGATCGCGCGCGAGCGCCGCTACCGCGCCGTATAGCCGCCGTCGATCGCGAGCGACACGCCGCTGATCATCGACGCCGCGCCGCTCAACAGAAACATCACCGGCGCGACGACTTCATCGGGCTGCGCAAACCGCCCGAGCGGAATTGCCGCGAGCATCGGCGCGCTTTTCGCCGGATCGCTCCACGCGAACTGCGCCATCGGCGTCAGCGTCACGGTCGGATTCACGCTGTTCACGCGGATCCCGTGCGGGCCGAGCTCGATGCAGAGCACCCGTGTGATCGCATCCATCGCGGCCTTCGACGCGCAGTAGCTCAGATGCGCGGGCAGCCCGACGAGCGCGGCCTGACTCGACACGTTGACGATGCTGCCGCCGCGCGCGGAGCCCTGCTCGATCATCCGGCGCGCGACCGCGCGGGCGACGAGCGCGGCGCCGCGCGCATTGACGGCCATCACGCGATCGAAGCTGGCCGCGCCGACGTCGAGCG